>DAIOEK010000004.1:0-54434 GCA_036746315.1 Anaerolineaceae bacterium | reverse complement strand
CAGCCAGTCCTTCCGGCACTGATCGACAGATTCTGTAACGGTGTCTATCCGCTGCGTCGTGATGCTCAGTATAATATCTTTATTCGACGAATGTCTATTAGAAAATCTTTATAACGATACCACAACGGAGCAACCTGAAAGGATGATGTCAATGGTCGATGAATATGATGTGATTGTGATTGGTGCTGGCCCCGGAGGGAGTTGTGTGGCTGCTTTATTGGCAAAAGAAGGAAAAAAAGTGCTGCTGGTGGATAAAAACAAGGCAGCCGGCGGTCGAATGATGGTAATCCATGATTCGCAGGGGTTTCATTATGAGCTTTTCCCTATCAACGGTGTTCCGGCAAACAATTCACAATTTGAAGCAGCATTAAAGCGCATTGGCAAGGAAGGTGAAGTAAAACGGGTCAGCATCCGGGATATGGGGTTGAGCGATGCCATGTATGTTGAAGATATGCAGGGCCATTTGATGCGTGGCAGCATGGGAGGAAGCCAACTTGGAATGTTGAAAATGCTGCGCGTGCCGATCACCGACTTCAAGGGTCTTGCCCGTATCAAGAAGTTATACGAGGATATCGCCCAGATGCCGGAAGAGGAAATCCGTAAACTGTCGTTAACTTCAGCCCGCGATTTCGTGGATGGTTATGGTGCACTCCCCAGCTTATTCCGAAGTTTTTTTCTGGGAACCGTATGCGAAGGCGCCTTCGAGATGACTTGTGACAAGGTCGCCGCATCTGATTTTGTTCGTTTTACCCAGCAGACCACGCGATATGGTGCCGGACGATATTATGAATATGGTATTGGCAGAGTCTTCGAGGTATTTGCGAAAACGGTTGAAGAATGTGGCGGGACAGTGTTGTACAACAGCCGGGTCAAATCCATCGATATCGAGTCCGGGCGGGTAAAGAGTATTAGCCTGGAGGATGGGCGGCATTTCAACGCACCTGTGGTGGTCAGCTCAGCAGGAATTCGCCAGACGGTACTCAAATTGGTTGGAGAAAAACACTTCGACGCGCAGTATATTGAAAAGATCAAAAACTTGGAATTGAATCTGGCTTGTGTGGGTTACCGCTATATTTTAAACGCACCGGTTCTGAAGAACTCAATGATCACTTATTTCCCCGAAGGCTGTCTGCAAACGTATGATGAATTTAAAGCGATGTCGGAAGGGAAGAGCAAGCCGAAGCACAATTACGTCTATTTTGGCACCACCTCGCTGTATCCGAATACGGCTCCCGCAGGCAAGCAATTGGTCTACGCGGTGATGTCCTGTTATCCCAACCCTGACCAGGATTTCCAGCCGTACCTGGATTATGTGGAAAGCATTATCCGCAAGATCCAGCCAGAGCTGTTCGAGCATATAGAGCAACGCGAATTGATGACACCGGGGCAATCAGCAGCAGTTGGTACGGATCTTCAGGCGCCCGATTGGGGGGGAGAATCCTATGGCATTGCCAATTCCGTCGGGCAGGCAGGGGATCAGCGGCCAAGTCCGCGTTCCCCCATCCGCGGGCTTTACTACACGGGAAACGATGCCGGCGGTTTTGGATTGGGAACGCATCAAGCCGTCGATTCCGCTATACATGTTGCCGATATGATCCTGGCGCAGGAAGAACCTGCGGTTGATTGCTGATTAAGAACCCCCTGCGCTTTATGCCCTAGCTGCGCAGGCGCGGGGATTTTTATACCGGTTAACTGGAAGCAGATGAATACCTTTTTACTGCACAATGAAAGAACCACGAAGATGCAGTCAGCAAACTTCCGGCAACCAGAATGATCCAGCCGAGCATTCCTGCCGGAATCTTGCCGTGCAGCGTCTGTACCGGGATGGTGGTCATTACTCCCACCGGAACGACCCAGGTGAGGATCATGCGCAGCCAGGCGGGGTAAATGGTCACCGGGTAGCGCGCCAGTTGAAACAATGAATCGAATACCCAGGTGAAGAGAAATCCCGGACTCCAGAAAGTAAGTGCAGTGAAAGCCAGAAGCAGCGAATACAGGATGACCACTGCGCTGATCAATGCGGGTAAGAAGAGCAGCAGATTGATGACGATGATATGGTTTGCCTGGTGAATGGCAAAGGCAAGCACTCCCATGCCAAATAATAGGTCGAGCAGTGCATAGAAATTCCAGAAGCGGATGCTGACCAAAAACTGCACCGGTACGGGTTTGAGCAGGCTGAAGTCGAAATTTCCGCTCCAGATTTCCTGCCCGATGCCTGCCAGCGCATCCAGGCTGGGTCCAATAAACAATCCGCGCAATGCGGAGATGATCAGGTATACCCCCAACAGAGAAAGTGCCTGTGCCTGATTCCATCCCCTGATCGTTTCGGTCTGGTGAAAGAGGATTTGCAGGCTGAATATCCCTACCCCCAGGTTGATTACGGAATGCAGCAGACTGATCCAGAAATTGGCACGGTATGCCAGATCCTTTTGCAGTGAAGCACGGGCAAAGCTGCCGACCAGATGCAACGGTCTCATCTAACCTCCCAAAGCGGAGTATCTGCGCAGCCCGTTATGCCAGGCGACCCTGCACAGGATGCCGGCAATCAGGACCCAGATGATTTGGATTAACAGAGATGCACCAACCTGATTCAGCGGAGTGGACCCAATCAGAATATCCACGGGCGCACCGATCATGGCATGGAAGGGCAGAATGCGGGCAATGTGTTGCAACCTATCCGGCAGAAGTGCCAGCGGCGCCACCATGCCGGAGAGCAAGAATACCAATCCATCCTGCAATGCCAGCAGACCATCAGCGCGACTGGTCCAGAACGCCAGTGATGCCAGCCAAAATCCCCACATAAAACGCAGCGCCCATGCCAGACTGGTGGCAATCAGGAAAAGACAGATCTGCAAACTGCTGGTTTGGATTTCCGGTTTGAAGATGATCGCCAGCAGAAAGATAACCGGGATGACAAAGAGCAGGTAGACGGCTTTGCCTGCCATCTCACCTGCAAGCACATTCCAAAACCCGGCCAGAGGACGGGTCAGCCAGAAGTTCAAATTCCCTTCGCGAATGACATCACCCAATGTCCAATTCGCCTGTGCATAGGTAATCTGGTGTACCAGGATCAACACCAGATAATATCCGATGAAACTGCCACGGGTAAAGCTTGGTAGACTACCCTGGTCTGTGGCCGCCAGCCAGGCGAACATTGCCGCCAGGGGCGGGATCATCCAACCAAAGGCGAGAATAAAGAAAAAACTGCGGTATTGCATCCAACTGAGCCAGGTGGCACGCATCAGGGCGAAGCCGCCGCGAAAATTCACTCCTTCCATGTTTCCCCCGCCTGGTACACTTTATCGATCACCGCCTCCAGTGGCGGGTCTTCGACCGAAATATCCGCTACCGGAAACCTGTGCAGCATTTCCGCAGTCAATTCAGCAGCTCCAGCCCGTGGTATGCGGATCGAGAGGACGTTTTCCTGCTGTTCCAGGATTTCCGCACCGGCAGGCAGCTTTTCTTCGGCAGCATTCCATGTGAGCGAAGAAAGTGTGATACGCAGCAACTTGTAAGGTGCCAGTCGGGTGGAAAGTTTACTCAACTGCCCGTCGTATAGAATGCTGCCTTCATGCAGTAAGAGTACCCGCTGGCAGAGTGCAGTGATATCTCCCAGGTAATGGCTGGTGAGGATCACTGTTGACCGGGTAAGCCGGTTGTATTCCATAATAAAATTACGTAAGCGGCTCTGAGTGGAAAAATCCAGTCCGAGAGTGGGTTCATCCAGAAAGAGGATCTGCGGCTGGTGCAGCAGTCCGGCCGCCAGTTCGCACTTCATCCGTTCGCCCAGCGAAAGATTGCGCACCGGTCTGGTCAACAGGTCGGTCATATCCAACAATTCAACCAGCATATCGATCTGCTGCCGGTAACGGGCGGGAGGAATATGGTAAATTTCACCCAATACCCGCAGGGTGTCCAGTGCTGGAATATCCCAGATCATCTGGCTCTTGTTCCCCAATACCATGCTGATGTTGCGCAGAAATTCTGGCTTTCTCTGCCAGGGGATATGTCCGGCAACCCGAATGGTTCCGTGGGTGGGGTATAGCAATCCGCCCAACATTTTCAGGATGGTGGTCTTTCCGGCTCCGTTGGGTCCGATCAAACCGATCACCTCGCCGCGATCTATCCGGAAAGATACATCCTTCACCGCATGTACTTCCGAAAACTCCGGATGGGTGAGGTGGCGAACAGCGGCTTTCAGCCCGGATGCCCTTATTGGTACACGGTAAGTTTTTGTCAATAATTCCGCCTGGATTACAGTCTGGCTCATCATTCTTTTTTCCCTTGGATTTCATATACTTGATTAAAGCCATTCTACAACCCTGGTGGGTAAATGTAGGGTTATGAGGATCATGTGGGTTGAAGCGGGGAATACAGGTCAATCGCAAGCCGGTGGTGGCGCTGCCGGTGGAACAGTGGTATGCAAATGTAGAGTTAGCGCATTCGTTCGTGAAGGAGATCGATAATCTGCCGGGCGATTTTCTCCTGCTCGTGCAGGGTCGACAACCAACGATCGGCTGCATAACCGATGTCATCCTCTTCCCGTGGTGTATCCAACGTGTTGCGGATATCCGCTCGAATGCCGGCATCCATTTGCAGCAGCATACGCAGAATAGACATGGTGCTGTACCCCGAAGTGCGCAGCATGCGAATGATGCGCAACCGCGCGATCTCTGTCTGCCCATACCTGCGGTAACGGGAGTGCGGATCGCGGGGAACTTGCAGGAGGTTATCCCTTTCCCAGTTGCGCAGCATATCACGGGTGACATTCAGCTTTTTGGCGGTCTCACCAATTTGATACGTCGATGAGGTATCTTCGACAGGCAGTCCCTGTGCCCAATGGATCACCAGATCCGCCGCTGCTTCCGCCTGTGCCAGTTCAGTGCGTACCAGTATCAGGTTGCGGTAAGCCATTTGCAACGCCTCGGCGAGATCGCCGCTCGCGGCGGTTCTCACCAGGCTGGAGAGGGAACGTCGGATGACCTTGCCGGGATAGGTGCTATGCAGTGCCAGCCATGCCAGGCGCATCTGGTCTACGTGCGCCTGGGTATATAAGCGATACCCTTTGGGTGATCTTGGAACCGGAGGTAGCAATCCCCATTGTTCATACATTCTCACCGTGTTGGGATGGCAGCCAATAGTTTTGGCAATTTTGGCGGTGGATAATGCGTGGTAAGGCATGAATCTTATTCTACCTGCTTCGCCTGGATAGGGTTGTCTCACCTTGTCGCAAGTGGTTATTGGATTCTGGATGCCAGGTAATCTCCCCCGACATGAGAACCCAGTAAAAAGCGTAATTCATCTGCCGCTTGCTCTATGAGGCTGCCGGACGCAGAGTCCTGAGCTTCGATGGTGATTAATAACCGGGTGGCGTCCAAACCGGCGGCGCTTTCCACGCTCTGCCGCCAGCACCATCTGCGGGCAAGTACCAACGACTGTACATCGATAAAGATCACCTCGCCCGGTTCGGGTGGTCCGGGTGCATCTTCCCCCAGCGGATTGAAATGTTCACTGCCGTTTGCCAGGCATACGGTTACCATGCCCGTCACCTGTTTCAAATCGATGGCAGCCACCGGCAGGGCATAGCGGATGCTGACCAGGTTGCAGCAATCCACTATTGCGTTGATGGAAGGGATGTCCCCTTTCTTTGTCAAGCGGCGCAGCAGCGCTTCAGCGGCGCTGCGATATTGGGTCGGATCCACACCGAAGGAGCGGAATGCGCTGCGCCAGCCTGCCAGCGAGGGTATTTCTGACAGTGGTCGATTGCCCAGGTCTGTTTTTACTTTCGCCTGTTCCAACTGATAGATGCGCAGCAGTTCGGGTGAAGACGGACTGTTGTTGATATTCCCGCCCAGTATGGCCACGCCGGAAAGATACGGGTAGCGCTGCAGGATGTCAGGATGATATTGGAAGGGAATGTTTACCATGATATTTCCCCTGAATGCGTTTTGGATAGTATAACGGAATTTGGTCACCCTACCAAATACCCGGGATCAACTTTTTATTTCGAACACGCAGGTGGCACTGCCATTTGCGATCAGCGATTTTACTCCCACCGGAGAACCGGCGACCGCATCCAGAGCCAGTTGATCCATACGGCACAGGCTGGCAAAGGTTGCTGCGCTTTTGCAAAATGGGCAGGCGTGGAAGCTGATCTGGGTGCAGCCGGAATGGATCTCCCAGCCGGTCTTGTAACCGAGTGTATTCATAATGTTCAACAACCTTACCACGCGCAGAGCCAGGGAAGGTTGGCGGTTCTGTTCGAGTTGGAACGCCCTTTCTGTGAGATCGGTGAGGGCTGAATCTCGTTTGTCCTCCGGCAGGCTTTGCAGCTGATGCAGGAAGGCGGCGAACAGGGCATGAATTGCCCGTGGATCATTTGCGGATGGGAGGCGAAACACCCGCGCCGGACGCCCGCGGGAGACAGGTTGACGGATCTCGACTACTTCCACAGTGTCGCTGGTGAGCATTTCCTGCAGGTGATAGCGGATATCCGCGCGGCTGAGGTGCAGCGCCTCTGCGATCTCTGCGGCGGTTGCCTGCCCGTGAGTATCCAATAATTTCAAGATGGCATCAACGGTGGAAGCGGACATATATTCCATAATAACGCAAAAATCCATTTACGTTAATAGTGGTTGACACACCGGGTGGGTCTGCTACAATATTTATGCATCCGGTCGGATGTATCTTTTCCCGTGGAGTGTATCCGCATGAATGAAGGCTTGAATTCTCCTGGTGTTGAAATTCCCCCTGATTTGCAAAGTCATGTTGCCATCACCACCATCGACCGCATCTATAACTGGAGCCGGCGCAATTCCCTGTGGCCGATGATGTTTGGACTTGCTTGCTGTGCCATCGAAATGATCTGCACGGCGGCCAGCCGTTATGATTTTTCACGTTTCGGCATGGAAGTCATGCGGCCTAGCCCGCGGCAGGCAGATTTTATGCTCGTCTCCGGTACGGTGACTAAAAAAATGATCCCGCAGATTGTCCGCCTGTACAACCAGATCGCCGAACCGCGTTATGTGGTGGCGATGGGCGCCTGTGCATCGGGCGGTGGGCCTTTCAAGGAAGGTTACTCGGTGATCCCCGGCGTGGATCGTTTCATCCCGGTGGATGTGTATATTCCGGGTTGTCCGCCCACTCCGCAAGCCCTGCTGAACGGCTTGATCACGCTGCAAAAGAAGATCGACACTCAACGTTTGAAAAATGCTTCCTGGTATCAAAAGGGTGAATCTGTGCCGGTTCCCATTCCGGTGCTTGGACCCGATCTGATCAACCCCGAACAGATGGAATTGATCAAGACCGTCCTCCAACGGCAGGCGGATGCAGAAGCTGAAGCAAAACTGGCGGAAGCCGGTTCACAATCCGGCGAACAGGCTTAGGAGGCAGAGATGACAGAAGCTCCTGCAATTGAACCCAAAGTATTGACACCTGCCCAAGAATACCTGCAAACCCGCGGAGAAAAAGATCCCCGCCCCGGATTTGAAGGCTATTTAATTTCTGCCGACATCCTGCTGAATGTGGCAGGTGAGCTTAAGGAGAAGTACGGTTTTGACACGCTGACCTCGGTTACGGCGCTGGATGGTTACCCGGACGACCGCATGGATGTGGTGTATCACTTCCGTAAACTGAGCGGCGGCGAACCGATTGAAATCAAGGTGCCGCTGGGTAGGGAAAACCCCACCGTCCCGTCACTTGTGCCCCTGTTCCGGGGTGCCGAACTGCAGGAACGCGAGGTGTACGACCTGATGGGGGTGAACTTCCCGGGGCATCCTGACCTGCGCCGCATTCTCACCTGGGAGGGTTTTAACGGTCACCCGTTGCGCAAAGATTGGAAGGAACCTTTCTACGAAGAAGAGGTAAAGCCTTATAAATCCCGCTGGCCGGAAGGCAAGGCTGAACGGATCGAGGACAGCAATCCGTTCAAGGATAACCTGCAATATCCGGCGGGATTTGACCCCGACCAGTGGGAAGCCGACAACGATCGCGCCCTGTACGATTCGCTGAAAAAGCACTTTCCTCGGGATGAGGAATCGCTGAAGACCGACAAGATCATCGTCAATTTGGGGCCCCAACACCCTTCCACCCACGGTGTGTTCCGCATGGTGGCGGTGATGGATGGCGAAACGATCGTGGATTTGAAGCCTGTAATGGGCTATTTGCACCGCAACCATGAGAAGATTGGTGAACGCAACACCTTCCTGCAGATCATGCCTTTCACTGACCGGCTCGATTACATTTGTTCGATGTCCAATAATTTCGGGTATGCACTGGCGGTGGAAAAACTGATGGGCATCACGCCACCGGAGCGCGCCGAGTACATCCGCGTCATCATGGCGGAATTGACCCGCATCAACAACCACCTGATTGCAATTGGCTTTCTGCTCAATGACCTGGGCGCATTCTTCACGCCCGTGCTCTATGCCTTTGTGGAACGTGAATTGATCTTGGATATTTTCGAAGCCGTATCCGGCTCGCGGATGATGTGCAATTACTTCCGCTTTGGGGGTGTCGTCCGCGACATTCAGCCGGAATCGATGACGAAGATCAAGGAGTTGGTTGCACGCCTGCCGGGCAAGATCGACGAGTTGGATAAATATCTGACCGATAACGAGATTATTCGCGTCCGTACCGAAGGGGTGGGTATTCTCAGCGCCGAAGATGCGGTTGCCAACAGTGCCACCGGTCCTTTGCTGCGTGCTTCCGGCATTCCCTTCGATCTGCGCAGAGCTGATCCGTACTCGATCTATGATCGTTTTGATTTCGATGTATGCGTTCGTTACCATGGTGACATCTTTGACCGCTACATGCTGCGGCTGGATGAGATCCGCCAGAGCATCCGTATTCTGGAACAGGCGCTGCATGATATCCCTGAAGGACCTGTGATGACCGGCAAGCCGGCCTACCAGGTGCGCGTTCCGGCTGGCGAGGCATACGGTCGGGTCGAAAGTCCGAAAGGGGAACTGGGCTACTACGTTGTTTCCAACGGTAAACCCAACCCGGAGCGCTATCATGTTCGCGCTCCAACATTCATCAACCTCACCAGCCTGGCAGGGATGTGCATCGGAAACAAGGTGGCAGATGTGGTTTGCATCCTGGGTTCCATTGATATTGTTCTCGGCGAAGTGGATCGCTAAAGGAGCGTTGCTATGTATGGATTAAGCATCTTGAAGGGATTGACGGTAACGTTCAAACATTTCGTGGAGAGCTATCTGGATGATTTTCGCAAAGGCAAGAAGCGCTATCACACTGCCGAAGGGATTGCCTACCGCAGCAGTGCCGAAGTGACCGGTGTGTTTTCGATCCAGTACCCCGAAGAAAAGTACCCGGTGCCGGAAGAGTTCCGCTACATTCCGTTCCTGGTTTACGAAACCAAAGAGGATGGCTCGCGGAAAATGCGCTGCACCAGCTGCGGTATCTGTGCCAAGGCTTGTCCGCCGCAGTGCATCTGGATTACCCGTTCGGTGGATCCGGATACCGGCAAGCCGATCCCCACACCGGCGGAATTCTTCATCGATGTGGATATTTGCATGAATTGCGGTTTCTGCGCGGAGTACTGTCCGTTCGATGCCATCCGCATGGATCATGATTACGAAATCGCTTCCTACGACCGGCTGGCGCATCATATTTATGATTTGAATAAACTGGCAAAGCCGGTGGAATATTATGCCCAGATCCGCCCGACGAACTATCGGGTGGAAGAAGAAGCCAAGGCTGCCAAAGCCGCTGCAAAACAGGCTGCCACCCAATAGAGGGATAATCTTGCATGTATAATGACGACACTGAAATCCTGTTCCCATCGCGGGTAATTCCCTCACTGCGCGGCATGCATGGCAGCGCGTGGGATGAACTGATCGACCGGGTTCTACAGGCGGGAGACACTTCACGTGACCATATCGCATTTGTTTTAATGATGGTAAAACTGGGTGGATGTGTATCGTGCAATGCCGATTCGTTTCGTGCCATGAAGGGATGTACCCAGTGCGCCCGGCAAACGATCAAGCGCTACCGTGGTGATGATCACGAATTGCAGCAACAATATGAAGATGCGCTGACAGAAACGCGGAATTATTTATCGCGAAATAGATGACCGCGCAAAGATAGAGGTATTTATGACCAAATCATCCATCACCCAGGAACAAATCCTGGAAGCATTATCTCATGTTCAGGAGCCGGAGCTGCATAAAGACCTGGTTTCTTTGAACATGATCAAGGATATTGAAATCAAAGGGAATGTGGTCAGCTTTAAAATCAACCTGACGACGCCCGCCTGTCCGCTGCGATCACGGATCGAAAATGAAGCCAGAGCGGCGGTGATGGCGGTCCCGGGTGTTAAGGAAGCCCAGATTGCATTTACTTCCAATGTGCCCAGTGACGCACGCATCAAGACCAAACTCGAACTCCCCATCAAAACTGCAATCGCGGTGGGCTCCGGCAAGGGGGGAGTTGGCAAGAGCACGGTTGCAGTCAATCTTGCGGTAGCTCTGGCAAAAAAAGGTGCCAGGGTCGGTTTGCTGGATGCAGACATCTATGGACCGAATATCCCCACCATGATGGGGGTCGATCATCTGCCTGCACCGAAGGAAAAGAAGATGATCCCGGCGGAAGCATACGGGGTGAAGATGATGTCCATCGGGTTTTTGGTCCGCAAAGGGCAGCCGATGATCTGGCGCGGTCCCATGCTTCATTCTGCAATCGGACAGTTCCTGCGCGATGTCGAATGGGGTGAACTCGATTACCTCATTGTGGATCTTCCCCCGGGAACCGGCGATGCGCAGATCAGTCTGGCACAGACCATTCCGCTGTCCGGCGGGGTGATCGTTACTCTTCCGCAAAATGTTTCCGTGGAAGATGCTGCCCGTGCGGTGGAAATGTACCGGGCGTTACAGGTTCCGGTGTTGGGTGTGATCGAAAATATGAGCTTCCTGGAACTGCCGGATGGCAAGATCATGGAAGTATTCGGTTCCGGCGGCGGCGAGTTGCTGGCTCGTGAGGCGGAAGTACCCTTCCTGGGGAAGATTCCCATGCTGCCGGCTGTTCGTGAGGGCGGAGATCGAGGTGAGCCGATCGTCTCTGTTTTGCCGGATTCATCTGCCGCCAAAGCGCTGACCGCCATCAGTGAACGGGTAGCTGCACAGGTAAGCGTTACGACCATCCAGGCAGGATGATCGCAGGCACATGTTATAATTCTTTGTTATGGAACCCATTATTGTTAGTATCAGGTTTAATCCTGTAGGAAAAACTTATCATTTCGACGCGACAAAAGTGCCGGATCTGCAATCCGGCGAGTATGTAATTGTTGAGACTGCCCGGGGAATGCAACTCGGGCAGGTGGTCGAACTTGTTGAAAATCCGGCTCCCTCTCCCGATGGTGCCTGGAAACAGGTGGACAGACGTGCCACCCCACGTGATCTGGTAATGCGGCAAAGCTGGCAGGCGAAGGAAGCCGAGGTGTTGATAAAAGCCCAACAACGGGCGGGTGAAATGCGCCTGCACGGTATCAAGGTCGTTTCTGCGGAATACAGCTTTGATGGAACGCGTCTCATCATCCAGTTCAGTTCGGAAGCCGAAGAAAAGATCGAACTCAAGGGATTGCGTTCAGATTTACAGAAACAATTCTCGCCGGCTCAGGTGGAATTGCGTCAGATCGGTCCTCGCGATGTCGCCAAGTTAATGTGCGGCATGGGTGCCTGCGGCATGGAAAAGCGCTGCTGTTCCGGTTTTCTGACCGAATTCAGTTCCATTTCCATTCGTATGGCAAAAGACCAGGGTATCTCGCTCACCCCGGCGGAGATCACCGGTATGTGCGGCAGGCTGCGCTGCTGTTTGATCTATGAATATGAACACTATTGCGAACTGCGCGCGGGCATGCCGAAAAAGAACAAACGGGTGATGACTCCACATGGCGAAGGGAAAGTGCTGGATGTCATCCCCCTGCGCCAGCGGGTCATCGTGGACATCCCCAACATGGGGGTGCGCGAACTTGGCAAGGATGAGGTTCAGCTGATCCAGGATGCCGGCCAGCAAGCCCGGCAAGGTGGTTCTGGGGCAAAGAATTCCCCGAAAGCTGAAGAAGAATGACGTTCACGGTTTTGCAGCCCGAAGGCTGGTTGACTCCGAAAAAAATCCTGGTAATTCTGGCTCATCCCGATGATCCAGAATTTTTCTTTGGTGGCAGTATAGCCCGCTGGGTGCAGGCGGGGCATCAGGTGGAGTATTGCCTGCTCACCCGCGGGGATAAGGGAGGCAGCGACCTTTCCATTTCACCTGAAAAGCTGATGGATATCAGGATGCAGGAGCAACGTGCGGCTGCCAGAGTGTTGGGTGTGGATAAGGTGACCTTTTTACAGGAGCGGGATGGGTCACTGGCTTTTCACGAGAATATCCAGCGGCAGGTGGTGTGCATCATCCGGCAGGTTCGCCCGGATATTGTGGTCTCCTGCGATCCGTTGAATTATTATCTGCGGGGAATCTACATCAATCACCCGGATCACCGCGCTGCCGGTGAGATTGCTCTGCGGGCGGTTTTTCCAGCGGCAGGGAATGTCTA
The DNA here is from genome assembly GCA_036746315.1 of Anaerolineaceae bacterium. Lineage (GTDB taxonomy): Bacteria > Chloroflexota > Anaerolineae > Anaerolineales > Anaerolineaceae > DAIOEK01. The sequence goes on along the minus strand of DAIOEK010000004.1, from coordinate 41,881 downwards.
TTACTTCCCGGAACTGATCCAGCAGGAAGGGTTGCAGCCGCATACCCCGGAAGAGGTCTGGCTGTCTTCACCTGTTGAAGCGAATATGGTTCTGGATGTCACCCCGTACTGGCAACTGCGTTTGGATGCGCTCAAGAAACACGGCAGCCAGATCGGCGACCCGGCAGAACTCGAAGCTAGGGAACTGAAGCGGCGGACACTGGATAGTACGCTGGAGGATCCCAGGTTCGAGGATCAGTTTAAACGCTTGATCAAGCGATAATCGGATTAATCACTTTTTTCATATAAATTACAGGCGAATGTCATTTGTGTTGCATTTCCGCTTGACCCATATAGTGGAACATGCTATACTGGAATCAGCTAAATAATCCGATTAATCATATTTAATTGGCCATGAAAAATTCCACATCCAACAATCATACATTGTCTCCATTTATGCGCTACCTGGCGTCTCTTCCACAGCAGGGCGTGGTGCGTATTCCTCCGCTGACGGAATTGAGCAGCATGCTGGGTATCTCCATTGCCAGCCTGCGTGAACAAATGGAAGTTGCCCGGACGATGGGCATCATCGAAGTGCACCCGCGCACGGGAATACAGCGGCTTCCTTTCACGTTTGTGCATGCCGCTGCTAACAGTCTCTCGTATAGCATTGCTTGTGATGAAGAGAATTTTTCCCGCTATGCTGATTTCCGCAAACACGTAGAAGCTGCCTACTGGCGCCAGGCTGTCAGTTTGCTGACCGAAGAGGATATCCAAAAATTGAAGCGCCTTGTGCAAATGGCAACGGACAAACTTCACCGTAAACCGCCGCAAATCCCGCACGAAGAGCACAAGGAACTGCATTTATCCATGTACCGAAGGCTGAACAACCCCTTTGTCACCGGGGTGCTCGAGGCTTACTGGATGATGTATGAAGAGATCGGGTTGGCAGTATTTCTGGACCTGTCATATCTGGAGCAGGTTTGGTTGTTTCATCAAAAGATGGTTGATTCCATTGCCTCGGGCGACCTCGACCTGGGGTATCGAAACTTCCTGGAGCATATGGAATTACTCTCACAGCGTACGTTGAAAGACAAACGCCATCGGTTCGAATAATCCCAGAAGATCATATCGGAGTGAATCATGCCACAATCTGGTTCCATCCCTCAAATTCCTGATCGGTTCAATGATTTCTGTATCACTTTCGCCACTGTCAATGGATCAGGCAGTCAAACTGCAAATATGACGATTATGCGTGCGCTGTTCAAGATGGGAATACCCGTTTCAGGAAAAAATCGCTTCCCATCCAACATCCAGGGGCTGCCCACCTGGTACAGTATCCGCGTATCCAAAGACGGGTACATCGGGCGGATCGAGGACGACGATATTCTGGTTGCCATTAACCCGGTTTCGTTTGCCAAAGATATTGACTATCTCTGCCCGGGTGGTGTTTTATTCTACGCGGATGACATTAAAACGCCCATCAATCGGGATGACATTTATGTGTATCCCATGCCGGTCAAAAAGATCGCCCGTGAAGCGGATATTCCCCCGGCCCTGCGCGATTACATCGCCAACATGGTCTATGTGGGTGTCGTGGCGCAGATACTCGGCATCGAACTGGATAAAATCTACGATGCGCTCGACTTTCACTTTAAGGGAAAGAAAAAGGCAATCGACTCCAATTTCGATGTGGTCAAAGCTGCGGCAGCCTGGGCTGGGGAAAACCTGAAGAAGGAAGACCATTTCCATATCGAACCGATGAAACCGCTGGATGGCTATATCATGGCGGATGGGAACACCGCCGGTGCGTTAGGTTCCGTCTTCGGCGGCATACAATTCTCCGCCTGGTACCCGATCACCCCCGCCTCCACACTCCCCGAAGCCTTGAATGAATATCTGCCCCAATTCAGGATTGATCCTGAAACGGGCAAACAGACCTATGCGGTCATCCAGGCGGAAGATGAACTGTCTGCCATCGGTATGGCAATCGGTGCCGGGTTTGCCGGATTGCGTGCCATGACTGCCACCTCCGGACCGGGGCTGAGCTTGATGTCCGAATATCTGGGTCTGGCTTATTACGCCGAAGTACCAGTAGTGGTGTGGGATGTCCAGAGAGTGGGACCCAGCACGGGGCTGCCGACCCGCACGGCTCAAGGGGATATGACCATGGGTAATTATTTGAGCCATGGCGATACCCAATATGTAATGCTGATACCCGGTACGGTACAGGAATGTTTCGAATATGGCTGGAAGGCATTCGACATTGCCGAGCGGCTGCAAACACCGGTTTTGGTGATGAGCGATCTTGACCTCGGCATGAACCAGTGGATGACCCGCAAATTCGAATATCCCGACAAGCCCATGGATCGCGGTAAGATCCTGTGGGAGGAAGACCTGGAAAAAATTAAGGACACCTGGGGCAGGTACAAGGATGTGGATGGTGACGGCATTCCTTATCGCACTGTTCCGGGGAACTTGCACCCGCATGCAGCCTATTTTGCCCGTGGAACCGGACATGATGAATATGCTCAATATAGTGAAGAGCCGGATGTCTGGGAAAACATCATGGAAAGATTGAAACGAAAATTCGAAACGGCAAAGTCCATTCTGCCGGGACCGGTTTTGCAGGATTGTCATGCAAAGATCGGGATCATCTCATATGGTTCTGCCGACCCTGCCGTGGAGGAAGCCACTCATATCCTGGCGAAGCAGGGGGTTGCGGTCGATTATCTGCGTGTTCGAGCCATTCCATTCAGTGAACAGGTGAATGACTTTATTGAGAAACATGAACATGTTTATGTGGCGGAGATGAACAGGGATGGACAGCTTGCCCAGATCCTGCAGGTGGAATACCCGCAGTTTGCCGGCAGGATTATCAAGCTGGCAAAAATGGATGGATTGCCGCTTTCCGCCAGATGGATTTCCACGCAAATCTCCACCCGGGAGGTGAAATCATGACACAAGCTCCTGCTGCCACAAACAGCATCGGACTTAGCCGCGCTGATTACCGCGGCGCGCAATCCACATTATGCCAGGGGTGCGGGCACAACTCCATTGCCAGCCAGATCATTGCCGCCTGTTATGAGATGGGCATGAAGCCTGAAAAGGTGATCAAGTTCAGCGGTATTGGCTGCTCCAGTAAAAGCCCATTTTATTTTTTGAGCCGGTCTTTTGGTTTCAACGGATTGCATGGACGTATGCCCTCGCTGGCGCAGGGTGCCATGTTCGCCGATATGTCACTGGAAGCCATTGGCTTGAGTGGTGACGGAGATACTGCCAGCATCGGGTTGGGGCAGTTCAAGCACATGACCCGCCGTAATTTCCCCATTGTTTATATTGTGGAAAACAACGGTGTGTATGGTTTGACCAAGGGACAGTTCTCGGCTACGGCCGAGAAAGGTCTGTCTTTGAAGAAATATGGCACCAATCAGTATTTACCGGTGGATATCGCCATGGAAGCGCTGATCTCAAATGCCTCATTTGTGGCGCGCTCTTTTGCCGGTGATCCACGCCAGGTGAAGGAATTGATCAAGGCAGCCATCAGCCACCACGGAACGGCGGTGATCGACATCATCAGCCCGTGCGTCACCTTCAATAACCAGGAAGGCACATTGCACTCGTATACCTGGGGCAAGGATCGGGAAGCTCCGTTGCATGAGATCTCCTACATCCCGCCGCGCGATGAGATCATGGTGGAAGACTTCGAAGAGGGCACTGTCCGCGAAGTGACCATGCACGACGGGTCCATGATCCTGTTGAAGAAGTTGGAACAGGATTACGACCCCACCGACCGCTGGCAGGCTTTGCGTATTTTGGAGGAGGGACATCATCAGAATTGGCTGGTAACCGGCTTGTTGTATGTTGACCCCGAACGTCCGACCCTGTTTGATCTTTACAATCTCCCCGACACGCCTTTGAACCGGCTGACCGAAAAGGAATTGCGCCCCCCGCGTGAAGCCATTGACCAGGTAAATGCGCTGATGTTCTAAATAAAAAGGCGAACAGTTTTTATCAGGCGAAAAACGGATATCGAAATCAGGGCGATTGCATCTTATTTTTTGGGGGGGATTTACAATAGTTTTAGCCTATCCCCCGACTTTCCGCATCGGGAAGGGGAGAAAAAAGTTGCTTTGTAGAGATATTGTGCCCTATGGGCACAATATTTTCTAATTCCGCCCCCCGGGGTGGGGTTAAAGGTGCGGAAATTGTTGCTTTTTAGAAATAAATTTAGAGCGATTGCTCTGATATAAATCAGCTTTTCGCTTGATTTATGTATGTCATGTTATAATTTTCAGGTAGTATCCAGCCTCTGCAGAAAGAAGGTACCAAACGATATGGAAATTGCGAAAAAACAGTTCAAACATTGTGATATGGTCAAGGTTTCAGGCAGAGTGGATAGCGCCACGGCTCCGTTATTGGGCGATGCACTAAATGAAATTACCGGTGAAGGACGATACAAAGTCGTACTTGATTGCACCGCTCTTGAATTTTTGTCTTCTGCAGGTATTTGGGTTTTGGTGAACGCGCAGAAGAACTGCAAGCGTTACAATCGCGGAGAAGTAATCCTGGTGAATGTGCCCGAACGTATTCTCTCCACCCTCGACCTGGCCGGGTTGGTCCCGTTCTTCAGTATTTCCAATGATTTGACCGAAGCGGTGGGGACTTTTTAGCCTCTTGAGAAAAAATGACAGTTTATGCTGCAACATTGGATAACCTGGAAAAAATTACCCGCCAGGTGGTTCTTTGTGCTCGTGAAGCCGGGCTGTCAGAAAAAGCGGTCTATGATGTAGAAGTCGCAATCGATGAGGCTTGCACCAACATCATCGAACATTCCTATGGCGGCTCAAATCAGGGTGAAATCGAATGTATCTGCCAGGTACTGCCTGACGGAGTGAAAATCCTCCTGCGGGACACGGGGTGTTACTTCAACCCTGACCGGATTCCGACCCCCGACCTCAATACTCCACTTACAGCACGAAAGCCCCGTGGTTTGGGCTTGTATTTTATGCGTAAGCTGATGGACGAAGTGTATTTTGATCCATGCGAAGGGCAGGGCACGCTCTTGACAATGGTTAAGCGTAAGGAAAGTTAACCTTGAAAGAGACTAGTATTATCGCAGAACAGCACTCCCAATCAGATTGGAAAAAGTTCCTGGATATGGGGGAACAATTGATGAAACAGACGACCATCAAAGGTCAGGCTGATTTCATCAATCAGTATATTCATGATCTCGGTTCGTATGAGGCAGATATCTGGTTCACCGAGGGTGTTTCCCGCATCCCGGGTTCTCATAATGTGTCCCTTTTTCCTCCGTTACCGCCATCGCCATTGATGCAAAAAGCGGTTGAGGATAAGGAAATTTGCATCATCGGCAAGGGTGGACACCCAAAACAGTATAAAGGAAGCGATTTGCCCTACGTGGTGGCATTTCCTCTGGTGGTGCAGGATTTTCTGCTGGGGGCGATCCAGGTGCTGCGTACTGACAGCCAGCCGTTAAGTTTTGCCGAAGTCGAATTTTTCGATGGTCTTTCAGCCAATACTGCTGTGGCATTGCAGATATCCCATCAGACGATCATCAAAAACTGGCGGCTGGAGCAGCTTGCCCTGGTACGCACGGTCAGCCAGCAGATTGCCAACCTGCTCGATCTGGATGAATTGTGCCAAAAAGTTACCCAACTGATTCGCGATACATTCCACTATTATGCGGTGACCATATTTACGGTGAAACCGGCTTCACAGCACCTGGTGTTCCGGGCAAGCGCGGGACCGTTTGAAGAAGGTGTGGATCCCAAAACTCTGTTGAGCGCTCAATATGGAAAGGGCATCATAGGTTTGACCGCCAGCGAAGGCGTGGAACGGTTGGTGAACGATGTCGCCCGCGACAAGATCTATGTGTCCAACGCCGGCTTGCCGCATACCCATTCAGAGGTCGCATTTCCTTTGAAGGTGGAAGATCGGGTTCTGGGTGTGCTGGATATCCAGAGTGAGCATATTTACTCATTCCATGAAATGGATATGCGGGTGCTGCGCTCGCTGGCGGATAATATCGCGCTGGCGGTCGAAGGTACCCGCCTGTACAGTGCGGTTAACCGGCGCGCCGAGCAGCTTGCAATCGTCTCGGAAGTCAGCAATGCGTTGTCGTCGATCCTCGATTTTGATACGTTGCTCAAACAAATCGTCAATCTGATCCATGACCGCTTTGGCTATCCGTTCGTACATCTCTTCCTGTTCCAGTCCGAGAATAATCAGCTGGTCTTTCGAGCCGGGGCGGGCGAACGTGCCGACATTTTGGAAAACATTGGTTTGCAGTATGATCTGAGCGACCCGAATGGGATCATCCCCTGGGTCGCCCGGAATGGTGTCACCCTGCTGGCGAACAATGTAAGCGAAGAGCCGCATTATCGACCATCTACAATATACCCGTCCGAAACAGCTTCCGAGATGGCAGTGCCGCTGCAATTTGGCAGTGATATTCTGGGTATTCTGGATATCCAGAGTGACCAGGCGCAGCAATTCGACCTGTCGGATAAGCAATTGTTCGAAACGTTGGCGGATAACATCGGCATTGCCATCCGTAATTCCATTCTTTACAACTCGGAAAGATGGCGCCGCCAGGCAGCGGACAGCCTGCGTGAAGTCGCCGGTTTGCTCTCTTCCAATATTGCCCTCGACAAGTTGATGGATATCATCCTGCAGGAGTTGGAGCAGATTCTACCCTGTGACGCCTCCGCTATCTGGCTGGTGGATGCGGACGCCGGCCCCCAGGATGGCGTCATGCCATTGAAACTGGCAGCCGTACATGGCGCCAGCAAAGAGGAGATCGAAAATGCCTGCTGTGGTGAGCCGCTTTGTCAGGAGTGGCTGAACCATGCACTTTTGGAACCCAGACCAACCGTTCGCGCTCCCCAGAATCCGTATGGTCCATTGGGCAGGGCTTTATCCTTTTCGCAGGAGCACTCCTCCATTGCGGCGCCCATGATGGTCGCTGACCATCCGGTGGGTATCATCAATCTGGCGCACAAATCACCCGGAAAGTATGGGCAGGAATCCACTCAGTTGACCTCCGCTTTTGCCAGCTATGCGGCAGTTGCGATTCATAACACGCAGTTGTACGCATCCGCCCAGGAGCAGGCGTGGATCGCCACCGTATTGCTGCAAGTGGCTGAAGCAACGCAGTCGCTTACCAATGTGGATGAATTACTGCAGGCGGTTGTCCGGTTGACGCCGTTGCTGGTCGGTGTACGCGGATGCGCGCTTTTCCTTTGGGAGGAAAATCTGAATTCGTTTTCCCTGGCTGGGCTGCACGGTCTGGATTTGAAAAGCGCGAAAAAAGAAGAACAGCTTTGGTTCAGACCGGATGAGGCGCCCGCATTGCAAAGAATGTTGCAGGAGAAGGAACATTGCCTGCTGAAAGACTTGCAGCATGAATTGCCGTTTTTGAAGGATGTATCTGAAGAGGATGACCCTGCCCAGTACGTGATGCTTCCGCTGTTATCGCGCGGCATTTTGATGGGCGCCTGTCTGATCTCTTACCAGGCAAATAGGAATTCGAGTATCGATATGCCGGATGATCAGCGGTTATCGATCATCCAGGGCATTGCCCACCAGACCGCCATTGCGGTGGAGAATATCCGCCTGCTCGAAAGCCAGCAACAGGAGACCTATATTTCCGCGGTTCTGTTGCAGGTTGCCCAGGCAGTGGTGAGTAATAATGATCTGGCGGATATATTTGCCTCCATTGTTCAGATTACACAGATCCTGGTTGGTTCGCAGGCGTGCATGATCTATCTGTGGAACGAAGACGAGGGTATGTATTTTCTTGCTCAGGTGAACGGCGTCAGCCAGCGTTCGGAAGATATCTTGCGTGGTTCGAACATCACACCAGACCAGGCGCGCATTCTCGAATATGTCATGCTGCAGGATGCCACCGTCACCCTGCCCATCTCTAGGGAATCGGCTGACAACCCATACGGATGGCTTGATTTGGACCCCGAAGAGGAAAAATCAATAGCAGATGACCTGAATTGCCAGCCCATCCTGATCGGGATGCCGCTTTCCGTCAAGGGAGAATCCTACGGTGTGATGCTGGTGGTCGATCCGGGCGAGGAGAAAGTCTATTTCCAAAAGCGGCTGGAGATCATCCAGGGAATTGCCCGGCAGACCTCACTGGCGATACAAAACGATAAGTTGCAGAAATCCCAGGTCGCACGTGAAAGCCTGGAGCATGAATTCCAGCTTGCCCGCGAGATTCAACGGACTTTCCTGCCGAGTGATTTTGCGCAGCCTGCCGGCTGGCAGTTGGATGCCCGATGGCGTCCGGCGCGGGATGTAGGCGGCGATTTCTTTGATATCTTCCCCCTGCCGGGGCAAAAAATGGCTTTGGTAATTGCCGATGTATCCGATAAGGGGATTTCGGCTGCCTTGTATATGACTTTGACCCGCACCCTGACCCGTACGGTTGCCCAACAGGAGAAAACCCCCGCGGCGATCCTTGCCCGGGTAAATGAGCTGCTGTTGAGGGACACACCGCACGGTATGTTTGTTACCGCAATTCTGGGAATACTGGATATCCGCACCGGCGAACTGGTTTATGCCAATGCCGGGCACAACCTGCCCCTGATCCGGCGGGAAACCGACCGAAAGCTGGAAGTGCTGTGCAAGGGCAGCATGCCGCTGGGCATTCTGGAAAATGTCACTTTTGTGGATCACACGGTTACCCTGATGCCTGGCGATACCCTGTTGATGTATACGGATGGCATTACTGAAGCATTCTCGGGTACAGAGATATTTGGGGAGGAGAGGCTGCATCAGGCGCTCCTGAAACCGGACTTTCCCGGTGCGTCGATAATTCTGGATGGCATCGATGCCGAGCTGATGGCTTTTCGTGGTTCGAGCCAGCCATCCGATGATGTAACGGCGCTGGCAATCTACCGCAAACTTGACGAATAAGAAAATATCGCTGATAAAAATCGAGCCCCAAAAACGGGGCTCGATCACTTAAGCATGCTGTTCACCGATCGTATGCAATAATGCCAGGTTGGGTTTGCCGCGGTGGGCAACCGGGAAACCGGAAATGACCACTACCTGTTGTCCGGCTTGCATCGGCGAGCGCGATACCATGATCTCATCCACGGTTTGGATCATGCATTCCACCGAATCGGCGAATGGCACCAGGTAAGGCACCACCCCCCAGTGGAGTGCCATCTCACGGTAGGCGCGTTCTGAAGGTGTAAAAGCCAGAATGGGCACCCTGGGTCTGGCTTTCGACATCAGCAGGGCGGTTCTTCCCGAGTGGGTAAATACGGCAATGGCGGATACATCACGGTCATGCGCCAGTTCCCGGGCCGCGCGCGTCATGGCAATTGCATCTTCGGTGGTGTCGATACTCTCCGCATCCTGTTCGCAGAGTGACCACTCCCGATAATTTTTTTCCGCCTCGCAGACGATCGCATCCATCATGCGGACGCTTTCCACCGGATATTTGCCGCTGGCGGTTTCACCGGATAGCATCACCGCGTCGGTGCCATCGAAAATTGCATTGGCTACGTCGGTCGCCTCTGCGCGTGTGGGGCGTGGATTGTGGATCATGGAATCAAGCATTTGGGTGGCAGTGATCACCGGTTTGGAATGAAAATTCGCCGCCCGGATGATCTTTTTCTGTGCAATGGGTACCGCGGCTGGCGACATTTCCACACCCAGGTCGCCGCGTGCCACCATCACACCATCAGCCACATCCAATATCGCTTCCAGGTTGTCCAGTGCTTCCGGCCTTTCCAGTTTGGCGATCAGTGGAATGGGGGTTTTATCCGGCATCAGTCGCGTAATCTCATCCCGAACCGCCTTCACCTCCACCTCGGTGCGGACGAAGGAGATGGCTACCATATCTACTCCCTGCTGAAGACCGAACTGCAGGTCCTGTTTATCTTTGTCGGTAAACCCGGGAACGCCCGGATCCACCCCCGGAAGGTTGAAACCCTTCCGCGAGGTTAATGTACCGCCCAGAGTTACTTCAACTACAATACCTTTTGTGTCGATCTGTTGGATCACGAATTCGATGTTGCCGTCATCTAGCAGTACTTTTCCGCCGGGTGAAAGCTTTTGTTGCAGTCCCGGGTAGGGGATGGTGAAACTGGGTGCCCCCGGTTTGGTTGCCGGATCGGACTGATCGGTAAAATCGATCCTGAGTTTGTCACCCGCGGCAATTTCCAATGCCCCGCCGGGAATTTCGCCGATGCGAATTTTGGGTCCCTGCAAGTCTTGCAGGATGGCAATAGGCAGGCTCAATTCTTTGGAAAGTTCCCGAACGGTTTGTATGTTTTGCGCGTGCTGCGCATAGGTACCGTGCGAGAAATTCAACCGGGCTACATTCAAACCTGCAATCATCAGCTTGCGCAAAATTTCCCGGTCCTGTGAGGCGGGACCAATTGTGGCTACAATTCTGGCTTTTCTATCCATATGTTAAATCCACCTGAGTTCTCGTGCCGAATAAGTCAGTTCATCTCGAAAATTGGGATGAGCGATTGAGATCAATGATTTCACTCTTTGGGCAATACTTTTACCGTATAAATCCACTATACCATACTCTGTTGCCACATAATGGACATGATTACGGGTGGTGATCACACCCGCGCCCGGTTTCAATTGTACGGCGATCCGCGAGCATCGGGTGCCATCGCGCATCTGATAGCTGCTGGGCAGCACGATGACGGGCAGACCGCCTTCCGACAGGGAAGCGCCATAGATAAAATCAGCCTGTCCGCCGGCACCGCTGTAGAATTCGGAGCCGATCGAATCGGCGCAAACCTGCCCGGTGAGGTCCACTTCAATGGCGGCGTTGATGGCGGTCATTTTACTGTTTCTGGCAATGGTGAACGGATGGTTCACATATTCCGTCCGCTGCAATTCGATGACCGGGTTTTGGTCAGCCCAGCGATACAGGGCGTGGCTGCCAAACAAAAATCCGGCGGTAAGCACCCCCGGGTGCAGTGTTTTTTCGGAATTGTTGATTGCCCCGGCTTCCACCAGCGCCATCATTCCATCGGAGATCAGTTCCGAATGGATGCCCAGATTCTTCTTGTGGGTCAGGCGGTGGGCAATGGCATTGGGAATTTCGCCGATCCCCAGTTGCAGGGTGGCGCCATCCGGAATAAGTTCGCTGACGAAATCTGCGATCCGCTCAACGATGGGATTGTTGTTTGCCGGCATCACGGGTATCTCGTACAGTGGTTTGTCCACCTCGACGATGGCATCCAGTTCGGAAATGTGGATCTTCGTTTCCCCCCGAGTTGCCGGCATCTGGGGGTTGATTTGGGCAATCTTTAATCCGGAAGATTCTGCAGCGGTACGTACCAGACCGATATCGGTGCCATAAGTGCAGTATCCGTCCTCATCCGGCAGTGAAAGATGCAGGAGGCTGACATCCAACGTGATAACGCCTTTTTTGAACAGAAGCGGCAATTCCGAGAGCAGCACAGGGGTGAAATCCGCTTGTCCGGTGTTGACTGCTTCACGAATGTTCGGACTGATGAACAGTGTATTTACGCGCAGGTTTTCGAAATATTCCGGATGCAGGTATGGCATCGGTCCGGCGGTGAACGGCTGCACCAGACGGATACCCCTTCTGCCCGGGAGCGTTTTTGCCAAGGCGGTGAGGATATCCATGGGTACCGCGCTGTTGCCGGTGATGAACACCTGCATACCATCCTGTATTAAAGATGCCGCGCTGTCTGCTTCCATGCGTTTTTGCTGGTAAATATCCAGCCAGGAAGAGGTAACCATGGCTCCATTTTATGCGATATTGCATAAAAAAACAGCCTGCTTTCATGGAAGGCAGGCTGTAGGTTTAGACTTCGAATTACTTCATGGTCAGCACTTCGCGGATGCTCGGTAATGCCCAATCGATCGTGGCTTTATCGATCACCAGCGGCGGTGCAAAACGGATCACGTGCTGGTGGGTTTCCTTGGCGAGGATGCCTTTCTTTTCCAGCGCTTCGCAGAATCTGCGGGCTCCACCGGCTTCGGGTTTGAGTTCCACGCCGATCAACAGTCCTTTGCCGCGGACTTCTTTGATGTGCGGGCTGTTGATCTCGCTTAACTGGTCAATAAAATAATCGCCCAGTTCTTTTGCCCGTTCAACAAGCCCTTCCTCTTTGATCACACTCAGGGCAGCCCGTGCCACTGCCGCGCCCAGCGGGTTACCGCCAAAGGTGGAACCATGTTCGCCGGGGGTGAACAAGCCTAAAATGTCGGCATCAGCCAGCACTGCGGATACCGGGTAGAAGCCTCCCGAGAGCGCCTTGCCGATGGTAATGACATCCGGGCGGACGTCTTCGTGCCAGGAGGCGAACAGTTTTCCGGTGCGTCCCAGCCCGGTCTGGATTTCATCGCACATCAGCAATACATTGTTCTTGCGGCAAATTTCGCTGACTTTTTTCAAATAGCCGGTGGGTGGAATGATTACGCCAGCTTCACCCTGAATGGGCTCGATAAAGACGGCAGCGGTGTTGGGGGTGATCGCCTTTTCCACGGCGGCTGCGTCCCCATAGGGAACGGTGACAAAACCTTCGGTGAAGGGTCCGAAATCTTCCTTGTAGGAAGGTTCGGTGGAGAATGAGATCGTCGAGATGGTTCTGCCGTGGAAGTTGCCGGTGGCGGTGATGATCTCCGCCTTGTATCTGGGTACTTGCTTTACCCGGTACGCCCATTTGCGTGCCAGTTTGAGCGCCGTTTCAACGGCTTCGGCGCCGCTGTTCATCGGCAAAGACATCTCATATCCGGTCAGTTCGGATAATTCCTTGTAAAAGAAAGGAAGCTGATCATTGCGGAAAGCGCGGGAGGTCAGCGTCACCTTCTCCAGTTGGTCGAGCATGGCTTTTTTGATCTTGGGATGAACATGCCCCTGATTGATCGCCGAGTAGGCGCTCAGACAATCCAGATATTTGTTCCCTTCCACATCATAGACCCAGACGCCTTCGGCTCTTTCGATGACAACATCCAGGGGATGATAGTTATGGGCACCGTAACGATCTTCGATCTCAATATATTCTGTTGTTTTCATACTGATGCTGCTCCAAGGACATAGGCGACGATTGCTTTTTGTGCATGCAGGCGGTTGTGAGCCTGCGGGAATAGGCGGGAGTGTGGACCATCGGCGACTTCGTCCGTGATTTCCTGCCCGCGGTGGGCGGGGAGGCAGTGCAGAATGATAACGTCCTTGTCCGCTTCACTGACCAGCTTTTGGTTGACCTGGTAAGGCGGGAAAGCCAGTTCACGTTTCTTGGCTTCCGCCTCCTGCCCCATGCTGGTCCAGGTATCCGTGTAAATCACCTGGGCGCCTTTAACCGCTTCGTGCGGATCGCGCAGCAGGTTGATTTTTGTACCGGTTTGTGCGGCTATTTTGCTGCCAATTTCAAGAGCGGCGGGGTTCAGGTCGTACCCTTCCGGGGATGCCAGGGTGAAGTTGGCTCCCATTTTCAGGGCGACGTGCATCAAAGAAACGGCAACGTTATTGCCGTCACCGATGAAGGTAACGTTCAAGCTTTTTAAAGAACCGAATTTTTCGAGGATGGTCAGCGCATCCGCCATTCCCTGGCAGGGATGGTTGTAATCGCTCAATCCATTGATCACCGGAATGCTGCACCATTTTGCCAGTTCCAGCACGTGTTCATGGGCGAACACACGCGCCATCAATACTTCGACATAACCACTGAGAACTCTTGCCACATCCGCAATGGATTCGCGCTGCCCCAGACCGATCTCGTTGGGTGAAAGGTAAAGGGCATCTCCTCCCAGTTGCCGCATTGCCATATCGAATGAAACACGGGTGCGCAGGCTGGGCTTTTGGAAAATCATTGCCATAGTCTTGCCTTGCAGAATGGGTTTATTTCCTCCGGCTGCATGCTCTTTTTTTAACTGGATTGCCAGATCGAGCAGCATCTTGATCTCTTCAGATGAATAATCCGAGATAGCAAGAAAGTCTCTTTTCATGTTTTCTCCTGAGAAAATGATGGGTTTTTACCACCGGCAAGTATATCACAGAGGCAGATTTTGCGACTGAGGCAGTTGGAGGCAGGCGGCAAGCGACAAAAATGGCGCAAATCGCGCCATTTTTGAGAAAAATTTTTGCTGAACAGAGGTTTTATTGGAGCAGGGCCCTCAGATCGTCCACATTTCTGGTATTGAAAAGTTCGGTTTTCTTGCTTGCCAGGTCGATATTTGCCGCCAGCTGGATTTTTTCCTGTTGGGTGAATTCTGCCGCCAGCACGCCGATGGTCGGAATTGACTTCTGGTTGCTTTTTGCAAATAGTGTATCCAAAGCGGCAAAGCCGTTCATCTTGCTGGATTTGAGATCCAAAATCAGCAGATCGGGGTTTTTTGCCTGATACTCCCTGATGGCAGAAGCGTTATCGTTGGCTTCATATACCTCAACCGCACCCAGCAGTAATGCGTATAATTGGACGATACGGCGCGTCTTCTCATTCGCAATGGCAACCAGTATCTTGGGCGTATCGCTGAAATCGATCATTTTCATGGCAGCGATCAAATTATCCGTATTGGTGATGGCAAGCGAGGCGGTGGCTTTGCGTCGCTCGCCTTGAATGGTATGGGTTGGATTTTCCACCGGCGTGGTGTGCCCGGTGGCATTAACCACCACCACGTCCTTTTCCTTGATGATGCCGCGATTGCATAGTTTGATCAGACCGGCAAATGCCACTCCTGCTGCCGGTTCCACCAGAATGCCTTCCTGCCTGGCGAGAACGGAGATTGCCTTATACACATCGCGATCGGAGATGGTTTCGAAAAGCCCGCCCGATTCCTCCGCCATCCGGTGGTGCATGAGCGTATATGCTCTTCCCGGATCCATGCAGATGAGAGTTTCGATGGCAGTGTCCTGATGGGTGATCGGTTCCGCCACATCCAATCCCTGATTCCAGGCTTTGGTCATGGGGGCACAGCCTTCCACCTGGATCAATCCCATGGATGGCGCATGATCGATCAACCCCATGATGCGCAATTCTGAAAATCCCTTCAATACACCGACTGGTCCCAGCCCGACGCTGACCGGCTGTATATACCAATCCGGTGAACGCCAGGGTGCCGGCGGGGTATTCTTTTCTTTTGGTGAGGGCGACCCCATCGAGGCTGTCAGTTGTTCCGTGATTTCATAGGCAATGGTTTTCATTGCCTCCACTGCCGGCACCGTCTGTGCGCCCTGGTCCATGAATATGTTCCGTTGACGGGCAAACTCAACTGCGATGCGGCGCGCCTGATCCAAACCTCCGGCGACCTTCACGACTCGTGCTCCCAGCAGGGCGAGTTCGCGTAGCTTGGATGTTGGTACCCGACCGGTGAGGAATGCCCAGAGTTTGATCCCGCACCTGGCTGCGTGCGCGGCAAATGCCAGGGCATTGTTTCCAGCAGAAGCAACCACCATTTCCTGAATGCCCGCTTCCAACAATGCGGCGGTGGTTACGGCAGCCTGTCGGTCTTTGAACGAGGAAGCTGGGTTTTGCCTTTCATCTTTGATGAAAATATTGGGGCAGGAAAGCATATTCCCCAGGTTAATAGCCCGCAATAGGGGAGTTCCGCCTTCGCCCATTGTCAGATCCGGGTTATGATCCCGTACCGGCAACAGTTCCTTGTAACGCCAGACATCGAATGGTCTGCCCGGCAATTGCAACGGGAGGGTGACCGCCAGGGTACTGTAGTCATATAAGGCTTCACGCCACCCACTTCCACAACGCGGACAGGATACCGACGTTGGGAAATAGGGGGTGGCGTACCCGCAATCCAGGCATTCAACTATGAAATGAGCTGCCATGGGCGATGACTATTCAGCTTTTTGAAGTAAATATAGTGCATGATACCCTTCCATAACCACCTGTACGACGGATGTGGTGCAATCACAATGCCAGGCACGTTCGATGACCACCAGAAATACGTCTGAACCAATTATAATGGGGCTATGCATAAAAACATTAATTTTAATCAGGTAATTCAACGAAGAAATACCGGCAGCATTAAATGGGATGTCTATGCGGAAGATGTCATTCCATTGTGGATCGCCGATATGGATTTTGCCTCTCCTCCGGAGATTATGGAAGCACTCCACAGGCGGGTGGATCATGGCATCTTTGGTTATGGCAACCCATCACCAGCCTTGCCAGACCTGTTGATCGACTGGATGAAAGCCGAATATGAATGGCGCGTCGAGCGGGATTGGATCGTCTGGCTGCCCGGACTGGTTACCGGATTGAATTTGTTCTGCAGGGCGTTTTCCGGCCAGAGTGAAGAAGTCATTGTCCAGACTCCGGTATACCCGCCCCTGCATCTGGCGCCGGCAGCCAATCATCTGCGTCCGGCTTATTCTCCACTGGTTCAAGATGATGCAGGCAAATACCTGATGGATTTTGCCGATCTGCGTTCGAAGATGGAACGGGGCGCCCGGACAATGATTCTGTGCAATCCGCACAATCCGGTTGGCAGGGTCTTCACCCGTGACGAATTGCAGCAATTGGCTGCGTTGTGTCTGGAATACGATGCGCTCTTGTGCTCGGATGAAATCCATTGTGATCTGCTGCTCAACGGTAACCGGCACACACCGGTGGCGTCTCTGTCGCCTGAGGTTGCAGATTGCACCATCACCTTGATGGCGCCCAGCAAAACCTTCAACATTGCCGGATTGGGCTGCTCAGTTGCCATTGTTCCCAATCAGCAACTGCGCCAGGAACTTCAGCGTGCTTCGTGGGGTATCGTGCCGCATGTGAACATTCTGGGTTTTACCGCAGCGGAAGCGGCTTATCAATATGGCAAACCGTGGCTGGAAGAAGCACTCCGCACTCTGGAGGATAACCACTCCGTTTTACTTGCGTTTGTGAAGGAGAAATTGCCGGGTATACGTATCCATCCGGTGGAGGGAACATACCTTGCCTGGCTGGATTGCCGCAGCCTTGGTTTGGAAAATCCACAGCAATTTTTCTTGGAGAAGTGCAGGGTGGCGTTGAACGATGGCGCTGATTTCGGAGAACCCGGAAAAGGTTTTGTGCGCTTAAATTTTGCCTGTCCGCAAACAATACTGATACAGGCGCTTTCAAAAATGGAAACAGGTTTGAGGGAAAACGGATATATTCCATGAAAAAACGACATATTCTGCCGGCAGCCATGATTTTGGGACTTCTGGTAGGGTTGATTTTGATCCCCATTTGTTTGGTGGGGGCCGGGTATTTTCTGGTTGTACGGGATCCGCTTCGTAATTCATCTGCAGTGGTTGTGCTGAGTGGCGGCGGAATGGAACGACTGGACCATGCCGTTAAATTGATGGATGAGAACTACGCAAAACGCCTGATACTCACCAACACCAGTCAGATGGATCCCCAAACCGGGACTCCCATGAGCAAGGTCATGATGGACCAGGCATCCCAGCGCGGGATACGCAAGGTCTATATCTATATCACCGGTGGGGAATCTGCCACCACCCGTGAGGAAGCGGAAGCGGTTAAAGTGCTGATGGAAGAACGGGATTGGAAGAGCCTGATTGTGGTGACGGATTCATTCCATTCCAGGCGGACCAAGATTATTTTCAGTGATGTGTTTGCAGGTTCAGGGGTCAAATTAACCGTGAATCCGGTGGACGCAGCTGATTACTGGTATAAGCCAGCCACTTGGTGGCGTGATGAGGATTCACGCCGGGCGACTTTGTATGAATATATCTCGCTGGTATATAACTGGCTTGGTTTGTACAAGTAGAAAATAAAGAACCACCTCACTCGAGGTGGTTCCATCTTTTGAAAGGCAAATTTCGAAGAATTATTCTACAGGAATTACATTTGCCGCCTGCAGACCTTTTGGTCCATCTTCAATCGAGAATTCAACTTTCTGAGCTTCCCGCAGGCGTTTGTATCCATCCATGCTGATCGAAGAGAAGTGAACGAAAACATCTTCTCCATCATCGCGACCGATGAAGCCATAACCTTTGGTTGCGTTGAACCACTTTACGGTACCAACAAAACGTTCTGACATACTTACTTTCTCCATCTAAAATGTTTTTACCGATGTGCCGATTGCAACATCGGGTGCAAGATTATCACGGTTGAAGCCTATGTGTCAAGAGATGAATATAGTTACAAATTCATTACAATTTCAAATGGGGATGATTTTTCATCTTGAATAATCCGGGTCTATAATTTATCCATGCGCGGTAAAACGCATTTTCCTCTCATCCCTTTTCTGCTGGCGGCTTTCATTCTGGCGTTCTCTTCGGGAGTTTCCCCCATGCCCGGTTGGGCTTCACAGGTGCTCGATCAGGCAAACCGCGCGTTTGAGAATCAATCTTATCAAACAGCCTACCAGCAGTACGCCCAGGTTTACCGCCTGCTGCCCTATCGCTCCGATGTAAAAATGCGGCTGGCGGAATCTGCCCTGCAAATTGGATTGGTGGACGAAGGGCGTGCGTGGCTCCAAGAGTTGGCGCAAAGTGATAAGCTCTCTGCAGAAGGCTGGCTTTCGCTGGCTGCGTTGTATGAAAAAGATGGGAATATCGCGCAGGCGATCGTTGCTTACCAGCGCATTCCGGCTGAGAGTTCCGAAAGCGAAGCTGCCCATGCGAAGCTGCTCAAGTTATTCATATCCCAACAAAAATGGTCCGATGCCCAGGTCCTTGCCCAAACATATTCACAAAACCCATTACTGATTGCCGGACTGGGTTTGTTCACTTCTCCCGGTGAGGCAATCCAGACCATCCGCCAATTTGCTCTGGATGAATTATTACCGCTGCAATTGCTTACCGAAGAATTAATTACAGAAAGTGACCCGGTTGCCATGAGTGCCATCTGGATCAGGATCGGTGAGTATTTTGACGACCGGGAGGAGCTTGATCTTGCCCGGGCTGCCTATCAACATGCGGTGGATCTCGCGCCTCAATCCGGTGCTGCCTGGGCATGGTTGGCGGGTTTTCTGGCTCATCATGGTTTGGATGGCGGGCAGGAGATACAACAGGCATTAACTTTGGATCCGGACGGCTTTCTGGTTAACCAGACTGCCGGATATGTGAATCTGCAATCCAATAAACCGGAGATCGCCCTCATCTATCTGCAGAAAGCCAGGCGGATTCTGCCGGATGATGCCCAAACGCTGCTGCTGTTAAGCCGGGCGGAACTTACCCTGGGGCAGTATCCACAGGGGCTGGCGGATTGGTTGGCAGCAGCTGAATTGACCGATGAACCGGACGAAATACTGCGCGATATTGTGGAGTTTACCCTGCAAAATCCATTGTTTTTACGGGATTATGGACTGCCCGCATTGCGCAAGATCATGCAGCAAGAATCACCTTTACCAGATGATTATGATCTTGCAGCAAAGGTGTACCTTTCTCTGGAGGACCCCCTGACTGCGGAGCGATACTGGCGCACCGCCATGGGAAAATATCCAACCAGCTATATCAATCATTTACATTTGGGCATCTGGCTGGTTGAGTCCGGCTCTGTAGATGAAGGAATGGCGCTAGTGAGGAAGGCTGCTGTGCAAACAACGGATGAAAGTACCCGGCTGGCTGCGCAACAGTGGCTCGCCGGCAGGGGCAATTAACAGATATAATGGGTTTATCTGGAGATCAAATGCAAAAACGCCTCGTCTTCATTTCCATTAGCTTGCTGATCTCACTGCTTCTCTCGGGATGCAGTGTGATCGAATCCGTCGTTTCCGGGCTTTTTGCCGGTGAAGATGTGGATGTGCCGGTATTCATGGATGATTTTTCCAATCGGGATAATGGCTGGACGGTGACCGTGTCTGATCAAGGTATCGTCAACTATGATGGCGACACCATGCGCATTTTGATCAATTCCCCCGAGGTATTCTTCTGGTCCACGCCGGGCATTTCCATGGAAGATTCGGTGGCAAATGTCAGCACGGTAAAGCTTTCAGGACCGGATAACAACTTGTTCGGTCTGGTCTGCCGGATGCAGGACGAACGTAATTATTATGCCTTTCTGGTGTCGTCGGATGGTTACTACGGGATTGTGAAAGTGGAGGATGGCTTCCAGCAAATCCTGGGCCCCGGTGAAATGGGGACGACCGGGCTGGTGCAGGGAGAGAACAAAACCAACCACATTCGCGCCGACTGTGTGGGTGATGAACTTACTCTGTATCTGAACTGGGAGAAGCTTATCAGTGTCACCGATTCTTCCTTCCAAAAAGGTGAAGTCGGGATTATTGCCGGTACGTTGGATAATTTGGGTACCGATATTGGCTTTGACAATTTTATTATCTTGAAACCCAGATCTGAATAATGTGGTTATGCGTGTTTATCTTGATTCAGTTGGATGTAAATTAAATCAGAGCGAAATCGAAAAATATGCGGCTCAATTCCACCGGGCAGGGCATGAAATGGTTGCCCATGTGGAAGATGCGGATATATATGTTTTGAATACCTGTGCAGTCACGGCTGCCGCCTCATCTGATTCCCGGCAAAAACTTCGCCAGGCTGTACATCAGAACCCTGAAATTCAAATTATTGCCACCGGCTGTCTCGTCTCCCTGGATCAATCTGTCCAACAGGTTATTCCGCAAATTACCCGGCTGGTACCCAACGACCAAAAGGATACGCTTGTTCAGGATCTTTTGGGCGAGCTGCCCGACCTGGAATATTACGAACGGCAGGCAATTCCGGGCAGCCGCCAGCGCACCAGGGCTTTCATCAAGGTGCAGGATGGCTGTGATAATTTCTGCACATTTTGCGTCACCCGCTTGGCAAGGGGCGTTTCTCGCAGTATGGATTCCCGCCAGGTGCTCAATGACATCCAGGGCGCCCTTGCCGGTGGAGCCAGGGAAGTGGTGTTGACCGGTGTGCATCTCGCATCTTATGGCATGGAATTGACGCCGAAATCTTCCCTGGCGGATTTAATCTCCGCCATCCTGAAAGAAGTGCCGGAGAATGTTCGCATCCGGGTTTCCTCATTGGAACCCTGGGATATGACTCCTGAATTCTTTGACCTGTGGGAAGACCCCCGCCTCTGCCCGCATTTTCACCTGCCGCTGCAATCAGGTTCGGATGCGGTGTTGCGCAGAATGGCACGAAAGATCCATACCGGGGATTACGTATCGCTGGTGGAAGCGATTCTGACCAGGTTGCCGGATGCAGCCATCACCACCGATGTGATCGTTGGCTTTCCCGGTGAAACCGAGGCTGAATTCATGGAGTCGCTGGCATTCATTCAAAGGATACCATTTGCCGGGGGGCATGTGTTCAGTTACTCCGTGCGTGAAAAAACAGCGGCTGCGCGCATGCACGGACAGGTACATGGCAGTATCAAGAAAGCACGCAGCAAAATACTCCGCGAAGTATTCAACGGGCAGGCGGAACGTTACCATGCCCGCTTTGTCGGAAAAAATGTGCAGGTGCTATGGGAGTCTGCCCGGAAGGTGGCGGGCGGTTATCTGCTCAGTGGGCTCACCCCGAATTACGTCAGAGTGGATGCGCTCAACCCGCAGGCGTTGCACAATCAGTACAGTGTCGTTTCGGTTGAAAAAGCGGACGTCCGCTGTTGTTGGGGAACGATTGTTACGCCAGCGAGGCGAGAATAACACTCAGAAAATAGATTGCAATCAACGGCACCATCAATAATGCCATGTTTACCGGATCGACAGTGGGGGTAATGGCTGCGGATAAAATGGCAATTCCTACAATGGCAAAGCGCCAGCCTTTGAGCAGCATTTTTGCGGTAACGATTCTTAATTTTGCCAGGATGAACACAACCAGCGGCGTCTCGAAGCTGATGCCGATCCAAAACAGCATGTTCGTGACAAATCCGATGTAATTTGACAGGCGGGGAGTTGTGTTAACGCCCATGAACTGTATCAAAAAGTTTACCGCGGGGGAAAGCATGACAAAATAGGCAAATGCGACCCCGGCGAAAAAGAAAAAAGAGGCTGCCGGTACTCCCCGGTAAACCCACTTCTTTTCACCGGGTAGCAACCCGGGAACAATGAACATGAGCAACTGGTACAGAATGACCGGCATGGCGAGTATGACCCCCTGGATCAACGACACGCGCATAAAAACGGCAACGTTCTCCGTCACTTCGATCGACTGTAACTGGCTGATGCCGCCAATCGGCGCGGCTAAGAAGTCTATGCTCTTCTCGGTGATCAGCATGCTGATGAAGGTTGCCACAGCCAGTGCGATCAATGCCTTCAACAGCCGGCTGCGCAGCTCTTCGATATGGTCGAACACACTCATTTCTCTATCCTGCGCCATCTTGCTCATCCTTGCTTTCTTCAGGTTGTTCGGATGGAGTGTCTGAGATCGGGGTGCTTTGTGGCTTTTCAGCCATCAGAGGGCGTTCCGGCAAATCAGCCGGAAAATGGATGGGATTCCTTACCTGGCGCAGTTCATCCAGGCTTTCCTGCAAGCCTGTCTCCTGCATGATCTTGTCCTGTGCCTGGCGGATTTCCTTTGTGGATTGAACAACATTCCGCCAACCCTCTGAATGCACAAGACGCTTGATAAACTCGCCGGTCTTGTATGCGCCATTTACCAGGCCTTTGGGTCCCAACAAAATTAACGCCAACACCAGAATTAATATAAATTCCAGCGGTCCGATGCCGAAAAGTTCCATGATTTTCTAGTTGAATGCGTTATGCTTTATTCTTGGTATCTGGGTCTTCAGGATTCTCTTTATCGTCCGATTTGCCCTGCAAACCGTCGCGAAATTGGCGGATGGCATTACCAAGCTCACCGGCTACCTTGCTGATGCGGCCGACGCCAAAGATCAGCAAAACAACAACCAATATGACCAGTAATTCAGGAAGTCCGAATGAATTGAACAAGGTATTCTCCTTAATCGCTACACTTTATCTAATTATAAACCATTGTATTAATCGCGTTTTTATGGCGAAGAATGTTATTTCGTCAAAAATCAGGCTAGAATATCTTGTATAAGAAAAATATCTGACATATAATTACTCGCCTTGTCTATATTGTAGAAGGATTGGAAATGTCGCATTTACAACAAGAAGAGAAGTCCGGTGTGATTAAACAAAATCCGGATTATCAGCCACCCAAAAGCTGGCGCACGTTCCTTATTGGTCGTCCGTTACAAACAGCAGATGCTTCGCACCAAACAATCGGAAAACTGATCGGCTTGGCGGTATTCGCCTCAGACGCGCTATCCTCCACCGCTTATGCAACGCAGGAAATGATGGTTATCCTTGCCGCGGCAGGTGCGGCAGCGTTTCAATTCTCGTTCCCATTATCGCTGGCGATCATTGTTTTACTGGCAATTGTTACCCTGTCTTATGAACAGACAATCCACGCATACCCCAACGGGGGTGGTGCTTATATCGTATCGCGCGATAATCTGGGCGAGTTCCCCGCCCAGGTGGCTGGCGCCGCTTTGTTGACCGATTACATTCTCACCGTGGCGGTGTCGGTATCCTCCGGTGTTGCACAGATCGTCTCCGCATTCCCGGAAATGTATCAATATCGTGTGTGGCTGGCCGGTATATGTGTGGTGTTCATTACGATTATCAATCTGCGCGGCGTCAGAGAATCTGGAACTTTCTTTGCCATCCCAAGTTATTTCTTCGTAACCATGATGTATCTAACCGTTGGGGTGGGGCTGTTCCGATACTTTACCGGCTCATTGGGCATCGTAACTGATCCACCGCCAATGGATCTACTGCATGAATTGCAGCCTGTCACGTTCTTTTTGATTCTGAAGGCATTTTCCAGCGGATCTACAACATTGACCGGTGTGGAGGCGATCTCCAACGGGGTGACGGCTTTCAAGGAACCGCGCAGTATTAATGCCGGCAAAACATTGATGGCAATGTCGACCATTCTGGGCAGCCTGTTGGTGGGAATCACTTTCCTGGCGGTACACACGGCGACCGTACCTTCGGAAGAAGAAACGATCATCTCGCAATTGGCGCGAACGATCTGGACCTCGCGCGGTTTCTTTTATCTGGCAACCATTACGGCAACCACCGTCATTCTGATCATGGCTGCCAACACGGCTTTTGCCGGATTCCCTCGATTGGGAGCGCTGATTGCCGAAGACGGATTTCTGCCCAGGCAGCTGACTTTCCGCGGCAGCCGCTTGGTTTACTCGCGCGGAATTTTCTTGCTTGCCATCGTTGCGGTCATCCTGATCGCCCTGTTCAAGGCGAGTGTAACCAGGTTGATCCCGTTGTATGCCATTGGCGTGTTCCTGTCTTTTTCACTCTCTCAGGCTGGGATGGCGAGACGATGGTGGAAGTCGGGAAGACTCAGCAAAGGCGAAGAAATCAAGGAACGCGGCTCTGCCATCGTTTATGACAGCAAGTGGATGATCAAGATGATCATCAACGGATTGGGTGCGGTTACCACATTCGTAGTCATGTGGGTTTTTACGATTACGAAGTTCACCGATGGCGCTTATGTGGTTGTCATTTTGCTTCCCATTCTGATCTTTGGTTTCTATGGCATCCACAAACATTATAAAAGCATTGCCGGCAAATTATCTCTGGATAATTATGGCGCACCTCCGCGCATTGTACGCCACCGGGTATTGCTGCCGATCAGCGGTGTGCATCGCGGTACTCTGGCGGCTTTGCGCTATGCCAAAACTTTGTCTGAAGATATTACCGCGGTACATGTATCCATCGATCCGGTGGAAGCTAAAAAGGTGGAGGAGAAATGGCAGATCTGGGGAGACGGCATCCGTTTGGTGGTGTTGGATTCCCCTTACCGCTTGATGGTGGAACCTTTGCTGCAGTATATTGAAGATGTAAGGGAAAGCATGCAACCGAATGAAACTTTGACGGTCGTGGTGCCCCAGTTTGTGCCCAAGCATTGGTGGAGCAATTCGCTCCACACACAAACGGCATTCATTCTGCGAGCCGCGCTGTTGTTTAAGCCTGGAGTTGTTATTACGGATGTGCCATATCAGGTGGATTGAGGTAGCCAAGAAGGATTAACAATATGAGAGTAATAATTGTTGGTTGTGGAAGATTGGGCGTAAACCTTGCCAGCAGCCTGGCAAAGAAAAATGTGGATATTGCTATTATCGACTCCACCAAATTAGCCTTTTCGAACTTGCCGGCTGATTTTCAGGGGATCACTGTGGAAGGTGATGCCTTGAACCAGGATGTACTGATTAGGGCCGGGATCGAAAAAGCGGAGGCGTTGGTTGCGGCGACCAATTGTGACGCCCTGAATGCCGTGGTGGCGCACATTGCCCGTTCGGTATACCAGGTGCCGCATGTGGTGGTTCGCAATTACGATCCGCGCTGGCGCGAATTTGAGGAAATGCTCAGCCTGCAGGTGATCAGCTCCACTTCCTGGGGAGCGCAGCGTATTGAAGAACTGATCCATTCTGAAAGCTTCCGTACCGTCTTTTCGGCGGGCAATGGTGAAGTCGAGATCTATGAATTCGAGGTTCCAGCGGAATGGAACGATCATCGTTTGGGCGAACTGATCACCTCGGATGAATGTGTACCGGTTTCGCTTACCAGGGCGGGGACTGCAATGATCCCCACCCATGACACCACGGTCCACACGGATGATGTAATTCTGTTTAGCGGTACCATGAATGGTTCATTCGCCGTTCGCGACCAACTTGGGCGAAAGTAGGAGGGTGATATGTTAGTGATTATTGCTGGAGCCGGCAGAGTTGGCGCTCAATTGGCAAAAATGTTGCTCAATCAGGATTATGATGTCAGGTTGATTGACAATCGCAAGGAAATCCTTGCCCGGGTGCATAAGGAATTGCCCACCGAGGTTATTTTTGAGGGTGACCCCATTGATTCTTCCATTCTGGAAAAAGCCGGCGTGAAGGATGCCCAGGTTGTGGCAGCCTGCACAACAAGTGATGAAATCAACCTGGCGATCTGCTATTACGTGCGCGAGAAATACCATGTGAACCGCACGATTGCGCGGGTGAACAACCCGAAGAATGCCTGGTTGTTTGATAAGAAATTCCACATAGATGTTGCCTTGAATCAGGCGGATATTCTGGCTCGCCTGATTGAAGAAGAGATGTCGATGGGTGATATGATGACCCTGGTAAAGTTGCGCAGGGGTAATTATTCACTGGTCGAAGAAAAGATATCTCCGGGGGCAAAGGCAATTGGCGCAATGATCAAAGATCTCAAGTTGCCGGAGCGGGTTGTCATTGCCGGAATCATCCGCAATGGCGAGGTGATGATCCCCCGTGGAATTACAATGTTTGAAGAAGGCGATGAAGTTCTGGCGGTGACCGATGGCGATGGCGCAGATCAGTTGGCCGCCCTGTTATCCGGTCCGCCGTTGGTCTCCAAATAACCCGGGTTTTGATTGATTAAAATCCATCCATAAGGTATAATTCTGACCTTGCTTGCAGCTATTATAGATTTTTTGAAAGGGAATTAGCATGCCGAAGAGAACATATCAGCCACATATTCGCCGGCGCATCCGTGTCCATGGGTTTCGCGCCAGAATGGAAACCGCGGATGGACGCGAAGTACTAAAGCGTCGTCGTCTGCGTGGTCGCCATAAATTGACCGTTTCCATGAACAATCATGTGAAACGTGTCCGCTGGTAAACCGACCAGGGGATGAGAGATTTCTTACACTAGGGTTCAAGCAGGTCAGGTTATCAAGTGAAACGAATAGCTCGCCTGACCAGTTCAAGCGATATACAGCGGGTGAGGCGTCTGGGAAGATCGAATGCCCACCCGTTGCTTGTGTTAGCAGCATTGCAGAGCGATTTTCCAGGTCCTACACGAATCGCTGTGATTGCAGGAAAAAGTATCGGTGGCGCTGTACAGAGAAATCGGGCAAAACGCCGGTTGCGGGGGGCACTGCATGAGTTATCAGAGAATATTCAGCCTGGTTTTGATGTAATCTGTATCGCGCGACGACCGCTCATTGAAGCTCCATTTACTGAAATTGTTGAAGCACTGCGGGAACAATTGAACAAAGTAAATTTGTATGAGCAGGATAATGTGCCCGGATAGTGATATCCGTTCGGAATATGCTTCTGAACCAGCTTTGCGGAATTTGCCCTTCACCTGGATGACTGCGCCACGGTGGATTTTGTTGGTATTGCTCCGCGGATATCAGAAGTTCATCTCTCCGGTCATAGCGGCGAACACCTGCCGGTTTTATCCCTCCTGCTCACATTATGGATACCAGGCGATCTACAAATATGGTGTCTTGAAAGGCAGTGTAATGGCGGTCTGGCGTGTACTCCGCTGCAACCCGTTTAATCCCGGTGGTTACGACCCGGTACCCTGATTATAAGGACCAATTAACGGAACGATAAAATGAAAAAAGTACTTCCTTCAATCATTCTCCTTACTATCATAGCCAGTTTTCTGCTGACAGGTTGTACCGGCGCTGGTGCAGCAACAAGCTGGCCGGGCATTTCTGTAGCAGATGGCCGTGTCTTCATGGCGTACGCAACCGAAGTGTTCGCTTTGAATCCCGATAGCGGAGCCTTGATCTGGCGCTACCCTGAAAAACCCAGTGCCAAGACCATGTACTATACCGCTCCCGCACTAACCTCGGATGGCATCCTGGTGGTGGGTGACTATCAACACACCATTCATGGTCTGAATGCCGGAACAGGCGCTCAGGCTTGGTCTTATGTGACCGGCAACCGCATTGTCGCAAATCCGCTGGCAGTGGAAGACAGTATTTTTGCCCCTTCCACCGATGGCAATCTTTACGTGCTGAATTCCAAGGGTGAGTTGATCTGGAAATTTGAGACGGGCGGCGCCCTGTGGGCAAAACCGGCCCTTCAGGATGGCGTGATTTATCAAGCGTCCATGGACCATCATCTGTACGCTTTGTCTGCTGATGATGGCAAACTCATCTGGGAAAGCGATCTGGGCTCTGCCGCCATTTCCAATCCTTCCATCGAGCCCGGCAAGGCGCTCTACATTGGCACCATTGGCGGTGATTTGATTGCGCTGGATATCAACAGTGGCGCCCAACTCTGGAAGCACGAATCCGAATTTGGCATTTGGGCAACCCCGGCATTGAACGACGGCGTGCTTTATTATGGTGATTTGAATGGTAACTTCACCGCTTTGGATGTCGCCACACAACAGCCAGTCTGGCAGTACAAAGCCGGAGGCGCGGTGGTGAGCTCGGCTCTCTTGAAGGAAGATCGTATCCTGTTCTCCTCGGAAAATGGTGTACTCAACATCCTGGGATATGATGGCAAGGTAATACTTAGCCCGCAGATCAGCGAAAAACTGTATGCCGCCCCGGTTTCGACCAATGGATACACACTGTTGGGCATCACTGGTTCGAAGGATAAAATTCTTTCCGCAGTGGATCAAAACGGAAACCAGGTCTGGGCATTCCAGGTACCCAAATAAAGGAACCGACTATGTGGGATACATTTATTATTCAACCATTTGTCAATGTACTTTTGTTTATCTATACGGTCGTATGGCATAATTTTGGGCTGGCAATTATCCTGTTCACCGTTCTGATCCGTCTGCTAACGCATCCGTTAATGGTGCAACAGATCAAGGGAACTTCTGCGGTCACCGAAATCCAGAAAGACCCCCGCATGGTGGAAGCGCAGACCAAGTATAAGAATGACAAGGAAAAACTTGCCCAGGTTCAGATGGAATTGTACAAGGAGAAAGGCGTCAATCCTTTTGCCTCCTGTTTACCCACCATAATCCAGTTCCCGATCATCATCGGTCTGTATCAAAGCATTATGCTGGGGCTGGCTTCCTCCCCAATTGAGCTGTTGAATCTCACCCGGCACATTTATCCGCAATTCCTGGATGTTGCCACGCTGATCCCCCTGAACAGCCATTTCCTGTGGATGAATCTCGGGCAGCCGGAAAGCCTCAAGCTGTCATTCCTGCCCTTTGGTATTCCCATTCTGGCAATTATTGTGGTTGTAACCACATACCTGCAATCCCGGTTGATGACGCCGCCTTCTGCGCAGCCAAACGATCAGGGTGCCCAGATGTCGAAGATGATGAACCTCTACATGCCGTTCCTGATGGGCTACCTGGCATTAACCTTCCCTTCAGGGCTGGCAGTTTATTTTGTCACCAGCAACCTGGTGGGTATTCTGCAATATGCACTTTTGGGAAAACTGGATATCAAGAATCTTATTCCCGGAGCAAATAAACCTGAAACCCAGGTCGTAAATGTCAAACCCTCGAAAGCCAAGAAAGCAAAATAATTCTGTGAGGTAAGGATGACAGAGCAAAGCAGAGAATTTGAAGTGACCGCAGCAACGACGGAAGAAGCCATAGAGACAGGTCTGGCGGACCTGGGTCTCTCCATTGACGATGTGGAAGTGGAAATCGTGGATGATGGCAGCAAAGGCTTTTTGGGTCTTGGTACGCGGCCTTCAAAGGTGAAGTTTGTGGTCAAGCCGGGCATTCCCTTGCCGGAGAAATTGATCCAACAGGCGGAACAGAAAAAACAACCTGTGCAGGAAGCAGAGAAGCAGCTATTCTCTGCGGAAGACCCTACTTTACAGGTTGCCCGCGAGACCGTCAGCGAACTATTGGAACAGATGAAGATCGCCGCCCAGGTAACCTCCACGTTCATAGAGGACAATCAGGGCGAGGAGCAGGAAGGCGTTCTGGTGGAAATCACCGGAAGCGATCTGAGCATTCTGATCGGACGAAAGTCCGAAACGTTGAATTCGTTACAGTACGTTGCCAGTTTGATCGTGGGTAAACGACTTGAACGCTGGGTCCCGCTGACCATCGATGTGGAGGGATACCGCGGACGCCGGGAACGGCAGCTTACCCAGCTTGCACTGCGGATGGCTGAACAGGCAATCTCCACCGGTCGCCGCCAGACCCTGGAACCGATGCCCGCCAATGAACGGCGCATCATCCACCTGGCGCTGCGCGATCATCCACAGGTGACAACCGAGAGCACCGGTGAAGAACCAAATCGTAAATTGACCATCATTCTGAAAAAGTAAACTTTTCCTCGGTTAACAGATGCTGTCATGCATGTCATGGCAGCATTTTTTTATTTTCAAATCCGCATCGGTTCTTGTAAAATGGATGAACAACGGAAAAGGAGATTCGCATGGCATATTGGTTGGTGTTGATCATTGGATTGATTGGCGGAGGAGCGGTGGGAATGCAATCTCCAATTGCCGGCGCGATGGGGCAAAAGGTGGGCGGTACCGCCAGCAGTTTTATCATCCACCTCAGCGGGATGGTGTTTTCAGGGTTGTTCCTATTTCTGCGCGGCGGCGAGCGTATTCGTGAGTGGAAAACTTTGCCCTGGTATATGCTGGCAGCCGGGATCTTTGGCTTGATCCTTTACCTCACGATTAGTGTCACCCTGCCGCGCCTGGGCAGCACCATGATGGTCGTGCTAATCATCATCGGACAGTTGGTAACCGGCGTGATTATCGATCACTTTGGGTTGCTGGGAGTCATCACCCGCCACATCGATCTTTCCCGCGGTTTGGGGGTGCTGGCGCTGGTGCTGGGTGCGTATTTGATTGCTAAATAAAACAAAAATCCGGGAAAACCCGGATTTTTGCTCTCTGAATTAACTTTTTCTGGTCAGGCTGAGCGCCACGGTTTCTCCGTCAAAACCGTCCTGCATCCAGTCTGGCCCGCCTTCCGTTTTTTCCATTTTCACGGCGAGCGTTTCTCCCATGATGTAATCGCGGAAGTCTTGTACCGCCTCGTCCAGACCCTGGCTGGCGGCGTAGCGGATTTCGATCCTGTCGGCGATATCAAAATCCATCTGTTTGCGCAGGTCCTGTACACGGCGGACGAATTCACGTGCCAGGCCTTCGCGGACCAGCGCAGGTGTAAGATCGGTGACCAGCGCTGCCAGGTAAGCGCCTTCGGAAGCGACTGCATATCCCGATTTTGCCTGTGCGCGTACTTCAACTTCCTCGGGGAGCAGTTCAAAGGTTTCCCCTTCCGCTTCCACGGTCAAAGGTGAACCTGCCAGAAGCTTGCGGGCGGATTCTTCCACCGGAGCTTCCAGGATGGCAGCCCGGATGGCCGGGAACAATTTACCATATTTCTGCCCCAACTGTTTCGGCAGCGGATTCAACGAGAAGGAGACCGCTTCCCCGGTGGCATCCAGCACACGGACCTTTTTTACGTTCAGTTCATCCGCCAGGATGTCGGCGTACTTGGCTACCACATCCCGATCGAAGTTGTTGCTGACCGAATAAGCCACTTCAGCCAGCGGTTGTCTCACCTTGCGATTGGCTTTGTTGCGGGCAGCGTGCCCCAGGGAAGCCAGTTTCATGGTGAGCGCCATCTCGGCATTAAGCTTTTCATCGATCAGCGCGGGGTTGTATTCCACCCAATCGGTGAGATGCACCGATTCGGGGGCATTTTCATCCACCGAACGGACGAGATTCTGATACAGTTCATCCGCCAGGAAAGGCATGGTGGGCGCCAGCAGCTTGCTCACCGTGACCAGCGCCGTATACAACGTGGCATAGGCTGCCTGTTTGTCGGCATCCGCATCACTCTTCCAGAAGCGGCGGCGGGAGCGGCGCAGATACCAGGTGGATAGCTGGTTGACAAAACTTTCCAGCGGACGGGTTGCGCCGGTCACATCATAATTTTCCAGCGAATCGGTCACATCTCTGACCAGGGCGTTGAGATACGAAAGTAGCCAGCGGTCCAGTTCGCTGTATTGCGGTGTCACCGTCGGGTCGGGCGTCCAGCCATCCAGTTTGGCGTAGGTGACGAAGAAGGAATAGGTATTCCATAAGGTGAGGGTGAAATTGCGCACCACTTCCCCCACCAGGTCGGCGGAGAAGCGCCGTTCCTGCCCCGGCGGGCTGGCGGTGTACAGGCACCAGCGGAAAGCGTCGGCGCCGTGGGTGTTGATCACCGACCAGGGCTCGATGATATTGCCCCTGGTCTTGGACATCTTCAGTCCTTCCTCGTCGAGGATCAACCCCAGGCAGATGACGTTCTTGAAGCATTCCTGCTCGAACAGCATGGTGCTGATGGCATGCAGAGAGTAGAACCATCCACGGGTCTGGTCGACTGCCTCGCAGATGTAATCCGCAGGGAAGTGCTTCTTGAATACTTCCTGGTTTTCAAAGGGGTAATGCCACTGGGCGACCGGCATCGAGCCCGAATCGAACCAGACGTCGATCAGTTCGGGAACACGGGTCATGGTCTCGTGGCACTCCGGGCAGGGATAGTGAACATGATCCACATGCGGACGGTGCAGGTCGAGTTTGCTCATGTCGCGCCCGGTTTTCTCCGATAATTCCTTCACGGAACCCACCGCCTCCTGGTGATGGCAGCTTTCGCACTCCCACACCGGAAGGGGCGTTCCCCAGTAGCGTTCACGTCCCAATGCCCAGTCGATGTTGTTTGCCAGCCAGTTGCCAAAGCGGCCATTCTTGATGTGTGCTGGC
The DNA here is from genome assembly GCA_036746315.1 of Anaerolineaceae bacterium. Taxonomy (GTDB): domain Bacteria; phylum Chloroflexota; class Anaerolineae; order Anaerolineales; family Anaerolineaceae; genus DAIOEK01. The sequence goes on along the minus strand of DAIOEK010000004.1, from coordinate 9,531 downwards.
ACCCAGTTGATATTCTCGTTCAGACCAACCAGCTTGTCCTTGAACTTGCTGGTTCGCACATACCAGGTCTTGCGGGCGTAGTAAAGCAGCGGCGTGCGGCATCGCCAGCAGAACGGGTATGTGTGGGTATAGGTTTCAAGGCGGAAGAGCAGCCCGCGCGCCTCCAGGTCCTTGGCGATGGATGGATCGGCTTCCTTGACGAAAACGCCGCTCCACGGACGCACTTCCTTGATGAATGTGCCGTCCGGGGCAACCGTCTGTAGTATTGGCAGGTTGTATTTTTCCGCCATGGTCATGTCATCGGCACCGAAAGCCGGAGCGATGTGCACCAGCCCGGTACCGTCTTCGGTGGTCACGAAATCGGCATTGACCACGTAATGCGCCGGTTTATCGGGTGGCAGGAAGGTGAACAGCGGCTGGTATTTTTTGCCCTTCAGATTTTTGCCCTTGAAGGTTTCGAGGATGGTAACCTCTTCGTCTTTGAATACTTTTTCCAGCAGGGCTTTGGCAAGGATCAGCTTTTCCGAACCACCCTCGGCGAGTTTGCGCTCGACTGTGACATAATCCACATCGGGGTGGGCGGCGACAGCCACGTTGGCGGGTAGTGTCCAGGGGGTGGTGGTCCATACCAGCAGGGAGGTGCCCGGTTTATCTACCAGCGGCAGGCGGATAAAGATGGAGGGATCCTTGGCTTCGCGGTACCCCTGGGCAACCTCGTGATCGGAAAGCGGCGTGCCGCAGCGCGGGCAGTAGGGAACCACTTTGAAACCCTGGTAGAGCAGGTCCTTCTCCCAGAAGTTCTTTAGGATCCACCAGACGGATTCGATGTATTCGTTGTGGAAGGTGACGTATGCTGTTTGCAGATCGACCCAGTAGGCAATGCGGTCGGTGAGTTTTTCCCATTCCTGAATGTAAGTGAAAGCAGATTCGCGGCACAGTTCGTTGAACTTGGCAATGCCGAAGTCTTCGATCTGCTGCTTGTTGGTGAAGCCCAGCTTCTTTTCCACTTCGATCTCCACCGGCAGACCGTGGGTATCCCATCCGCCGCGGCGGGTGACGTGATAACCGCGCATGGTCTTGAAACGGGGGAAGATGTCTTTGAAGGCGCGTGCCAGTACATGGTGAACGCCCGGTTTTCCGTTGGCGGTGGGTGGACCTTCATAGAAGACGTATTCAGGGCAGCCCTGGCGCAGCTCTTCGGAATGTTTGAAGATGTTGTACATTTTCCAATGGCGCAGCATGCGCTCTTCCATCTGTACAACATCCAGCTTGGGTGAAACGGGTTTGAAACTCATTCTTGATCCTCCGCACGGATGTATGGCGTGTGTAAAAAAGAAAACCTCTCCATCCCATCAGGGACGAGAGGAATTATTCTCGCGGTACCACCCTGGTTCCCGCTATGCCGGGCACCTTATGGATACAGCCGGTTTGCCGGCGATATCCCTGTCAGGGTAACGGAGACAAATCCGGCGCACCTACTGGGTATAAACCGTTCAGATTGCAGTTCCCGAAGGATTTTCGGCGCCATCTTCCTTCCCGGCTTGCACCATCCGCGGGATCGCTGACAGGGGAACGGAGCCTACTCTTTTCGATCACAACTTTGTGTCGATTATGCCATAACGGGGGTACCTCGTCAATGGATATCGATCGGGTGTAACAGTGATCCACTCCGTGCAAGTGGGGAGTGGCTACAGCGGGCTCAGTGGCAAACGCCCTCGCCGCTGGCAGTAAAGCCGTCCGGCTGCGTGGGGATGAACTCCCACTCGTAACGATCGCTGAACAGTTTGAATTTGAGGATGCCATATGTGGTGTTGTCGTGGATCAGGCTGTTCGGTTTGATGCCCACGAAAGGATAATGCGAGGCGCCCCCGGTGCCCACGATGAATTGGGTCAATCCGTGCTCAGGGTCGGGCTTAAGGTTGGGGTCCTGGGGGGCATACACTTCAAAGATGTGATGGTCGCCATTAAGGATGATCTCGGCGTTGTAATCGTACAGCGCCTGCCAGAAAGGCAACACGCCATAGTAGATGTCACTGATGGCGGATCCGCTCATCGGGTCGTGCCAGTAAGCCAGGGTGCATTGGGTGGGGTGGGCAGCCAGGTCTTCGCGCAGCCACTTCACCTGGGCGGAGTCTTCCCGGCAGCTCACGTAATCGCAATTGCTGTTCAGGGCAACGATGTGCCAGGCGCCCAGGTCGAAGCTGTAATAGCCCTTGCCGGCTGGTCCCGCCCGCTCGGCGAAATACTCATAATAGGATTCCCCGCCGTTCCCCTGGTAATCATGATTTCCCGGTACGGGATGCAGCCGGTCCATGAATTTGCCCCACGAGGGTGCGAAGCACTGCTGATACTGATACAGCAGACCATCTTCATTGGAATTGTCGCCGAGGGTGAAGATTTCACCCGTTTCTGTAGCGAGCAGCCGCGCGGTATCGTCATCCCCGGTTTGCCCGCAGATGCTGATATCCCCGGCGCCGAGCAGGATCGCCGGTGTGGAAGTCGGGAGCGGGGTCGGCGTGGAAGTGCCGGTCGGGATGCTGGTGGGTAGCGGCGTGGCAGTTGCGGTTGGGGTGAGGGGCGCCGCCGGTGAGGCAGAGGCGGTGGCGGGTTGATTGACCGCGGCGGGATTGCAGCCCGTCAACAGAAATACAGCCAGTAGAAATAGCCAACCGTGCCTGTTCATGTTTTGCCTGCCGGATTCACCCTAATGGCAATACATGGTGCCGCTGTCATAGAAGCTGACGCCATCCACGGGCAGAAAGCCCCAATCGTAGTGGTCTTCATACAGACCGAAGACGAGGATGCCGTGCGTATTGACGATCTTTGCCTGGCTGTTCGCCTGCACGTTCTTCAGGTCCTCAAAGAAGGCGCCTCCGGTGCCCACGATGAACTGCACCATGCCATTCTCCCAATCGAGCTTCAGATCGGGGTTCTGCGGCGCGTAGCGTTCATAGATGTGGCTGTGACCGTTGACGATCACATCCGCGCCGTATTCATAGAGCAGATCCCAGAAGGGCTGCACGCTCTTGTCTTTGCCTTCCGGCGCGGAACTGACCCGCGGGTGGTGCCAGATTGCCATGGTGCAGCGTGTCGAATTGTTCTTCAGGTCGCGCTTCAGCCACTTGTATTGATCGGAATCCGTTCCGCAGCCGACGTAATCGCAATTGCTGTTCAGCGCGATAATGTGCCAGGGGCCGACATTGTAGCTGTAATATCCCTCCCCCTTTTTGCCTGCCCGGCTGCCGAAGTAATCGTAATAGGGCTTGCCCTCTTTCACCCGGTAGTCGTGATTGCCGGGGACGGGATGTATACGCGAGAGGAATCGTCCCCAAGAGGGAGCGAAGCAGTTCTTATACTCTTCGGCGTAGCCCTCATCGTTGGTGTTATCACCGGCGGTGAAGATTTCGCCGGGATATTTCTCGAGCAGCAGGGCGGTGTCGTATTGGTCGGAGCGGTTGCACATGCTGATATCCCCGGCGCCGATGAAGTAATAGGGTGTTGCCGTCGGCTCGGGCGTTTCGGTGCTGGTGGGTGAGGGGGTGAAAGTCGCAGTATCGGTGGGGGTGAAAGTGGCGGTGGGCGTGCTGGTAAAGGTGGGTGTAGGGGTATGGGTGGGCGTAAACGTGGGGGTGGCGGTGAAGGTCGGCGTGGAAGTGGGCGGCGTGAGCGCAAAGGCAGTGCCGGTTGCGTAAGAGTAGACGATCATCGCGCCCGTCTGCAAAAAGGTCTGCCAGGTCAGGCAGCCCGTCAGCAGGATGGCGGAGAGTGCCATTGCCAGGATGATTACCAACCGTCTTCTCATACGCTTATTATATAGAACTTCCCGGGAACCTGCCCCGACGCCGGTGTACCCGGCAGATCGATAAAAAGGGGCGGATCAGTCTCCGCGGATCACATCATAGAACAGCGGCAGCGGCTGCACCGGCTCGCCCGACCAGGCAAATGCGCTGAGGATTTCTTTTTTGGCATATTCCAGCGATTCGGGCGTGCGCGCATGCACTTCGAACAGCGGGTCGCCCTGCTTTACATGATCTCCAACTTTGCACAGCACCCTCAGCCCGACGGCGAAATCGATGGCATCACCCTTTTTGGCTCTGCCGGCGCCCATCACCACCGAGGTCTCACCAACGATGCGGGCGTTGATCTCGGCTATATTTCCGGCGGCAGGCGCGGATACCATCTCGATGTATGGGGCGACCGGTAGCTTTTGCGGGTCATCCACGTAGCTGACGTCGCCGCCCTGGGCGGAGATCAGCCTGCGGAACATCTCCCAGGCGGAACCGTCCTTGAGCTTGCCTTCGGCTAGCGCGCGCGCCTCTTCCAGGGTCGCCGTCTTCCCGCCCAGGGTGAGCAGATGGGAGGCGACCACGATGCAATGCTCGTGAAAGTCCCGGGGTCCGTGGTTGTGGAGGGTGTCGATGGCTTCCCGGACCTCCAGCGCGTTTCCGACCGCCACACCCAGCGGCTGGTTCATATCCGAGAGGATGGCGGTCACTTTGCGACCACTGAGTTTTCCAATATCCACCATCAACTTCGACAGTTCGCGGGCTTCCGCGACGTTTTTCATAAAGGCGCCATGCCCCACTTTGACATCCAGCACAATTGCCTGCGCTCCCGCAGCGATCTTCTTGCTCATCACCGAGGAGGCGATCAGGGGAATGGATTGTACGGTACCGGTTACATCGCGCAGGGCATACAGCTTGCCGTCCGCCGGGGCGAGATCGCCGGTCTGCCCGGTGAGCACAATACCCAGGCTGCGGAGTTGGTGAATGAACTCCTCCTTGCTGAGATTGGTGCGGTAGCCGGGGATGGATTCGAGCTTGTCGAGGGTGCCGCCGGAGAAGCCCAGCCCGCGTCCAGACATCTTTCCCACGGGGAGACCGCAGGATGCCACCAGCGGCTCGACCACCAGGGTGGTCTTGTCACCCACGCCGCCGGTGGAGTGTTTATCCACGGCGATCTTGACCACATCGGACAGATCGATGGTTTCACCGGAATGTGCCATTGCCAGGGTCAGGTCGGTCGTTTCGCGGGGAGTCAGCCCGTTGAGCAAGACCGCCATCGCCCAGGCGGAGATCTGATAATCGGGGATGCTGCCGTCGGCTATTCCATTCACGAAGAAAACCAGCTCTTCGCGTGAGCAGGGGATGCGGTCTCGTACTTTTTCGATTATTTCTATGGCTCTCATGGATCACCTCTCGTTAATGGATAGCTAATTATACTCATGGTTTGCGCACTATATGGATGGGCATGTCAAGGTGCGGCGGCGCTGTCACCCGGCCGGGCAGATGGCAGGATAGGCCCTTTCCGCCGTAAAAATGTATTTGTTTCTGCAAAACCGCATATCACGGAACAAATGGAAACAATTCCAATGTCGCATTTTATTTGTTAATTCCATCTTATTTTACAAAGTAATCGCCTGTAATGATACCTGTCATCTGTGACAATGTTTTGGGATTGGCAGCGGATCAGGCTGCGTTTTCGGTGCTTTTTCCGGGGAAGTCGGCAAAAAACGCCGCGTCCCGTCGAAGCGACATGGGGCAGGGACCTGTTTTGAGAATCAAACCTTAAAAACTGTTGCAATTCGAAAAACACTGTGTATACTATACTTTGTAAGTAGACTAAACAAACATAGTTTGATGAGCGATTCCATGGCTGCGCAAAAAGCAACCCACCAACTTACCAAACAACACAACCGCGACCTGGTGCTGCGGACAATTTTTGAACATGAGTCGATCAGCCGCGCAGAAATTGCCCGGCAGACCCAACTGACGAGGGCAACCGTTTCCGATCTGGTGGCTGAACTGATCGAAGCCGGGTTGGTGGAGGAAGTGGGCTATGGCTCATCCAGCGGCGGCAAGAATCCCATCCTACTGGTGCTGAAAGCCAATTCGCGTTACCTGATCGGCTGCAACCTGGCGCAGGATCGTTTCATCGGTTCGGTGGTCAACCTGCGCGGGCAGATCATGGAAACGGTGGAAATCCCCTTTACCGGTACGGATGGGCAACAAGCCCTGGCGCATGTGTATGAAATTCTGGACCAACTGACTACCAAAACCTGGCAGCCCATTGTGGGGATCGGCGTGGGAACCCCCGGGCTGGTGAATACGCGTGCCGGCGTGGTGGTGGATGCGGTGAACCTCAACTGGCAGGATGTGCCGCTGGCAAGGTTGTTGACCGACCGCTACCATCTGCCGGTCACGGTGCTGAACGACAGCCAGGCGACCGCCATCGGCGAGTTCGTCTACAGCGGCAATTATCGTTCGGATGAGAACGCCATCGTGATCAACATCAAGCACGGCATCGGCGCGGGCATATTGATCAACGGACGTTTGTTCCAGGGGGATGGCGGCGGCGCCGGTGAGATCGGACACATCCTGGTCGAGGAGGATGGTCCTGCCTGCCGCTGCGGGCGCAAAGGCTGCCTGGAAACGATCGCCAATACGCGGGCGATCATTCAACGAACCGAGGCGTTGCTGCCGGAGTACCCGGCATCAATACTGTCGGGACACACCTCCGAAATCGGTTTGAACGACATCGAGAAAGCCTACCATCAACAGGATGCACTGGCGGTGCGGGTGATATCCGATGCCGCAGCCGCGATGGGGAAATCCATCGCCAGCCTGGTGGGCACCCTCAACATTCGCAAAATTGTGTTCACCGGCTATATGAATAAATTCGGTCAGCGCTGGCTCGATCAAATTCAGCAATCCATGCAGGCAAGTTCGCTGACCAGGCTGGCTGCAGATACGCGTCTGGAGATGGGAGACCTGGGCTTCAAGGCATGCGTGTTGGGTTCTTCGGCATACATGCTGCTGGATGACTATTCCTTATTATTCACCCCGGGGGGCAGAAGTTGATGAAATCCGCAGCAGTCGATCTGGTCACCCCGAAAATCGTACCCCCGCTGGATGGCGAATTCCGACCGGCGGTGTTGTTCAACCGTCAATTCCGTTTCCGTGTAGGCGAGGGCGGAGAGCCGTTGGTGGTTGCCATCGAGCGCGACCACGGCGAGATCTCCCGCTACGAAACACGGGTCTTTGCAGCGGACCATCCCGGCGCTTCAGCCAACCCGTTCTACGTCGAACGGCTGGTGAAGTTCCTGCTGTGGCAGCGGGGTGGATATCGCATTTACATCGGTGGAGCGCCGGAGATCGGCGGGCATATCCAACGGATCTATTCCGCCGCAGGCAGACGCGGTTTTGACGCACGGTTCATGAGCCGCCAGGTGTATGAGAGACCTTTCGAAGTGATCGTCTGTTCGCCGGAAGAAGTTCCCCCGGCATGCGAATCGGGCAAACCGTTGGGGCGGCATTTGAATGGCTGCCGCATCGGATTCGACCTGGGGGCATCGGACCGCAAGGTAAGCGCGGTGCAGGATGGCAGGGTCATTTACAGCGAAGAGGTGATCTGGGAGCCCAAAAAACACGTCGACCCGTCCTATCACGATGCCGAGATCCGCACCATGCTCCAGACGGCGGCAGAAAAACTGCCTCGCGTGGATGCCATCGGCGGCAGTTCGGCGGGTATCTACATCGAGAACCGTCCGATGGTGGCTTCGCTGTTCCGTGGTATTTCAGATGCGCAATTTCCCCAGGTAAGGGACCTGTTCATTAATATCCAGCGTGAAATGCAGGTTCCACTGGTGATCATCAATGACGGTGATGTAACCGCCCTGGCAGGCTCGATGTCGTTGAACGAGAATGGCATTCTGGGCATTGCGATGGGCTCCAGCGAAGCGGCGGGCTATGTGGACCGCGAGGGGCACATTCTGGGATGGCTGAACGAGCTTGCCTTTGCTCCCATCGACTACAGCCCCAATGCTCCCGATGAAGAATGGTCCGGCGACCGGGGCTGCGGGGCATCTTACCTGTCGCAGCAATGCGTTTTTCGGCTGGCTGCGCATAGCGGAATGGAGCTGCCGCCGACCGTTACGGATGCCGAAAAACTCGCCCTGATCCAGCAAAAGCTGGAGGCGGGCAACCCGTCCGCAAAACAGATCTGGGACACAATGGGGATCTATTTGGGATACGCCCTGGCACACTATGCCGATTTCTACGATATTCGCCATGTGCTGATCCTGGGGCGCTGCACCTCCGGCTCGGGCGGCGATATCCTGTTGCAGCAGGCGCAGGCGGTCTTCCGGGCAGAGTTCCCCGATCTCTTTGATTCGATCAAAATATCCCTGCCTGATGAAAATAGCAGGCGCGTGGGGCAGTCGATTGCTGCCGCCAGCCTGCCGGCACTGCTGCATGAGGAGGAAAAGTGAAATTCCATAACGGTACTGCTGAAATCTATATCCCCGACAACACGGCGGAACAGGATGCTCTGAAACGCACCACGCACCTGGCGGTCAGCGCACACCAGGATGACATCGAGATCATGGCTGCCAGCCCCATTTTGGATTGTTTTCAACAACCAGACCGCTGGTTCTCTGCCGTGGTGGTCACCGATGGGCGGGGCTCGCCGCGCAACGGTCTGTATGAAAATTATTCGGATGACGAGATGCGCCTGGTGAGATTCAAGGAGCAGAAGAAAGCGGCATTTGTGGGCGAGTATGGCTCGTTGATGATGCTCGACTACCCCAGTGCTCAGGTGAAGGATGCGCGGGTGCCGGATGTGGTCGATGACCTGCTGGCGATATTGAATGCCGCCCGTCCGACATACGTCTACACCCATAATCTGGCCGACAAGCACGATACCCATATCGGGGTCGCCCTGCGGGTGATTGCCGCCATCCGCCGCATGGACAAGGCTGTGCGCCCCCGGCAGCTGTTCGGATGCGAAGTATGGCGAAACCTGGATTGGATGCTCGATACGAGCAAGGTGCCCTTCAACCTGAGTGCAATGGAAAACATGCAGGCTGCTCTGGTGGGTGTTTATGACTCACAGATCAGCGGCGGCAAGCGCTATGACCTTGCCTCATTAGCCCGGCGCAGGGCTAATGCGACCTACTTCGAATCGCATGGCGTGGATGAATACAGCGGACTGTCCTTTGGCATGGATTTATCGCCGCTGATTACCGATGACAAACTGGACCCAGGCGGATTTATTGACGATCTCATAAATCAATTTCGGGAAGATGTTCAAAATCGTTTACGCCGGATGAGTTCTTAAACCGGCAGAAAGGACACAAAGGGAACATAAACAACTGAATATAGCCGTGATGGAAAATTACAAACAAAAAATTTGAAGGAGAAGCTACAATGCGTAACAAATTATTTATTCTGTTCATGCTGTTTGCCGTACTGGTGAGTGCCTGCGGAACCACAGCACAACCAACCCAGCCTGCCGCCGAACCCGCTCAGGCAGCAACAGAGGCTCCAGCGGCACCGGAAGCGCCGGCAGAAGCCCCTGCAGCAACAACAACGACATTGAAAGTATACCTGCTTGACTACACTCCCGCAACCATCGAATGGCTGAAGTCAGAAATCAACCCCGCCTTCGAAGCCGCCCACCCCGGTGTGACGGTTGAGATCACCGAAGGTACCTGGAGCGGTTGGGACACCACCTTCAGCGGTTTCTTTGCCG
>DAIOEK010000003.1:66607-160725 GCA_036746315.1 Anaerolineaceae bacterium | reverse complement strand
CGGACAGAAGCGCCAGTACTCCGCGAGAGGAGAATTCTGCCAGCTTGGCATAATCTGATGGCCAGTTATCCACCGGCGTGTGATCGAATTTGTAGTCTCCAGAATGGATGACCAAGCCCAATGGTGTGGTGATACCCAACCCCACGCCATCCGGAATGGAATGGCATACGTGGAAGAACTCCACCTGGAAAGGTCCTAACTGGATTGTGTCACCTGCATGAACTGTATTTAATACTGTTCGTGATGCCAGGCCATTTTTGCCGATCTTGACTTCCACCAACCCCCGTGTTAATGGCGTGGCGTAGATGGGCGCATTGATCTCCTGAAGAACATGGTGAATTGCCCCGGTATGATCTTCATGCCCGTGGGTAATAATGATGCCCCTCACCCAATCTTTATGCTGGACCAGATATTCGATATCTGGAATGATATAGTCGATTCCAAGCATATCATTGGAAGGGAACATCAGCCCGGTGTCAACGACAAGAATATTCTCCCCGAACTCATAGACGATGAGATTCTTGCCCACTTCGCCCAACCCGCCGAGGGGAATTATTTTCAATATTTTTTCTTTCATTAAAAACTAACCTTTACTACTTAAAACATTCCTCAATAGAATGTTGGATTCAAAGAAATTACGCGCAGAGACAATCTGCGCTGCTAAAATTGTATCACGGGGGTGATTATTCGTCAAAAAATGTATGACAAAGTGAGGGAATGGTTTGGTATTATGGTGCCAATCTTTGGGTTGGCTCATCCGCCAGTGGGAAAGCAATTATCAGCAGGCGATGTGTATTTGTGCTTTTAGGATGACAGGTGACCAATGTGAGGCGCTCATCGTTGGTATGCTCAATCCAGGCTGCATTTTTAATACGGTCCTCCAATGACGCATCCCTTTCTCTTAGAATTAGCATTTCTTTCACTTGGTAATAAAAGGTTTTTGATCCAGAGCGTACTTCGATAATATCTCCCACATTAATATTTACCAGTTTCCCAAAAACCTTGCCGAAAACATTATGATGCCCGTTGATGACTGTATTGCCTGCAACGCCGAGAGGGGCGGAATTACTCTGCCATCCGGCGGCAAAATAATCTGGGGCTGACCATTGTTCGAACCATTGGTTCTTCACCTCCACTGTTTTCCGCTCGGCAGTAATTACCGGCGCGTCCAGTCCAATCGAATCAATAATTATCCGGTCGGGTATATATCCATGTAGTGGAATTGGTGTGGAGGTAGGTGTTGGAGTGCTCTCAGACGCAATACTGGTTTGAGTTGTTTGTGAATCCACAAATTTTGTGGCTTCAGTTATCTCCGGTTTCTGGCCTGCCTCAAGAGGTGGAGTAAGCTGTGGGCTGGTGTTAATCTTTTGTTGCAGGCGCAATTCCTCAAATATGCCGGGAATATCAAAAAACAAATTCCCTGCCGAAATGAGCAAGATAATAATTCCCCCGATAATCAGAGATAGTGCCAGCGATCTATGTGAGTTCATTGTTCTTCAAAAAGAGGGCGCTTTTGGGGCGCCCTCTTAGTTCCCATAACTTTTAGTTATTGCTTCTTCTTTCCGAGTTTAATAGACAACCCATGGCTGGTAAATGCCATTCCAAAGAAAGCCAGACCAAGGTTGAAAAATAGTGAACTGGCTGAATGTTGGGCAAACGGGCTGCCACTCACATCTGCACCGGTTACCGGGATGAGGAACGCGGCAGGATCACCTGGATCAGGTGTGAGGGTCACGATGACCGGCGTGCTTGTGCGCACTCGAGTGGGTGTGCTGGTGCGTCCTACTACAGTGGTCGGAGTGGTGGTGTTGCGAACGACTGTGGTTGGTGTTGGAGTAGGCTCATCTACTGCGCAGGGCGAATCCTCGCTGGTCGTTAATGACAGGTTACTCGTGCCCTGTCCATTATTCCAGGTAATGGTCATTTCGTGGTATCCAGGTGCAGTGCTAAACGTAATGGAGCTATTTGCTGGTACAGTAAGCGTACCACTGTCAACGACTGCCAGCTTGCTGATTGGCACCGGCACAGCTAATTTCATGGGCGAAGTAATAGAGACTACACCTGCGTCTTCCAATACCCAATCAAATTCAACAGCAAAATTGTTTATGTTGGTTACTGTCCACTGCTGATCGCCCTGAACACAAGCCCATTTCAGTTGAAGGTCCAGGAAAGGCACTTCGGTATTCGTAGGAGTTACAGTCGGCGTTTCAGTAGGTGTTTCGGTGGGCGTTTCGGTTGGGGTTTCGGTGGATGTCTCGGTTGGTGTGACAGTCACAGTTCCTGTTGATGTTGGCGTGTTAGTGGGAGTATTGGTAGCTGTGGATGTGTAAGTGGGTGTCGACGTGGAGGTGGAGCAAGAATAATTGCCTGCATAGTCACCTGGATTGTGCAATGAGATTGTCTCTCCGTCTACTACTACAGATGCGCTGGTCACATTATAACTACCAGATCCCAGATGGGCGGTGTAGTGCCATACGTTGCCGGTATGAGCTCCCGGATTGATCGTGCCGTAGGTATATGTTAATGTGCCGGGAGTAATCCCATCAGGAACATTAAGCAAAACGAAATGAATTTCCACCTGACCGTTCACACACTCAATGTGGGATAGGTTCAGTTGTATGTTTTGTGTTGTCTTGGTTTTTGTAGCAGTAGGCTGCGCAGTATTGGTTGCTGTCGGCTCTGATGTACTGGTTGAGGTGGGTTCAGATGTGTTGGTTGCAGTTGGCTCTGATGTGTCAGTTGCGGTAGGTTGCGATGTGTTGGTTGCAGTTGGCTCTGAGGTGTTCGTGGCTGTGGGTATTACAGGAGTGTTGGTGGGAGTCTTGGGCGTTTTCGTTGGTGATGGTGTTTTAGTCGGTCTTGGCTCTTTGGTGTTTGTTGGCGTGTTGGTAGGATCGTGGTGACCTCCCGGAGATCCGAAACCGAAAAGGCTGATTCCCGAATCCGGCGTCGCCGTTTCTACAGAATCACTCTCAGGTGTATTTGTTGGCTCCTCCTGAGACGACTGGTTTGTATTTCCAGCTGAAGCCAAAAAGGCCGATACTGGCTGATTGACAACGGTCAACAGCGCCGCTGCAATCATGGACGCCATCCCCAGGATATATCCCAGGCGTGCAAGTTTGTTGAATAAACTGCTTGTGTTGAGTTTCATAATGCCTCCCGACATTGGGCCTATTAATAAGACAATAATTACCTTTATAGTAATGTAACGTGGGGAGTGGGTCAACGAAGTTAACTGATGTTTTAATTCTTGTATAAGGATGTTTAGAATTTTCTAATGAAAACTCACGAAATATAAACGTGCAACTTACCAGATTCTAACTTTTCAACTTCCATATCCACTTTATATACCTGACGTAATATATTCCGTTGGAGAACATTTTCCGGGGTGCCGGCAGCCACTATCCTGCCGCTTACCAAAAGGCAAGCTGAATCTGCAAATACAGAGACCAGGTCCAGGTCGTGCACTGCCATCAATACAGTTACATGGTCTTGGTGGGCAAGACTTACGACCAGTTTCATTAGGCTGTGTTGGTATGAAACATCCAAATGGGTTGTGGGTTCGTCCAGCAGCAAGACCTTGGGCTGTTGTGCAATGGCACGCGCGACTAAGACACGTTGTTGTTCCCCACCAGATAGTTCTCCCATCTGCCGGTTTGCCAGGTGAAGTGTGTCTGTACGTGACATTGCCTGCTCAATTTGGTCCACATCTTCCTTTTTTAATTTACCCAACCAGCTGACATATGGTGTTCTGCCTAAGCTGACCACTTCCCTGGCGGTAAAGGCTGGCGGCAAATTTCTTGCCTGAGGAATGACCGAAATCAAGCGGGCACGTTCTTGAGAAGTGATCTGCATTGTATTGTAGCCATCTATGTGTATATTACCGTTCCAGACTGGGAGCACACCACTGATGGTCTTTAATAATGTGGATTTTCCAGAGCCATTTGGCCCAATCAAGGCAGCCACTTCACCTGGGTTTACAGACAACGTAATATCATGTAAGACCTGCTGTTTACCATAGCCTGCGAGGAGATTATTTATGCGTAAGATATGTTCTTGCATATTTTTACCAGAAAGCCTGTTGTTTTGAGCGTCGGAGTACCCATAAAAAGAATGGAGCGCCCACCAACGCGGTGATCACGCCAAGGGGTATCTCTTGTGGAGCGATTGCAACTCTGGCAAGGATATCTGTTAGGAGCAATAAAGAACTTCCCAGTAATATGGAAAGTGGGATTAATTTTCGATAATCAGCGGTCCAGAGGATTCTTACCATGTGGGGAACGATCAGCCCGATAAAACCAATTATCCCGCTAAAAGCTACCGCTGCGGCAGCAGTTAGCGAAGATGAGAGGATGATCAATTTTTTTATTCTATCCACCCGTAATCCCAATTGACTGGCTTGCTCTTCGCCAAATTGCAACACATTGAGTGAATAGCTTAGAAAGTATAAGCTGCTCAAGCCAATAAGGGTATATGGCAGCATGGCAAATACCGGCTTCCAGCCGCTGAGCGTAGCACCACCAAGAAGCCAGATGATTGCCCGGCGAAGCTCATTTTGCGATTGGATCATGAGGAAAGAGGTAAGTGCAGTACAGAAGGAACTGATTGAAACGCCTGCTAGAAGCAGGTTGGTTATGGGGACGGTTTTTCCCACTCGGGCAAGCATATAAACAAGAAAGATAGTGAGCAAACCCGATAGAAAAGCAGCCATGGGAATGGTAAACATACCAAGAGTGGTATCCGGAAAGTTGATGCTCATCGCTATGACTGCACCGAGTCCGGCTCCTGAAGCTACGCCTATCAGATATGGATCTGCCAACGGGTTGCGAAACAGACCCTGGTACGCTGCTCCTGATCCGGCTAATGATGCTCCGGTCAGTGCGATTAGAACTGTGCGCGGCAGTCTGATATCCAAAAGAATTGTCCGATGTACTGCAGATACTGCTTCTGTTGCCGGTATCCCCAGCCATTCAGCAGCAAGCTTAATCAATGTATTCATTGGAATGGATACACTACCGATCAGCAGGCTCAAAATCGCAGCACCAAACGTTAGCAATATGCTGAAAAGAAATGGGGATACGCGGCTTTTCAATTCATCTCCTCTTATTGTTGGCGAAGAATATTTGCCAATTGTTCCAATCCATCCACCAATCGCGGACCAGGCCGGCTGACAAGATTATCATCAAACGGCAGTACCCTGCCATCCTTAATTGCACTGATCTGATCCCAGCCACTACGTTCGGCAACCATTTCCGGTGTAATGCCATATGCCGCATCTCCTAACAAAATTACCTGTGGGTTGGCAGCAATGATGGCTTCCTGGCTGATTTGCAGCCAGCCATCTCCAGCAATGGATCCAATGTTTTCACCGCCTGCCATGGTGAGCAGCAGATCGAGGTATGTACCTTTTCCGGGAGTCCAGGGTTTGGTGGGGTCACTGCCATCCAGTTCATAGAAAACTGGTATCGGGTTGGCGGGCTGTTCCATCTTTTGGACTTTGGCGACCCTCTCTTTGAGAGATGCAACCAGTTCCGATGCTGTTTTTTCATTCCCGGTGATTTTGCCTATCGTTAACAGATTCGCATACAACCCGTCCAGGTCCTTTGGGTTAGCCAGGTAATATACGGGCAGATCCAGTTCTTCAAACGATTTAATCTGTTCGGGAGTGTTTATTTCTGCCGCGAGCAATAAATCCGGCTCCAGGGCTATTATTTGCTCTATACTGTAATTTCCCATGGAACCGCCTACACTGGGCAGGTTCTCGACTTCAACCGGGTAGTTGGAGAATTCATCTCTGCCGACTACTTGTTCTTTTGCACCAACTGCGAATAACACTTCAGTATTTGAAGCTGCCAGCGAAATGATTCGTTGTGGTGTTTTATCCAAAGTAATTGTTCTACCAAGTCCATCGGTATAGCTGACCGGCGATGATTTTTCGCCAGTGCCCGGATTACAGGCAGCCAAAACGAATAAGGCAAAGAAAGCCAATAGAAGCTTTGCTATTCGTGGGTAACGTATTTTCATAAGAGTCTCCTTAGTAATGTTCTAATAAAAAAACCTGTCGCGCGACAGGTTTTGGAGTGATTGGACTCTCTATTCCAATAATGGCACCTCCTTTACGCGAGGATGTGGTAACTACAGTAAGGCGGGCGACCTGGCTCGGATATTAAAATATCCCTACAGTTGCGCGACAGCACCGGACTTCATTTTAGGATGTCACCGGTTTCGCCATTAAGCCTTCCCATCCGGGGGAAAGGCACCTTGACTGCCTATTCAGTTGTAAACATATTCTACATCACTCGATCACCTGCGTCAATTTTTCTTAAGGCAGATCATCCGGTGGGAGATGTTCGGTAGAGTCTGACTGCTTTTCGTTTTTTTCAGCCAGCATCGAAAAATAGCCCAACATGGGAATCAAGTAGGATTCTTCCCATCCGGTTTTATATTTTTCCCCCTGTCCCTTGGGAATATCACTATGGTGCAAAGTTAATAGGGTACCCTCATTTTCTTTTTCAAAAGTCAATTCCAGAGTGGATGAAGGATCTATTGCATGAAAGTCTGTAGTACGCCAGGATTGCACCACCCTGCGATAAGGTTCAATCTTAAGAATTATGCCTGTGATGTAGCCACCCCAGGCAGAAAAATTTCCTCCCTGACGGGCATCAATTACCGCATCTCCGCCGGTAAAATTCCGATGGGATTTACCATCGAGCCAGGCTTTGAATACTGTTTCTGGTGAAACGGGTAAATGTAATGAAAGTTGGATTTCTTCCATATCTTCATATAGTGCACAAGTACATCTATTTTGTCAAGCAGCTTTGGGGTATCGCAACTATCCTTGTACCAGTTTTAGAAATTCTTCTGTAATCGTCGGGTCAAAATGAATTCCTGCATTTTCACGAATGTATTCAAATACCTTATCTTCAGCCCAAGATTTTCGATAAGGTCGGTCTGATGTAAGCGCGTCCCAGACATCAATTATAGCGAATATCCGGGCGGGAAGAGGAATTTGTTCCCCCTTCAATCCTGTCGGGTATCCCGTACCGTCATACTTTTCATGGTGATAATGCGGAATATCCAAAGCTGGCTGAAGGTAATCAATGCTGCGGAGCATTTCATAAGCATACACCGGGTGCTTTTTCATTGTTTCCCACTCGTCAGGTGTCAATGGCCCGGGTTTCAGCAGGATGTTATCCGGTATACCCATTTTCCCGATGTCATGCAAAAATGCGCCTCGTCGAATATGAATGAGATCTTCATCGGGTATACCCATTTTGCCAGCCAAATCAAGAGTGAGTTTGGTTACCCGCTGTGAATGACCTTCCGTGGCGCCGTCACGTAACTCCAAAGCATGTGCCCAGCCTTCAATCGTTGCATCATATGCCAGGGTCAGATCGAGATTTGCCCGCTGTAAATCCTGGAACAAGGCAGTATTATCCAGTGCAATAGCCGCTTGACTTGCCATTGCTTCCAGAAATTCCACCCAAACTCCATCCTTTGGTAATGAGGTGCGATTATAAATTTCCAATACACCTTTTACTGCACCTTTTGATATTAAAGGTGCTCCAATATAGTTAACAAAATTTTCTACTTCAAGAAGTGCCTGATCCAGCCCTTCCATGCCTGGATTCAATTGATCTTCAATGATCAATTTCCTGGTGCGAATAACATTCCATGCAAAACTGTTACCGCTCATAGAACTGGATACACCCCGCAGATATGGGGTGCGAAAGCCCCGTTCTGCCATTCGTTCCAATGCACGGGAATAGGGGTTCAATAGCAAGATACTACAGGCATCGATACTTAATTTAGAAGTAATTTGATCAAGTAAGATGTTTAAGGTGAGTGGCAAATCCATGCTGGCGGTGATCGCGGTGCCAACAGCCCTCAACGCAGACAGGTTATCCAGTTGCTGGCTCAACCTGGCTTCTGCGAACTCTTTTTCGGTTAATTCCTGGTTCAGTTCTGTGGTTTTAATCTTCACCTGAAGTTGCAAAGTATTATTCCAGAATAAAACGAGGCCAAGAAAAGCAGTAATAATAACCAGTATCCAAAAAATAACAATCCAAAAAGAAGGATTGAAAACTTTATTATCATCTGGAAGATCAATCCAACGTTTGTAAATTTGTTCGCGCTCCACTGGGGTTATTGTGTCCAGCCCTTTTTCCATGATGCTGAGAAGAATCGGTTCATCAGATCTCACGGCGATGGCAAGTGGGTTATCCTTGCCAGAATCTCCGGCGACTCTCAGGTTGGTTATGCCATGTTCCTGTATTAATGTGGTTGCAATTGCAAGATTTACTATGGCGGCATCAGCGCGTCCAAAAGAAACATTTTGAAGCGCCACCAAATCGTTATCTACAGGCTGGATTGTAATATAAGGATAATTTTGGCGAAGATATTCCTCCATGGCATACCCACGGGTAATCGAAATCGTCCACCCGTCCATGGATTTCAATTGTAAAGTTCCCAGATAATCTCGGCGGGTAATGATTACATTCGGAATATTTAAAAAGGATTGTGTGAAGTTTAAATATTTGGATCTTTCTGCCGACGGCTGCGCCGCAGTTATGCCATCAATTTCTCGATCTTGGGCGGCATTTAGTACGTCCTGCCAGGTGTCGTATTGAACTATTTCAATCGGGATTTTCAATCTTTTTTGAATAATATTAAAATATTCAGATGTTAAACCACGGTAGTTCCCATTTTCATCGAAATACTCAATAGGCGGAAAATCGGGGTCGGGTGCAAAACGTAACACTTCCCTTTCTTGCAACCAATTACGTTCCTCCAGATTAAGATATTCCCGAAGATCGGATAGGAATAGAATATATCCGAGTGTAATCAATATTATAAATAGGGCGCCAAATATAGCCCATGGGATCCATCGATATTTTTCAATAATTACTGCGAGTTTCTTTATTGGCATTTTTAAATAATACACCTACAACCATCTTACTGGATACTCTAGCTCATTTGCCGGTTTTGAACTCCCTATTCACATTACAACTAATGAGATTATCAACCACCCCCTACATTTCTGCTATAAAACCCGGGTAAAAAGTCGCAAATGGGTATTGTAGATAGATTTGGTAAGTATCTTGCACGAGAAAAAACAAGACAAGATAGGAGCATAAAATGAAAAAAGTCCTATTTCTATGCATCATATTCAGTATACTTTTGACTGGTTGCCATGTTGTATCGGATGTGGAAGGCATCATGAGCAAACAATCTGCACCCAAAATCATTCCGGGTGTTGCGGTTATTACGGGTACATTGGCCTCTGCGGAGGGATCTTCGCTACCCCAAATGCCAGTGCATTTTGCCCAGGTTTTTCGTCAGGATGGTAAAGCTGCATTTTTGTATGACACTGGTTCCAGTCCATCTGTGATCACGGATAAGCAAGGCTTCTTTGAAATCGGCGAAGTCACCGCAGGCGAGTATTTGCTTATTATTGGTGATCCTATGACGGACTATAAGTTTTATCAAGATAATACAGGTGAACCGATTGTGATCATTGCTCAAGGTGGAGAAACGGTAGACTTGGGTACGATTGAGGTTAATTATTGATCGTGATCCTTTGATCCGTGTTTGCCAGCCTTCTTCTTTACGAGGAAGGCTTTTTATTAATCTGTTCCCATCAGTTATAATTGGCGGTTATGGCTTATCTCACCTCAGTTATTATTGCTGGCGGGTTGGCAATGGATGCTTTCGCTGTTTCATTGGGGGTTGGAACATCACGGCGTGCCAATGACCCACGCTCAATTTTCAGGCTGGCTTTTCACTTTGGTTTTTTTCAAGGAATGATGACTCTCGTGGGCTGGCTGGCCGGCTCAACAATTTCCCGCTGGATTAATCCGTTTGATCATTGGGTCGCTTTGGTATTGCTGGCATTTGTTGGCATTAATATGATTCGATCCGGTTTTGCTAGTGAAGAAAAATGCTATGAACAGAATCCGTCTAAAGGTGGATTTTTAATGGTCCTCTGCGTGGCGACCAGTATTGATGCTTTGGCTGTAGGGTTGAGCATGGCATTTATCGATGCATCCATACTACAGTCGGTGTTAATCATTGGCATTGTTACATCTCTACTCTCCCTGATTGGGCTACGCGTGGGCGATAGGTTGGGCGAGAAATTTGGTAAACGAATGGAAATTCTTGGCGGGGTACTGTTGATTGGGATAGGTTTGCGCATTGTATTAAGCCATCTTGGAATAATCGGATAATCACAATTAAAAAACGAAGCACCAGGGCTTCGTTTTTTTGATAACAGGCTGTTCTTTTATGGGGCAAGCATGATTGGAATGGCGTTATATGCTTCGCCACGGTATAGGTCTTTGGATGGATTCCAATGCACCCAAGCCACTGCCATAATGTTACTGCCGGCAGGAGCCTCGATGACCGCCGAGCCACCCGATGTGCCATCCGAATAGTAACCAAATTCCGATCCAGCGCTACCGATGCTGGTGGGATTGGATTCAATTCTGGCACCGTTTCCCATTGAGCCAAGCGAATGTGTTCCAACCAGATTCCCGTTCTTGTCGTAATATTTGACCTTTACAGCACCTTTTGCCAGGCTGGAGCCAAGATTCTGGATATATATCATGGTGCGTTGACGCGTACTGTTTGTATACTTGGAGGCTGAATAGACCACGTAAGGAACTGCAAGGACATTTGAACCAACGGTTTGTCCGGTGAAGGATGCGATCAGACCATTATTCTTGATATGGCCCCAGGCGATGATATTGGTGTTATTACTTGTAATGACTGCTGAACCGTTATATCCGGATTGTGTACCGCTTGGCATGCAGGCATGGTACCACGTGCCATAGTTAGGTGACAATGTTAAAGTGCCTTTTTTCCCGCTGTTGTATAGAACTGTGACGGTTGTACTTTCTGTCAGGCTGGTATTGTAAATATAGTATGAGGTTGAAAAACCGCTCACTCCGTAACACATTGCCGCTGGCATATAGATCTTTTTACCTGCCTGAGATAGGCTTTCCGTGGCGTAGGTGCCTTCCGCAGAACTGGTCTGGTTAATTTGCAGTCCGGCAATCTTTCCGATATCGTCGGAGCCAGTGCGGGTCGCCTTGACATAGACATCATAGGCGCCCACACTTAATTCGTCCATAGTATCCAAATTGAAATAAGCAGCTGACCCAACAGCGACATTATTTTTATTTATGGTGACTGTACCGTTGGTCGAATAAAAGGTTAGCTTCAGGTTGACGGGCTTTTGATCAACATTTTGCACAGAAATAATTGTGCCAGGTGTTTCCTTCAATACAAATGGGAACCAGATTTCACTGCTGCCCTGAATAAACCCAGATGCCATAGGGCGGCTTTTAATATCCGAATTGTTGGGTATTTGGGTCATTGTGACCGCAAGTTGCATATCTGCTTTCACTACCGCAGAGCCTCTAAACCCAGTCGAACTGCCCAAACTACCTACCGAGACCGTGGCGCTGGCTCCCACAGCAAGATCCGGTCGGGAGATGCTAATGGGACTATTTGAGTCTTCAGGGTAGAAAAGTAAAGTGACGTGGGCTGTATCACTGCCGATATTCTGATAAGTAATCGTTGTTGAGTATGTGGCAGTCGATGTTTGCGCGTGAACTTTATAGGGGAGGAAAGCCAGGATAAGTACCAACAATAATCCCAGACTTCTTCTAATTGAATTGTGCATCTTTCTCTCCTCTCAACGTGATCAATGAACGAGTTGCCAGAACTATGCCAATTCAAAGAGATGGAATTTGAAGTGCTTGCTAGAAAGATTACAATTGGATCGTCTTGAAGTTAATATATAAAAAGACTTTTGCGCACGTGTCGAAGTCAAATTGCTGAAGCAAATTAATCCAATATTAAGAAATCTACCCATTTACTATTGACATAATTAATCGTCTGCTTATAATAAACTCTCAAGAAAAGATTATGGTGATAAATTTTAGTATCCTTATTGCTTTTATTCTTATGTGGGCCTACATTATGTATATGTGGAGCCCTCAATGCATTTGGATGGCAGGAGTGAAGAATTTACCGTAATTGATTACCAACATTCCCGGAGACAAACACAGAAGCCACCCAAAATGAAGCAAAGGGTGGCATTTTTTTATACACTGCACGGAAGGAACACAAATGAAGGAGGAGGTGGTTGTCATCGAAGATTTTCTTTATCAAAAATCAACCTTGAAGTTTACAAAAAATCAAACCAAATTTGAAAGAGGAGAAGTGAACATGAAATCGCTGAAAGTATTGTTTTCCTTGATTATGGTGGCAGCATTTTTAGTTAGCTGCGCCCCCGCTGCTGCGCCGGCTGAACAGGCTGCACCAGCTGAACAGGCTGCTCCTGCTGAACAGGCTGCTCCTTCAGCTTCAGGCGCACCGGAAGTTTGCGCGACCGATGCCAAAGGTTGTGCAAAGATCGAACCCGGCCAAACTGTAAAGATTGGTATGGGCGCTCCGATGACCGGTGGCGATGCCTCCTTTGGTATCGATATTTCACAAGGCGCCAAGATCGCCGTTCAAGATGCTGGCGAATTTGAAGGCTTTTCCTTCGAACTTCTGGCAGAGGACGATGGTGGTACCCCTGAGGGTGGTGCAGCAGTTGCAAATAAGTTTGTTGCTGATCCGACTGTGGTAGCTATTGCCGGTCACATCTTCTCCGGTGCAACAGCTTCCGCTATGCCCATCTATGAAGACGCCGGCTTGCCCATGCTCTCCCCTTCAGCCACCAATCCTGCGCTGACCGAAAAGGGCTCCACGGTATTCAACCGCATTCCCTTCACCGATGCAATGCAGGGTAAGTTTGCTGCTGAATATATCTACAACGTGTTAGGCAAGAGAACCATTGCCGTCCTCCATGATGGACAGGACTATGGCAAGGGCCTCGCAGAAATCGTTCAGAAGACCTTCACCGACTTGGGCGGTCAGGTTGTAGCTTTCGAAGGTATTACCTCCAAGGAAGCTGACTATAGCCCTGTTCTCACCACCATTGCAGCCAAATCTCCTGAGGTACTGTACTTTGGTGGTTACACCCAGGATGCAGCCGTTCTCGCCAATCAGATGAAATCCACTGGTCTGGAGAACGCAATCTTCTTCGGATGCGATGGCACCTATGGTGAAGACTTCCTCACCCGTACCGGTCCCAATGGTGAAGGCGCTTACGCTGCAACTCCACGTACTCCGCCTGCCTCCCCCGAGAAAGACGCATTCGATTCTGCCTATCTGGCAGCATTCGGCAAGAAACCTGGTGAGCTTTCCCCCTTCACCTGGAATGGTTATGATGTAACCGCTGCTCTGATCCAGTCTGTAAAATCGGTTGCGGTCAAAGGCAGTGACGGTGCTTTGTATGTTCCTCGCACCGCCCTTGTCTCAGCAGTGCGCCATCTGACCGATTACAAGGGAATTGGTGGTACTTACTCTTGTAACGATATCGGCGAATGCAACACTGAAGGTCCTCAGTTCCAGGTCGTGAAAGACGGTGCCTGGGTTCCTCTCGACTAATCAAAATCAAACCAACAGTGCAGGGAAAGGGAAATCCTTTCCCTGCACGCTAAAATCTACAGTCATTGAACCTCCCGGGGATTGACCATGAATTCAACTGAACAGCCTGCAACACACATCCGGCAACGGAATTATTCGAAATTAGTTAGACAAGTCTTTGGTTTACTCGTAATTGCTTTTCTTCTCTGGCGTTTTTATCTCGTTTTTGTTGTGCAAGCTGAATACGGACCTGATACCTGGACCCGCTTATTGATTGCTGGTCTGATCATTGGTGGTGTGTATTCGTTGATCGCAATCGGGTATACCCTTGTCTATGGCATTTTGTTTATGATCAACTTCGCTCATGGCGAAGTAATGATGATCGGGGCATTTAGCGGTTTTTTCGTTCTTGAAGTGTTGAAGAACATAAAAATGCCCACCGTAGAAGACCCAAGTTTAAACTTCACAAATGCTCATCCATATCTCTCGGTACTCATTACTTTTATCGTTGGTATGGTTGTGGCTGCTGCAACCGGTTTCTTTTTGGAAAAAATTGCTTACCGTCCTCTGCGAAAGGCGCCGCGCCTGGTCCCATTAATCAGCGCAATCGGTGCATCCATTTTCCTGCAGAATGCAGCACAATTACTTTTCAGCCCCCAGGTTCGTGATTTTGCCAATCCGGAGATCCTTCGCCGTGGTTTGGGCTGGAAGGTTATGATCAATGGCTCCGCAGTAACCATCCCATATACCGGGGTGTTTACTTTTGTACTTTCCATTCTCCTGCTAATTGGTCTGTATACAATTGTTCAAAAAACCCGTTTAGGAAAAGCCATGCGGGCAGTTGCTCTCGACAAGAAAACGGCAGCTTTAATGGGCATAGACGTTGACGCCATTATCAGTCGCACTTTCATCATAAGTGGTGCGCTGGCTGGCGCGGCGGGCGTTATGTGGGGGTTGCATAACGGTCTGGTTTACTATTTTGTCGGGTTTATACCAGGCATTAAGGCATTTACTGCAGCTGTGTTGGGTGGAATTGGTAATCTGCCCGGCGCGATGTTAGGCGGTATGCTGCTCGGTATTGTTGAATCCATTGGACCGACCGCATTAGGTATCAATTATCAATTAAAGGATGTAATTGCGTTTGTAATTTTGATTGTCATCCTGATATTCAGACCCTCCGGTTTGTTGGGCGAGGTCCTGGCGGAGGAAAAAGTATGAACCACACCCAATTACGCTCTAGTTACCAAAGGGGAATTACTTTCTCCATTATTATCATCTTCCTGGTGATGATAGGCTTCAATGTTATGGCTTCCTCAATCATTAGTAAGCTGACCGGGACGCCTGTTGCTCGCGGTGCCATCCCAGGAGTATCATCCCTGGTTGTTTTACTGGCTTTGCTTGGCTTGTGGAACGGTTCATCTGCCAGCAAGAAAACCGATGCACCTCGTGTGAGAATCCTCGCGGGTCTGGTGGCAGGAGTGGCATGCAGCATTGTTATTCTGGTGTTTGTATTCATTCTGTACCAACTTTTTACCCATAAAATTGATCCCCGATACTATTTGAGTGCTTTATCGCTGGACAATATCCGATTTTTCCTGATTGATTCCGGACCGATGGCATTCATCATCCACCCGGTCATATACATTGTGAGCGGTACATTGGGCGCTTTGCTTGCTATTGCCCTAAACTCCAACCTGGTAAAACAATTTTCGGCCAATTCGAAGAAGGCAATTGGCGATGGCTGGAATAAATTAGTCTTGGCGTTGCCGGGTTTTGTTCGAAAGTATGGCAAATATTTACTTTACCTCGTGGCGGCTGTCATCGTATTGATACTGCCTGTACGCTGGGGATCATACTGGAATTATGTGATTGGAACCGTTGGCTTGTATGTAATCGCCGGTCTTGGCTTGAATATCATTGTGGGACTTTCCGGTCAACTTATCCTTGGCTATGTGGCGTTTTTTGCAATCGGTGCCTATTCGGTGGCTTTGCTGAATTCGCCATTCCCACATAATATAATGATGGGCTTTTGGTTACCGCTGGTCATTGCCGTGTTTGCCGCTGTGGTGGGTGCCATCTTGTTGGGATTGCCCATCATGCGTTTGAGGGGTGATTATCTGGCAATCGTTACATTGGGTTTTGGCGAGATCATTCGTATTCTGCTTAAAAGCGATCTATTGACCGATTTTACCGGTGGTCCACGCGGCATTCAGGACATCAAAGGTCCGACCCTGTTTGGCAAACCCTTTACCAGCGATTCGGATTATATGTATTTGATCATTGCCGGGGTGGTGTTGGCGATCTTCCTCTACAACCGCCTGCAAAACTCTCGAACTGGTCGTGCCTGGCTTGCCATTCGCGAGGATGAAACGGCTGCACAGGCCAATGGCGTGAACACTCAAATGTACAAACTGCTTGCGCTCTGCCTTGGGGCTGCTTTTGCCGGACTGGCCGGCGGTATTTTCGCAGCCCGTAATCAGTTTACCGGTCCCGATGACCATGCACTGATGGTTTCCATTAATATTCTCAGTTTGGTGATCGTGGGTGGCATGAACAGTGTGCCCGGCATCATTCTGGGTGCGTTTGCCTTGAAAGGTCTTCCAGAGATATTACGTGAGATTGAGACATATCGGTTGCTGGCTTTCGGGGCTTTGCTGGTTGTCATGATGTTGATGCGCCCGGAGGGTTTGTGGCCAAGCTCCCGGCCAAACCTTGAGAAAAAAGTCAAACCGCCAAATGATGCAAGCGTGGGAGAAAAGGGAGGCAAAGATGCCTGAGATCATTATCGAAGCCAAGCAGGTTTCCAAGTTCTTTGGCGGACTTACTGCTGTAAATCAGGTGGAACTTCAGGTACCCAGACAGTTTATCTACAGTATCATCGGACCCAACGGCGCTGGAAAAACCACTCTGTTCAATTGTATTTCGGGGTTTTATAAACCTGAAAAAGGTGAAATCCTCTTCCTGGGTGATCCGATTCAGGGCTTTTCGACAGATTTTATTGCTAGCCAGGGAATTTCCCGAACGTACCAAAATATTCGCCTGTTCGGCAATATGACGGCAATCGAGAATATCCTGGTGGGACATCATCCGAAATTAAAATCCGGATGGATGGATGCAATTGTTCACACGCCAAGGTTCAGAAGAGAAGATACCGAATCGTTGGAAGAAGCTGTCCGGCTGTTGCATTATGTTGGGCTGGCAGGGTTTGGTGATTTTCTGGCAATCAACCTTCCGTATGGTGCTCAGCGAAAACTAGAAATCGCCCGTGCACTGGCAAACCATCCACGGCTGCTTTTGCTGGATGAACCGACTGCCGGCATGAACCCGCAGGAAACACATGAGATGACCAATTTCATTAAACGCTTGCGCGATGATTTGGGCATTACGATCATTCTGATCGAACATGACATGCAGGTGGTCATGGGAATTTCTGACCGGATCAGTGTTTTGGATTATGGGACAAAGATCGCTGAAGGTTCGCCTGCAGAAATCCAGGCTAATCCCAAGGTTATTGAAGCTTATCTGGGACCGGGCGGTGCAGCTCTTGCCGAGAAATACAAAAAACAGAGGCATCATGATGCTTAAAGTCAATGATATTCATGTACACTATGGCGCCATTCATGCTCTGCAGGGCGTGAGCTTTGAGTTGAACGAAGGTGAAATTGTCGCTCTGATTGGTGCGAATGGCGCGGGAAAATCGACTATTTTGAATACGGTATCCGGGTTGCTCCATCCCGCTCAGGGAACAGTTGAGTACCTGGGGGAGGATATCTCCTGTACACAGCCTCAAATGATTGTGCGCAAGGGGATTATCCAGGTTCCGGAAGGGCGGAAAATATTTGCAAAAATGAGCGTGTGGGAAAACCTGGAAATGGGTGCTTACACCGTCAATGATCGTAAAGAGATCCTAACCAAGATCGATGCCATGTTCCAACGCTTTCCCCGGTTAAAGGAACGACGCAATCAACCGGGAGGAACACTATCCGGTGGTGAGCAGCAAATGCTTGCCATTGCCCGTGCGTTAATGTCCACCCCAAAGCTGTTGCTAATGGATGAACCTTCCATGGGTTTGTCTCCCATCCTTGTCGAGCAAATCTTCGACATTATCCGCGACATCAATGATCATGGAACGAGCGTGTTGTTAGTTGAACAAAACGCGCAAATGGCACTTTCCATTGCTGACAGAGGGTATGTATTGGAAACAGGCAATGTTGTGATGAATGGTGAAGCTCATGCTTTACTCGAAGATGAACGAGTGATCAAAGCATATCTGGGTGGTTAGTTTTTATAGGCAACTCTTATGCAAGAACAAACTGATGCTGGCGTGATTCGTTTTAAGGCGACTTTAACACGCCAGCCAGATAGTTCTGCCACCTTTATCATGATTCCTTTTGATGTACAAAAAGAATGGGGCATGCGTTCCAGAGTGCCGGTAAAAGGTACGATCAACGGACACTCCTTTCGCAGCAGTATTGCTCCATACGGAGGAGTTCATTACCTTGGCATTAACAGAGATTTGCGAGAAGCAGCAGGTGTAAAAGCCGGCGAGGTGGTTCAAATCGAATTGGAAATCGATCAGGAGCCACGAGCAGTTGTACTCCCTTCCGATCTGCAATCCGCAATGGATACCACGCCGGCAGCCAAAATACGCTGGCAAAAGATCTCTTTTACCCAGCAACGCGAATACGTTGAAATGCTGGAAGATGCCAAAAAACCTGACACCCGGGCGAAGAGGGTGGCGAACATCATCGATAAACTGCAGGGAAAGATCAAATAATCTGCTGCAGTCTATTGAGGCAGGAACTCCGGGAGGTTCCTCAAAAGGACATCCATTCACAAATGGGTGTCCTTCCTTTTCCAATCATAATACAATTATGTATATGGATAATTTTATGAGGTGGCAATATGTCTGACCCGATCCAGCTTTTTACCATTCTACCAATCCCTCCTGAGGAAGCTTACAGAGCGTGGCTGGATTCACGTATGCATTCCGAATTTACCAATTCCAAGGTTGTGATAGTCCCAATTGAGGGAGGGGCTTTCTCTTCATGGGATGGATATATCACGGGTAGCATTGTCATTCTGGAACCTGAACAGCATATCGTGCAGCGTTTTCGAACCACTGATTTTTCACCTGAAGACGAGGATTCCATTCTGGATTTGTGGTTCATCCCCGAGGGTAATGGATGCAGGTTGGTGCTGACCCATTCCAGGCTACCAGAAGGACGTGAAGAGGAATTTGAACTGGGCTGGGAAGACCATTATCTTTCCCCGATGACGGCATATTTTTATCGTGAAGCGGGATTGGCGTAATGGAAAACCCGACGACGATAACACCCGTGCAACAGCCTTTTTTGGACTTGAGCAATTTGGGAAGAAATGAATGGTATCGCTACCTGATTACCATTTTTATTGTGTTTATGTTCTGGCAAGTGATAGGTGGAATTCCATATGTAATTCTGTATGCGTTCGGGAAAACCTCAGAGCAATTGCCTGCTTACCTGGCGCTGAATTTTACCTTTATCGCCATGCTGGTGGGATTATGGATTTCCATGCGGGGGGTACACCAGCGTTCACTTCTTTCCTTGATTTCACCGAATTCCCGCATTCAGTGGAGCAGAATTATCCTGGCGGCTGCCATCTGGCTGGGGATCACCACATTCATCACGATGATCGATGCATGGATGCACCCGGGTAGTTACCAGTTGACCTTCCAGTGGGGAAAGTGGCTGCCGTTTTCGCTATTGGCGTTGGTCTTTACCTCGATCCAAACCTCCGCTGAAGAGATCCTATTTCGGGGGTATTTCCTTCAAGGTATGGCGCGAATCACCCGCAATGGCACGATTCTGTGTGTACTATCCGGCGTCATCTTTGCCGTGCCGCATTTTCTCAACCCTGAGATGGAAATCGACTTTTTACTGTTGGCGCTGTTCTACTTCAGCTTCGGCGTGTTTTTGGGATGGATCACTCTGCGTTCACAGTCTCTGGAGTTGGCGCTGGGAGTGCACGCAGCGAATAACCTGTTTTCGGTGATCATTGCTAATTACGAAGGTTCGGCACTGCCCTCACCTTCCATGTTCACAGCTTTCTCGCTCGATCCGCTGTTTTCCCTGGTCAGCTTTATTGCCGGAGCGTTGGTTTTTGCTGCGGGGATGCTGATGTTCTTCCCGGAAATGATAAAACCAACTGTACTGCAGTCACAAAACGCTGCCGATGAACAAAAGAAGCCGTCTTAGACGGTTTCCAGTGTCCCGCGCATACGCGCCTGAGTTTCGAACCAACGGAAAAGCAGATATCCGGCCAGCAAGTAACCACAGCCGATCAGAAATTCTCCCAATAAAAGTGAGCTTACCGCAGAAAAAGGCTGACCGCTGATCAGAGCGCGGGCAGAGGCGATACCGCGGGTGAGGGGCAATACATTGGATACAGCCAGCATCCAGGCGGGCATGGTGTCGAGTGGGACATTGGCGCCGGAAAACAGGAGCAACAGGAAGTAAACCGTATTGTTGACGAACATGACGTTGGCGGTGATGAGGCTGACACAGCCCATCAACAAACCGAGCCCGGCTGTGCTGAAGGTGGTAATCAGAATGGTCAGTGCCAACGCGCCCAAATGCGTGTGCGAGTAATCCACACCCAAAAGCAACCATCCCCAACCGAGACCAATGAATACACCGAGAAAGCCATCGATGATGTGCATGAAAGCACGCCCGAAAAAGAGCATCATGCGATTGGCGGGTGTACCGAACAGATAGGGCAGGGTGCCCTCCCAGCGGTCACCGCCGATGCTCATGGTCACACCGAAAATCCCCGAGACCGCTGCCAACTGTACGGCGTTACCGATGATGTAGAACGACGCATTCTGCTGCCCGCTGGCATAGGAACCCAGAAAGGTGAAGAAGAGGATTTGAGCCAGGGGCATGACGATCTTGGAGGCGAGGTAGGTGATTGGACGCAGCCAGCGAAACAGAGCAATATACGACAGGATGGTACCCTGCCAGAAAAGCCTCAAATTCATGGTTATGGTATTCATAAATTATTCCAGACTCAGGGAGGCATCTTTGCGCGCTTTCACCAGAACGCGTTTGAATAGCAGGTTGGCGCCGATCAGGTAAAGAAGCGAGAAAACGATAAGCATCGCCCAATAGAACAGGATCTGTTCGAAGGTGGCGTGACCGGAGGATGTGCCGTGAAGTGCTTCGGCAGCCCAATAGGTGGGCAGCAGGTAACTGATGGGAGTCGTCCACCCGGGCAGCAGAATAATGGGAAAGAGGAATCCGCTGAGAATGTAAACCGGGAACTCCATGGCGTTTTGAAAGCGATGCACACCCGGACTTACCAGGAAGATAGGCGAAAGGATCAACCCAAAGCAGATGAACGCGAAGATGGTGAAGACAAGCGAGATGAAGAAGAGAAGCGGATTATTCAAATGCAACGGATAGTTGAACGCAAACGAGATGAATAAATAAGATACGATCATTGATAGGAGCGACTGCACTACACTGGCAATATTTTTGCTAAAGATGATCAAAGATAGTGGTGTGGGCACAGCGATGAGGGATTCCAGCGTTCCTTCCCAGCGTTCATCATTGATGCTGTTACCTCCGACAAAAAGGAGCGTGGACCAAAGCCCGGTCATGCCGCTGCCAACCACTACAAAAATAGCGGCATCGGCGCCCTTGCCCTGCAGCATCCACATTGCCAGCAGCGCGATGATCATGGGCTGTACCAGGATGCCAAACAGGATGAAGGTGTCCATCACCTGGAGGCGGAAAGTGATGTTGGCAACCATCAACATGGTACGCCAGTATTTAGTTACCAGCCTGATCATGGTGATCTCCTCCCACCAGGCGAACGTAGGCATCTTCCAGGGTGGGTTCGCGGACCTGTACCCGGCCGACCTTGATGCTTCCCAAATGCCGAAGCAGTTCAGGGACCGCTTCAGCGCCAAGTTTAGTTTGCACCATCATCGATTGCCTCTGCTCGCGGTCTTCCACCTGGACAGTATCCACAAAGGCTAATTCACGGATGGCATTGACCAGGTTGGCGTTGGCGCCAAATAGTTCCACCTCGATCACTGAAAGGTCAGCCACATGGCGTTTCAGATTGGCAGGCGTATCGAGCGCCACCATATTCCCCAGGTTGATGACACCAATGCGCTGGCACAGTTCATCCGCCTCGAACATATAGTGGGTGGTGAGCAGGATAGTTTTTTTCTCGCTTTGCAGCGAGCGGATGACCTGCCGAAATTCGCGGGCGCCAACCGGGTCGAGCCCGATGGTGGGTTCGTCGAGGAAGAGAATCTGCGGGTCGTGCAGCAGGGTACGGGCAACATGCAGACGCTGCTTCATGCCGCGCGAATAGCCTTCGACACGTTCGTTTCCGCGATCCTTCAACCCAACCAACTCCAACAGGTAGGGAATACGCTTTTTGCTGACGGCGGGATCGACATGGTAAAGGCTTGCAAAATAGCGTAGATTGTCGATGCCAGACAGACGCCAATACAGCCCGCGCTCGCCGCCAAAGATGAAGCCGATCAGCTTGCGCACGTCGTTGGCGCTTTTGACGACATCGTAGCCCTGCACAAGCGCATACCCGGCGGTGGGGATGAGCAGGGTGGTGAGCATTTTGATGGTGGTGGTTTTACCGGCACCATTTGGGCCTACCAGCCCGAACAGTTCGCCCTGGGCGACTTCGAAAGACACATCCCTGACTGCCTGAACTTCTTTGACGGTCTGGCGGAACACACCCGTTTTGGGGCGGTAAATACGACGCAGATGGACAACTTCAATGGCGTTCATGATTCCTCAAAAAAGCATTTGAATTTCAATTAGAAACAAATAGCTGCTATTGAATTACGCACAGGATGAGAATAAGTCGCGGGGCGGACAACAATATTTCAGAACAGATGATACCACAATATTTCAAAAATGCAACATATGTTCTATGAATAATTGGATTGAACTAGCCATGGCTAAAAAGATATTACTTAACTACCAATGGAAGTTACTCAGTCTATATATTCGTGAATCGACATATTTACCTTAATGAGGATTACCATATAATCTACTATATGAATCGCGTACGCAGTATTTTTAAAGAGATTTTGCAAATATTGCTGGCAGTAGGAATTGTAGCCCTGTCAGCATTCATTCTGATACTATTGCGCAGCATTCTCTCCACTTCGGTGGTGGCGCTGTTATTCCTGATCCCGGTGGTGCTCAGTGTTTCCCTGCTGGGCAGACTGGCGGGAACCACAGCGTCAGTGCTTTCCTTTCTGATTTTCAATTATTTCTTCATTTCACCTTATTACACGTTGCGGGTGAACCATGCCCAGGACCTGTTGGTTTTGCTGGTCTTTCTGGGGGTGGCGATGATCATCGGGGGGTTGATTCTACGGAGCCAGCAAAACCTGCGCCGGGTGGAGATGCGCGAACTGGAAGCCTTGCAATTATATGAACTGGGCGTGGAATTAGCCGGGAGGATCGAAGTGCCCGATATCACCCGGATTCTGGCGCAAAAGTTATCGGGTTTGTTTCCGCAGGAAAACATCGAGGTGGATATTCAAACGGAGGGAATGCGATCACACATCCAGGAACCAGAAAAGGGTGATCACAATTCAGATGAACAAATTGCAATCCGTGTTCCCATCTCCACTGCCAATAAACAGCATGGCGAGATCAGGATCAGGAATCGAACCGGCAGGTTGAAACCGGATGAGGAACGATTGATACAGACCATTGCCAGCCAGGGCGCCCTGGCACTGGACCGTTCCATTCTGGCATCCCAGCAGACCCGAACGCGCATTCTCGAAGAGAGCGACAAACTGAAAACGGCAATCCTTTCTTCCGTTTCTCATGAGTTGCGGACTCCGCTGGCTTCCATTCAAGCGGCAGCCACAAGCCTGTTCAACCCAAATGTGATCCTGGGCAAAGAAGCCCGGCAGGAATTAGAATCCTTGTTGTTGGAAGAAACGGAGACCATGGCGCAATTGGTGGGTAACCTGCTCAACATGTCGCGCATCGAAGCCGGGGCGCTGAAATTGCAGCGGCAGTGGAACTCGATTGCAGAAATCGTAGATACCGGATTGCGGCACTTGCACCGCATGAGCGGCGATCATCCTATTCGCGTAGATGTGCCTGATGATTTGCCACTGATTTCGGTGGATGCTGTTCTGCTCGAACAGGTGATCATTAATCTGGTCAGGAACAGTATAAAATATACGCCGGCTCAAACGGAAATAGCCATCCATGCGTATGTCAACGAAAGCAGCATGCACGTCACCGTAAGTAACCAGGGGCCCACCATCCAGGAAAATATGCTGGATCATGTCTTCGAGAAGTTCTATCCAATTCAAGGCAGGGACACATCCCAGGGCACAGGATTGGGGTTATCGATCTGCAAGGGAATCGTGGAAGCACACGGCGGAAGCATTTGGGCGGAAAATCTGCCGACAGGTGTGGCATTTCATTTTGAGATACCGTTAAGTTGGAATGGAATGGAACCGGTGCTGCCGGCTGTTGAGGAAGAGATATCATGACGAATCAACCGCATATTTTGGTCATCGATGACGAACAGCAAATTCTGCGGGCGTTAAAGACCATTCTGGGGCAACAGAACTACAAGCTGACCACCGCAGAAAACGGTGATACGGGTATTGCCCTGGCAGCCGCCACTCAACCGGATGTGATTATTCTGGACCTTGGTTTGCCGGATATGAGCGGCGTGGATGTTTGCCGCAAAGTAAGAGAATGGACGGATATTCCGATCATCATTCTATCGGCACATGATAATGAGGCTGAAAAAGTAGCGGCACTCGATGCCGGTGCAGATGATTACCTGACCAAACCTTTTGGGGTTGATGAACTGCTGGCGCGGATTCGGGTTGCCCAGCGGCATCACGCCAGGATCAACAGCATCAAGAGTAATTTAATTAATGCCGGATCGCTGGTAATCGATCTTTCCAATCAACTGGTAACCCGGGATGGTGAACTGATCAAGCTTTCCACCACTGAGTACAAGTTGCTGGCTTACCTGGCGGGGAATGCCGGCAGGGTTTTAACCCATAAATCGATCCTTGAGCAGGTGTGGGGCTACAGCGACAGCAGCCAGATGGAATATCTGCGGGTATACATCCGCCAATTGCGTCAAAAGATCGAAGTTGATCCACATAATCCACAGCTCATCATTACGGAATCGGGAATTGGCTACCGGTTCATCGCCTGATTTCTTTTATTTTTCATTTATTTTTTTCACCAATTCATTAATAGCTTATTAACGATTCCAGATTATATGAAAATTAGAATTCATATGCCTGTCATACAGGCATATGTTTCTTTAAGAATTCACCGCATTATTGGCGAAAATATTGGAAAGCAAGTAAAAAATGATCAATGAAACACTTTACGGCACTACTGTCATCAATCATGAAGTAACCACCCGACCTAAACGAACCTGGCGAAACTGGTTTATTGGCAACCCCCTGCAGACAGCAGATGCACCGCACCAAACGATTGGCAAGGCAATCGGTCTGGCAGTATTTGCCTCAGATGCGCTGTCATCCACCGCCTATGCAACGCAGGAAATCATGATGATCCTGGCGGTGGCTGGCACGGCAGCGCTTAGCTATGTATTTCCCATTTCCATCGCCATTGTCTCCCTGATGGCAATCGTCACCATCTCTTATGAGCAGACCATTCACGCTTACCCGGGCGGAGGCGGCGCATATATCGTGGCGCGTGACAACCTGGGTGAATTGCCCGCACAAACAGCAGGCGCAGCTCTTCTAACCGATTACATTCTCACTGTCGCCGTTTCCATCTCCTCCGGTGTGGCGCAGATTACCTCTGCTTTCCCCGGATTGTATCCGTTCCGGGTGCATATGGGCGTCGGGTTGGTGATGCTGATCATGCTCATTAACCTGCGCGGGGTGAAAGAATCAGGTGCCGCGTTTGCGGTGCCAACATTCTATTTTATTCTGGCTATGTTCCTGACAGTCGGTGTTGGATTCTTCAGATATTTCACGGGGTCGCTGGGCGTCGTGGTCAATCCTCCCGCCATGGATATCGAGGAGGTTGCGCAGGTAATTACGCCTTTCCTGCTTTTACACGCTTTTTCCAGCGGTACAGCAGCATTAACCGGTATCGAGGCAATCTCCAACGGGATTACCGCTTTCAAAGAGCCGCGCAGCAAAAACGCGGGAATCACCCTGATTTGGATGGCTTTTATTCTGGCTTCCCTCTTTTTGAGCATCTCATTCATGGTGGGAAAAATTGGCGCCGTGCCATCCGAAGCTGAAACGGTGATCTCCCAATTGGCGAGGACGATCTATGGCGGACAGGGCATCCTCTACCTGGCGGTGATCGCCGGCACTGCAGTGATCCTGATCATGGCTGCAAATACCGCTTTTGCAGACTTTCCGCGTTTGGGCGCGCTCGCTGCGGGGGATGGTTACCTTCCCCGGCAGTTGACTTTTCGCGGAAGCCGCCTGGTCTATTCCAAGGGAATTATGGCTCTGGCGGTTCTGGCATCCATCCTGATCGTTCTATTCCAGGCAAGCGTAACCCGACTGATTCCGCTTTACGCGATCGGCGTTTTCCTATCTTTTACCATTTCACAGGCGGGGATGTCCCGCCGCTGGTGGAAATCCGGGCATCTTGCCAGGGGTAAGGAAGTTGTTGAGGCGGGTTCCATACTCAAATTCGATCAACGCTGGAAATTCAAGATGGTTATCAATGGTCTTGGTTCCATATTGACTTTTATTGTGATGATCGTATTTGCGATAACCAAATTTCATGATGGCGCATGGGTCATTGTGATCCTGATCCCAGTTTTGGTCATCTTCTTCTTTAGTATTCACCGTCATTACAGCGCTCTGGCACGAAAATTATCACTCGACAATTATAAAGACACGATTCATATGTCCCGACATAGGGTCATTGTTCTACTGGCAGGAGTGCATAAAGGGTCGCTGATCGCATTGAAGTATGCCCGCAGTCTTTCGGACGATGTTACTTCGGTTCATATCTCCATTGACCCGCTGGAATCGCAAAAGGTGCGCGAAAAATGGGAACAATTCGGCGAGGGCAGCCGCCTGGTGATCCTTGAATCGCCTTACCGATTGATGATTGAACCCCTGCTCGAATACGTTGAAAAGCTCAAAGCCGTGCAGCTTCCACATGAATTGCTGACCATTGTGGTACCACAATTCATTCCCTCACACTGGTGGGAAAACCTGCTGCACAACCAGACGGCATTGCTTTTACGTTTTGCCCTGCTGTTTAAACCGGGGATTGTGATCATCGAAGTTCCATATCAGGTCTGATTTCCAGTCAATTGACAAGCTAGATCGATGCCGGATGGTTTACCATCCGGCATTTTTGTGGTGAGTGATATGACCGGGATTCTGCCCCAATAATTAAAAAATTCGAATCTGATTAGTCTAATTCTGTGACCCTTTCTTTTTGGATTCGCTTTTAGACTTTAGAGAAATTGATCCAAGAGCGAATCCAATAGGTTATGAAAATATTACCATTTTGTGTTAAGAAGCTTAGCCTTTAGAAGTAAAAACTTAGAAATTTGAATGCAAATTACTTTATTTTAAAGCTGACAACCAATCCCTAAGGTATGCGTAATCAGTTTCCAGTCCTGCCTGTGCGATGATGAGATTTGCTTCCTCGGGCCAGTTTTGGTTGGTGACAAGAATGGGTTTACTGACCGAAGAGATTGCCCCAAGATTTTGTCTTCGCGAAACATTTGAGTAGGTGTTTTCAATTATCAAATCATGTGTCGCGGCGGCAAAAACATGCACCCAGTAGGGAGCAGAATCACAAACATTGTTTGTAAATGTGATATAAGCTGATCCTGCATCAGGATATAAACATGCATAATCATTTTTCATGTTGCGGAAAACATTATCGTTGACCATTGTTCCTGGTTGTTGTCCAAGCGTATATATTCCACCCGCATCTCTGCCTACCTGGGCATAATTTGTTATAAGATTATACGCAACTGTATTATCGTGGCATGTTGTTGAATCTGTTTTTTCCAACCAACCCCAACCCAGAGAAATCCCTGTGTAGGGCAGATTATTTAACTCGTTATGTAAAAACTGAACATTGGCCACATAATACGCGTTGATGCCTGAGGCACCACGATATTCAGAACCTGCTGAATCGATAAGATTATTTGAAATTGTAATTTGTTGAGGCTGAACTTGAAGCGGAGAAGATAATTCCGCATCCTCCCAAGAACCTACTATGACTGCGGTATCTGCGATGTCATAAAAGAGGTTGCCAATAATCCGGGTGTTGGTTACGTTATTTCCTAAATCTATAGCAGCAGCCCCCATGTGGATAAACTGGTCTGCCTCAAAATTAATATTTTTGACAGATGACAAATTTATATGGGCAGGGGTCATGTTTTGAGATGTATCACTCAGTAAGTATTGAGCCTGGATTCCAAATGTGCCATTGATACTGGCAAGGTTCCAATTTGTATAAGCAAAAGTAATATTTTTAAAAGTAAGATCATGTAACTCGTGTCCGATCCCTCCTCCTCGTACTTCTAGTAGATTCTGAGTTTGGGGAATAATAACCTGTGCCACGGTCATGTCTTCACCTTCAAGTGGATAGTAATAGACGACTTGATTGTTCTGATCATAATACCATTGTCCAGGTTTTGAAACTAACTCAAGCGCATTTTCTATATAAAAAGGAACTTTATAATCCGGATACCAATTATAATTTGGTTCCTGCATGGCCAGAGCGTTGGTAAAACTTGGCTGTTGCATCCAAATGGTCTTTGTCCCATCCTTGTTGGTCTGGATATTGGCTACTTTAAGGCGCATATCTTTCCAATCATAGATCCAATGCAATTCAACATTCTCTGGATTGGATAGATCAGGGATTGCGTTGGATTTCACGATTATTCCATCTCTATCGCCGAATTCGCCAGTTGCGTAGGCTGTTCCCACGATGGGGTTGTCCATTGCTGCTCTGGTGGCATGGACGCCATTTATATATAATTGTCGGAAAATTTCTGTTTCCGGTGCAAGTGTAGCAAACCACAGGTTTGAATCTGACACTTTTTGCCAACCGGTAACAGACTTACCTCCTGTTAAAATTGGCGTTTCACCTTCTGCAGCTTCATAGATAACAGGATAACCATTTTGTCCAGAGTCATTCTCAGAAAATTCCAATGCCTCGGGAATAAAATAATTCCCTCCATGAAGGATTACATGGATGGGTCCGGTCATATTCGTATTAACCCGTCGGATCATCTGCTGCGCTTGCGAGATACTTGCTAATGGTGAATCCGCAGAGCCTGTGTTTGAGTCATTTCCATCCGGGGAAACATGAATGATAAAAGAATTTTCGCCAGAAACAGTGGAAGCTGGAGAAGGTATTTGTGAGATAGGCTCATTTGACTGAGGCTTTTCTTCAAGCGAATAGGATGTAATGGATATGCCAGTTTGAGGCCCAATTTGTGCGATTGCGGATAAAGCGGCTCCTTTTTCAAAGAGCCTCTCGCTAAATGTGTTTGAATAGATTTCTTTATCGCCATCCATCAACTCAAGTTTTTTCCCGTCAGAGGTTATGGATAACGTAAATTTACCGGATAATTCAGTGGGTGAACGCAAAGTTTCCCAAACTGTTAATCCTTCTGCACCGCTGGGGGCATATCCTAGATGCCAGGATCCGGACTGGTAACCAAGAAAGATGGATTGTCGATCGTTATTTGGTAAGGGGGTAACGATATAAATACCGGTGCTCGCATCACCAATGTCTTCTGTAAGTTTTTCAATTTGAATTTCAATATTCCAGCGAATGTCACGGTCAATGGTTATTTTTCCATTGGTTATATTATCCCATTTGGTATCGTTATCTGGATTTGAAAAAGTGTACATATTTTGTTGATCAAAAAATATCGATTTATTCCAAATAAGTGCAATTGGTTCCGGGGTTGCCATTGGAGTAGCAATTTCAGGAGTTGGGGCGTTAGTTGGGGTAGCAGTTGAACAGGAAACACTTAACAGAACAAACAGCATGATTCCACAAATCAGTCTAAATTTCATACTATCTCTCCCTAATAATGATTAGTATTGTAATTTTGGAAATTCACATCCGATATTTTTTGCCAACAATTTTTCACCGGAAGGTAATGATTATGGCTGAACTCCATAATATTAGCACTTTCCTTTAATTGAACAACATTTTTTGGCAATCTATTTATGAGAGCTGAGGTTTTAAATGGATTTTCTTAGTCTTCCTTAAAATACAAATAACAACTAAAAAAACGCGAAAACGGTAGTTTTTTTCTGGGTAGGCTTTGTTCATATATCTTGACAAGGATAGTGTGTTGAAATTTTCAACACACTATCCTTGTCATTCGGATAATCTTTCCGACCAGGAATATGCTTTTCAAGCGAAATGTCTTAATTTGCTATCGGTATTCTGTTCTGTTTGTAAGGTCCATCTTGCATAATAAAAAACAAATTGTATGCCAGCATCATCAACTGAAAAATTGCTCATTTGCCCAAAAGGATTGAAGCAAAAGGTGCCCAACAGCATATCATACTTGGCATCACTACCAGAACACCTGATTCACTTTTAAGTGAAAATTTGATTTTGGACCCCAACCAAAAAACTCATTAAAAGTGGGTGAAGAGTCGATATTTTGACATGAAACTTATGCATAATTGGCTAAAAATGCCGTTTTTGCACTAAAAGTGTGGCCTCTCTTCAATTCATTCATTTTCATCTATTTAGCGACGTGGTAGCCAAGAGAAACAAACTTACCGGGGGAGACATGAGCGATTGGGTGGAAGGATTTCCGGGGGAGATTTCAGTATGCGACCGGGAATGTAAAAATCTGGTTTTAAACAAGAAGATTGCCGACTATTTCGAATCCAGCGGTGGCAAAGACTTGGTCGGCAACAACCCGTTCGACGGTCATGGAAGGTCTTTAGGAGAAGAGATCCGGAAATTGATGACTGAACGGTCGGCTGGAGTGTACATTGCGGCAGTATGGGAAGGCGTGGAGTTATGCCGGTCCTGTTATTACACAGAATCACGCTACCGGATAAGTTCTCCGCGCATTACTTTTGCACGATGTTGGATCAACTCGGCACAAATACTTACGGCGATTTCTTCAGGCGATTCGGCATCGATAGGCAAGCCTATGGGAGAAGCCACCCGCTGCAGATCTTCTCGGGTGAAGCCACGCTGCAAAATGGCTTCGTAAACGGCTTCCCGCTTGCGTTTGCTTCCAATCATACCAATATATACGGCGGATGTTTTCAAAGACTGTTCCAAGACAGTCCTGTCGTGCAGATGTCCACGGGTGACAATGACCAGGTAGCTTTGGGGATCCATTTGGAACGCCTGCATTGCTTGATCGAAATGATCCACTTTGATCAATTCATCTGCTTCAGGGAATCTTTCATGAGTAACAAATTCATCCCGGTCATCCAAAACAACCGTGCGAAAATCAACCAGGTGAGTCAACTGGGCAAGTTTCTGTGAAACATGCCCTCCGCCGAAAATGTAAACCGTGCCATAGATATCAATGGGGTCAACCGCGTACCTATTCCCATTTTTTTGATAAAGTGACGGCTCGCGCACGCTTACCAGATCAATGATTTCCCCCTGGATGTCGATCAACGGAGACGATTTCTCCAGCGCCGGATGCAAATCCGAGGCTTCCCTGGGCTCCAATGAAACACATAACGAGAACTCACCGCAGCATTTCATCTCTCCCATCTGGTTGATGAAGGCATGGGCAACGTGTGTAACCTGTTCATCCGGCTGAGGGATGCGGGTAAGCCACCAGGCCTGCTTGCGGTTTTGAATGGCGTTCTTCACCTGTTCCAACATATCGACCAGATCTGCGTCTGTGGGATCGCAGTATTCAATCAGCACTTCCTGATTTCCGCCACAGATCATATCGCTGGAGGCTGCATCTTTGCCGGTAAGTTCAAATTCCTTCACACGGGCGATTTGGGTTTTGTGTACCTCGCGTGCGATTTTGATGCTGATGGCTTCGAGCAATCCGCCGCCGATGGTGCCATCAATGCTGCCGTCGGGGTAGACAAGCATCTGTGCTCCGGCAGTACGGGGGGCGGAACCGTTACGGGTCAGAATGGTCGCCAGTACAACCTGTTCTTTGTTGATCAATTTTTCGTGCAATGTGATAAAGATGTTTTTCATCGTTTCCCTACCGTTGCTCCGTAAACAATCAATCTTTCTTCGCCATCACAGCCAAAGATACGATTGAGCTTTTCATCTGAAAATGATCCAATCGGGCATATCCCATAGCCGAGAGCTTCGGCGACCAGATATAGATTCTGACAGATATGCCCGGCATCCATAAAGATATACCTGTATCCGCGGGTGCGATAACGCCAGGTGGTGCGTAATACATTCGCCGCCCACCAGAAAGAGACTGAACAGGTTCGTACGTGGTTTTGCGAATGGCTGGCGGCAAAAACTTCGTCAACCAGATCATCACTTCTCTGCAAAAGGGTGATCTTATGCTGCAGGGCAACATATTGATACAGCCCAGGCTGTAACCCTTCTACCTTTGACACTATGAGATAAGTCTCGAAGGGGTGACGCGCCCCGGCGGAAGGAACGGTGCGTTCGGTCGCCGGACGACTGTTGATTGCTTTTACGCCCTGGGTGTACCACAGCATGGCAGTAAGTTCTTCCAGGCTGAGGGGAGCATCCTGATATTTTCTCAGGGTCCTGCGCGAATCCATTACCTGCCAGATATTTTTGGGGGGCAGGATCAAATCTGCCGGGGCAGGCAAGGCGATCAGGGTAAGCGAATCCTTCAACGGAAGCTCAAGAGGCGGCTGTGGCACGCCGACATCTTGGGGAGATTTTTCGGTGCTATCATCTCCGGAAGCACGAATGAACTGAATTCCAGCGTTAGTTGTCATTCAATCTCCTTTCCGTAATGGCTTATCTTATTGTACATTCATTATCATTATTCGCCTGATTCAAAAGGGTGAAATTGGGTGAGGATTATCCTTATTTTGTCATATTCATCCGGATCGTTTATCCAATCCCAATTCTTCCAGTATAATTAATCTTGTATTAATCTTGTTTTCAGGCGATGAATAATTAACTTAATGGAGAAGTGATCCATGACGGGAAAATCCCATACCTTATTCAAGCTTGGATTGTTGATTGGGTTGATATTGGTGCTGGCGAGTTTGTTGCTGGTAAGCGGTCAGAGTGCAAAAAATGTTCTGGCTGCGCCAATGGATGCACAAGCAGACAATCCGCAAACTATGGATAATGCAGCATGTTTGACCTGCCATAGCAGACCTGACTCTACTGCCACTATTGGTGATACCACGGTAAGCATTACGATTGACCCGGAAAAATTTGGCGGCTCGGTACATGGGGCGCAGGGTATGGCTTGCACCACCTGCCACAGCAATATTACCGGCTTCCCGCATCCGGCAGTGGATGCGACCACTTACCACGATTACATGGTCAGCGGTTCGCAGAATTGCCAACAATGCCATGCAGATCAATTTACTGAACTGGCAGACAGCATCCATAAATCCGTTGCCGAAGGCGGTAATGAACAGGCACCTGTGTGTACCGATTGCCATAATCCGCACACCCAAACCCTGCTTCGGGACATGGCAACCGGCAAAGCAATGGAGGAAGAACGGGTGAGCATTCCGCTGACCTGCGCGAAATGCCACAACGCCATCTATAACGAATACCTTGATTCCGTGCACGGTGAGGGTCTATTGAAAGAGGGGAATACGGACTCGCCCACCTGTACCGATTGTCACGGTGTCCACTCCATTCAAACGGTTGATTCTTCTTTCCGGCTGCGATCGCCGCAGATCTGTGCCGAGTGCCATACCAACGAAGACATGATGAAGAAGTATGGATTATCCACGGCAGTCATGAACACTTATGTTGCAGATTTTCACGGAACAACGGTCACCATCTTTGAAAAGACAGCGCCCGACCAGGAAACGAATACCCCGGTTTGTGTGGACTGCCACGGTTTCCACGACATAACAAGCACCAAAGACCCAGAGAAGGGCATCCAGGTGAAAGAAAACCTGGTGAAAACCTGCCAGAAATGTCATCCGGATGCGGATGAAAGCTTCTCGGAGTCCTGGCTGAGCCATTACATTCCAAGCCCGACCAAAGCACCACTGGTCTATTATGTGAACCTGTTCTATAAGATCCTCATTCCCACGGTGATCGGGGGCATGATCATTTACGTGCTCACTGATATTGTTAGACGTCAGATCGATAAACGTAAAGGAGCGAAGAACTCATGAGCGGTCAAAAATTCTACACTCGATTTAATCTCGCTCAACGTATTGAGCATCTTCTTCTGTTCCTGTCGTTTACCCTGCTGGGCATTACCGGTTTGATTCAAAAATATATTGGCGCCGGTGTATCCCTTTGGCTTATCCAGGCATTGGGTGGAATTACCGCTGTACGGGTGATACATCGCGTGGCTGCAGTTGTTTTCCTGCTGGAGACCATCTATCACCTGGTTCTTCTGGGCTATAAAGTGTATGTTGAAAAGGCGGAACTGACCATGCTGCCCGGGATTCAGGATGCCAAAGATGGGATACAGTCAGTTGGCTACAATCTAGGCATTTCGAAAACCCGTCCCAAGATGGGACGTTATACTTTCGATGAAAAACTCGAATACTGGGCAATGATCTGGGGCGGCATTGTAATGGCACTTACCGGTTTTATGCTGTGGAATCCGATTGTCACCTCCAAGGTTCTGCCCGGTGTGTTCATCCCAGCCGCCAAGGCTGCACATGGAGCCGAAGCTGTACTGGCAGTGTTGGCGATCCTGATCTGGCATACGTATCATGTTCATTTCAAATTCTTCAACAAGAGCATGATCAATGGCAAACTCGAGATGCATCATATGGAAGAAGAACATCCGCTCGAGTTGGAAAAGAAGGAACTGGCTGGAGAAAAACCGGCGGACCTTAAATTGAAAAAACGAAAAATGATCTACTTACCGGTAGCGGCTGTAGTCTCATTGGTCATGCTGGCAGGTGTGTATTACTTTGTCACAGCAGAAACCACGGCCATCGAGACCCTGCCTCCCGGCGAGCAGGCACCGATTCTGGAAGTGATCGAGCCAACTTCAGTTCCGACGAAAGCACCGGAACCCGAGCCGACCACCATTCCTCCAGTGGATTCAAACATGGATGCTTCTACGCTCACCTGGGATGGGCAGATCAGTGCCCTGATGGGAACCCGCTGTGGAATGTGCCATGGGACTGCCGGCGGATTTTCCGTTGCCGATTATGCTTCTGTTGTAAAAGGCGGCAAGGATGGGCCAGGTATCACTGCGGGCGATCCGTCAAGCAGTGCGATCTACACCATTCAAGCGGCTGGCGGACACCCCGGGCAGTTTACAGAAGACGAGCTGACCATTATCCAAAAGTGGATTGAAGCAGGAGCAGCCGAGAAATAACCAAGCCTTTCCGCAGGGCGGGGAGTTTCCCCCGCCCTTTTTCTTTATCAAATTACTTTGGTAAAATCTGTTCCAAAATGATTGGGCCGAAAAAATGAATTCGCTTACCGACAAATGGGTTTTGATCACCGGTGGTTCGAGCGGTATTGGATTGGCACTGGCGAAGCTTGCTGTGCTGGATGGAGCACATGTGGCGCTGTTGGCTCGAAGACAGGATTTGCTCGCGAAAGCTAAATCCGAGCTGGAGCAGAT
The DNA here is from genome assembly GCA_036746315.1 of Anaerolineaceae bacterium. Classification (GTDB taxonomy): domain Bacteria; phylum Chloroflexota; class Anaerolineae; order Anaerolineales; family Anaerolineaceae; genus DAIOEK01. The sequence goes on along the minus strand of DAIOEK010000003.1, from coordinate 125,502 downwards.
GCGACCCCACGCGAACCAGGTGATCCAAACAATCGTAGCTGATGTGGCAAGACGGGAAGAACTAATCCCGTTGCTGGAACAGTTTGAGGAGAAATACGGCGCGCCAGATTACCTGATCAACTCTGCGGGTATCACCTATCCGGGAAAATTTCACACCCTGTCCTATGAAACGATAGAGTCTCTAATGGCGGTCAATTATCTGGGCACAGTGTATACCACCCGGGCGTTAATCTCAGGGATGTTATCACGCGGGAGCGGGCATATTATCAACATCTCATCCGTTGCCGGCTTTATCGGCACATATGGATATTCTGCATATGGGGCCAGTAAATTTGCCGTGCGGGGTTTTTCCGATGTCATTCGATCGGAATATAAATTGCGGGGGATCAAGGTCTCTGTGGTATTTCCGCCAGATACACTCACGCCGCAATTGGAATTCGAGAAGGACCTCAAACCTGCCATTACGCGGGAGTTATCCGATACTGCCGGGCTGATGCAGGCAGAGGAAGTGGCGAAAGCGATTTGGAAGGATGCGCTCAGGGGGAAGTATGTTATTCTTCCGGGTTCAAACAGTAAAATGCTGTATGCGCTGGCAAGCGTTTTGGGGAATTTTACCTACCCCGTGATAGACATAATGGTGAACAACGCGATCCATTCCATTACAAAACGCTGGAAATAGCAATTATCCTTTTTCAGGAGTCATCCATGGATATTTTTGAACGTTGTTATTCATTTTTAGATGTCAAAAATGCAAAAGAAACCGGCATCTATCCTTATTTCATTCCTTTAACTGAAAATGAAGGAAGTGAGGCATCGTTTCATGGTCACCGCTTGATCATGTGCGGATCCAACAACTACCTGGGGCTGACCACCCATCCAAAGGTAAAGGAAGCAGCCATTGAAGCCATCAAGCGCTACGGAACTTCATGCACAGGTTCGCGCTTTCTCAACGGTACGCTTGAGTTGCACGAACAATTAGAGCATGAACTTGCCGAGTGGGTGGGTAAACCTGCTACTCTTTGCTTTTCCACCGGAATGCAGGTAAACCTTGGCACGGTGAGTGCGTTGGTGCAGCGCGGAGATGTTGTTATTCTGGATAAGGAAGATCATGCCAGCATTGTAGACGGCGCTCGATTAGGCTATGGCAAGTTGGAGCGTTATATCCACAATGATTTGGATCACCTTGAACGTACGCTGCAATCCATCCCCGAATCGGCTGGCAAATTGATCGTGGTGGACGGCTTGTTCAGCATGGAAGGCGATCTGGCTCCGTTGCCGCAGATCATTGCCCTGGCGGAAAAGTACGGTGCTCGTTTAATGGTGGATGACGCTCATGGCATGGGGGTTATGGGGGGCGGACATGGTACGGCTGCCCACTTTGGCGTGACCGACAAGGTGGATTTGATCATGTCGACCTTTAGCAAGTCTTTTGCTTCGCTGGGCGGGTTCATCGCCGGCGATGAGGATGTGGTAACCTACATCAAACATCATGCCCGCGCGTTGATCTTCTCTGCCAGTATTACCCCTGCCAGCGCAGCGGCCGCCCTGGCAGCCCTGCATGTAATGCGGGATGAGCCCGACCGACCCGCCCGGGTTCTACGAAATGCCGACAAGATGCGCGAAGGATTGACGAAGCTGGGATATGATATTGGCACCTCGGTCACGCCTGTTGTTCCGATCATCATTGGGGATAATGATATGACCTTTTTGATGTGGAAGACGCTCTTCGATGCAGGTGTGTTTGTAAACCCGGTGATTTCGCCGGCGGTTTCTCCGGGACATCAACTTCTACGAACCAGTTATATGGCCACCCACACAGAAGCACAATTGGATGAGGTTCTGGCAGTTTTCGAAAAGGTGGGTAAATCTTTGGGCGTGATCTAAACAGAAAGAACAACACCCCCGGGAGAAACATTTCCGGGGGTGTACTGTGTTCAGCTGATGATCACTTTCGCAGTTTGGCTCCGCAAACCCGGCAGTAAACATCTCCCTTGACGGCCCGCTGACCGCACTCATGGCAATATATCCGATCGCCATCCTCGTCAAATGAGGAGAGAGCAGGGCGATGACGCTGGGATTTTAACCTGTGTTTGGGTGAATTACGCCAAACCCACATCCACCATGCCGCAGCGCCAACCAAAAGTCCGATGACGATGCCGATCAACCACGGAGCCATTTCCCGGATGGTGGTACGTCCTTCCGTATTTTCATTTAAGGGAGCAGAGGGGACCACCGGCAGTTGGGACTTGCTAAGCGAGTCATCCGCCTTGTCATACTGGATGCCGATGGAGAAGGTCGTGCCGGATGCCAGTTTTCCCAGAGAAGAATAGTAATAGACAACACCTTCCTGGTCCGTCTTGGCGCTGCCCAGGCTAGGTGTAATGAGCATATTCTCCGCTCCAACCGGCTGCTCAATGTAGAGGGATAGGTTTTCGATGTCGTAATCCCCTTGCCAGTTGAACTGGTAATTCAGGTGTACACCATCGCGAATAAGTGCAGGATCGTGGTATTCAAAGTTAATTTCACGGGTGGTTGCCACAAAGGTAACAATGATCCACTCACTCTCCTGGCGGCTATTGTATTGAATGGAGTTCAAACCTCCATCCACCGGGTCCACAGATTGAACGGCGGAAGGCTGGCCAGATGCGGCCGGGATTCTTACCTCTACAGTTGCCGGGAGTCTTTCATCCATACCCAGTACCATGTGGTAGATGACCAGCACATCGGGCTGGTCGAAATGGGGACGCAAATCCACCTCAAGAATGGCGAAAGTTTTTTTGAGCGGCTGGGTATCCGTTTGTGCCATGACGGGACAGGCTGTTACCAGTAGCATAAATACGGTAAGAATTACGAAGATGGTTTTCTTGAACATAGCTTTATGATACCTCGATTGTACTGATAAGTGATATGCCTGGATGCTATGCACAAACCCCAGAAGTGAACTTAACGCTCTGTTTGGGTAAGCTTCTGTAAGATTTCCAAGGCACGGAGGCGATCCTCCCATGGGATGAAAAGGTGGTCGTGATGATAAGCGGATACTGCATTGACCGAAATTAGTGCATCGGCCAGGTGACGGGTGATTTCCGCCAGAAAGCCCACGGCATTAAGCGATGAATATACCATGAGTGAAATACACGCCCAGGTGCCCGAGTAAGATAACCCCGCAGAATCTGCCTGGGATTTTTGTGCAATTATTGTGGTGCCTTCATCTTCTTTGAATATTCCCAATGGTTGTGTTTGCAAACGGTCCACTTCTAGAACCGGCACGGAACAGAACACGTAAGATTCTGTATGCAACATTGGCTGCATGGTTGCCAGCAATTGCTTTAGTTCATTTACAGGGCACATGAGTAGATTATATACCGTCTGCCAAATGCAGTGAAAAAGAAAAAGGCTGCCAGTCTTAAGCTGGCAGCCTGATGAAAAGCTAAGGAGAAACTATAAGCCGGCAGCGGCTTTTAATGCAGCGACCTTGTTGGTTCTTTCCCAGGTGAATTCTTCTTCTTCACGGCCAAAATGACCATAAGCAGCAGTCTTGCGGTAGATCGGACGCCGCAGGTCAAGATCACGTAAGATCGCTCCCGGGCGCAGATCGAACACTTCGCGGACGACTTTTGCAATCTTTTCATCTTCAATTTTACCGGTACCAAAAGTTTCGACATTGATCGACAACGGGTGGGCAACGCCGATGGCATAGGCAACCTGAATTTCGCAGCGATCAGCCAGACCAGCAGCCACAATATTTTTGGCGGCCCAGCGGGCAGCATATGCGCCGGAGCGGTCCACTTTTGTGGGATCTTTGCCCGAGAATGCACCGCCACCATGACGACCCATGCCGCCGTAGGTATCAACGATAATCTTACGACCAGTCACACCTGCGTCACCCATGGGGCCGCCGGTAACGAAACGACCGGTGGGGTTAACATACACTTTGAGGTTTTGATCCACCAGATCTTCAGGAAGGATGGGGTTGATGATATACTCGCGAACCGCTTCAGAAATATCGGCATGCGAGATATCCGGGGCGTGCTGGGTGCTGATCAGAACCGTATCAATCCGTTTTACTTTCCCGTATTCATACTGAACGGTCACCTGGCTCTTTCCATCGGGACGCAGCCAGGGCAATTGCCCCGATTTGCGAGCGATGGAAAGCTGTTGAGTGAGTTTGTGTGAATAATAGATCGGAGCAGGCATGAGTACCGGTGTCTCATTGCAGGCGTATCCAAACATCATACCCTGGTCACCGGCGCCAATGGCCTCAATTTCTTTTTCAGTCATTTCACCCGATTTTGCTTCGAGAGCTTTATCCACACCCAGGGCAATATCATGACTTTGTTCGGCAATGGCAACCTGAACTGCACAGGTATTGCCATCAAAGCCTTTATTGGTGTTGTCATAACCGATATCAAGTACCACATCACGAATTAATCTATCGAAATTGATATCAGCATGTGTGGTGATCTCGCCCAGTACCATGACGAATCCGGTCTTTGTAGCTGCTTCGCAGGCTACACGGCTGAAGTTATCCTCTGCAAGGCAGGCATCGAGGACGGCATCGCTGACCTGGTCGCAAAGCTTATCCGGGTGCCCTTCCGTGACGGATTCGGAAGTAAAAAGGTAATTGGGTGAAGACATAAAAGTGGTAGACATATAAGGTGGTCTCCTTTGATAAAAAAGTTTGCCCCTGCGGAGATTCTTGAGGGGCAAACGGTGGTTCAGACACGTTCGGCTGCCCTCTCATCTCTCAGATTTATTTCTGCCGGAATTGGCACCAACGAATTTTCATTCGCGGTTGTCGAGGTATCATCGGGCCGGTCCCTCCACCTCTCTGGATAAGAGTGCCGCTAAGGGCTATTTAATTGCACAGATTATATCATATTTATTGAAACCTCAATGAAGTCTTTGCGGATTAAAATACCTTTACCCGGTTAGGGGTGCGTCAGGAAATGATATAATCCTATCATTGGAGTACCATTCTCGGGTTTTCCCGGATTTCAAGGATGAAAGTTTTGACAGGGGATAACTTATCTCATCAAGACTACAAAAAGAACTGGAAACGTTATCTCTTTCCAGCTTTGCTGTTCATCCTGTTCTATCTTCTTTCTGAGCGAATTTACATTTCTTATACCGGATTGACAAGCCTGCGGTCATGGTATCCGCCTGCGGGATTTGCCTTTTCCTTTGGACTGCTCTTTTCCCCGATCGGTTTTGTGCTGGTGGCGCTATGTGATTTTTTCTCGCGGATATTCTGGCAAGGGATTCCGATCACGCAGGCGAGCATTCTGTATTCTTTCACCGTTGGGATCCTTTATGTCGTTATTCCATATCTTGCCAGACGGTATTTTAGGTTTGACTATAAAATAATTTCCCTGCGCAATACCGGGATGCTTTTCCTCCTTGGGTTATTTGTATCAATTTTCCTGGCGATTTTGCAGTATCTAACACAGCCAATACCGATATTACTCGAACCGAATTTTATGATCAATTCGGTACTCTATTTTACACTTCAGCGTAGTCTGGGGATGATTACCATCGGCATGGCTGCATTGGGGTTGAACGAAATCCTTTATCGACATCCGGTACGAAATACTTTCCGCAGCATGGCGAAGTTGCCTCGTAAGCGATGGGCGGATAAAAAAGGCGCCATTAGCCGGGATCAGTGGATTAGGTTTAGTGGTATCTGTGGTATTACCTCTGCCATGATTTTCGGGCTTGACTTGCTGCCCGGCACTGAAAATATGTTGTTATATGCACTCTTTGCCATCCCCGTTTATTACGCTTCGATCACATTCGAAAGGCGAAAAGCAGCCATCGCCATTTTTGGCATTTATCTTCTTCAGATTATTTTTACATTTCGCTGGCACGCGTACCTGCAAGAAGTGCTTGAGCAACAATTGTTCTCGATAGCAATTCTTGTAATTGCATACATGATCAATGCTTTCATTACAGAAAGGCGGCGATTGTTTCTGGACTTTTCGCAATCAGAGCACAGATTCAAAATGGTTTCGGATCTCACGCCGGTCAGTCTGTGTATGGTGGATGCAAATGGTTGGATAAAGTACACGAACAATAAACTTCAAACGGACATTCAGAAATCTGAAACCGAGTTGCTGTCAGAAAATATCATTAATCTTATCGAAAAGGATGATGCAGCGGGATTAATCCCACTTTTAGAAAAGGCAATTAACGAAGAAGAGCAAAAGGAATGCAGATTCAGGCTTTTGCGGCCAGGCGACGGATCAAAATGGATGCAGGGTGTTATTTCGCCACTCCAAATTGATGAGGGTATGGTGCCATCGGCTGTCATTGCGTTAACCGATATCAGCAGCATGGTTCAACGGGAGGAGAATGCGCTTTCAAGCGCCCGAATTTTGCAAAGCTTTATCAATTCTCTGCCGGACCCGGCCTGGATGAAGGACCTTGAGGGGAAGTATCTGGCTATCAACCAGGAGTTGATAACCAGGTTCAATTATCATTCGCAGGATACCATCGGAAAGAAAGACCATGAACTTCTATCCCCAGATCGGTCACGGTTTTTTGAAGATACAGACCGGATGGTAATGCAAACACAGAAGCCCCTTCGCTTTGAGATGCAGGAGAAGGACGAAGATCATCAATATTGGTATGAAACGATCAAGACGCCCTGGTTTGAGAATGGTAAAGCCATGGGTACAGTTGGAATTTCCAGGGATATTACCGAGCACCGCTTGATACAAAGTGCTCTGCGGGAGAATGAATCCCGGTTGAAAAGCTTGCTCAACAACATCCCCGATATGGTGTGGATGAAAGATAACGAAAAACGATTTATCGCGGTAAATCACACCTTTTGTCAGCGATACGGGCTCCATGCAGAAGAGATTATTGGAAAGACCAGCAGGGATCTTTTTGACGAGTCGTATGCGGTTAGCTCAGACCTGGATGAAGAGATGATCATGCAGACGCGCAAAGCGCACACTGCGGAAGAATCCATGCTAGACCTGGATGGTAATGTCTACTGGTATGAGGTGATCAAGGTGCCGGTGATTGATCATGATAACTCGATGATCGGCATTACGGCAGTTGCCCGGGATATCACTCATCGCAAGCAATACGAAGAATCCATTCAAAAACGCTTGCTTATGGAAAGCATTGTTTCGGGGATTGCTACACGACTTAATCAGACTGCACAGGATGCCTCTCGTGTTGAAATATCCGGTGTGCTACGACGCGCGGGTGAGTACCTCCAGGTTGATCGTTGTGCCTTACTTATTTTTTCGAATGACAACGATAAAGAGCAGCAGGCCTTTGAATGGCAGTCCACTTCTTTTGCCGGGGGCGAATTTCACTTCCTCAGTGCACCAGAAAAGAATATCCCCAATTTCTGGGCGAAACTGGTGGCTGGTGATGCAATTACCTGGAAAGAAAATTCAAACAATCGGGAAATAGCACAACTCGAGATTGTTTCGTTGGTTGAAAAACCTGCTCCACAGGTATATTGTCTGCCGGTTCGTATACCGGGCTCTTCTGACTTGGCAGTTATTTGGGTTGAAGCCTGGGGCGAGGATTTCTTGTGGAGCGATGAAAACTGGCAATTGATGCGTTTGTGTGGAGAGATGCTGGCTATTACGCATGCGAGGTTAGTGAGTGAAGAGAAACTGCGCCAGGCAGAAGCCAAATACAGGGACCTTGTTGAGCAGCTTGCTGCGATTGTGTATATTGACAATACAGATGAGTTCGCTTCGGGAATTTATTTCAGTCCACGGATACTCGATCTGACGGGTTACACGGCGGAGGAGGTTCTTTCCAAGCCGGACTTTTTCTTTAACTTGATTCACCATGACGATCAAGCACGAGTACAATCTGAGAATGTCCGAACCCGTGCGACTGGTGAGCCTTTCCGTATGGAATATCGGTTGGTGGCAAAAGATGGACACGTCGTGTGGGTTTTGGATCATGCCATCATCAACCGCGATATCACCGGTACTCCGCTATGGTATGGCGTTCTTTACGACATTACGGAAGAAAAACGCATTCGTGAGGAGCTTTCCGTCAGCCAGGAACGCTATCACGATCTTTTCGATCATACGCCCATTTCTTTATGGGAGATCGACTTCACGCAGGTGAAAAAACGCCTGGATGCGTTAATCAACAAGGGCATAGAGGATATGCACAAGTACCTTGGTACACATCCTAATGAAGTTCACCGGTTAATGAATTTAGTCAGAGTAATTGATGTTAATCAAGCGACATTGTACCTGTTTAATATTCCAGAAAAGCGCGAGTTGATAGAACAATTTGCCATCACTCAACAACTCAAACCGGATGATCTCTTCATCCAAGAAATGACTATGATCGCAACCGGAGAAAGCCACTTTACCGTAGAAGGGGCAAATGATATACGGGATGGCGTGGTAAGGTATCACAACCTTCATTTCCTGGTGGTGCCCGGTTATGAAAGCACTTATGGAAGGGCAATTTTGGCGGTTACTGATATTACGGATAGGAAGATCACCGAAGAGCAATTGATCTTCCTCAGTGCTCATGATGGGCTGACCGGTCTGTTTTCGCGCAGCTACTTCCAGGCTGAACTGGAACGTCTGCAGAATAGCCGGCAATTCCCCATCAGCATGTTGATTGCAGATGTGGATTACCTAAAGGAAACAAATGACCGGTATGGACATGCAGCGGGGGATGCAATACTGCAAAGAGCTGCGCAGGTGCTGCGGATGACTTTCCGCCCGGAAGATGTGGTTGCCCGGATTGGCGGGGACGAATTTGCGGTCTTATTACCTAAAACCGATATGGAGATCGGGCAAAAGCTAACGCTTCGGTTACAATCGATGATACAACTGGATAATAGCCGCAATGCAGATCCAATACCATTGGCGCTTTCTCTGGGAGTGGCAACTGCACAGCAGAATGACCGTTTAGTGGAAGTGCTCAAACTGGCTGACAGCCGCATGTACAAAAATAAAGAAGATCATCACGAAAGACGGATCAAATAAAATCACCCGATCAATCGATCGGGTGATTTGCTAATAAAGGTTTGACTTCTATTGGCAGTTGATGTCGATCGAAATACGGTCGGCTTTTACTGAGAATGGCGATTCGATGCGGAAGCGAATCATTCCGGATTCGTCACTGCTTATAGTGATGGTTTTGGTGAAAGTCTTTGACCCGGCTGCATCGAATTCATAACTTCCGCCCCCGATGTTCATGCCAAAATCGGTCACCCACTCGTATTGAACCTTGGTGGCGCGATCTACCGTTACCGTTCCTTTGAGTGTGAGTTTCTTTGGACATGCTCCGCTATAGGATGTGGGGGAAACAGAACTGCCCAATGTGATGGTGGGTTTTTCCGGGGTGGGCGTGGGCGGCGTTTGAATGATGGGAAGGCTGTCGGTCTTTCCTTCGACGATGGTTGTCGAGGTCCATACCCAGCATGTTTTTCCTGCTTCTCTTGGGTCTTGGATCAACCACCATGTTCCCGATTGGCTCCTCCCTTTTACGGGAACTTTATCGCCAACCAGCAAGGCGCTGGTCGTAGCCCACTGCGCACCGGGACCTTCACGACAGTTGGTATTCTCTGTGGCAGAAATCATTGGGACCGAATAGGTGATGGTCGGTTCAATGGTAGCCGTAGCTAAAGAGATTGGCGTAACCGTAGGTTCAAGAGTCGGCGTGGAAGTCGGTTCCATTTGGGCAGCCTGCTGGGTGGTCAGTAAATTCAATTGAGTACCCAGAGTCATGGTTGCTTCGATCGTTTGTGCAGCCTGGGTGTAGATTGGCCCTGGGTCTTGGTTGCCCAGACCAAAAGCGGTTTGACAGGCAGACAGGGCGAGGGAAAGCAGCAGCACCCCAAACAACAGGGCAGATATTTTTTTCATTTTTACCTCCTTTGAATAAGATACTGATTTCGCTTTTTAAATACAAGAGGTTCGAGGAATCCCCTCGAACCTCCACAGGGGTAACTCCAACTTTACTTTTTGCAATCGACAGTGAACTTGTAGGTATTGGATACCATGCGCACTGGTGAATACGTCCACAAACGAACCCATTGGTTGCCATCGCCATTGACTGTAAATGACCACATCAAGGTCGCCTGTCCATCAGCGGGGATGTTGACCCAACCTTTGTCGGTTTTGTTTTTTCCTTTCTTGATCCATTCGTAGCGAACATATCCGCCAGTATTGCTTTTGATGATAGCACCGAAAGTCACTTTGATGGGGCATTTCCCTTCCACATGTGTGGGACCTGTCACGATTTGTACGCTCATCTTGGGCGTGCCGGGTGTGGGGGTCCACGGCTCACGATAAATGGGAACCATGGATGTGTCGCCTGAGACTTCGGAAGTATTTTTTGTTACCCAGCAGTGATAACCGGGATAGGTGGGGTTATCCACCCACCACCAGGAACGACCTTCATTCACTCCACGGACGGGCAATGACATATCGGTAGTGATGTAGCCTTCCACCCGATACATCAGGCTTGGACCTGCCCGACAGTTGGTGTTAACGGTTACGTTCAACATCGGCGTTTCAGGGGTTGGTGTTGATTCGGGGGTGGCAGTCGGCAATTCAATCAATTCCACTGTTGGAGAGATTAAAATCATTTCTTCGGTGGATGTAGGGAGAGGTGTATCAGTGGGAAGCGGTTCCAAAGTGGCTGTTGGCTGCTCCTGCAATACACTTAATGCAGCCAGAGTCTGATCAACGCTCATAGTTTGTGCTGCCTGGGTGAAGAAAACGGCAGGGTCTTGTACTGGCGCATTATTACCACCAATCAAACCGCAACTGGTTAGAAACAAGGATGTTGCTACCAACAATATCAGAAACCGCGTCAGCTGTGCTTTCATCATTACCTCCCCGTGGGGTTTATCTTTATCATTATAACAACCTGGTCAAGAAGCGTTTTCTTATTTATTTAATTATAGCCCTGCAATGCATTAATTGTAGGATAAATTCAAAAAGTAAAGCGGAAAAATTACTATAAAAAAACATCTCCTTCACTCAGCGAAGGAGATGTTTTTAGATCTAATAATCAGATTTTATGGACAATCCAGGGTGAATTGAACCTTACCGGTTTTTTCACTTACCGGACTGGTGACTTTCATTTGGATCCATTTGGTTAAACTTACTTTGTATTTCTTGGTGAAGGTGATTGTTTTCGTGCCATCATCCAGAAAACTCAGAACACCACTTTTTAGCACTTCGCCGGTATTATCCACGATGCTGTAAGTGAAATCGCCCAAGCGATCTGTCTTTATCGAAGCTGTGATGGTAAAGGTCTGCGGACATGTACCGGAAGTTTCCGGATCCACACTGAGGCTAAGATGGATTACAGGTTTGGAAACATATGGTGTGGCAACAAACATCTCCTGTACGTAGTTGGTGCTGCCCTCTACTTCAGTGGTCTCAGCCCACACCCAGCAGTATTTGGGGTCATCGTCTTGCGGATTTTCGATATACCACCAACCACCACCGCGGAGCTTACCTACCACACGGGATTTATCGCCTTCTTCGAAGGCAGCAACGATATCGAATTTGGGATCTGGTCCCTGTCGACAGTTGGTGCTTAACCTTGCTCTGATGGTGGGGAGTATGTCGCCGCTGACCGGAATCCACATAGTGGGTGTAGGCTCGAGCATGGCTACCTCGGGCGCAGCGGTGGGTAGTTCCACGGTTGGCATTTCGGTAGGAGCTTCCGTTGCGGTTGGCTCAGGCAACGGGGTGGAGGTAGCCTGGAGCGCTGCATTGCGTGTTTCTTCCACGGCGATGGTAGCAGCCGCCGAGGTGTGAATTGGGGCGACATCAATGGTTGCTGTCGCGGGGGATGTGGTTGAAACGGCTGCGGGCGTGCATGCTGTTAATCCAAAGGTGAGGATTAGTAGAATGCTGAATATGCGTACTGCGGTTTTCATGAAAAACCTCCTTTACATTTACATTGGGCAATTATGACATACTTTTTCGGATTTGGGGGGCAGCATTTTACCCTATCATAAGGATCCCATTCTAAGGTAAAATACCCCTATGCCCCAGTGGCTCAAATGGATAGAGCGAGGCACTCCTAACGCCTAGGTTGGGGGTTCGAGTCCCTCCTGGGGCATTGTTTTCTACATAATTCTGTTAACTTTTTCTAATGAAAATATCTTGACAGTACGTGTAGATATGGTAAACTAATGACAACAGACGTTTGGGTGCCCCCCTCACCCAGGCGTTTGTTGCTTAATATAATACACAGGTGAGAGTCTCTCACCTGTGTATTTATTTTTTATGAGATATCTAAACCGTTATCGTCCAGATCAAAATCGGTTGGAGTCTCTTCTTCCTGAGTTGGCTCGCTGCGCAACCACATTAGGAGAACTTGTCCATCTTCGATCGCCACTGAACGAATGGCTACAATTGGCTTTGTCTGGGTAATTCCCAGTTCATCACGGTATTCAAGGACCATCCCCCCCTGCGTTTTCCATGCACGATAACAGCGTTCCACCAAGGCTTGACCATTGAAAGTGCGCAGACGGGTAAAAACCAGATCATGCTGTCCCGGTCCCTCATAAATACCCATAGCCCACGCATCCGGCGCCTGGGCAAATTCAGGGGTTGGCCCTTCAATGATGGTAATTTTGTCATCCATGTTCTTATCTTACCATAATCAAGGATGGTTTACGACTGTGACGTTATTCGTCGGGTAAATGCAAACTGGCGGTACCCATCCGGTAGCCGTATCCGCGAAGAGTCTTCACGATCTCCGGCTGCGCGGGGTCTTTTTCGACCTTCTGCCGCAGTAAAAAGATATAACGTCTGACCGTGCTGGAATCCTCTTCGCGGGTATTCCCCCAAACCGCTTTTGCAAGTTCATCTTCTGGTATGGCTCTACCCTGATGACGGGCAAGGTATTCCAACAGTCGAAATTCAGTGGGTGTGAGGATGATTTCTTCATTGCCTCTGCGCACACTTCGTTTATCCAGGTGGATGGTGATATCTTGGATTTGCAGAATTGCAGCATTTTCATTTTGCAGCTGGCTACTTCTTACCAGTACCGCCCGGATGCGAGCTGCGACCTCGGCAAAGCTGAATGGCTTGGTTACATAATCGTCAGCCCCCAATTTGAAACCGCGCAATTTGTCCGTTTCGCTGGTCTTTCCGGTCACGAGAATGATTGGGATGGAGGACATCTCGCGAATACGGGCGCATACCTCCCATCCATCCATGCCAGGCATCATGACATCCAGAATGATCAGATCGGGATGATGGTGGAATGCTGCCCGCAGCGCCTCAGCTCCGTGCTGCGCGGTAAGCACTTCATATCCATCTCCGCCAAGGTATTCGCCAAAAAACTTCAATAGCGTTGGATCATCATCGACCAGAAGAATTTTCTTCGCCATATTAACTTTCCATGAGCGGCAACACAATAGTAAGCCGTGCTCCACCTGTATCCTGGTTGTCTGCAGAAATTGTGCCATGCATGGCTTCAATCAGACGCTTTGCCATGTATAATCCCAGCCCTCTGCCGTATACTTCGCGGGAATCGCTGTTGTCTGCCCGTACGAACTTATCAAAAATTCTGGCGAGCATTTCTTGAGGGATGCCCGGCCCATGATCGCAAAGTTGCAGAATTGCATGCCCCTCTGCGATATTCCCACTGATCTCAATATTACTATCGGGAGCGTATTTCCGCGAGTTGTCGATCAGGTAGGAGAAAACACTGCCCAGCACCAGCGGATCAGCCAGGAACACCACATCCATTTTGGGAAAGGCGAAGATCAACTTGCTGTCGGAAATGCTCCGGGTGGAATCGGCAACAATCTGAGGTATGTTGTTCCAATGGATCGGCTCGGGGTAGATGGGCATTCTGCCGGCATCCAAGGCTGAGAGATCCAGTATACTTTCGACAATACGGGTCAATCTATTAATTTCCGCCTGAACCAACTGCAGGGAAGTTCTGTTTTCCGGTGCAAGCATTTTTTGCCGGGAAAGGAGCAGTTCTATGCCGCCACTGATATTGGTGAGAGGTGCACGCAGTTCATGTGACACCATCGAAACAAAGTCCGATTTTAGCCGGTCCAGGTCCTGCAGCATTCGATTTTGCTCTTCCAATTGTTTATACGCGGAACTGAGTGAACTGGTTTTCTCTGCCACCCGCAACTCGAGTTCGTTATTCAATATTTCCAATTCACTTTTCACCTGCCCGATTTTATCCAGTGCATCCTGGAGTTCGGCCTGCTGTTGTTTTTGCCAGGTCAGGTCGTGGATTACCCCGGCTATCACTTTCCGCCGAAACCAGCCCAATTGGACGCTTTTTATTGCCAGGTCTACTGGTAGATACTTGTTTTGTGCTGTTTTCAAAATAAGTTCGACCGGCTTATCGGAGCCGAGTAAATTCATATTTAGGTCGGGAAAGAAGTGGCCAAGCTTGCTTCCTAACAATTTTTCTTCATGATCTGCCTGGCAGATTGCTGTCATAGCGTTATTTACCAGGAGCAATTTGTGGTCTGAAGTACACAGAAAAGATGGTTCTGCTGATTGATTAAAGAGCAATGAATATTGCTGTAACTCGAATTCTCCTGCAGCAACCCCCTGCCTTGCAATCAATAAAAGCCACACCATGGCGCTAAAGACCATGATTGTTTGTGGTATGTCTTGCTCCATTCGCCAGAAGACAAAGAGATATCCCAACAAGACCAAGGATAAAGCAACCGCTAATACCGATTGAACTCGTTCGCCAAAAGTTTGCTCCGGTATTGGCTGCGATTTCTGTTTTGTAAATTTGTCATCTGTCCCAATCAAGACGGAAACAGAAATAAAAGAATACCCCAGCAAATAACCAATATCGAGAGAAGTACCTGGTTGAACTTCGTGGAGAGCAGGAGCTAATAAAACTGAAATATCTCCCAGGGCCAAAAAGAAAACGCCCACCACATAAACCAACATCCGTCTTTGTATTGCAGGCTGTAATGCGATCAGTGCCAAGTTCAACAGGATGGCGAAAAGGCTTATATCGATCAGGATCAATGTGTAAGTAAATGCATCTAATTCAGGGATGACATTGATCAGCGCGTTGGGTTGGATGAACAGTAACCAGGCTAACACTGTAATTGCTCCGGTGGATATTGCCATATCCAACAGGAGCTTGACACGGATGAAATCATGCCTCCGTACAACGGGTTGTAATATCCACAATAAAATCAGGAGTAATGCCCCTGCCAGACTCATCCAAAGGATAATTGAATTCATCTTTGGGCTTGAAGTGCGGTTGGACAGGAGCAACAAATCAGAAACCGAAGTGAGAAAAATACCTGTTGTAAAAATGAACAGGTAGCGTGGTTCCATGCGGGGGGTACACAATATTGCGCTTATCAGCGCTAACATTGTTGGAATGATCAAAAAGCCAAGAATGTAAGATGTGTGGGTGATACTATCGTAGGGATGAAAACCTTGAAAAACGCCATATGCCAAAAACCAGGCCACAATAACGAACAAGAAAAGTTTGTTTTTGGACATTGGAAGAATTTTATTTTTCATATCAGAATTGTATAGCAAAAACCGGAGCGGTTACTACCGCTCCGGTTTTTAGTGCTAACAGTCAGAACCACAGCCACGTGGCGTGTAGGTGTATGTTGGCGTGGGAGTTCGTGACGGCGTATTGGTTGGTGCAGTTGTTGGTGTTGGTGTGCGTGTAGGCGTCGGGGTGCGCGTGGGCGTATTTGTAGCAGGCGGCGTGAATGATGCCGTTGGCGTATATGTGCGTGTTGGGGTTCTGGATGGCGTGAATGTCGCCGTAGGCGTTTTGGTGATTGTAGGTGTATAGGTGGGCGTACGTGTAGGTGTGCGCGAAGGCGTCGGTGTTATGGATGGGGTATATGTACGGGTTGGGGTGGTTGTGATGGTAGGTGTATTACTGGCTGTGTAGGTCATCGTTGGTGTGCGGGTATTAGTGGCGGTGGCAGCTGTACGGGTATAGGTATCTGATAATGGACAACGACCATTATCCAGCCAGACATTTACCGTGAAGGTACCATCCAGACCGCGTGAGTCCAGACCGGTAAAGTAGATAACCAAATTGTGTGTGTCGCCATCTCCCGAAAGCATCATCTCAGGCGAGCGAGAGCCAGTTGTAGGTGGAGTATAGTCGCTCGTATTATAGAATCTCGTTGCATCCATGTACATTCTGTACAGCCGTTCGGTCGATATCTGACTTGTCCAGTACACCGTTGCGGTGCCAAAGCCAATATCAACAGGGTTGTTATTTTGAATGACCGCTCTCAATCTGACAGTGCTTGTGCCATCCATGCCCAATGTCATTGAAAGATCACCACAGCTGATAGTAGGTGTCAAGGAAGGCGTAAGTGTGTTCGTCGGCGTCCGCGAAGGTGTAAGTGTATAGGTTGGGGTGCTGGTTGCCGAAGGAGTAAAGGTGTTTGTAGGTGTCGACGTCAAGCTGGGTGTAAATGTAGCTGTCGGCGTATTCGTAAACGTGGGTGTTGGTGATGGCGTGAAGGTTGGCGTAGGTGTGGTGGATGGCGTAAAGGATGCCGTTGGAGTGGGCATTGAAATAGGAGGTGACACGTTAATAGTCTTGGAAGAACGGAAGTTTTCAATAATTCCCTCACGCACGGTAGTGAGGTGTACATATGGCCAAACGCTCATTAAGAAGGGCGTAATCAACGGATGGTTGAAATCCACCCCGATAGCCACACGATCACTTGGACCACCTGGGTCTTCCTTGGGATTTACACCCCAATAAATACCATTACCAGGATCGGAGAATGTGACCGAGCCGCCTTCTGACAATAACCGGGACGAATATACAACCACGTTAAAGTAGCCGCCTTCGTTTTCATCATGCACGGTCGGATCCCTGGCGATGGCAAAGGCATCCTGAATGGTAATATCATGAATGGAATGCAGACGGGCATAATCCTGCATGACAGCTGTCATATTTTGAATTGCTTCAGATAAGGCTAGTTGCTGAGCATTTCCGGACATGCTATTAAACGGTGCTCGCCCCATCAGGTCTGTTTGAAAGCTGTTGGGTATTTTGCAATCTTGAAGATCGCCGCCATAAGTATCTGCATACGCCGGGTCAACTGCGGCGACGATGTTGTTCGTTTTGTACATCTTGAAGGCGTCATCATTAACCAAGTCAGCTGCTGCATCATCACAATAATCAAAATTATAGTTACCGGTAACGGCATAGCGGACTGCAAAGCGAGCGCTGTTTTGAACGGAGAGCCAAGCCTGGAACAATCGACCAAATTCGATAATGCCAAAGATTAACGCCAATAGTACCGGCAAAACCAGTGCAAATTCGACCATCGATTGGGCGGAAAGCTTTTTCTTGAGAATGGGTATTTTAAATTTCGGTGTTTTCCACATAATTCGCTCGCTTCCTACTTGGCTAACCGAGTAAACACTCTAGATGCAATCTGGGTGAACACAGCATCCAGTCCGGAACCTGATGATGAGAAGTAATAATTTCCACAGCTATACCCACTGGCATTGATCGCAACCCCATTGCATGGATCTGTGGTGGGGTCACCGTCATCACCTACTGCTCCAACATATCTCAACAGGGTGTCTCCATAAGGTTTTCCAGCGGTATCACTTAATGTCGACTTGGCGGGCGTAAAATCGTTCACCACTGTTTTTCCCAGACCGATGGCAAACATAACCGCACCCTGACCGGCTTGTGAACAGCCTGTTTTCGGATTGGTTGGGTCACAACTAACCAGGTCAGCCATATCCCGGGCAAAGTCATCTGCGTCGTATTCACTGCTGGATGAGACATGGCGTGAGGTCACGTCGCGATCACGGCAGCCCCAATCGATATTGATATCTCCGGTGGTGGGGCAGAAGCCGATAGGCAAGGATAATTTTATATCCTGAAGTATATTGTTGCTCGCATCGAGATATTCAGGGTCAGAATCATGCGATACTTCCGTTGCATTTGCAGCACCGTCCGTAAGCAATATTACCAGCCAGAGGGCATCCTTCCGCATATCGATACCGAAGAGGGAGGCGCCCAACTTCAATCCACCGCCGATATTGGTCGTCTGGCAGGTGGAACCGTCAGAGATATTCGGATTTGGGTTGATCTGCATAAATGGACATTGGCTGGAAATAAAATCTGTAGCCGGACTACTTACCGGATCCGGGTATTCCGAGCAGGCTCCGGTAAAATCGGCTTCCATCCAGGGCTGTGGACATCTTTCCCTCTGGTAAACCTGGAGATTGGTGATCAATTCATACGCCTGGTTGTAATCATTCATCCAGGGGCTGTTGGTGCATAATCCACTGGAATTTCGAAGTCCATCGGGGCAGACCAATCCCGTACCTTTATTCGGGATTTTATTAGCATAGGTATACCCGGCTTCCCACCCATTGGAGAATACGACCACAGCCAATCGGTCTTCCTCTTCTGTTACGGGTTTATTTAAAACCCAGTTAGCGAAGGAAGCGGCTGCTGCTTGTTTCACCTCTTCAAATGGATGGCACTCCCCAGGAATTTTATATACACCGGGGTCCAATGCTCCGGTAGGGTCTTCGGCATTGCAGTTTGCCGGGTCTTTGAGGTAATCCGGTGAACTTTCATCGGCCATGGATTCGGAGATATCAATCACCAAGACTACGTCCATTGAGGCGGCTTCAGCGATTGCTTTAGCGGTAATAGTGGTCTCGTAGAATCCGATTACCGGGAGAAACGAAAATTTTACCGGGACAGATGCTGTGACGCGAACCAATTTGCGTTTGTCGGTCGGGCAAAGTTCAGGGTCAGGATCAGTGGGATCGCAGGTTTTTACATCCACAGTTGTCGGGTCGGCATCGACATTGTTAAGGCGGAGGAATTGCGCTGCAGAATCGGTCAGTTGCGCGTTGGTATAGTTTTCGCGCATCTGGGTGGCGGCTGCCAGTGCCGCATTATCCACAGCCCGCCGGAGATTGCCGTAAGAGATAAACAACACGCCCATATCGACAGTCAAGCCAATAAATGCCAGTAAACCAACAAATACCAATGCAATTAAAACAATGGATTGTCCTTTTTCAGATTTTTGCAGAAGATTCAAATGAAGTTTTTTCATAACCAGGTCTCTTATGGGGATGGAGTTGGATCAGGCGGGGTCGCAGCAGGAAGTGGAGCAACGGCAAAAATATGCAATAAAATCGGATCAGGCACAAAGATGGTTATCCATGGCAAAGCCAGGGTTTGCTTATAGTTGTAAAACAATTCCACGGCCACAGCACCTGATTTAGGCGCACTGCTGACCAATTTCGCGGCGATTTCGGCATCCGTCAGCCGGGTCGCGTACTTTCCATTCAAGCTGAAATATCCTGGGGTGCTTGTCACACCCGCATCATCCGGGTAACGACGATAAATAGCACCATCTTTGATGGATACCACTGTAATCACAACATCATCGGTTGTTGAATTTAATACATAGGGGACAATAGCCTGTTGAACAATTTGCGCGATTCCGGGATGGTTCGGGTCCAAGTTCGAATAAAATTTGATGTCATCATTATCGGAAGGCTCCAGGAACGGGGAGATGTCCACACCGAAACGAGCACCTTCACGGGGGCCATCCATCAGGTTCAGGTATTGATTGAGCAGAAAACCAAATTCAATCAAACCCGAGAGCATCATCAAAATGATGGGAAAGAAAATAGCCAATTCCACCAAGCTTTGACCACGGGGGGGTATTTTTTTCCAGATCGTTTTTACGCTTTTAAACATAGCTTTCCACCAGAATTAAATGCATTGCGACATGAATCTTTGACACCTGCATATACTATACAAACCCAGCCGGGATGCGTCAATAAATTGAAGGTAAATGAAAGGATTTTGTCATGTCAAGAAAACGGTTTTGTAACACTATTGTAACAATCGCGGGTTATCGGGAAACAAAAAGGAGACCAGTGAACTGATCTCCTTTTTGAGGAACGGCTAGAGGAATTATCCTTTTTCGTAAGGTTCACCATCTGCAGCTGGCATTTGTCCTTTACCAACCACACCGGCAAGTACGATCATTGTCGCAATATAAGGCAACATCGCCATGATCTGTGGCGGAACGTTACTGCCAATCAATGAAACTTTGGAAGCCATAGAGTCGGCGAAGCCAAATAGTAAGCCTGCCCCAGCAGCCCCGATCGGCGTCCAATTGCCGAAGATCATGGCGGCCAGGCCGATAAAGCCCTTGCCGGCAGTCATTTCTTCATCAAATCTGCCCACCGATGCCAGGGTGTAGAAGGCACCGGCAAAACCTGCCATCGCTCCACTAAGCAGAACAGCCGTGTAACGGGTTTTTATTACATTGATACCCAGTGTATCGGCAGCCTTGGGATGTTCACCAACAGACCGCATCCGCAACCCCCATTTAGTGGAGAAGTAAACAACCTGAAGCACAATGAGAAAAATAAACATGGCGTATACAAACAGGTTGGTATTGAAGAAGAGCGGGCCAATCAATGGGATATCCGACAGAACCGGTATGGGAATGCGGGTGAACATGGGAGGGGCATTTAGATACTCATACGGTTGGAGAAATTTCTGCGAGAGGAAAGAAGTCATACCTGTCGAGAAGATATTGATCACGGTTCCAGAAACAATCTGGTTGATGCGATATTTGATGGAAAGCATGCCGTGCAGCCAGGCAAGCAGCATGGCAGAAATAATGGCGGCAAACAACCCCAGCCAAGTGCTGCGTGTCACACTGCCCACAAGCGCACCGACCATGGCGCCCATCAACATCATCCCTTCAATGGCGATATTCACCACACCTGCGCGTTCGGAAATCACGCCAGAAAAGGCAGCCAATACGATGGGGACAGAAAGCAGAACGGCGCTGCTCAGCATCCCGGCCAGATTGAGTTGTTTATCAGCAGCAGACCACGCCAGGAAACAAAAAACAAAGCCTGCCACCACAATGCCCAAAACCGGATTTGCCCAACCGGCGAATCCCCGGGCAAGTTGATAGATACCGGCGAGCAGACTGGCACCGGCAAGGATGTAGAGTGCAGTACGGGTCTGGAATATCCAATCGCCCATCACTCCCCGGTCTATACCGCCGGGGGTCATGACAAACTTTGTCATGGCTGTGGCGGATGTCTGCGCAGCAAACAACAGGTAGATGAGCAAGCCTACCAGGATAAAAAATCCTCCCATCACATAGCGCCGGGTTTGCGATTTTATCTGAAACTTGCGATGCACAATGATGTTTGTGGTAGCCATTATTTGTTACCTCCCCAGCCGCTGAGTGAGATTGCACCACCAGTGTCTTTGACCTTAATTCGATAAATTGCGCGAATGATTGCCGGAGCGGCTACGAACATCAGAATCAACGCCTGGACAATGGAAACAATATCGATGGGGACTGTAGCGACCACCATCATGCGTGTAGCTCCATTGCGCAGGATGCCGAATAACAGGGAAGCGAGTATGACACCCACGGGGTGGCTGTTGCCGATTAAAGCGAGCGCAATGCTGTCAAAGCCATACCCGGATGATAGTCCAATAGCCATGGAGCGATTTACTGCCAGAATTTGGTTCGCGCCCGCCATGCCCGCCAGAGCACCGGATAATGCCATGGCAATCATGGTGTTGGCTGCCAGGTTCATACCCGCATATTGCCCGGCTTTCGGGTTGGCGCCAACCGTACGCATGGTAAAACCCCATTTTGTTTTGAACAGCAGGACATAAACCAGATATGCCATTAGGAGAGCAATAAAAAAGCCCAGATGGAAACGAATGGGGTTTTGAAAAAATTGGGGGATTTGGGCGGTCGGTTCAATCATCGGACTGATGGGCATACCGCCGGAACCCGGACGATTCATTGGACCCGAGAGCAGCCATTCAGTCAACCGGAAGGCAATCCAGTTCAACATAATCGAGTTAATTACCTCGTGCGCTCCGGTTTTGGCTTTTAAATAGCCGGCAATAAATGCCCAGAATGCCCCACCGGCTGTGCCAGCCAGAAATGCCAGCGGCATGTGAATGTACGCCGGGACGCCTTTGAGAGCATAACCAACGTAGACGGCGCAGGCAGCGCCGATAAAGATTTGACCTTCCACACCGATATTGAACAGTCCGGCACGGAAGCCCAGGGCAACGGCGAGACCGGCAAAGATGTATGGCGTGGTGACAACCAGGCTCTCCAGGAAGGGGTTGATTGCCTGACGGATGGTCAATGGGTCGCCGCTTTGCAGAGCTGTGATAATCCTGACCGGATCGCCCAGCGATCCCTGCAACAAAGCGCCATATGCGACACCGACTTCTTTTAAGGCGGTGTAAATTCCCAGCCCGAACGATTGACGGAAAGCGGTGTATACCGATTCACTGGTTGCGATAATTAAAATGGCGCCAATCAGCATTCCCGATAAAACTGCCAAGGCAGGTATGGCAAGCATTTCGCCAATACGCTTCCAGCCTTTTGATTCTTGCGGTTGGGAGGTCAGTTCTTGCAAGATGACCTTGCCGACATCGGTCTTCTTCTCTTCTTCAGGGCTCAAGGCTCACCTCCGTTAGAATGTTGCTTCAATGGCGCCACGTTTTACCGGCTTTTCAAGTTGATCCGGACTTACGCCTGCCATGAGCAATCCAATATATTCTTTTGTGGCTTCTTCTGATGGAACCAGAGCAACCATCTTGCCGCGGTACATCACCGCAATGGTATCTGCAAGTTCCATAATCTCATCCAACTCCGGCGAAACAAGCAACACAGCACAGCCCTCATCACGCTTCTCTACGATCCGCTTGTGAATGTATTCAATAGACCCTACATCCAGTCCGCGGGTTGGCTGCGAGGCGACCAGGAATTTTATCGGACGAGACAGCTCACGCGCAATGATCACTTTTTGCTGATTACCACCGGATAATGAGCCTACCGGGGTAAGTGAACTCGGGGTGCGGATATCAAACTTACCAATCAATTCTTTGCTATCGGCGAGGATTTTTGGATAATCGAGCATGATGCCGTGAGCAAATGGCGGTCGGTAATAAGTATTCAGCACGAGGTTTTCTGCCACCGGGAAGGGAAGTACCAACCCCACCCTCTGGCGGTCTTCGGGAATATGTGCTGATCCCAACTCGGTAATTTTCCGCGGTGGTGCCTTGCTTATATCTTCACCCAGTAAGTTAATACTACCGCTTACCGGGTTGACCATGCCGGTAATGGCATCCACCAATTCGGTCTGACCATTGCCCTGCACGCCTGCCACTCCCAGAATTTCGCCTGCATGCAATTCGAATGAAACACTATCCACACTGATATGCAGATTTGGATCAGTCACTACCAGATCTTTCACTGTTAGTACGACCTCGCCCATCATGGGCGCAGTCTTTTCCACTTCCAAATTTACCTCGCGCCCGACCATCATGGCGGCGAGCGTATTCCGTTCGGCTTCGGCCGGGGTGGTGGCGCCTACAACTTTTCCGCGCCGAATGACGAGAATCCGATCGGAAATTTCCAAAACTTCACGCAACTTATGGGTAATGAAAATGATGGATTTTCCCTGTTTGGTCAACTCGCGCATGATAATGAATAATTCATCTGCTTCCTGCGGCGTCAATACGGCAGTCGGCTCATCGAAGATCAGAATCTCAGCTTCTCGATAAAGCAATTTGATGATCTCCACACGCTGCTGTACACCCACCGGCAGATCCTTGATGTAAGCTGAAGGCTCGACTTCCAATTTGTACTGGGAGGAAATATGATGGACCTTTTCAGCTACTTTGTCGCGATCCAGGAAGCCACCGGGACGGACCGCTTCTTCGCCCAGCATCACATTTTCACTGACTGTGAAAACCGGGATAAGCATGAAGTGTTGGTGCACCATGCCGATGCCCGCTTTAATGGCATCGGTGGGCGAGTTTACTATAATCTTTTCTCCGTTGACCCGTATTTCACCTTCGTCAGGCTGATACAAACCATAGAGAATATTCATGAGCGTGGATTTTCCCGCTCCATTTTCTCCCAGCAAAGCCAAAATTTCACCTTTGTTTAAGGTGAGATCAATGTGGTCATTTGCTAAAACTCCGGGAAATTGCTTTGTGATACCAGATAGTTCCAGGATCGGAGGCATCATTTCTCCTAAACTGAAGTAATGGGTTAAGATATTGTAACATAGCGTACCTAAAAGCGATTGATATCTTTCAATAAAAAAAGGAGAAGCCATAAAAGCTTCTCCTTTTTGTTAGAACAATGAGGTATTACTGAGCCAGTTTGATCGATCCGTCGACAATGCCGGTCTTCAATGCTTCCACTTCGGCTTTCAGTTCGGCAGGAACCTGTCCATCCAGGTCATGGTATGGGGCAATACCAACACCGCCATTGGCTAGCGTACCAACGCTTATACCACCTTCGAAATTGCCGTCCATAGTGGATTTAATGGCTTTTTCTACGGTGAAGTCCATCATTTTTAGAACTGAGGTCAAAGTGATGGAATTGTATTCTGGCGCAGAAACGTACCAGTCGTAGTCAACACCAATAATGAGGGTGTTACCACGTTCTTTTGCAGCGGCAGCAGCGCCCAAACCAACGGGACCGGCAACGGGCATGATGATGTCAGCGCCTTCGTCCATGAGGGAGATGGCGAGTTCTTTGCCTTTGGCCTGATCGTCGAAGGACATGGAGAATAGGCCCTTGCTCTCATCAGCCAGATCGTAACCCAAAACTTCTACCGCGGTACCCTTTTGGGTATTGTAGTAGTTGACGCCTTCCACAAAACCCTTCATGAAGATGGTAACAGTCGGGATAGGGAGGCCACCGAAGGTACCAACTTTGCCGGTCTTGGTCATACCAGCGGCAAGATAGCCTGCAAGGAAGCCGGCTTCATCCGTCTGATAGGTCAGCCCAACCACATTCGGAATGGTCGGGTCGTAGGCATAGTCGACGATGGCGTATTTCATATTCGGGTTGGCTTCAGCCGAGGCCTTGGTGGCGTCGCCCAAGAGGAATCCGGCAGAGACAATGATGTCGCATTTCTCTTCCACAAATGCGTTCAAATTCTTCTCGAAGTCGGCAACTTCTTTGGATTCCAGGTATTTTGCTTCAATGCCATAGTCCTTCTGCGCATCCTGGAGACCTTTCCAGATTGTTGCGTTGAAGGATTTATCGTCTACACCGCCTGTGTCGGTTACATTGCAGGCTTTGAATTTCGTCTCTGCAGGGGCGGCTGCGGGAGCGCAGGCAGCCAGCAGCACGGAGACCAGGACGACAATTGAAATCAAAACGGTTAACTTCTTGGTCATTTGGGATTCTCCTCCAAACAAAATTGGGTTTGATTTTGGGGCATCCGAAAAAATGAGGCGAATCGTCGCCACTCTATTCCCCATTGACATTTAGTATACTACGCATGCAAACCCCACGCAAGCAAGCAAACTGTGTCACAATTTTTACTTTATAACGGAAGGGTGTATTGGAGCCGGTATCTTGCATTGTGATATATTTGTGTTATTATATCCGTAACAGATATATCTGAAATGGATATATTGAAAGAGGAGGCCAAATGAACAAAAATATCTTGCCACATCAACCATTGACCCCTGCGGTTTTTCATATTTTGCTCGCACTTTCAGATGGGGAGAAACATGGTTATGCAATTATGAAGGAAGTGGAGCAGCAGACCAACGGTTCACTCCGAATGGGACCGGGAACATTATATGGCTCCATCAAACGCATGCTGGCAGCCGGTTTAATTGAGGAAAGCGGAGAACGCCCCGACCCGGTTCTGGACGATGAACGTCGACGGTATTACCGCCTTAGCGCACTAGGCGAACAGGTGGCGGAAGCTGAGAGTCTGCGCCTGGCTCAACTGGTACAGGTTGCACGACAAAAACACATTCTGACGATGGTGCCCGGCAGGGAGGTGTGTCATGGATAAGACCCTGTGCACCTTGATTGCGGTGCGAGTTTATACAGCACTGATTTCAGTATATCCAAACGAATATCGTGCACGTTTTGGCGATGAGATGAGGCAAACCTTTCAGGATCAATGCCGCGAAATAGAACGGCTTGCAGGTAGCCCATTCATCCGGTCGGTGTGTTGGGCTGCGCTCTGGATGCGTACCTTGTTTGACTGGCTGACCAGTGTTATCCGCGAGCACCTGACCCTGGCAAACAGTACCGCGGGGCTATTGGAAGCGCCCCCGGATGCACCACTCCCATGGAAAGGTGTTTTACTGGTGCTATTGCCCGGATTGGTCTTTTTCGTTGGTCAGGTCGGACAGCTGACCGGGGTGGAGTGGTTCTTCGTACTGCGGTATCGAGGCGGGTACTTCATGATCATTCCGGTGTTGATTGTCTGGATCTGGAAGCGGCGTTTTCCGATATGGGGATTAATGCCTCTCGGCTTGTTATTCAAGACAGTCGTGGAACTGCTGTATCAAAGCTATTGGTTGGATAGGGTGCGAATTGGTCTGCTTAAGATCGTGAATATAATATTTCCGGATCCATCCTCTTCTTTTCCAGTCCTGATCATGCGAAAAACCGCTTTGCTGGATCTCAATTATTCCGAAGTACGTTTATGGATGACATTCCTTGCTTTCGTTGTTTCGTTTATCCTGATCGGGTATTTTCAAAGGAAGGGCAGGTGTAAACCACCTGTATTTTGGTGGCTGGGCGGATATATCCTGTTCGGGGTGCTGATCACAGCAGCCATATCATGGGAGGGTATTTGGGGTCTGTTTCCCAACTCACCGGCAAACGTTCCGTTTGATGACGCCTGGAAGTACTTAATGGATAATTTCGGCTATAACTTTTATTATTTCGGTATGTTTTTGCTGCTGCTGGTTTTGGGTGCACTTTTTTCAGAACGACATGGCAGGCTGGCAATGCTGTTTCCAATGGGTTACCTGTTATCCACCATCATTTACGGGCGGATCAGCACTGAATGGCCAGTGGGCGACCCGGATGTATTTCAATTCATGGTGGTTGTTGCCATCCTGGCGTTGTCATACCGATTTCTTGTGGCGCTGGCGGGTCCAATGTGGATTGTGCGATCCGCTTCTTCCGGTCAACGCCGGCGGGCAGGCGTCATTTCGATGGCGATCCTGTTGTTGATCCAGGTCGGATTTGGAATCTGGCTGATATCTTCTGCCGGTGACAGCCCCTACTTGTGGCAGGTTCTGCTCGTACAACTCAAATGGCCGGTAACATTCTTGATAGGGATGGGGTTGATGCTGACGCTTTATCAGGATCGACCCAACCGGGTTATCATTTCGAATGAAGCAAGAGAAATGGCAACTAAAACGGCCCCGTCAGAGTGAGATACTATTTTTGCGGAAAGTAGTTATGAAAAGAGGCTATCCAGGGTACCTGGATAGCCTCTGTGAAAGTACAGTCCAGCGGGTTTTACTGCTGCCGTAAAGCCTCACCACGTTTTACACCCCACATCAGCACTAATGCCACCAGGAAGAAGATCGGTGAGGCGGCCATGACGGCATTATAGTTGCTGCCAGCTGCCTGTACGATCCATCCAAACAGATTGGGACCGAGGATTGCCGCCAGGGTGGAAAACAAATAATACAACCCGGTAAAGGTTCCAATGCGGGCGGGTTCGGTCAATTCCACCACCATGGGCAGGGAATTGATATTGATCAATGCCCAGGCAATGCCTGCGATCATCAAGATCAAACCAAGCACCGGAACAGTTCCCAAAACGGGAAGTTTGGTGAGTTGTGTCGTGAGTACGCTTGAGGGCAGCAGAAAGATCGCCGCCACAGTCGCGATCATTCCCAACAGACCAAGCGAGATTGTTTTGCGCCTTCCGAAACTTGCGCCGATTTTGCCTGCCGGCAGGGCGAAGATGACGAATAGAAGCGAAAGCTGGCTCAATAACCGGGCGCCTTCAGCTTCTTCGAGACCAAGATACTTGTTGACGTACAGGCTGAAGAAAGCTTCCACGGCAGCGTACGCAATAAACCAGAAGAGGATTGCGAGAAGGATGCGGATGCCGCTTGGTTCCGGGTCTTTGATCAATTCCTGGAGCGACTTGAACATGGAGGGCTGTTTTTCCGGTTCGGCGAAGTCTTTGGGTTCGCGGATAAAAAGGAATAACAGCAGCGTGGCAACCAACACCAATACAGATCCCAGCCAGAAGGGATACGCCGGATTGATCTTATACAGCATCGATCCAACCAGGTAGGAGATAATAGCGCCCACTCCGCCCATAAAATTGATGATGCCGTTTGCCTGAGAGCGAAACTGAGAAGGAGTTAGATCGGGCATCAGGGCAACAACCGGGGTGCGCCAGAATGCCATGCTGAGCAGCAATGTGCTGGTGCAGGCAACAAACAAGGGCAGAATTGCCGCCAGGGGGATAATGCCAAAAGCAAGTGCCCCGATGGGGGCGCCGATAAGGATAAAAGGCATTCGACGACCAATGGGGGTTCGCAGCCGGTCTGACCAGACGCCCACCGGGGGTTGGATGAATAATGCCGCGATATTGTCCAGTGTCATAAAGAAACCTATCCACACCGGGGAGAGACCGAATTTATTGGCAAGAAATAGCGGGACGAACGCATTGTAAATGCCCCAAATGACGCTGACGCCAAAGAAACCAAAACCGAGTAAAAAGATTTTTCCGTAGTTGAATTTCATTGTGCTGCTCCTGCTTTTTCAATGACTACGGCGGTGCCATAAGCCAGCACCTCGGTCACGCCATCCATCACGTCGTTGGCATCGTAACGCATGCCTACAACCGCATTGGCTCCCATCTCACGGGCATGATCCATTAATAATTCGAAGGCTTCTTGCCGGGCATGCTCACACAATTCTGTATAGACCGTGATATTTCCGCCCACCAGTGTTTGCAGGCTGCCGACAAAATTCCCCACTACACTGCGGGAGCGTACGGTAATGCCCCGTACCAGACCTAGATAGCGCGTAATTCTATATCCCTCAAAGCCAAAAGTTGTGGTTACCCAAATCGGATTTGCCATGATCTTCTCCTTGGAATTATGTTTCCTTTGACCGGATGTAGGTCTCCAGGAACTTTTTATCTTCCTTGCTTAATTGCATACGTTCCAGCATATCGGGGCGTTGCTCCACTGTACGGATGAGTGATTGCTGATGGCGCCATTTTTCTATTTCTGCGTGGTTGCCGGATAGCAACACCTCGGGTACTGCCCAACCGCGAAATTCAGGCGGACGGGTGTAGTGCGGATATTCCAGCAATCCGCTGGCATGGGAATCGTCCCACGGACCCTGCGGGTCGCCCAAGACGCCGGGCAGCAGACGACTGACTGCATCCAGCAGCATCAACGCCGGCAGTTCCCCGCCAGTGAGAACGTAATCGCCCACGGATATCTGATCGGTAATCAAATGCCCGCGGATGCGTTCGTCGATGCCCTCATAGCGTCCGCACAACAATGCCAGATGCGGTATCCGGGAGAGTTCGATGGCGATTTGCTGGTTGAATACTCTGCCCTGGGGCGATAGTAAAATAACCGGGCATGTCGGTGGTGAACCCAGTACCGCTTCGATGGCAGTGAAAACCGGCTCGGGTTTCATAACCATTCCCCCTCCGCCACCATAGGGGGTGTCGTCGGTCACGTGATGCCGGTCGGTTGTGTAGCTACGAATGTCGTGAACTGCCACATTGATGATTTGTTTTTCCCTCGCCCTGGCAAGGATGCTGGATGAGAGATATGGGTCAAATACTTCCGGCAACAGGGTAAATATATCGAATTTCATAGCTGTATTGTACATGCAACGTTCGTATAAGATAAGTTATTCTTTTTCCTTTCTAACCCGGTGCTAATATCCGTAATCTTGACTATACATGCCCGAAACGGTAAGATAATTTCGCTATGTATTTACGAGGAAGTAAATGGAGTATGCTGCGCAAGCGAAAGCCTGTGCATATTGGCAGAATATTGTTTTTGCTGGCGTTGATTGCCGGTGTTGTTTACATTAATACCGTCATTGTGCCGCAAACGCCGCCGCTGTTCATCCCCACGGCAACCCCCACCCGTGCACCGGAATCATATATAGCGGATGCCGATCGGTTGGCGTCCGAGGGCAAGTACATTCAGTCCATTGAAATGTATAAAGAGGCTATCTCAGCTGCTCCTGATAATGTGAACAATTTTGTATCCCTGGCGCGGGTGCAAATCTTTTCACAACAATACAAGGACGCCCAGACAAGTGCCGAGAACGCGTTGTTGTTGAACAACAATAATGCCATCGCACACGCGCTGCGCGGATGGGCGTTGCTGCTACAGGAAGAATATCTACCCGCCGAAACCAGCATCAAGCGCGCGCTGGAATTGGACGCCAATAACGGCATGGCGCATGCCTTTTATGCCGAGCTGCTGATCCGCATGAGCGAAGCCGGATCAGGCGGCATTGGAACCATTGAATCGGCAAGCGAAGAATCCCGGCTGGCGGTGAGTCTGGCGGATGACACGATGGAAGCACATCGTGCCCGTGGTATTGTCTTACAGAGCACTGCCAATTATGATGCTGCCATCCAGGAGTATCAGCGAGCCATCCAGATCAACCCGAATGTGCCCGATGTGCATTTGTTCCTGGGTAACGCCTACCGCTCTCTGGATGTGCCCGAGTTGGATAAGGCTGTTGAAGAATATACGATTGCGAATGCGTTGAATCCGTCCGACCCGCTGCCGGATACTTCTATCGCCAGAACTTATGCCAATATTGGTGAATTCCGCAAAGCTGCACAGTATGCCGAACAGGCTGTTGCCGATGCACCGGAAGACCCCTACGCATGGGGAACTCTGGGCACCATGTATTACAGGCTGGGTGAATATGGCAACGCCATCCAGGCGCTGCGCCTGGCAGTACGCGGGGGCACCAGCCCTGATGGTGTGGTTGTGAATGGTCTGCCGCTGGATTACGGGCGAATTCTGGAGTATTACTACCTGTATGGACTTGCACTGGCAAAATCCGGACAATGTAATGAAGCGGTAGAAATATCGCAGTTGATCATTCAGGGTGCAAGTGAAGATGAGACCGGGGTGTACAATGCAGAAGCGATGGTTACCATCTGCCAGGGCGGGGTGGTTGGCACCCCCACCACAGAAGGCGAACCAGCCGCAGATGAAGTAACTCCAACTGTCGCCGAGTAGAATGAACCTTAACGGCAAACAGATCACGTTCCATCGTAAAGCCCCCACCAGCTTCCATCCCGCCCGAATCCTGTTCCTGCTGGGAATTATTTTCGTACTGGTGTTTCTGGCTCGCGCTTTCGATACAGGGGTAATTCACAGACCGTTCGATCCTACGCCCACGCCAACAAGAACAAACCAATCCTTCATTCTCGAAGCCGAAACGCATTTCCGCTCCGGGAACCTTCCGGCTGCCATTGAAGCATACGAAGAGGCGATCCAGATCAACCCAACCGATGCCACCCTGTACGCTGAGTTGGCGCGCATCCAGGTCTATTCATCCGCCATGCTGGCTTCGGATGACCTGAAGAAAGTCCGTCTACAGAGTGCACTGGATAACATCAATAAGGCGGTTGAACTGGCGCCCGAGAACTCGAATGTCCATGCCATTATGGCTTTTGTGCTCGATTGGAATTCCAATTCGCTTATCAATGCTGATGGAACGACATTGCTCACCCGAGCAGAGCAAGAGGCAGTGCGTGCACTGCAATTGGATGCCGGGAATACCATGGCGCTGGCTTACTATGCAGAAATCCTGATCGATTCGCAAAAGTACGACCAGGCAGAACAATATATTGAGCAGGCGCTGCAGCGCGACCCGGGCTTGATGGATGTCCATCGAATCAGAGGACAATTGTGGGAGATCAGCGGTCAGTATTTGAAGGCGATTGATTCATACAAAAAGGCTACCGAGATCATGCCCAACCTGACCTTTTTATACCTGTACATCGGGTTGAATTACCGCGTGCTCGCAGCAAATGATCCTGAAAGCCCATATTACGTGGATTCGCTGGAGTATTTCGACCGGGCAGCAAAAATCAATGAGACCCTGGGTATTACCGATCCGCTGCCATTCCTTGCAATTGCCAAAACTTATTCACAGATGGGTGAATTCTTCATCGCATCATTGAACGCACGAAAGGCATTGGCAATGGATCCCACCAACCCGGACCTGTACGGTCAGCTTGGCATCATCTACTTTAAGGGGAAAAACTATGAAAGCGCGATCCCTGCCCTGAAATGTGCCATTCGCGGATGCACCCCGGTGGAGAGTTGCCAGGCACGCAGTTGTGATGAAGATAGCGACCCGGAGATCGCCATCGAGGGCATGCCATTATCCAATACAACAGTGGTTTATTACTATACCTATGGTTCCGTTCTGGCAGGATTGAGTCTGCCGCAGAAAAATTACTGCGATGAAGCGATGCAAGTGTTTTCTGAAGTGCGCAGGCAATACAGCGGCGATACAGATATTATGAATATCCTGGCGTCCGGTGAGCAGATTTGCAACCTGGTGAACTCCTCCAGCGCAAGCCAGTGATCAATTTGTAAAAAGTATAGATTTTTATTTTTGCAGATCGGGTTGAAAAATCAGATTAAGGTAGTAATCGCGCCGGCCGGTGAAACCATCCAGAGAGATCAAGGTGCCCGGCTGAATATCCATCCATTCGAAACCTGATTTGCCCAGCGTAAGCCCATCCGTAGAGGATGAGTCGGTGTTGAATGGAATGGGACCGGTTTGAAAAGTGGAGGGCTGCCAGTGCCCATATACATCCCCTTGTTGTACTTTGATTGGTTCGGGGAAAGTGTAAGTCACAATGCCGTTGGTGGATGGCGGCTGGTCATCCGCGGGGATTTCGAGCAGATGGGTAATGCGTAATCCCCCCGGTTCGGGATGCAGGACCACCAGGTAGATGCTTTCGGGGATTTCAATGGTCAACGCCTCATCGTCCTGCAGGTAACGAATCCCGGTCACGAGGCCATCCTGCGGGAAGGGGTATTGGTGGATGAACAGATGGGTGGCAGCCGCCTGGTCACCACCGGGGAGTTCCGGGTCTTTTCTGGCGAAGTTGTAGCCCAGGTTGAGAGCGGTAGTGGATTTGCTCTGGAAGCCATTGATCGCCATGGCGCTGAATATTGCCAGAAGGCAGCACAGGTTAACCAGCAGCATAATTGCCAGGATACTCGTGGCGAGTATGGATTTTTCAGGCAGATGGACGCGGTATTCCTTCATCATCATTTATTATTCTATATCATTTGTCCAGGCAAGGGCAATGTTGAGGTGAATTTATTGCGACGGGACTCGTTCCCATAGTCCAATCGTGTGATGAATGTCAGAATTGTATAAGAAATTTTTTGTTTCTCTTGACTCGGCTTTCAAAGGCAGGTAATATTAGCAAGGTTTTAGCACTCTTGTTGATTGAGTGCTAAAACGATAATCTAATGTTTATAAGCACTCTTTCATTGGAGGAAAATATGGCACTAAATCTCAAACCTTTGGGTAACCGCCTGGTGGTAGAACCACTCGAGCAGGAAGAAACCACCCCTGGTGGCATCATTCTCCCTGAAACCGCCAAGGAAAAACCGCAAAAGGGTAATGTATTGTCAACCGGTCCTGGCGACCGCGATGAAGACGGAGACCGCATCCCCATGGATGTCAAAGTCGGCGATGTTGTGCTCTTTGCGAAATACAGCGGCACAGAGATCAAGCTGGATAACAAGAAACTGTTGATCCTGCGCGAATCTGATGTCTTAGCAATTGTTGAATCCAAATAATTCGGTCATCTGACAAGGAGATCCATATGGGAGCTAAACAACTTGTTTTCGGTGAAGATGCCCGCCGTCGTTTGAAGAATGGCATCGATATTGTTGCAAATGCTGTTGCCACCACTCTTGGTCCGAAAGGGCGCAATGTAGCGCTGGACCGCAAATTCGGTTCACCGACCATCACCCATGATGGCGTTACCGTGGCAAAAGAAATCGAACTCGAAGATCCATTCGAGAATATGGGCGCCCAGCTTCTGAAAGAAGCTGCAACCAAAACTAATGATATCGCCGGTGACGGCACCACCACATCCACCGTGCTGGCACATGCCATCGTTTCCGAAGGTTTGAAAAACCTAGCTGCCGGCGCGAACCCCATGCTGCTGAAAGGCGGCATCGAAGCGGCATCCAAAGCAGTCGCCGCAAAGATTAAAGAACAATCCATTGAAATTACCACTAAAGATGAAATCGCCAACGTGGCTACCATCTCCGCGCAGGATCGCAATATTGGTTCCCTGATCGCCGATGTGATGGACAAGGTTGGCAAAGACGGCGTCATCACCGTGGAAGAATCCAAGGGTCTGGAATTCGAAACTGAATACGTGGAGGGGATGCAGTTCGACCGCGGTTACATGTCTCCTTATTTCGTAACCGACCCTGAGCACATGAAATCGGTCATCCCTGAACCCTACATTCTGATCTATGACAAGAAAATCTCTGCAGCTACCGACATCGTTCCCCTACTGGAAAAAATGGTGCAGATTGGTAAGCGCGACCTGTTGATCATCGCTGAAGATATCGACGGCGAGGCTCTGGCTACGCTGGTTCTGAACAAACTGCGCGGCATGCTCAATGTTTTGGCTGTAAAAGCCCCCGGCTTTGGTGACCGCCGCAAGGCAATGCTGGGCGATATCGCCACCCTGACCAGCGCCACCGTCATCTCTGAGGAGACCGGACGCAAACTGGAAAGCGCCACCGTTGCCGATCTCGGTCGTGCAGAAAAAGTGGAAGCCGACAAAGACAATACCACCATTGTTGGCGGCAAGGGCGACAGCTCTGCCATCAAGGGTCGCATTGACCAGATCCGTGTTGAGATCGACAATACCACCAGCGATTATGACCGCGAAAAACTGCAAGAACGCCTGGCGAAACTGTCCGGCGGTGTGGCGATCATCCGTGTGGGTGCCGCTACCGAAACCGAATTGAAAGAAAAGAAGCATCGTGTAGAAGATGCCCTCTCCGCTACCCGCGCGGCAGTGGAAGAAGGTATCGTTCCGGGTGGTGGTGTGGCTCTGATCAACGCCATCCCGTCCCTCGACAGCTTGAAGATGGATAACGATGACGCCAAGATCGGTGTCGCCATCGTCCGCAAGGCGCTGGAAGTTCCGATGCGCAAAATCGCCGAGAATGCCGGTAAAGACGGTTCCGTGGTTGTGGAAAGCGTCCGCCAGCAGCAGAAGAAAGCCAAGAACCTGGGCGTCGGTTATGACGTTCTGCGCGAAGATTTTATGGATATGGTCAAAGGTGGCGTGATCGATCCTGCCAAGGTTACCCGCGGCGCACTCGAAAACGCAGCCTCCATCGCAGCCATGATCCTCACCACCGAAGCTTTGATCACCGATGTTCCGGAAAAGGAAAAGCCGGCACCCCCGCCGATGCCTGAATACTAAACTTGGGTGAGTAACTCAATGTAAACAAAAAATCAGGAGTTGAAAAACTCCTGATTTTTTGTTTTGTCACTCGACTGTCATCCTGCTTTCGGCGCTTTGCCTGTTCTGCTGCCGCGAGAGCATCAAATACAGTATGGGCGAAACAATACCTATGGAGAAGCCAACCAGCCAGATATTGCGCGGTCCCAGATTGTCATTGGTAAACCCGCCCACCGCAGGTCCGATCATCATTGCCACGGCAGCGGCGAGGTTGTAGATGCTCATATACCGTCCTCGCATATCGGGCGGGGCGAGGTTGGCAACGTAGGTGGTGGTGGTCGGAATCAGCACCAATTCGCCAATGGTCAGGATCACCATACTTGCCCAGAAACTCCAGAATCCGTTTGCCAGGTAAACGCTGCCCACTCCAACTGCATAGAATAATGCACCGGCAGCCATGACCACGACCGGCTGGAATTTCACAGTGAAGCGGGTCACGGCGATCTGGAACACGACCACCATGATGGCATTGGTGGCCGGGATGAAACCGTACAGGTTTTCCTGAATGCCATAATTTGTCTTAAGATACACCGCCAGGAGCACCCACAGAACCGCCGAACCGGTCATGCAAAAGGTGAAAGCGCCAATGGTGGTGAGGAATTTTTTGTCGCGGAAAATATCCCCGTAACCGGCAAACTTTTGCCGGTGAGCTGTTGGTTCTCCGGAAAATGCCTTTGCGGGCAGGGTTTCTTTTGCCCCGAAAGCCAGCAAAAGACTGTAAGCAAGCATGCATGCAGCTGCAATGTAGAAAATGGTGCTGTAAGAGTGTGAAGCCACGAAACCACCGATGGTTGGCCCAATGGCAACGCCCAGGTTGTTGCTCATGCGCAACAGTGAGTAGGCATCGGCGCGCTTTTCCTGCGGAATCAGGTCAGCCATCATTGCATCAGAGGCGACCCGGTACATGGGGTTGAACGCACCTGCCAGGCTGAGTGCAAAGGCAAAGCCCAGGAAGGTATTTGCCTGGTTTTGCAGCATATACACAACTGCATTTCCGGCAAGGGCAGCCACCAGAACCCATTTGCGTCCGACTCTGTCTGTCATCGGTCCGGCAATGAAATTCATCACCATACCCACCGCGGCATTCATGGAAATGAGCGTGGAAGCGACCGCCAGAGGCTGGTTGAGCCTGCCGCTGACATACACCATTAAGAACGGCCAGATCATACTGGAACCGATGGTGCTGATTAACATGCCGAAAAACATCAGCCAGAATTGCCGGGGATACTCACGCCATCCATTGCGAATTGTACTTAACATAAGCTCTTATTTTAACAGAAATGGGATACTTCCAGTCGAAGTATCCCACAATTCAACGAAAATCTGTGCGTTTCTATTCGATCAATTCCGGTTTCTTCTGCAGGCGGTTGACGATGTAGAGCGATGTGGCGCCCAACCCGAAAGCGATCACGACCACCGCCACCAATCCGCCAAAGAAGGGGATGGCGCGCAGCAAGGTATAGATCAGTACACCGAGCAGTAAGGAGGCATACTGATTAACCGGCTGGTCTTTGATAAACTGTGACAGGATCCACCTGCCCGCCAGGAGCGCCACGATCACTTTGCTGCCCAATGAAACCATCATACCGAACAGGGTCAGATATACCACGATGATGGATGTTCCGGTCCAGAAGAAGAAACCGGATAGACCACCCAGGGTGATGAATGCCAGCAGGAAGGTGAAAGCAATCACTGCCAGCGCAGCCAGACCAACTGCAATCCAGGTCAGGATGTAGGTGAGCACCCCAACACCAGCAGACTGCCATGGCTTTTTCTTTAATGTGGTCAGAAAACTATTGACCAGACCGGGTATCAGCCAGAGCGCAAGTGCACCGAGGATCGACAGGGAAACGAAGTTCTTTCCCATATTTTTAATGATCTTTCCGATTCCCACCAGGATATGGTCAGCCGTCCGCGACTGACCATTGTCTCGCGCAGATTTACCCGTGTCATCAGGGACAGGAGTCATGTAGGTGATGGTGCCGGAGGGCTGGCTCTGGATGCCTGATTGCTGCGGTAGAGCGCTGGTATAGGATAAATTTCCCCCGATCACCGCATCTTCTGAAATATACAGACCGGGATTAATGGTCATGGGCATGTTCTGCTGCGGGATGTACGGCGCGGAAGTATTTTCCGAAGGTTCGGCGACGGATGCCGACACATTTCTACCGACCCTGCCATCTATCTTTAATGCACCGACATCCACGTTGAGATCCCGGTTGATATTGCCGGATACGATTACCTGATATCCTCCGGCGGCCACATCACTGTTTATGATGGATCCTGGTAAAATCTCCAGACTGTAACCGCCAAAATATACGTTCCTGCCCACCAGAGCGGGCTTTTTAAATACCGTAGACATGGTGCCCGAGAAAACACTGCCCTCGATTCTGCCCGCCACCGTGACGGTCTGGGCACCCGTGAAAAGATTGCCCTGAATAATCGCGCCTTCACCGATGGTGATATTTTGTCCAAACAGGAATGCATCGCCTTTAACGGTCCCGTTGATCACAATATCCTGACCGGCAGCCAACAGCAAGCCGTTGACGGTGCCTTCCATAACGACTCTATCGCTGCCAAGGATGAGGTCATCGTTAATAATTTCCCCTTCGTCCACCCTGCCGTCATTATCCACTTCGTATGCCTGTACCGGTTGCACGGCAAAGAAGGAAACGCTTAGTACCAGCAAGGCAATCAATACATAAGAATGCCAATTTTTTCTCATGATGAATTACTCCTTATATTCCAATTACGAATCAAACTGCCAAAAGTTGTAACGCTCAAAGGTTTTACTTGTTTCGGAAAAGCAGACCTTTTTGCGGCGAGAAAAAATAGGCGATCAAGAAAAACAAGGTGGCACTCAGTACGATTGCCGCCCCGGATGCAATATTCAGGTAGTAACTGGCGAACAAGCCCACGATACTGGAAAGGGCGCCAAACAAAGCCGCCAGTACCATCATGGAGGGCAGCCGGCGTGTGAGCAGGTATGCCGTCGCCCCTGGTGTGACCAGCATGGCTGCCACCAGCCCCACCCCCACAGTCTGCGTGGAGACGACCACCGTGAGCGCAAGCAGGACCATGAGGAAGGTACGCAGAATACCGACCGGCAGGCGCAGCGTAGCCGCAAGGATCGGGTCGAATGACACCACCAAAAAATATTTGTAGAAAGCAAAAATCATCAGGAGAACAAAAACAGCCAGGGCGGCAGTAAGGAGCAGATCGTTCACACTGACCCCGAGCACATTTCCGAACAGAATGTGGGAAAGATCCACAGCATAGGTGCGAATCGAACTGATCAGCGCCACGCCCAACGACAGGGCGGCAGCAAAGAAGATGCCAATGGCGGTGTCTTCCTTGATGGTGCCTTCGCGGGAGAAAAAGCTGATGCCAAGCGCCACGAGAATAGCGGCTACCAATGCGCCGATCAGCAGGTTGCCCTGCAGCAGATAAGCGACTGCAATGCCGGGGAGGATGGCATGTGCCATGGCATCGCCCAGAAATGCCATTCCTTTAAGCACAACATAACAACCTATGACTGCACACAAAATGCCGACGATCAACCCGGCAGCCAGACCTCGCTGCATGAAGGCATAAGAAAACGGGGTAATGAGCCATTCAATCATGCGGCGTCCTCCTCATGATGGTCGTGCCCGCAGCATTGATCGACAACAATGGCTCCGTCCAACATCATTACCTGGGTGTTAAAGGCTTTCTGGATCAATTCGGTGGAAAACACCTCACTTGGGGGACCAAAGGCAATCAGTTTGCGGTTGAGCAAAAGGACCAGCTCAAATCTTTCCCGAGCCAGATTCAAATCATGGGTGGATACAATGACGGTGACATCCTCCTTTTTCAGGTCATCGAGAAGTTGGAGCGTTGCTTCCTGGGTGGAAAAGTCGACCCCGTTGAAGGGTTCATCCATCAATAGGATATGCGGGCGCTGGGCAAGTGCGCGCGCCAGGAACACCCGCTGCTGTTGTCCACCGGAAAGCTGGTTGATCGAACGATCCGCCAGGTCATAGATATCCATCATGGCGAGGCTTTTTCGTACCACCTGGTGGTCCGCCTGGCTGGGCGGTTGGAACCAGCGGATTTTTCCAAAACGCCCCATCATGACCACATCGCGGACTGTAACCGGAAAGCGCCAATCCACTTCTTCCTTTTGTGGAATGTAGGCGACACAATCCATATGGTGGCCAAGCGGCTTGCCGTGGATGAATATCTCGCCGGCGCTTACCGGCAGCAAGCCAACCATCGCCTTGAACAGTGTGGATTTACCGGCACCGTTTGGCCCCACCACGGCGATCCTGGCACCATGCGGAACTTGAAAGGTGATCTGCTGCAAGACCTGCTTGTCATCGAAGTTTACCGACACTTGGTGAAAATCCAGGCGTGCAGGCGAATTATTGATTTCTGTATTGTTTTTCATGGGTTATTTAAGCGCCTCCACAATCAATCGGGTATTCCAACGCATCATGTCCAGATAGGAAGGTGCATTCCCATCCGGGGCCGTAATCGAATGTGTGTAGAGGTCTTCCACCACCCGTGCTCCGGTCTCGCTGGCAATCTGATTGGCAAGCTGCGGGTTGGAGCCAGTTTCCAGAAAAATGACGTGGGCATCGTTTTCCCGCATCTTGGTTATCAGATCGGTCAGTTGCTGTGAAGAGGGTGAGGATCCGGTGGTGACACTTGGAATAATGGTGCCAATAATGCGAAAGCCATAGCGATCAGCAAAATAGCCAAACGATTCATGGTTGGTGATCATGATTCTTTTTTCGGGAGGAATAGCGCTGACCTCCGACTGAATCCAGACATCCAATTCTTTGAGTTGCTCGATATATGCGGCTGCATTCCGGCTGTATTGTTCCTTACCCGCCGGGTCAATCTGCGCCAATCCATCGCGGATGTTCTCTACATAGCGGATGACGTTAGTGGGGTCCAGCCAGAAATGGGGATCGCCTTCTTCGTGAAGGTGTCCGGTCTCCCCTGCGGATTGTTCCTCGCCGTCTGCATGCTCTGCCTCATTCTGCTCGCGAATGGTTAAACCCTTGCTGGCATCAATGATCAATTGTTGCTGCAGATTGGACTGGTAACTGCTGTCGAGCCAGGCTTCAAAACCGGCGCCATTGATAATGATGGCCTTGCTGTTGGTTAATTTCACAATATCCTGCGGTGAAGGTTCGAACGCGTGCGGATCTGTTCCGGCAGGGATCAGTGTTTGGATGGACAGTCTATCCCCGGCAACCTGCTGTGCAATATCACCCAGGAAAGATTCAATGGCTATCACCTGCAAAGCATCCCCGGTTTTCACCAGGGCTTGCGGTGTGCAGGCGGTAATGAGTAAAGTCAGTGATACAAAAATAACAAAAAACCGGTTCATGCAGGTTTCTCCGTTTGACAGTATGTACAATAGCCAAATAGCTGTAACCAATGTTCGGTAACGCGGTAGCCTTTATCCCTGGCGATGCCGCTGAACCAGGCATCCAGATCGTCTCCGCTAAAGTATTCGATTCGCCCGCACTTCAGGCACAAAAGCAGATGCTGGTGTCCCAGCGGGGCTGGCGCAAACGCCTGGCAACCTTTTGGTTGATGCACGCGTTGAACGAGTTTGACCTCTTCCAATTTCTCAAGTGCGCGATATACGGTCATTAAACCGATTTCCGGCAGGGTTTTTCGTGCCTGGATGAAAATATCCTGTGCGTCCATCACCTGTGCACACCCCGCCATGATTTTTACAACGACGGTGAGCGGTGGGGTAATGCGGTAGCCACTCTCGCGCAGAGCTTCCAACCAATGCTCCTGATCTCTTGTTGACATGACAGTCCTTCTTTGTTGATAATGATAATCGTTATCAATAATAACATCCAAATAATACCAGTGCAAGGTAATTGGATATTTGTATATGGTTATTGCAAATGGAAACTAACAGCGTTAATGGCTGGAAAACGGATTGAAATTAGTGTTGGTATCGAAATAATCTTCATTCTCAGCCTGTTTGAGTTGGTTAACTGCCCAATAAGTGATTGGAGTAAAAAGCGCTTCCGTGCCGACTTTAAATATGAAGTTGGAAATAAGCACAGTTACCAATAAAGTGGGGGGCAGTACTCCCCAGAAAGCCACCCCAAGGAAAATGATAGTATCCACTGCCTCTCCCACCAACGTGGAGCCAATGGTGCGAACCCAGAGGTATTTGCCGCGCGTGAGAATTTTGATCTTTGCCAGCGTAAAGCTGTTGCTGAATTCACCGGCGAAATATGCCAATAGTGAAGCGATCACGATGCGCGGAGTCTGCCCGAGAATGCTGTGAAAGCTATCCTGCAATTCCCACCCCCGGGCGGGGGGGAGATGGTCAACGATGGAAAATACCGCGGCGGCTGCCAGGATCCAGAAGAAGCCAGTCCAGATTACCCGCCGTGATCTGCGGTACCCATACACTTCGGTGAGGATGTCTCCGAAGATGTAAGCCAGCGGAAAGAGGATGGTGCCGCCATCAAAAGAGAAGGGACCCAATTGCAGGATTTTCGTTGAAGCGACATTGGATATCAACAACACGGCAACAAACGCCGAAGTGACAAGGTCAATCCAGCGGTACTGTGTTGTACCGTCTTGATCTTTTGATGGAAGAGCTTCAGGTGACTGCATTGGACTTTACCGTGTGAATAATATTATCAAAGAGCCGCCCTTTCGGGGCGGCTCTTTGCAATGATCGCTTGATCAGGGCGTGGCGGTTGCCACCGGAGCCGCTGTCGCGGGCAGAGTACCGGTCGGCGTACTGGTATTGGCAGTGGTGGGGACCGGTGTGACCAAGTTCACCGGAATATCCAGCAGCTGACCGAGATAAATACTGTTGGGATCTGTCAACTTGTTTTGTTGGATAATCGCATCCACAGTGCTGTTGAATTTTTCGGCGATGGTGGAAAGTATTTCGCCCTGCTGAACGGCATATCCACGGAAGATATACCCCTTGACCAACTGTGTAAGATCCACCGGAGTCGGGGTGGGCAGTTCGGCACCGGGCGGGGGAATGAGCACTTTGGCGCCGACAGAAATGAGGCAGTTCGCTCCATATTGGGGCTCGTTCAACTTGATCAGCACTGCAAGATTGGTGTTGTACCTTTCCGCCAGATCGAAGCAGGTATCGTTCTCCTGGACGACGACCTCAAAAGGTCCGGATGCTGTGGGGGTTAACGTAATGGTTGGTGTGGGAGTCTCGGTAGGCGTCTCGGTGGGAGTGTTGGTGGGGGTGACCGGAGTGGGTGTGGCGGTATTGGTGGGAGTAGGCGTTTTGCTGGCAAGAAAAGGCAGCAGAGGTTTGCTCTGATCGCCGGTCATCCAGAAGATTACCACGAAAATACCTACAACCACCAGCAGTACGGCAAGCGCCCCGATCAGGAACGGACCCCATTGCTGTTTCTTTTTATAATTCTCAATTTCGTCTTGTGCAGATTCTTTTTTGTTCATAGGTTTCCCTGAATTTTCAAACTGTTTATTTTTTATTCCATTCAAAACTTATTCTACCTGAAAATAATGGAATCGGCGAACCGTGCTACACTATCCAATAAGTTTGTAACAGCTTTCCGGGTGGGTTTTCAAGTAGGCTATAATGACGAAATTGTACCCGAGGAAGATAATGAGTCAACAAAGAACGAAACGACCTTTTGGCACATGGACCTCGCATCTGACGCCAGACTGGATGGGCAGTGGAACCGGTCTGGTCGATCCGCAGTGGAGCGGTGGGCAGCTACTCTGGCTGGAGAAGCGCAGCGACCGTACCGCTCTGGTCAGTCATGACGCCCAGCAGGGATATCGTGATTTAACGTACGAGCACAAAATCCGGGGTGGGCTGTTCTATGGCGGCGGCGATTTTTCCTGCAGGGAAGGGTGGATTGCTTTTGTCGACAAGGATGGCGGACTTTTCGTCCATTCCGTCAGCGGGGGGGTGCCCAGGCTGGTTGTTTCTGCTGGTGGCGCATCCGCAGCGCCTTCCCTTTCACCCGACGGCAGATTTGCCCTGTATATCCACGTTGAGGATGATAACGACCGTTTGATGGTTGTGAGCCTGCAGGAAGCGGACGTACATTGCCGGATTGCTGCCCAGGGGGCGGATTTCTATATGCAGCCGGTATGGCATCCACTGGGGGGATCGATTGCCTGGGTGGAATGGTCTCATCCGCAAATGCCCTGGCAGGGCAGCCGGTTGATGAAGGCGCGGTTTGACCCCGCCAGCGGACAAGTGGATCAGGTTGCCTGCCTGGCGGGCGATGAACACACACCCATTTTTCAGCCGGAGTTCTCACCGGATGGCAAGTGGCTTGCCTGGCTGGAAAATGTGGATGAATGGGACAGTCTGATGTTGTCATCCGTTTCCGGTGGGCAGAAACGACCAATCCTCACTGGAAAGTCGATGCTGATCCCGGCCTGGTTGCAGGGGATGCGAGTGATTGGCTGGGCGCCGGATTCCCGTGGCATTTATGTCATCGGGAATGAAGCAGGGTTCAGCGTTCTCTGGAAAGTGGATATCTTTAGCGGGGAGGTGCAGCAGTTGTGCACTGCTCCCTACACCTACCTGGCGCAGATTTCCATCAACCCATCGGATGGCAGAATCGCCTTGTTAGCATCCTCGCCGAAGCATACCCCACGCTTGCTCGTTCTCGAAGGCAACCGCCAGTCGATTATCCGCACCGGCATGCCTGAGACGATCACAGCCGATGAACTACCGGATGCCAGGCCGGTATCCTGGAACA
This sequence comes from Anaerolineaceae bacterium, assembly GCA_036746315.1. Classification (GTDB taxonomy): domain Bacteria; phylum Chloroflexota; class Anaerolineae; order Anaerolineales; family Anaerolineaceae; genus DAIOEK01. The sequence continues at coordinate 81,404 of DAIOEK010000003.1, read as the reverse complement.
CAAAAGCAGGGGAGATCTTTGGCATTTTTTATTCCCCCACCCACCCGCAGTATGACGGGGAGGGGCTGCCGCCGGTTATCCTGCATGTGCATAGCGGACCCACTTCACAGGTGCAGGCAAACTTCTCCGCCGATACGGCTTTCTTCACCAGCCGGGGTTTTGCCTACCTTTCCCTGAATTATCGGGGCAGTACCGGTTTCGGACGCAGTTATCGCGAAGCGCTGGACAACAATTGGGGGATTAGCGATGTGGAGGATACACTCTCTGCGGTTGCTTTCTTACAATCCAGCGGATTGGCGGATGCGGATCGGATCATTCTCAAAGGAAGCAGTGCCGGCGGTTTCACTGTGCTGAATACGCTGATCAGCTACCCGGGCAGGTTCAGGGCGGCAATTTGCGCTTATGGGGTTGCCAACCTGGGCAGCATTGTGGATGAAACCTTCAAGTTCGAATCACATTATTACGACTCTCTGATCGGTCCACCGCAGGAGAGCGCAACCGCGATGCAGGAGCGATCCCCCATCTACCGCGCGGATCAGATCTGCGACCCGATTCTGCTGTTTCATGGATCTGACGACCCGGTGGTACCCATCACGCAAACCGAGGAAATCGTTGCCTGCCTGGAAAAGAATCAAGTTCCATACCGGTATGTGCGTTTTGAAGGCGAGGGACACGGCTGGCGTAAAAGCGAGACCCTGGAAAGCTATTACAGCATTATGGAAGAGTTCCTGAAAACCAATTTATAAGATCAGAGGTTTGATGCAGAAGACCTTTCAAAAGCTAAAATCATCCATCCAGTTGTCGCAAGTCTCCCGGGCGGCATTACTGCTGTTGGTATTCTTTGCCATCGACAAGGTTATTGCCATTTTTCGGCAGGTGCTGACTGCGCGGGTGTTTGGCTTATCCGAAGAATTGGATGCCTTCAATGCGGCCAACAACCTGCCGGATTTGCTCTTTGCCTTGATTTCCGGTGGAGCACTGGCAATTGCCCTCATCCCGGTGTTGAGCGAAGTGCTCACCCGTGATGGTCGTCCGGCCTTCTGGCAATTGTTTTCGCGGATTGCCAACCTGGCTTTTCTGGTGACCGGTGTGCTGGCGGTGATCATCGCCATTTTTGCTGGACCACTGGTGGGCTGGAGACTGGGGATAGCACCCGGCTTTCATTCCGAACAGCAGCAGTTGGTGGCAGAACTGATGCGGCTGAATCTGATCGCCACCTTGATCTTTTCCATCAGCGGGCTGGTGATGGCGGGCTTGCAGGCTAATCAGCACTTCCTTTTCCCCGCCCTGGCGCCGCTGTTGTACAATGCCGGACAGATCTTTGGAGCGGGCATATTGGCACCTTCCGCAGGACTGACATTTGGCCCCATTACCCTGCCCGCCTTCGGTATGGGAATCCACGGTTTGGTAACCGGAGTGATCCTGGGGGCGATCCTGCATTTGCTCATCCAAATTCCGGGGTTGGTGCGCTACCGGTTCACCTGGACCGCCAGCCTGGGGTTGAATACGGAGGAAGTACGCAAGGTGTTGCGACTGCTTGGACCACGCCTGTTGACCATGCTCTTCATCCAGTTGATCTTTATTGCACGCGACAATCTCGCATCCGCTCTGGGCACTGGGGCGGTCTCTGCGCTTACCTATGGCTGGATGCTGATGCAGGTGCCCGAAACGCTGATCGGCACCACGCTGGGGACGGCTCTGTTACCCACCCTGGCAGAACGCGCCGCCCGCAAGGATTGGGAGGCATTTTCCACTGCCATTCAAAAGTGCACAGCCTATCTCCTGGCATTGACCCTGCCTGTGGCGGTGATCCTGTCTCTTGGGCTCTCCCCGCTGGTAAAGCTGGCTTTCGGCTTTGACGATGCGGGTACGGAACTGGTGATGCTGGCGACCCAGGCTTACCTGGCCGGGCTTCTGGCACATTCGGTCATCGAAGTGGGCGCCAGGGCTTTCTATGCGAGACAAAATGCTTTGATTCCGCTGCTCACATCCGTGGTAACCGGCGTGGTTTTTATCGCTGCCGGTATCCCACTGGCTCCTTCGGGCCATGTAGAGGGTATTGCCTGGGCGACCTCGATCGCCTTTATGGTCGAGATGATCCTGCTTTTCTATCTCTTGTGGAGAAAATATCAGGTGCGGATTTTGCTCGGCGGTACAGCGGCGCGTTCGGTAGCCGCGTGTATCGCAGGTGGAATACTGGTGTTTGGATTGGTAAAGTGGCTGCCGTTATCCGCCTGGGTGAGCGCCGCTCTGGCGATGGGCGCTTCAGGAGTGGCGGTACTGGCGATTGTGTGGAAGGATATCCGTGCGGTGATGCGGATTTAACCGGAGATTGCCGGCTTTACTCCCGGTCCAATTGGTCTGGGATGATGACATCCATGTCTTTCAGCCATTGAATATCCAGTTTCCACTGGAACTGGCTGCGATATTCGAAAATCTCGAAGGCGCGGCTGATGTGAACATCCACTTCATAGGCAGTCCAGCGGTTGATGCGCATCAGGTGACGCCGGGCGGCATCTTCCCAGCCCATTTCGCGGGCGAGGGCCATGTGTTTTGCCCGGTGGCATTCACGGCATAATGCCACCAAACCGTCAAGAACCTGAGTTCGGGTATCCTCGTCATAGCGCCAGATTTCATGACATTCGAGGGATCTGCCATAGTTGAGCGAGCCGCAAATTTCGCATCTGCCGTTGGCTTCGTGAATACGCCACTGGCGTAGTTTTTCCCAATCCTTTTTGCTCAAATTAGAGCGCAGATTGGAGAAGAAACAAGTGCGGGGAACCATTTCGATGATCAGCGGAAATTCTGGCATGGCTATTCCAAATCCCAGGGTGCGACGCCGGTGGATTCTTTGCGATACAGGGCAGACATGATCTCCTCGCGGAAGTCAGGTAGCAGGTCGGCAGCCGCGCGCAGCATGCCAAAGCAACCAGTAATCATCATATCCCCAAATGGGGCGGGGAAGTAGCTGCGGTATCGGGAATGGCGGATTATCCCGCGACGGGGACCGGTTACCACGATGTCAAAGTCAGCATCCGTATCCGGCATAGGGTCCTGGCTGTACATCAAGGAGCCATGTCCGTGGTCGTCGAAGACTTCGGTTCGATTGAGACTTCCCTTGAATAACCCTGTCAGGTAATGATCCAATTTATCGATGGAGAGCAGCCCGGTATGGTGTTCGAACAGCCCCTCGATTTGTTCACCAGACATCCTGAAAGCCAGAGAGTGAAAGTTTCCGATATTGACGATGATCTTCCTCGGCTGAGTGGAGACCCGCTCGTCCAGCATAGCGCCTGCCACGGCTGCGGGTGCGCTATCCATCAGGATCAATTCGCCCGGGGTGCCGGCTGCCGAGTGGGCGACCGCCTGTAAGCGGGACATGATGCCGGGGATGTTGTTGCGGGTGAAGGCAAATGTACTTAGTGCGTTCTTTTCGCGGATGCGCTGATTGAGATAATCAAAACGGAACTGGCGATCGGATATCTGTGGCGGGGCATCGCCGTGATCGAAAACCGAGACTGCCACCCCGTCGATTTCATCCAACGATACGCCATAAGCGGCGAATGTCTGACGGATGGCGGGGAAATTGAAATCAGACAACTCCACGCGGAGCACATCCGGCGCCAGGTTCGCCAGTTCGTCATCGGATAGCAGAATCACCCCCAATGCGGCAACTTTTTCCAGGTCGTCATCCAATGTCCGGGCAGCCTGCGGCGTTGCGAACACCTTAGCCCCGGTGCGCAGCACGGCTTCTGCACCCCAGCCGGAAGGTCCCCCTCCCATCATAACGCCATGCAGCACAACAGATTTTTTATATCGGGCGGCATGGCTCAACACCTGGTGCACCATCATGGTGGGAGAGGGCAGGATCAGTTTATAACCGTTCTCCAAATCCAAACGGGAATCAAAAAGGTAGATATCCTGTGTTCCGGTTCCAATATCTACGCAGAGGATTTTCATGAATGCGAATTTATTCCGTTTCGCCGCTGCGGCACAGCCCAAAGGCTGCTTCCACGGGGAGTATCGCCATCACGCCATTATTGGGTGAATTCAAATCCCCCAGTGCGCGCTGAGTGGCTTCCACCATTCTATCCAGTGTTTCTTTACCATCGATGATCGAAAAGATGGTCCGGTTTAATTCTTCATCTTCCTCAAAGATTGCATTGAGCAAGGGCATCAGCGGCATGTCTTCGCGAAGGGCGCGCTTTTTATCGAAACTGGCAAGTCCCAGGCTGGGCAAAATGGTTGCCCCACTTACCCCAGCTTCACGCCAACTGGCGATCACGTCTTCCAGTTTTTCGATATCATGCACTACCAGGATGGCCATATAGATCATACTTCCTCCGCTTCTGTTGAGGTGGATGCATCAGCTTCAACATTCTTTGGCTTTTCGAACAATGCGCGCAGGAACGGTGGGGTGACCACCGTGGTGATGACCACCATTCCCACCACCGCTGAAAATTCATTTGTATTTACCAGTCCATTATTGATTCCAACTGTGGCGACAATCAAACCGACTTCACCGCGCGAAATCATGCCTGCGCCCAACTGCATGGCTTCACGGTTAGTGAACCCGGCAATCTTTGCCCCCAGCCCGGAGCCAATCAGTTTTCCCAAAATTGCCAGCAGGCTGATCGCCAGCAACATCCAGAGGGCATTGACCTGCAACTCACGTAGATCCAGAGAAAGCCCGATACTGACAAAAAAGATGGGAATAAAAAAGCTGTACCCGATCGCGCGCAAACCACTTTCCAACCGCTGTTTTTCCGGACTGCGGGAGAACATCAGACCGGCGATGAATGTGCCGGTAATGGCAGCCATGCCACCGATCAGCTCTGCCGCCAACCCATAAATGAGCATAACCACCAGGGATAGAGTGAGCATGCCCTGACTGATAGGGCGTTGGCTGACTGCATGTGCCAGTTTGGGTAGGACCCATATCCCCACCGCGACCGAAAGAGCCATGAAGAGGAGAATCTTGCCAAAGATGAGCAGAATCGCTAGTACGGTACCGCCGCCGGAAACCAGCGCCAGGAAAATGGAAAGCAAAATGATCACCAGCACATCGTCGAATACTGCCGACCCAAGCAGCCCCAATCCAACCCGGGTTCGCAGCATCTTCAACTCCATCAGCGTTTGCACGGAGATGGAAACACTGGTTGCACCCATGGTGAGACCGAGGAAGAGGCTGCCGGCGGTATTCATTCCGAAGGCAGAACCAATTCCCCAACCGAACAGGACCGGGAATATTACGCCCAGTATGCCAGCATAGGCAGATACTTTGAACTGCTGGCGCAGGTCGCTGATGTGCAATTCCATGCCCGCCAGGAACATCAAAAGCAGCACGCCGAATTCTCCCAATAAATGAACCGTTTCGTGCAGATGGGTATCGGCGACAAACGGCAGGTGGGTAATGTTCAGCAACGATGGCCCCAGCAGTAAACCGACGATCAGCTCACCCAAAACGGAAGGTTGACCGATACGTGTGGCAAGATAACCTGACAGCTTTGCGGCCAGCAAAATAATGACGATAATGGCGGCAAGTTGTAAAAATGGTGACATGTTTTAACCTGTGAATAAGTTACTTTTAGTTTACCATATTCACCCTTCGCATAGTTCCGCACGTAGCAGGTGGACTGATTGACCGCAGTTATCGGGCCGGATTTGTTGTACGTGGTTTTGCTTCGTTGAATTGATCCATCCTATAATTGTTAATTGTTTGCAGTATTTGTTCACTTCCGGTTTTGGAGGATTTCATATGCGCACGGGACATAAGATCGCCTTTGCAAGCCTGATCGTGTTTGTTCTGATTTCGTGCAGATTTCTGCCATCCAGGGTGCCAGCCACGGAAACAAGTGTTACACCACAAAGCATCTCTACCGCCACGGATGTACCCACCAGGGAAGTAATTGATACTCCGGTGGTTACAGAAGCGGTTCCCACAGCAACAAGTGCACCTGCAACGGAATTGACCCCCAATGGTCCATATATTTTGTATGCCAAAGAATCCGGCATTTGGCTGAGCAATGCAGATGGGACCGTACTGACGAAGATCTCTGCCCAAACTCCCGGTCTGAGCGATCTGCATTCGGCTCTGTCTCCTTCAGGAAAACGCCTGGTGTTCGTATCCCAGAACGAGAGCGGATTGGATCTGCTGGAGGTAATGATCCCATCAGGAGAAACGCGCATACTGACCCACTTGATGGATATCACCCCCGATGAATTGATCTCCGACCCAACCAGCAAGAAGGCGTTTGCCTACTATGCCATCCATGATTATCCGGCGGTTGCGTGGAAACCCGGCAGCGATGACCTTCTGGCATTCTCCGGCGCCATGGATGGCCCTACCTCAGACCTATATCTGTATGATTTCACTACGAATGCGGTGATTCGTCTGACAGACGGCGGTTCGCAGACGATCTATCCAAGCTGGTCACCGGATGGCAACTATATTCTGCATTACGGTGTCAGCTGGGTGCCTCCATTCGGCGGAGCCATTGTTGGCTTCAACCGCTTTGATGGCATCTGGGCGGTAGAGATGTCTACCCGCAAGGTGATACAACAGCCCAAACCGCAGGTGGATTTGCCGTTGACGCTGGGGTGGCAGTATGCCGGAGAGAACCGGCATAGCTATTTCGCCTATGACAACCAGGATATCTGCGGTTCACAAAATCTGCGGGTGGTGGATGCTCTTACCGGCAAATCGGAAGCTGTGATGCAGGAAAGCTTCTATGTCATCAGCCAGAACCCAACCTCCAGTCGTTTCCTTTTCTCTGCCTCAGCAGATTGCAAGAATTCCCCCGGGTTGGGTGTATACCTGTATTCACCAGATGGGGGACAGTTGGAAAAACTTTCGGATGCCAAGGCGTATGAAATTTCCTGGCAGCCGGAAGGCGGTGCGTTTTATGCTTATCCGCTGGGGTTGTTTACGGAAGACGAAGTAAATTATCCGCCGCCTTTTCTGGACAAGTCGTATCATCCGGCGCTCTCGAAACTTGGCTATCAGGCCTGGGAGGTCATAGAGAACCGACAGGGTAGGACGATTCTCTCCACGGATGGAAAAACCTGGCAGGATGTCCTTCCAGGTTTGGTAGATGGGTTGTTGTGGGACCCGGTGAAGGGGGATACGCTGATGATCGCCCTGGCGGATGGTTCCCTATACCGGGCGAGTTCTCCGCAATTCGAGCCGCTTTATGCCGGAAGCCTGGAAGGGCATGGTCTTACCCAGATGATCTGGGTTCCCTAAGCCTCATTTTCCCGACAGGGGGTTTTCTGGGTGTGATCGCCGTTCTCACGCAGATATTTGCGGAGATATTTTCCGGTGTAGCTGCGCGGATTCTCACAGATATCTTCCGGCGTGCCGGTGGCGATGACCTCACCTCCCATGTTGCCGCCTTCCGGGCCGAGATCAATAACGTAATCTGCAATCTTGATGATATCCAGATTGTGCTCGATGATCAGCACACTATTGCCGGCGTCCACCAGCCGCTGCAGCACCTCGATCAGCTTGTGCACATCGGCGGCATGCAACCCCACGGATGGCTCATCCAATACGTAAAAGGTGCGTCCGGTTGCCCGGCGGGAAAGTTCCCGGGCTAATTTAACACGCTGGGCTTCACCACCGGAGAGCGTGGTTGCCGGCTGTCCGATCTTGATATACCCCAGCCCGACTTCCTGCAATAGCTTGAGCTTGTTGGCAATGGCAGGGAAGGCGGAGAAGATATCCAGCCCGCTGTCGACCGTAGTATCCAGCACGTCTGCAATGGACATACCCTTGAATTTCACCTGCAGGGTTTCCCGGTTGAAGCGGGCGCCGTGGCAGACATCGCAGGGAACATAAACATCGGGCAGAAATTGCATTTCGATGCGCAACTGCCCCTGTCCCTGGCAGGCTTCGCAGCGACCACCATGCACATTAAATGAGAAGCGCCCGGCTTTATACCCGCGCATTTTACTTTCGGGCAGTTCCGTGAACAGCGAACGGATCTCATCGAACATGCCGGAATATGTGCCAGGGTTGGAGCGCGGCGTCCGTCCGATGGGGGATTGGTCAATGTTGATGATCTTATCCAGATGTTCCAAGCCGTCGATGCCGTCATGTTCCCCCGGCTGACTGTGCGCGCCGTTCAGGTCACGGGCAAGAGCTGCGTAAAGGACATCCACCATCAAGGTGGATTTGCCTGAGCCGGAGACGCCGGTGATGCACACCAGCTTGCCCAGAGGAATTTCCACATCCACATTCTTCAGGTTGTTCGCCCGCGCGCCCCGCACGGTGAGATGTTTACCGTTGCCGGTGCGGCGTTCGGCAGGCATGGGAACCTGCTTTCGGCCGGAAAGGTATGCGCCCGTGAGCGATTCGGGGTGAGCCAGAATGGTTTGCACATCGCCTTCGGCGACGATGCGCCCGCCATTCACCCCGGCTGCCGGACCGAGGTCGATGATCCAGTCGGCGGTGAGGATGGTCTCGTCATCGTGTTCCACCACCAGCACGGTATTACCCAGATCGCGCAGCCCTTTCAGCGTATCCAGCAGGCGGCAGTTATCGCGCGGATGCAGCCCAATGGAAGGCTCATCCAATACGTACAACACGCCCATCAGGCGGGAGCCGATCTGTGTTGCCAGGCGGATGCGCTGCGCTTCTCCGCCGGATAGTGAACCGGCAGGGCGGTTGAGGGTGAGATAATTCAGCCCCACATTTACCAGAAAGCCAAGGCGCGATTCGATTTCCTTGAGAATACGCTCGGAGATGATCTTTTGACGGGAGGTGAGGATGGAATCATCCTGCATCAGGCTGTGGATCCAGTTGAGCGCCTGGTTGATTGCCCATTCGGTCACTCTGAGGATGTTCACATCGCCGATGGTCACGGCCAGCGCCTCGGGCCGCAGACGGGTACCGTTGCATACCGGACAGGGGCGGTTACTCATGAACTCGGCAATTTTGTTGCGAATGTATTCCGACTGGGTATCGCGGTAGCGGCGCATGAAGTTGCCAATGACCCCTTCGAATGCGGTACGATAATTTGCTGTGCGGTCTTCCCGCTGGAAGTGCATGGTGATTTCCTGATCACCGGTCCCATAGAGGATCACATTGCGTTGTTCTTCGGTGAGTTGGTTGAATGGTTTATCCAGGTCGATGCGATAGTGCTTTGCCACGGCTTCCAACATTTGCCAGTAGTATTTTCCATCTTCACGGGCATTGTTCCATTCCATCGCGGCAATCGCTCCCTCGTTCAGCGATTTCTCCGGGTCGGGCACGATCAGGTCGGGGTCGATCTCCAGTTTACTGCCCAGACCCTGGCATTCAGGGCAGGCGCCGTGTGGAGTATTAAAGGAAAAGGTGCGCGGCTCGATTTCGGGGATGGATACGCCATGCTCGGGGCAGGCGAGATGCTCGGAGAACAGGTAATCGCGAGGCTGATCGACGGTTACATCCTGCACGGTGAGATAGCCTTCGCCAACCTTCAGAGCGGTTTCCACTGAGTCGGTCAAGCGGGTGCGGGCAGCCTTGCGGTCCTCTTCACTGCCTTCCTTCTGGATCACCAGGCGGTCGACCACTGCTTCGATGGTGTGGATTTTATAGCGATCCAGGTTTAACTCATCTTCCAGGGAGTAAACGGTACCATCCACGCGGACGCGGGTGAAGCCGGACTTGCGGATCTCTTCGAAGATGTTCTGATAAGTGCCTTTACGTCCGCGCACCACCGGGGCAAGGATGAGCAATTTGCTGCCTTCGGGCAGGGCTTCGATCGCATCCACCACTTCCTGAGCAGATTGCTTTACCACTTCACGCCCACAGATGGGGCAGTGCGGCACCCCGACCCTGGCAAACAAGAGACGCAGGTAATCATATATTTCGGTGACCGTGCCTACCGTGGAGCGTGGGTTGTGCGAGGTGGCTTTTTGGTCAATAGATACAGCAGGCGACAATCCGTCGATGTAATCCACATCGGGTTTGTCCATTTGTCCGAGGAACTGGCGGGCATAAGCCGAGAGGGATTCCACATAGCGGCGCTGACCTTCGGCAAAGATGGTGTCAAACGCCAGCGAAGACTTGCCCGAGCCGGAAAGACCAGTGATGACCACCAGCCTGTCGCGGGGAATTTCCACGGTGATGTTCTTGAGGTTATGCTCGCGCGCGCCGACCACGCGAATTACATTTTGAGTCATAAATGCCGCCCGTTTTGAAAAATTTGCAATCTAAAATTATAAACCAACGCCACGAAAGGTGCCGTGAATATACATAGAACAGTTGTACTATTTTACCGCAAAAATCTGCTGCGAGAAGGGAAAACCCAAAGATATGCTGTGCAAGGGAAATCCGGGAGTGTATTCCCTTGGCAGGAGAAATGAGACGCCGCTCCGATTATCCGACGGAAGTATGTGGAAGATGATGAACATGATTTGTTTCGAAAAATGGGATATCAAAAAACAACAAGAAACAATTCCATTGCCGCAATTTATTGACCCCTTAATATTATATGGAACAGCGGGCGTCAAGTCACCCTGCCAAAAGTGACATACTTTACATGCGATTTTGCCGCTGCGCCTGAATGAAAAGGCTGTTGGGAGGTTCCGCGAAGACCTGGCTTTGGCTAGAATTCGGAGGCCAGAATGAAATTCCAGAAGGCACTCTGCACCGCTCCGCAATGCTGCAAGCGATGTTTGCAAATATAGATTTCCTGCTTGATGTCGAGCCCCTGGATGTTCACCACCGCCAGGCGGGAGTTTTCCATATTCTCATATACCTTCCTGGCGACAAAGCCCACACCCAAGCCCTGGGATACCGCGATGGCTATGGCTTCCGAGTTGCCCAGCGTGAGGATTGTTTTGAAGTCATAGATATTGATGCCGGCGGAAATAAGCGCATTGCGAACCACCTTGTATGTTCCGGCAGTTTCTTCACGCATAATGAATTTTTCACTTATCAACTCGGCAGGGTGGATCTCTTTCCTTTGCGCCCATAAATGATCCGACGGCACGATCAGGTATACCGGGTCCACGATGAATTTTTGAAATTCCAAGTTGTGGTCGAAATCATCATAACTGCTGGAAAAAGCAAAATGGACCTTGCCCGCGCGAAGCATTTCGAGAGCATATTCCCGGGGTGCAACGTGGCAGGATGCCTTTACCTTGGGATAGCGCTTCATAAAATCTGCAAGGACGATGGGGAGAACATATTTACCAGGGCTGGTGCTGCAACCAATTTCCAGTTCACCGGCGAGATCGATCACCTCTGCCCCCAGCACGGCTTCGGTCCGCATCGAAAGTGCGACAAGCTGGCGCGCCATCGGCAGGAGTGCACTACCGGCATCCGAGATCAACAGCTTTTTGCCGATGCGCTCAAACAGGGGCTTGCCTATGGTTGCTTCCAGCTGCCGGATGTTCTGGGTGACACTGGGCTGACTCATGTGCAGCAGGCGCGCAGCCTGGGAAAAATTCAGACATTCGGCAGCGGTGATAAAGACCTTGAGTTGATTTAGATCGAGCATGGCTCCCTCGTATATAAGCAATAGCTATTATAAATCATAAGTAATTCAAATATTTGATTATGATATCTGGCACTATGTAAACAGATGGAAAATAAGATTAAATATGTTCAGTCTCATTCTATTTTAATGAAGAGGATCGGAAACATTGAAAAGACGATTGCTAACCACTTTATTGATTGCCGTTGTCTTCCTCAGCGGGTGTGCAGCACCCCAAACACTCCCTGCTGAAGAGGAAACCGCACCGGCTGTCACTTCAGCCGCGACAGAAGAAACTGAAGCAGTCGCAGAAGCGCCCTCTGGAGATGAAACCGCCAGTGTGGACTATTGTATTAAATGCCATACTGACAAGGATGCGTTGATCGCGAATGCTAAGCCAGAAGAGGAGGTGCCTGAAGAATCTGAAGGCGTTGGCTGAGGAGGCGATGTGGCTCCGTTGGAGCCCTGGGAAAAAGTTTTGATTACTGAAAAATACCTCAGCGACCCGCATAGCGGCACTTCATGCATTTCCTGCCACGGTGGGCAGCAGGCAGAAGATAAGGCAACTGCGCATACCGACCTGGTGCGGAATCCCACCGAAGATTCAGGGAAAATTTGCAGCACCTGTCATGAAGAAATCGTGGATGAATTTGCCGCAAGCCTGCATTACACGTTGAATGGCTATATGGTATCCACCTTCAGCCGTTCCCTGCCCGAAGATCATCCGGCATTGGAAGAAGCGATGGACAACCACTGCACTTCCTGCCACACCACCTGTGCCGATTGCCACATCAGCCAACCCAACTCGGTTGGCGGGGGTTTCCTGGATGGGCACGCTTTCGTGGAAACGCCGCCCATGACCCGCACCTGTACCGCCTGCCACGGCAGCCGGGTTGGTAATGAGTACCTGGGCAAAAATGGCGATGACATTCCCGGCGACGTTCACTTCAGGAACGCCCGGATGAACTGCATCTCCTGCCACAGCGCAGATAACGTGCATTCGACTGCCGAGGATGCCGTATTCAACCGATATGCCGGTACCGAAGAACCTTCATGCAAGACCTGCCATAGCGATGTTGGGAGTTCCAGCGACACGGTTACACAGCATACCGTCCACGGTGATAAAGTACAGTGCCAGGTATGCCACTCCATCGAATACAGCAGTTGTGACAGCTGCCATGTTTCCATCAGCGAGGAAACCGGCAATCCGTTCTACAAGACTGCGGCGCACTACATGGGATTCTACATTGGCAAGAATCCCCGCCAGGATGAAAACCGCCCATACGAGTATGTACTGCTGCGGCATGTGCCAGTGGACCCGGAGTCATTCGAATATTACGGCGAAGATCTGCTGCCCAACTTCGATCTGGTCAGTACCTGGATGTATACAACGCCGCACAATATCCAACTCAAAACACCGCAAAATCAATCCTGCAATTCGTGTCATGGTAATTCCGATCTATTCCTGACGGCTGACAAAGTAAAACCCGAAGAGCTTACCGCCAATCAGGATGTGATTGTGGATCAAGTTCCACCCTCCATGAGTGGAAATTAATTTTTAGAAAGTGAAAAGGAACCCATATGCAGAAGAAAGTCTCTTTCGTCCTTGTTTTGTTCATGCTTTTCAGCATCGTGCTGAGCGCCTGCGCCCCGGCAGCTCCGGTTGCTGAGCCCACCGCTGCACCGGCTGCGCCCGTGGTTGAAGAAGCACCTACCGCGGAAGCGGAAGTTGTTGTAGCACCTGATTTTCAAGTGCTCTTTGCCGACCTGGTTGCCAGCATCCCCGCCGATAAGGGATATGGCACCGTCAAGCCGGACGTGCTCAACACAGAACTGGCTGACAATGCCCCCTTCCTGGTAGATGTCCGCGAACCGGCTGAACTGGAAGCTGACGGATACATTGAAGGTGCGGTCAATATTCCCGTGCGCACTCTGACCCAGAATCTGGATAAGCTGCCCGGTTTGGATGAACCCATCGTAGTCTACTGCGCTTCGGGTCACCGCGGCGGTTTTGCCTTGGCAGCATTAAAACTGCTGGGTTACACCAACGTCCGCAACCTGGGTGGCGGTATCGCTGCGTGGAAGAAAGCAGAATTCCCGGTAGCGACCGGTACGCCCGCCGCTGCGGTTGCCGGCGATCCGGTGATCATCGAAGATCAGGCGTTGTTCGAAGCTGTCGACGGTTTCATGAGCAACCTGCCCGAGGGTTTCTATGCCACCAAGTCTGACAAACTAAACGCAGAGTTGGCGGAATCCGCTCCGATGTTGCTCGACATCCGTACTGAAGCCGAATACGCTAAGAACGGTTATATTGAGGGCGCCGTCAATATTCCATTTGAAGTACTGTTCACCAGCCTGGACAAATTACCCGCCAAGGACCAGAAGATTGTGGTTTACTGCGCTTCCGGTCTGCGCGGCGCGGTTGCCACCATGGGGCTGCGGATGGTTGGATACGCCGATGTGGTCAACCTGGGCGGTGGATTCAACGCCTGGAAAGCTGCACAATTCCCCGTGGCAGGTGTGGTCGATTGGAACGCTGTTTGGGGTGATTATCTGGCAACCATGCCGGCTGATTTCTACTCCATTTCTGCACCCAATCTGAACACCGCTCTGGCAGAATCCGCACCTGTGCTGGTTGATGTTCGCGAGCCAGCGGAATACGCTGAAGGGCACCTGGCCAGCGCGATCAACCTGCCGGTACGCCAACTGCTCGCCAACCTGGACAAACTCCCCGCCCAGGATCAGCCGATTGTGATCTACTGTGCTTCCGGACACCGCGGCGCCCTGGGAATGGTTGCCCTGCAACTGCTCGGGTACACGAATGTAAAGAATCTTGGTGGCGGCATTGCTGCCTGGAAGAAAGCCGAACTGCCGGTGGTGACTGATGCGACTGAACCGGTTGCAGGCACTGCCCCGACGGTTGATCCCCTGCGCTTCGAAGCGTTGAATGCATTTCTGAGCGGTTTGCCGGACGGTTTCAGTACCATCAAGGCTGCCGACCTGAACATGCTGCTGGGCGAAGAGACCAAGCCCTTCGTGTTGGACGTCCGCTCTGCCGAAGAAGTAGCCAATGATGGCGCGATCGAAGGCTCTGTGAATATCCCTCTGGGCGAGCTGTGGACCCGTCTCTCCGAGCTACCCACTGACAAGACTGCCCCGATGGTTGTGCTCTGCAAATCCGGTCACCGCGGTGCGATTGCCATGATGGCATTGAGCATGAACGGGTACACCGATGTGAAGAACCTTGGCGGTGGCATAAATGCATGGATCGCTGCCGAATTACCGGTAGTCAAGTAGATTTTAGTTCCATCAATTGGAGCACCCGCTGGTTT
>DAIOEK010000003.1:0-66507 GCA_036746315.1 Anaerolineaceae bacterium | reverse complement strand
TGTTACAGTGAAACGTGTTCCGGTCTGATGGGGATGGCTCCCGGTCAGACCGGAATTTTTTATCCACACCCGTGTTACAATTTTCCCGTATGGAATCGATCGGACACCAACTGCAACAAGCCCGAATCGCGAAAAAGCAATCTCTGGCGAAAATATCCCGGCTCATCCACATCCGCGAGAATTACCTGGAAGCGATGGAGCGGGATGCACTGGGAGAACTGCCTTCGCCGGTTCAGGCGCGCGGTTTTTTGCGGCTGTACTGGTCTTACCTGGGCTTGCCGGAAGATGCCTTGGAAGAACTGCTGAAAACGGATGAAATTGCCATTCCGCAGAATTTTGATTCCATTATGTCACCCGATCTGAAGCCAGCGCAAAAAGAAAAGAAAGTTCCGACCGCGCAGATATCCCCGGCAGCCGGCAGCCGGGCGGAGAGTGAGAAGACCCAACCGGCAGCGCCTTTATCCTCTGCGGAACCATTGTTACTGCAAATTGGACGCAAACTGCGCGAGCAACGCGAACGGCTGAGCCTGACGGTGGAGAACATCTCCACGTATACCCACATTTCCACGCAATATATCCGCGCTATGGAAGCCGGGCGGATGGATGAATTACCCTCTCCGGTCCAGGCCAGAGGGTTGATCCAGAATTATGCCAATTTCCTGGATATGGATACGGATGACCTGTTGCTGCAATATGCCGAGGTGTTGCAGATCCGCCGGGAAGAGACCCAGCGCGCAGCCGATGATCTGCGGCGTAAACGTCAGCCTTTTCAGATCGCAAAATTGAGCAGCTGGCGGAGTTTTGTAGCGCTGGATACCCTGCTGGTAGGTGTGCTCATTCTGGCATCCCTGGTAGCTTTAATCTGGGGGGGCAGCAGCATCATGCAATACCAGCACGATGCACAGATTACGACAACGGCTATTCCGATTTCAGAGGTGCTCATCGAGACGGCAACCGCGACCATCTCTGAAGAGGATTTAAGCCTCTCAATGACGCCTGAACCTTCCCCCAGCCTCGAGGTGACCGCCATCGCGCCGCCGGATACCACGACCACCCCGGCTATCACCGGTACCGTCCCGACCCAGGGCGCGTATCCGGTAGAGGTGTTCATCGTTGCCCTGCAGCAGGCATATTTGCAGGTGACCGCGGATGGCACGGTGGTTTTCAACGGGCGCGTTGTACCCGGAAATCCATACGATTTCAGCGCCCGTCGGGAGATCGTTGTGGTCAGCGGCAATGCCGCAGCGCTGCAGGTGGTTTACAATGGGCGCAACCTGGGGCAATTAGGCCCCACCGGTTCGGTGGTGCGCCTGGTATTCGGGGAAGCGGATTTTGGAACACCAACCCACACTCCCACACCCACATTTACCAATACGCCTGTCCCCAGCCGGACACCGCGCCCCAGCAACACCTATCCCCCCACGCGCACGCCGACCAACACGCGAACACCCACCGCAACCAGAACTCCCACACCGCCTGCGGGATAGCAGGCGAGATTAAATTACAGGCAGGATATGAGAGCAGACCGTTTTTGTATTGTTTCACTGGGATGTGCCAAGAATACGGTCGATTCCCAGTCGATGGCGCAATTGCTGGAGCAGCAAGGTTTTGAATTCGAAGAAGACCCGGCGCGGGCGGGGGTGGTGATCGTCAACACCTGCGGCTTTATCGGTGATGCCCGCGAAGAATCCTACCAGGTGCTGGGTGAGCTGGCACGCAAGAAAAAGAAGCAGCAGCTGCTGATTGCCGCCGGGTGTTTGACCCAGCGGTACCGGGACCAGGTTGCCCGCGAAATTCCCGGCATTGATGGGCTGATCGGCACGCGCCATTGGATGGATATTGTTTCGCTGGTGGATGCCATCCGGCAGCGAAAGACCCCGCAGCCGGTCTACCATATCCCCGAAGCGCCATCACTGCATGATGGCGAAGATGTTTTTCGCGTAGCCGATCAAGGTGCCAGTGCTTATCTAAAAATAGCCGATGGCTGCCGCAGACCGTGCGCCTTCTGTGCCATTCCGCTGATCAAGGGCACACAGATCAGCAGACCATTGGACAACATTCTGCGCGACGCACAGTTGTTATCCGATGCGGGCAAGAAAGAAGTGATCCTGATCGCACAAGATACCACCGATTACGGCAGTGATCTGGGCATGCAGGATGGGCTGAGCCAATTGCTGGATGCCGTTACCGCGGAGAAGTTTGGTTTTCCCTGGCTGCGGGTGATGTATGCCTACCCGGGCTATGTGACCGACCGCCTGATCGATTTGATGGCATCGCGTCAACAGATCGTACATTATCTCGATATTCCGCTGCAACATGGGCATCACGATACACTGAAGCGGATGAAACGTCCGCACAATGTCGATTGGGTACGCAAAACGATCGCAAAAATGCGCACCGCGATGCCCGATCTCTGCATCCGTACCACTTTCATTGTGGGGTATCCGGGCGAGACCGAGCAAGAATTTCAAACCCTGCTGGATTTTATGTCTGAGATGCAATTCGACCGTGCGGGGGCATTCGTATTCTCGCATGAGCCGGGCACAGCCAGCGAGACACTGGGCGACCCCATTCCGTTACAGGTGAAGGAAGAACGCCTGGGCAGGTTGATGATGCTGCAGGAAGAGATTTCGTTGGCGAAGAATCAGAAAATGGTTGGCAGGGTGATGGATGTTTTGATCGAAGGTAGCGGAGATGGCATCAGCCTGGGGCGGACTTACCGGGATGCACCCGAGATCGACGGCATGGTCATTGTGCAGGGAGAACAGGCTGTGGGCGAGATGGTAAGGGTTCGTATTGATGGGGCAATGGTGCACGATCTCTCCGGGATGGTGATCGATTGAAGATAGGTGCACATCCCGGCTGATGCGTGCCGGACGGCAAAGTTTTACCAGAAAAAAATAGAGGCTGACTTGTGGGTCAGCCTCTTGATGTTCTATCCACCGCCACCTTCCGGCGTTGCGGTCGGATCGGCTGGCGTTTCTTCCGTAGGGACCTCTTCCGTAGCTGCGTTGGGGTCTATGGTCGGGGTGGCTGTCGGAAGGGAGTCAATACATTTGCGATTCGCTTTCCCATAGTTGGGCACATCATTGGAAGCGGTGCCCAATGCCATGGATTGTTCATAGTAACCGGCTGCCCGGCACCATTTTTCTGCGGCAAAGAGCTGATCGGCATAGCGGTAAAGCGCTTCGCGATAGCGATCCGCCACACTGCGACCGGAAGAATCGATCATGGCGGGGTAGGTCTGGTACATCTCACCCAGAGTGCCGATCGCCTTCTCCCAATCCCAGCCGAAATAGCGGGCGGCATTGAGATACATTTTGGCGATCGCTTCCGCGTCGTTGGCTTCCTTGTCTGTGGGTCCGTACAATCTTGCCAGCGCGAAATTGAAAATACCCTGTTCCAACTCACCCTTCGCCAGAATGAACTGGATGCCCCGGCTGCGATAAGCCAGATAGTACAATCCATCGATTTCCAGCGTCTTGAAGGTCGGATTCTGCTTGCGGATCGAATCGAGAGTTTTGATGGTGTTATCGTAATCCTGGGCTGCCAGCAACTGCTTCGCCTGTGCCAGCATGGCTTCCACGCCGCTGAGATCCACCGTCGGTGCCGGCGTAAAGGTGGGCAATACCACCGGGGTAGCCGTGGCGTTCATGATGATGGACAGGCGCGCCATGCTTTCCAGTACACCGGGGAAAGCCGGATCGACCTGGATGACATATTCAAAGCGCTGCTTGGCAAAATCGTACCTGCCGGCTTCCAGATCGGCCAGACCGAGCTGATACTGGGTAGTGGCGGCAAGTGTTCTCTGGCTTTGCTCGATTGCCTTGCGATTGGCAATACCGGCATAATATCCAGCCAGAGCGCCGACCCCGCCGATGATGATCATTGCCAGGATGCCGCCTACGATCCATTGCCAGGTGCGGGATTTTTGTTTCTTCTCCCCGCCGGATGGCGGGACCTGCCGGGTATCTTCAGCAGGGGGGACTGCTGCAGGTTGTGTTTGCTCTAAATTTTTGTCACTCATGGTGCGTATTATACCTTAATCCCAGACGCCTCCATTAAATGAAGATTACAGGCAGGGTTCAAAGCGGGACTGCGGGTTCCTTCAACGTGAGCAACCGCAGGGCATTGGCGACCACCAGCAGTGTACTGCCTTCGTGGAAGACAACCGCCGTGCCGATACCGGTATTCCCCGTCAGGGCTGCCGCCATCAGGACGATAATGACCAGACCGGCAATCCAGATGTTCTGGTAAACCACTTTGCGGGTTTCCCTGCCGGTGCGGATGGCAAAAACCAGGCGGCGCAGATCATTGCCCAGCAGGACGACATCGGCAGTTTCCAACGCCACATCCGTTCCGGCGCCACCCATTGCAACACCGATGGTGGCACGGGCAAGCGCGGGGGCGTCGTTGACGCCATCACCGACCATGGCGATGCCTCTGTTCTGGCGGGTGTAGGATTCGATGATCTGCAATTTCTCTTCAGGCAGCAACCCGGCATGTACTTTGGCGATGCCAGTTTCCGCGGCAACCTTGCCCGCAGCGGATGCCCCGTCTCCGGTCAGCATGAGGATATCCTGAACGCCCATATGTTTCAAGGCACGCACGGCTTGCGGGGCTTCAGGACGGATTGTGTCGGCTATGGCGAACATCCCGGCAAGGCGGTCGTCCATGCTGAGATAGATCAGATTGCAGCCTTCCTGCTCCAGTTTGCGGGCAGCAGCCTGCACTTCAGGGGTGATGCAAACGTCAGACTGTGCCATTAGCGCGGCATTGCCAGCACTGACGGTTTTCCCCGCCAACACGCCCCGGATGCCGAAACCGGTGAGCGAGCGCAGAGCACTGACCATCGGGGTCGCCAGGGACTCGCGGGCAGCAGCTGCCTGAATGGCCAGGGCAAAGGGGTGCCCGGAATGGCTTTCGAGGGCTGCCAGGATGGCAAGAAGCTCGTCCGGCGACTGGTTGTTCAAGGGGATGATCTGGACCAACTGCGGTCTACCGCTGGTGAGGGTGCCGGTTTTGTCAAAGGCAAGCGTATTCACTCTGCCCAGGTTTTCGAGGTGGGCGCCTCCCTTTACCAGCACACCCCCGCGGGCGGCGCAGGCGATCCCGGCGAGTGTGGCAGCGGGCGCACCGAGTGCCAGAGCACACGGTGAAGCAGCCACCAGCAGGATCATGGCACGCATGAAACTCTCACGGAAAGGCATTCCGAACAATAGTGGAACCGCGATCACCAGCAATACCAACACAAGAATTGCCGGTACAAATCTACCAGCGAATCCGTCAATCGCCGCCTGCGTTCTGGATTTTTGTCCCTGAGCTTCCTGTACCAGTTGGATGACCTTCGCCAGAGTGGTATCGCGCGAGAGACGGGTGACCGCGACTTCCAGCAATCCCTCACCGTTGATCGTCCCGGCAAAGACGGGCGTGCCGGGGAATTTTTCCGCGGGGATGGATTCGCCGGTGATGGGCGATTGATCCACAGTGCTTACTCCGGACACAACCGCCCCATCCACGGCAATACGCTGCCCGGGACGGATGACGACCCTGTCGCCGATGACAACCTCATCCACGGAGATTTCCTGCTCCGCACCGTTCCTGCGTACCAGGGCGGTCTTGGGGTGCAGGTTGCCCAGCGCCTGAATTGCAGAGCGGGCTTTATCCAATGCGCGCTCTTCGAGGGCGTGACCCAGACTGAAGAGGAACAACAGCAAACCGCCTTCGGCAAATTTGCCCAATGCGGAGGCGCCCAGGGCGGCCATGACCATCAATAGATCGGTATCGAAATGCTTCTCACGCAGCGCATGCCAGGCATGACGGCTGACATTCCAGCCTCCTGCCAGGTAAGCCAACAGGAAGACCGACCAGGACAGCCAGGGGATCTGTGATTGGTTTCGAGCCAGCAGCCAACCGGCGGCGGTTAATATGCCGGCGAGCAGACTGAGTAGCAGCTCTGCATTCCGGGCGATCCATTTCTGTCGGGGGGCGGGGGTGACCCGATAGCCCAACTGGCGGATTTTCCGTTCGACGGAGGTGCGATTCACCCGTTGGGCATCGAATTCAATATCCATGGTCTGGGCGGCATACTGCACGGAGGCGCTTAAAATGCCATCCATGCGCTGCAACCCGTGTTCGAGGACGATGGCGCAATCGGAACAATCCATTCCCTCTACGGGAAGCTGAATATGGTGATAACGGCTGGCGATCTGTGCGCCGGTCTTTTCAGCGATCGAACGGATGCGGTCGATATTTACCAGACCGGGATCATAATGCAGGCAGAGGGTCTGCGGATGCTCCTCCTCCAGATGTGCCTTGAGGACGCCTTTCTGTTCTGACAACAGTGCCAGAAAGCGGCGGGTGCAGCCATCACATTGTTTTGGAAAACGAGGAATGAGCAGCGGAATTTCCAGTTCTACGGTGGTTTCGGTCATGTTACTCCTGCGATGTTGGCTTGGATTCTCCTGAAGCGTGGCGGATGTGCGCCAGGCTGCGCTGGAAAAGGTCGACCACGTGCTGGTCGTCGAGTGCATAATACATCTGCCGACCGTCCCTGGTGGCACGGGCAAGGTGCAGGGCGCGCAGCATACCCAACTGGTGGGATACAGCCGATTGGCTCATGCCGACCCGTTCGGTGATCTGGCGAACATTCAATTCCCCATCGAGCAGGGATTCGATGATCCTCAGGCGGCTCGGGTCGCTCATGGCTTTGAAAAGCTGGCTCATATCACGGATGTGTTCGGTCGAAATAGTCATGGCTTATCCTTATACATGAATAATTGCTCATATATAGATATATGATAACAAACTTATCTCATATGGTCAAGGTTGATGGGGAGAAAGCCATCATGCCGAAAAGTTATATGGAAACTCACCCCATAAATGCGCCATCCGAAATGCACTTTGGGTGTTTAATTTACAACATAGAAATTATCAAAAGGAGTAATTATGGTCGCAGAGAGCGAACAAAAACATAAGAAAGCCATCTGGGCGTGGACAATGTACGACTGGGGAAATTCCGCGTTTGCCACCACCATCATGGCGGCGGTGTTGCCGGTGTATTACACCTCGGTTGCGGCAGCCCATCTGCCGGCGAATGTGGCAACCGCCTACTGGGGTTACACCAGTTCCGTCGGCGCGCTGGTGGCGGCGGTGCTCTCACCGGTGCTGGGCGCGGTGGCGGATTTCAGCGGCAAGAAAAAGCGATTTTTGACCATCTTTATGGCGATCGGTGTAGCGGCAACCGCATTGATGTACTTCATCAGCACCGGCGACTGGCTGCTGGCATCCCTGCTTTTTGTGTTCGGACAGGTAGGTTTTGCCGGGTCCCTGGTATATTACGATGCCCTGCTGCCACATGTTGCCAACCCGGATGAGATTGACATGGTCAGCAGCAAGGGATATGCCATGGGCTATATCGGCGGCGGCATTCTGCTGGCGGTCAACCTGGCGATGATCATGTTCACCCCATCGGAGATCACCGGGCTGATGACGCGCTTGAGCTTTGTTACGGTGGCAATCTGGTGGTTTGCGTTTACCCTGCCTCTGCTGCGGCACGTATCCGAACCGCCACGACGTATATTGAAAGGTGAAGAGACCTACCAACCGGTGCAGGCAGCCTTCAAGCGGTTGGGGGCTACTTTCCGTGAGATCCGCAAATACAAGGACCTCTCCCTGTTCCTGCTGGCGTTCTGGGTATACGTGAACGGGATCGGTACGATCATCGTCATGGCAACCGCTTACGGAAATGAGCTGGGCTTTGGGCAGACGACCCTGATCGGCACCCTGCTGATGGTGCAGTTCCTGGCGGCACCGTTCGCCATCCTCTTCGGCAAGCTGGCGAGCAAAATAGGTACCAAACGTTCGATCTATCTCAGCCTGGTGGTGTATTCGGTGATCGCCATTCTGGGATTTTTCCTCTACAAGGAGTGGCAATTCTGGGTGCTTGGAGCGCTGGTTGCCACGGTGCAGGGCGGTTCGCAGGCGCTATCCCGCTCGCTGATGGGCAAACTGATCCCCAAGAGCAAGAGTGCAGAATTTTACGGCTTCTTCAGCGTGTTCGAGAAATTTGCCAATATCCTGGGTCCGGCGATCTTCGGTGTGGTATCGATGCTGACCGGGCACAGCCGAATGAGCATTATTTCACTGATCATTTTCTTTGTCGCAGGTATGTGGATCCTAACACGGGTGGATGTGGAACGCGGTACCAAAGTGGCAACGGAAGAAGAAATGGAACTGAATACAATATAGGAAAACTGGTATAGTGTAAAAAACAGGATGGCAAAGCCATCCTGTTTTTTATCTGCAAGAGAATAGTTATTTTGTCACTTCGTACAGTTCCAGCAGCACACCACCGGTGGCTTTGGGGTGAACGAATGCCATTCTGCGCCCGGGTTCTTCGATGGGTGTCTCGTTGATCAGTCGGAAACCTTTGGCTTTCAAATCCGCCAGCATACCTTCGATGTCGTCCGTTTCCAGACAGAGGTGATGGATGCCCTGTCCCTTATCAGTAAGGAACTTTGCCATAGTGGAGTCTTCGGCAGTGGGGGCAACCAGTTCCACGTCACTTTCACCCACGGGCAGGAAAGCCACCCTGGATTTCTGGCGGGCAACTTCCTCTACATGGTGCAGCTTCATCCCCAACCCTTCCGTCCAGAAGGGAAGTGCTTCTTCAATGTTGTTTACTGCAATACCGATATGATTGATCTTGGTTAACTTGGACATCATTCCTCCGGTATGGATTTGTACGTTTTTGTCACGCGGCGGCTGGTGGAATACCACACCTGTCGTTGCAGTGGCTAACCCCAACTGGGGGCGTGATACTCGCCCCAAACCTGACGCAGGATGCCGGTAATTTCGCCGAGGGTGATTTCACTGTCAACGCACTCGATAAAGAGCGGCATGAGGCTGCCGGTGCCATGAGCGGCTTTTTCGAGCTGGGTAAGGAGTTCGCTAACCCTGGCAGTATCGCGCCCGGCACGCAGTTCAGCAAGGCGGTTCTTCTGGTTGGCTTCGATGCTGGGATCGACCTTCAGACGATCCATCTCCAGTTTTTCGTCCACCTGGAAGGCATTCACCCCCACCAGGGTTGAATCCTTGGTTTCGAGGGCGCGCTGATATTGATAGGCGGCTTCCTGGATCTCATTTTGCATGTATCCGGCTTCGATCGCCTGGAGTGCTCCACCCATGTCGTCGATCTTTTTGATGTATTCGGTGGCGCGCTTTTCGAGTTCATCGGTCATGTATTCGATCATATATGATCCAGCCAGCGGATCGACGGTATCTGCAACGCCGGATTCATAGGCAATGATCTGCTGAGTGCGCAGGGCAACGCGGACGGATTTCTCTGTTGGCAGCCAGAGGGCTTCATCCATGCTGTTAGTGTGCAGGGATTGCGTTCCGCCCAAAACGGCAGCCAGCGCCTGAAGAGTCACACGAACCACGTTATTCTCAGGCTGCTGGGCAGTGAGAGTGGATCCGGCTGTCTGCGTGTGGAAGCGCAGCTGCCAACTCTTGGGATCCCTGGCGCCAAAACGTTCGCGCATGATGCGTGCCCACATGCGGCGGGCAGCGCGGAATTTTGCGATCTCTTCGAGGAAGTTGTTATGGGCATTGAAGAAGAAGGAGAGCTGCGAGGCGAAACTGTCGATCTCCATGCCGGCTTTGAGCGCAGCCTGCACGTAGGCAATGCCGTTCGCCAGGGTAAAGGCGACCTCCTGCACAGCGGTTGAACCGGCTTCGCGGATGTGATAGCCGGAAATGCTGATGGTGTTCCATTTGGGCACTTCACGGGTGCAATATTCGAACACATCCGTGATCAGGCGCATGGATGGTGCGGGCGGAAAGATATAAGTGCCGCGGGCGACATACTCTTTGAGAATATCGTTCTGGATTGTGCCACGCAGTTCCCTGGAGGCGACACCCTGTTTACGGGCGACGGCAATATACATCGCGAGCAGGATGGAAGCCGGTGAGTTGATCGTCATGCTGGTGGATACTTTATCCAGCGGGATCTCCTTGAACAGCAGCTCCATATCTTTAATGGATGAGATTGAAACGCCGACCTTACCGACTTCCCCCAATGACATGGGGTGGTCGGCGTCGTAGCCGATCTGGGTGGGCAGGTCGAACGCCACCGAAAGACCGGTCTGCCCCTGCTGCAACAGGTAGCGGTAACGTTTGTTCGACTCCTCCGCCGAGGCATACCCGGCATACTGGCGCATTGTCCAGAAACGCCCGCGGTACATATTGGGCTGAACGCCACGCGTAAAAGGAAATTCGCCGGGGAAACCCAACTGTTCAGCATAATCCTGCGGTTGGGGAATCTGAACATCCGGCAGGGGGATACCGGCTGGGGTGGTAAACTCTTTTTTCCGCTCGGGGAATTTGTTGACAGCTGGTTTTAGAACGGCTTCTTCCCACCTCTCGAATTCGCTCTCAACGCTCATATACACCTCATTCGAATGAAAGTATTGAAATGTGAGACACAACAAGTATACCCGAGATAAAGAAGCCCACCCAAATAATGCCCTAAAAGGCTAGAAAGTCTTCCAAATCGTGTGCCCTGCGCGTTTTATAACGGTTGCATCTTGACGCGGGGAATTTGCCGATATACAATATCATAAATAAACCGACCGACGGTTTATTTATGGAGAAGAATGGCGCGAGTTTTCAACCAGGCTGATTACACTCACAAGCGCAACGAGATATTGGATGCTGCTCTGCGCAAAGTGTATACCGTGGGCTACGACAGTATGTCGATACAGGATATCCTGGATGACCTGAAGATATCCAAGGGCGCTTTCTACCACTATTTCGAATCCAAACCGGACTTGCTGCATGGCATCATCAGCCGAATGATGGATGAGATCTTCCTTGCCATCAATCCGATCCTGGATGATGCCAGCCTGGATGCATTGGCGAAGTTTAAAAACTACTTTATGACGGCTTCAATTTGGAAGAGCCAGCGGTTGGAGCAGATGCTGCCCATCATCAGGGTATGGTATGCCGACGAAAATATATTGGTGCGCGAGAAAATTTATTCCGCTTCAGAAGAGAAAATTGTGCCGTTCTTATCAGGTATCATCCGACAGGGTGTAAACGAAGGCACTTTTCACACCAATGCGCCGGACGAATCAGCTCATATTGTGTATGGTCTGATGTTTGCGCTTGGCGTTGCCCTGAGCCGGCAGCTTTTGAGACCGCCACCTGGAGGAATCGATGAAGCCCGGCTTTTCAAGCTGACCGATGAGTATACCCGGGTGATCGAGATCACCCTGGGGATGCAAAGAGGTTCCGTGGAAATTTTCACCCACGCAACATTGCATCAATGGATCGAAACTATTGTCCCTCACATGCAAGCTTGAATGAATTTATCGTTATCAGTGGTTCTGGTTGAGTGACCGGAACAAGGTGTTTCAGGAGAATTTTAAAATGGCTTTATTCTTACGTCTTGCCTGGCGAAATATTTGGCGCCACCGCCGGCGGACCATCATCCTTGTTTCATCCATCGCGCTGACCCTTGGCATGATGATGATGTATGATGGCCTGATCGACGGCTTTCAGGATGCCATTTATTCCAATGCCATCCGCGTTCTGGGCGGGAACATCCAGGTACACGCTGAAGGTTACAGCGAAAAAATGGAACAGATGCCGCTGCTTCCATTGGAAAATGAAGAGCAGTTATTACAGGCTGCCAGTGAGGACCCGAGGGTCGTTGCCGCCGTACGGCGGATTACCACCGGGGGTATGACCACAAACCATGAGGGCGCTTTTGCGGTGACCATACTGGGCATCGAACCAGAGAATGAAATGGATTTCAGCCTCGTTCCGGGTAAGACAAACGAGGGGCGTTTTCTTAAATCCGATGACCGGGATTCTATCGTGATTGGAAAGGGGCTGGCAACCGCCATGGATATCAATGTTGGCGATCAAATCACCCTGGTGGGGAAAGCCACACACGAGCAGATGCGCAAACGCACCATGACGGTGGTGGGGTTGTACGACCTGGGCATGCCGGATGTCGAGAAAAAGACGGTTTATATCTCGCTGGCTGAAGCCCAGGATCTGTATGGTCTTACCGGGCAAATCACCGAGGTGGCAATCGCCATTAAACAGCTTGGAACCGAGCAGGCGGTGATCTCGGACCTGGAAAAATCCGTCAGCAGGATGGAGATCGATTCCTGGCAGAACAACTATCCGGATTTGAACTATGCCATCACCACTAAAACGAGCGTGATGAATGTGTTCAGTGTCATTCTACTGGTCATCGCCGGTATCGGCATCATGAATCTGTTGTTGATGGCGATCTTCGAGCGCAGGCGAGAAATCGGAATTTTGAGTGCACTGGGTTTGAAGACCCGCCAAATTTCCACGCTTTTCCTGCTGGAAGGCGCAATGATGGGATTGGTGGGCGCGGCAGTCGGAATAGCCGTGGGGCTGTTGGTAAATGCCATGCTGGGAAAAGTCGGTTTCGACTATAGCCAGTTTGCTTCCATGACCGAGTACACTGCATTGATCAGCGGCAGGGTGTATTCCAGCCTGGGTTTGGGCAAGCTCCCCGGGCACCTGGTGACCGTTCTGATCATATCCGTCCTGGCGTCATTCTATCCTGCCTATGAAGCGTCATTAAATGACCCGGCAGTATCCCTGCATACGGTGTGAGGTGCGAGATGATACAACTATTTAAAATGGCAATACGGGACCTCGCCCGGAATGTTCGCAGGACACTGCTTTCGGCTCTGGCGCTTGGCTTGGGATTGGGATTGTTGCTTTTGATGGCATCCGTTCTTCGCGGCGAGATCCGTGATTCAATCGAAAAAACCATCAAGCTGCAAAGCGGGCACCTGCAAATACGGGCGGTAACTTATGACCAGGATAAAGCCAGCCTGGTATGGAAAGACCTAATCGAATCTCCCGAAGCGCTGGCTGACAGTGTGGCAAAGCTGCCGCATGTACTGGTCGCCACACCGCGGCTGATCGCCAGTGGGATCGTGAGTTCGGGTGATGTATCCAAAGGAGTGCAGATCATCGGAATTGTGCCGGGCTCCGAGGCGAATACTCCATACCGTGATGGCATAATCGAAGGGAGCTACATCACCGCGGATGACCGTGATGGCATCCTGATCGGTAAACCACTGGCAGATAAACTTGATATCGGGGCCGGAGGCAGCCTTCTGCTGCTGGCAAATACTTCAGACGGCGATGTCATCGAGCAGACATTCACCATCCGAGGTGTTTATTCCACACAGACGCCATCTTATGATGAAAGCATCGTTCTGTTGCCACTGGCGAAGGCGCAGGCAATCACCAATACCAACGATCATGCCAGCAGCATTTTCATCCTTCTGGACGACCGCGAGAAGGCAGGCGAAGTGATCAGCCTGATGCAGACGGAAAAATACAAGGTCGAAACATGGGAAGAGATGAACCCGCTGATTGTTCAGATGGAATCCTTCTCGGGTGCTTACATGATCGTTCTCTACCTGATTGTTCTCGGCGTGACTGCAACGGTGGTAGTGAATGCGTTGATCATGTCGGTCTTTGAACGGACCCGTGAGATTGGCATCCTCTCTGCGATCGGTATGCGCAGCAGCAAGATCATGTCGATGTTCCTGGCTGAATCCGCCGTACTCGCCGGACTGGGAATTGTGATAGGACTGGCGCTGGGAGCATTGTTTGTTACCTATACCATCAAGGTGGGATTCTATATCGGGGATATGGGGGTGAGCGGGATTGCGCTTCCCGAACGTTTGTATGGCTACGTTGTTCCCGGTGACGTAATTGCATTAACCATTACGGCGCTGGTGGTTACGTTACTGGCGTCTATCTACCCGGCGATCCTGGCTGCCCGAATGCAGCCCGTGGAAGCTTTACGGGGCGGCAAGCAGTCTTAAGGAGATGATGAGATGGAAGTTACAAAAGTAGAGCAGGTTACAAAGGTTTATTCTATTGGTAAATTGGAGACGCATGCCCTGCGCGGCATCGATCTTTCCATTCAGCAGGGAGAATTCACAGCACTGGTGGGACCTTCCGGTTCGGGAAAAACCACTCTGTTGCAACTGATCGGCTGCCTGGATACGCCCACCAGCGGTAAGATTTACATCAACGGCAAAGATGTGAGTACATTGAAACGGGATGAGCGCGCCGATATCCGTCGCGGACAGATCGGGTTCGTATTCCAATTTTTTGCCTTGATCCCCACGCTGACAGCATACGAGAATATTGAAATGCCCCTGCTGCTGAACAACACGGGAGCCTCTGAAAGAAAGGCGCGCGTGATGGAACTGCTGGCATCGGTAGACCTTGCCGACCGTGCCGGTCATCGACCGGATCAGTTGAGCGGCGGCGAGCAGCAGCGGGTGGCGGTTGCACGGGCGCTTGCTTCAAATCCGGTGTTGGTACTGGCAGATGAACCGACCGCCAACCTGGATACAGAGAATGGCAAACAGGTGATGGAGACCATGCAGCGACTGAACCAGGAGACCGGTGTCACTTTTGTGTTTGCCACCCACGATCCACGGGTGATTCATTATGCCCGACGGGTGGTGACGCTCCGTGATGGCATCATTGATTCAAACGGTGCCGCCAAATAACAGAATGGAGTAAAGCATGCGGGTAGCTCTGTTATTCATCATCCCATTGTTGTTGCTGACCGGTTGTACGGGTGGCGCGCCGGCGACCGCCGTCCCCACCCTGAACCTGGATGAAATAAGCCCGGTGGCTGAAACATCCGCGACGGTGGAGTCGGTCTCCAGCACGGGGGTTACTGCCAGCGGTGTGCTGGTGCCATCCCAGGAATCGCGGATCGGCAGCAATTCCATCAGCCAGGTGGATGGCGTATTCGTCTCCCTGGGCGACAAGGTATCTGAAGGAGATTTGCTTGCCAACCTTGGCGGCAGACAAGAAGCCGAGGCAGCCCTTGCAGCCGCCGAAGCAGCAGCCATTACCGCCCAGAATGATTTCGACACCTGGATGGAAGAGGCGCCAATCCGGGCCGCCCAGCTGGAAAAAGATATCGTCGTAGCCAGGGAAGCCTTAATCGAATCACAACGGCTGCTCACCCATCTGGAATACCAGCGCTGGCTGTTCCTGACCAAGAGCGAAAAGCAGATACAGCGGATCGAGAAGGAAAAGGACACGAAATACAGCAATCCGACCAATGAGAGCCTGGATAAAGCCAAAGCCGACCTGAAATTAAAGGAGGCGGAGCTGGTAGAGTTGAAACGGAAATTCGAGTCCTTCGCTGATGGCGTAGATCCGGTGGAACTGGCGCAGCGAAAAGCCAATCTGGAGAGCATACAAATGCAGGCGGCTGGAGCCAGGGAGCGATTGAATTCGCTCGATGTGAAGGCGCCGTTTGATGGAGTGGTTAGCCAGGTGAACGTTCAATTCGGCGACATGGTGAATCCGGGGCAGGTGATGTTCATTGTGACAGATTCATCCCTGCTGCGTGTGGAAACCACCGATCTCAGCGAGCGGGATATCCCGCAGGTGAAGGTGGGGATGACTGTTTCGGTGCGGATCAAGCCCCTGGGTATATCCGTGCCGGGGACGGTAAAAGCCATCTCAGCCAGAGCGGATACCATCGGTGGCGATGTGGTTTACACCGTAGTGATCGACCTGGAGGAAGTACCCGCGGATGCGCGGGCAGGTATGAGCGTGGAAGTGGATTTTTAGCAATTGCCGGAAAGAAAAAAGAGGAACGATCAAAATCGTTCCTCTTTTTGTCAGCCGATCAATTTTGTTTTTTCCGCCAGACGGTCGTTGTATTTGCTCCAATCAATGATGAAACGTTCGTGCTCGCCCTCGGCGATCTTTTCCGCTTCATCCCAGGCTTCCACCTTGAAGCGCAGACGGCGGCGGTCCACTTCCAGCAGTTCGCTTTTGAATTTGACTTTCATCCCAACAGGAGTGGCTGCCAGGTGACGGACATTCACCAGGACGCCGACTGTACTCTGCCCTTCGGGGAGCAGATCGACCACCGCAATATGGCAGGATCGCTCGAGGTACATGATCAGGCGCGGGGTGCTTAATACAGGGGGCAGGGTATCACCTCCGTACTTGCGTGCGGTTTCGTTTTCATCCACCAGTATTTCCAATTCTCCAGTCAATCCGGGTTCGATTTGCATGGTCACCTCACCAGTTTTTCAATATTATACAGTTGGTACAGATGGGGGCAAGATCATTTCACAACAGGATAGAGATGCGGTGTGGCTTGTTTCTCATGGATCGTTCTGTAGGGGGTTAGCAATCGGCTTTTTTCATTTATAATGTAGTTTCATTAAATGCATTTGAATGAGGTTGAAATGGATCCTGAATTGAGTGAACTGGAACGAACCAGGCTGGAAAAAGTGCAGCGGCTGCGCGATGGCGGGGTGGAACCATACCCAACCCGGGCGGATGTAACCCATACCACTGCCGAGGCGATCAAGTTATTTACGGACGCGGAAGCGGCCGTACAGGATCCGATAGAGGTCAAGGTTAAGGTGGCAGGCAGACTGCGCTCCACCCGCCCGATGGGCAAGATCATTTTTGCCCATATCGAAGACGGCAGCGGCAAGCTGCAATTGTTCCTGCGGGTCAACGAGCTTGGCGAAGAGCAAATGGATTTTTTTGTCCGTGAGATGGACCTGGGTGATTTTGTGCAGGCGGAGGGCAAACTCTTTCGCACCCGTACCGGCGAGATCACCCTGCAGGTGAGCAGCTTTACTCTGCTGGCGAAATCGCTGCTGCCCCTGCCAGCAGCCAAGGATGAGGTTGTCGACGGGCAGGTGATCCGGCATGCCACTTTGAACGACCCCGAAGTGCGTTTTCGTCAGCGTTATGCCGATCTGGCTGTCAACCCTGAAGTGCGCGAGATTTTCCGCATCCGGGCGAAGACGGTGAAAGCACTACGCGATTACCTGGACAACCGCGGCTTTTTGGAAGTGGAAACTCCCATTCTACAGCCGATCTACGGCGGAGCGGCCGCCCGCCCGTTCGTGACGCATCATAATCAACTCAAGCAGGAGTTGTTCCTGCGCATCTCCTTTGAACTGTATCTGAAACGAATCATCGTGGGCGGTATCGACCGGGTGTATGAAATCGGGCGCGACTTCCGTAATGAGGGCGTTTCTTACAAGCACAACCCGGAATTTACCCAATTGGAGTTCTACCAGGCTTATTCCGATTACCTGGATATTATGAAGACCACCGAAGAAATGGTGGCGTACGCGGCACAGCAGGCACTGGGGACGACCGTGGTCAATTTCGACGGAAATGAAATCAACCTGGCGCCCCCGTGGCGAAGGCTTGAATTGCGTCTGGGGATAATGGATGCGACCGGCATCGATATCATGCTGTATCGTGAAGACCAGCAACTGCGCGACGCGATGGCTGCCAAGGGGTTGAAGTTCAACCCGAATGCCACCCGCGGCAAACTGATCGACGGCATGATTGGCGATTACCTGGAGCCGAATTGCATCCAGCCGACCTTTATCTACAACTATCCGCGCGACATATCTCCGCTGGCAAAATCCATGCCCGGTGATCCGCAGACTGTGGAGCGCTTCGAAGGTTTTGTGGGCGGCATGGAGCTATGCAACGCCTTTACCGAACTGAACGATCCACTCGACCAGGAATCCCGTTTCCTTGAAATGGGGCGGGCTTATACGGACGATGATGAAGAGAAAAATCCGCTGGATGAAGATTACCTGCGGGCGATGTCTTACGGCATGCCGCCGATGGGTGGTTTTGGCATGGGCATCGACCGGCTGGTAATGTTACTCGCGGGGCATCACTCCATCCGTGAAGTCATCCTCTTCCCGCACCTGCGAAAAACTGACGAGGAATAGTCCTTCCACTTCAGGCTGAATGGACAACCGGCGGCTGCGAATACCGCCGGTTGTTTTTTGCGTGCAGAATTCTGAATTTGTCTGGCCGGTTTTCCCTATTGTATTTCCGGGCGAGGGTGGCTATAATCAATATATCCCATATCCCCCCATAGGGGATATATACAAAAGCCGGAGTTTATTATGGAAATGGAATCCACCATTATTGAGAATTGTCCCGATTGCCGCATACAAAAACAGACCTTCTTTAGTCGCTACCGCGATTTTCTGCTTTCGTATGAAACACTGATGACCTTTGCCAACGGCATCCTGCTCGTACTGGGTGTGATCTTTTCCGTGATTCTTAAAAAAGCGGAGATTGGAAAATGGTTGTACCTGGCTTCCGCACTGGTGGGCGGGATTCCATTGTTTGTATTTGCTGCAAAGCAGGTATTTATCAAACACGATATTACCGCCGGTGTGATGGCTTCTGTTGCCATGATCGCAGCGATCATCGTCGGCGAATACAGCGCCGCCGCCCTGGTGGTATTTATGATGTCTGTGGGCGAATGGCTGGAAAACTTTACCGTTGCCCGCGCCGACAATGCCCTCAAGGATCTTGCCAAACTGATGCCGGCGATGGTTACGGTACGTAGAGATGGCAGGGAGACGGCCATCCCGGTTGAACAGGTTGTACCCGGCGATATCGTGCTGGTGCGTGCAGGCGAGCGACTGGGAGTGGATGGCGTGGTTGCGAATGGCAACGGCTGCATTAATCAGGCAGCCATCACCGGGGAATCGATCCCGGTGGATAAACGCCCCGGAGATGAAGTGTTTGCAGGTACCTTCAATGACATGGGTGTTCTGGAGATCAAAGCCACCCAGGTGGGGGAGAATACCACGCTGGGGCAGATCGTGCGTCTAGTGAAGGATGCTCAGAAATCCCAGGCGCCTGTTCAGCGGATCGCCAACCGGTACGCAAAGATCCTCGTCCCCACCACTTTTGCCATTGCAATCCTCGTCTATATCCTCACCGGAGACATCCTGCGCTCGATCACCGTGCTGGTGGTGGTCTGCCCGTGTGCCCTGGTGCTGGCTACGCCCACCGCGGTAGTGGCGGCGATCGGCAATGCAGCCAAGCATGGTATTCTGGTCAAAGCCGGCTCTTCGATCGAGAATGTCGGCAAGGTGGATGTGGTTGCCCTGGATAAGACCGGGACCCTGACTATTGGCAAGCCCAGCGTGCAAAAGGTGATCAGCCTGAACGAAAAGAGCAGGGGCGAGATTTTGAGTCTGGCTGCATCCGCCGAAAGGTTCAGCGAACACCCAATAGGCAGGGCGATTGTCCAGGCGAGCGAAAAAGAATCCATTCCATTACATGAACCGAAGGATTTCGAAGTGCTGCCAGGCTTTGGCGTCAAAGCCAGCGTAGAGGGGGAACAGATCATTCTGGGAACACAGAATCTACTGGTGGAGCAGGGGGTGGTGTGGGAAGCAACTCACAATTCGCAGTTGGAGGCTCTGGAACGGGAAGGATATACCGTGATCCCGGTGGGGGTTGGCAAAAAACTGGAAGGTTTCATTGCCCTGCAGGATACCCCGCGCGAGGAAGCCAGGAAGGCGATTGCCGATTTGAAAAAAGTAGGAATCCGTGAGGTGATCATGATCACGGGCGACAATCTGTTTGCAGCTGAAAAGATCGCCGCCCAATTGGGTCTGGACCGCTATTTTGCCCAGGTGCTGCCGCAGGACAAGCTGAAAATCATCCGTGATTTGCAGGCGGAAGGGCATAGGGTCCTCTTTGCTGGTGATGGCGTCAATGACGCCCCGGCACTGGCTGCAGCGGATATTGGGGTGGCAATGGGAATGAGCGGCACGGATGTGGCGCTGGAGACCGCCCAGGTGGGGTTGATGTCCGATGAAATCGAGCGGCTGCCGCAATTGATCCATCTTTCCCGGAAAACCCTTAAGGTAATCCGCGCCAATGTCATCTTCTCGATGAGTGTCAATGTATTGTCGGTATTTCTGGGTTCATTCGGCATCATCGGACCGGTGATCGGTGCGTTAATCCACGAAAGCTCTTCGGTTCCGGTCCTGGCAAACTCTGCACGGCTAGTCGGTTATAAGACCGGCAATGAACAGGCGGTGTAAATCGGGCATATTTTGTCTGATTTCCGTAGTAATATAGATTTACCATCTTTTGAACAAGGAGGTGGAAAACTTCGGGAAAGACCTGCCGTTTCATCGTGAAGGATGTAATTTCCAAAATGACCTAAGGAGAAGGAGCGTGTTATGCTAAGAAACACTTGGTCTCTGCCAATTGCTTTGGTTTTGCTGGCGAGCATCCTAGTTGGATGCGCCGCCCCCGCTGCCACACCCGTTGAACCGCAAGTAATTACCCAGATTGTGTCACAGGAAGTTGTGGTGACTGCAACACCTGCCCCCACCCAGGAAGGCGGCAAAGTTGTTATTCGCCTGGGTACAGGCGATAGCGGTGAAGGTTTGAATCCGCACCAGGAGATCATTGCCGCGTTCGAGAAAGATAACCCCGATATCATCGTCCAGTTGGAGGCAGTAGCAGGCAATGATTATTACACCCGGCTGTTGACCCAAATCGCGTCCGGTGATGCCCCTGATATCATGCAGATCGGCGACGATGCCGTTCCCAATTTCGTATCCAAGGGTGCTTTCCTGCCGCTGGACGATTTCATCAATGGACAATATCCATTGGATACCAGCATTTACCTGCCGGGGGTGATGGACCCCGGAATGTACCAGGGGAAGACTTACTTCCTGCCCAAAGACTTCTCAACGCTGGCAGTCTATTACAACAAGAAAATCTTCGATCAATACGGCGTTGCATATCCACAGGATGGGTGGACGTGGGAACAGTTCCTTGACACCGCACAGAAGTTGACCATCGACGAAAATAATGACGGTACGCCCGAAGTGTGGGGCGTTCAGCTCACCGCCAACTGGACCACCGGTTTCGAGTATTGGGTGGCAGCTGCCGGCGGCAGTCTGATCAGCGAGGACGGGAAGAGTTTTGTGGGATACATGGACTCCCCTGAAACCATCGAGGCTGTTCAGTTCTTTGCCGATCTTTACAACAAGTACAAAGTTGCCCCACCACCGGCAGATTTCAATCAGTGGGCGGGCGGCAACCCTGAATTCGAAAATGGCACTGCCGCCATGCGTTTATTCGGACGATGGCCACAGGCAGGTCTGCGCAAGGACGAGAAAGTGGACCTGGGCGTCGTTTCGGTGCCGGTAGGCAAGCAGGCAGCCAACGTGCTCTTCTGGAGTGGATTTGGCATCTTCAGTGGAACAAAGCACCCCGAAGCCGTATGGCGTTTCTTAAAGTATTACGTTGGCGCAGAAGGCTCCAAGGTCTGGGCACAGCATGGCATTCCGCCTGTAGCCAGCGCTGCAGAGGAAGTTGGCATGTACACTGATCCGATCGAAAGTGTCTGGATCAAGGGGCTGGATAATGTGAAAC
This sequence comes from Anaerolineaceae bacterium, assembly GCA_036746315.1. Taxonomy (GTDB): domain Bacteria; phylum Chloroflexota; class Anaerolineae; order Anaerolineales; family Anaerolineaceae; genus DAIOEK01. The sequence goes on along the minus strand of DAIOEK010000003.1, from coordinate 45,198 downwards.
CCAGAGCATATATGTATACCGACTACTGGGGATCCACAGCCGACCCGGCGCTCAACAAGGCATTACAGACGGTTCTGACCGACCCGAATGCAGATGTTGCGGCGGTCATGGCGACTGCTGCGCAAGAAGCACAAGCAGCCCTGGACGAACAAGCGAAGTAATCGTCCACCTCTCCTGGGGGAGCGATACCGGTTCCATCGCTCCCCCTTTTCATGCCGGATGCGGAAATTGAGAGTTTATGCAAAACAGCCTGTCATCACGTTCACATTTCTGGAATTTGCAACGAAAAGAGGCGCTGGCATTCTACCTGTGTGTTTCTCCCTGGATTATCGGCTTTATCTTTTTCTATATCGGTCCCATCATTGCTTCGTTTTATTACAGTCTGACAAAATGGGATCTGCTCACTCCACCGGAGTGGGTGGGGCTGGAAAACTATGTTCGCATTTTTACCCGTGACAAACTTTTTCTTCAATCCCTGAAGGTTACATTCATTTATACATTCTCCTATGTGCCGCTGGACCTGATTATTGGGCTGGGGATCGCGTTACTGTTGAACCGCCCCATGCGCGGAGTGGGTATCTTTCGCACAATTTTTTACCTGCCTTCTGTTTTGACCGGAGTGGCATATGTGGTGATGTGGATGTGGATTTTTAATCCGCAGGTGGGGCTGATCAACACAGCGCTGAAGGCAATCGGCGTATCCGGTCCGCGCTGGCTGCTCGATCCCCACTATGCACTGTGGGCATTGGTGATCATGTCCATTTTTCAGGTGGGCAGATCAATGGTGATCTACCTGGCAGGATTGCAGGACATCCCCCGTGAATTGAATGAAGCTGCCGCCATCGACGGCGCCAACGCCTGGCACCGCTTTTGGAAGATCACCCTGCCGATGCTGACGCCATCCATTTTATTCAACCTGATCTTTGGCTTAATCATGACATTTCAGTCGTTTACCAATGTGTACGTCGCCACCAATGGCGGCCCGCTGGATTCGACTTTATTCTATGTGCTATACCTCTATCAAAAGGCTTTCAATTATCTGGAGATGGGGTATGCATCTGCCCTGGCATGGATTCTCTTTGTCATTGTTCTGTTGTGTACCATCCTGATCTTTGCCACCAGCGGAAAATGGGTCTTCTACCGTGGGACATCGGAGTAAACATGGCAGAATATCGCGACAGTTCATACTTTTGGCAAAAGAAGATATTCTGGGATATCGTAGTTTACGCGATGCTGATCATCGGTTCGTTGATGTTCTTGCTTCCCATTCTGTTCGCATTGTCTTCATCCTTTAAATCCGACGCACAGATCCTTGAAATCCCTCCCCGCTGGATGCCGGACCCATTCCGCTGGCAGAATTATCCCGAGGCATTGACCTATGTTCCGTTCGGAAGATTCACGCTCAATACACTGATCATCGCTGCGGGGGCAATTCTCGGCAACCTGCTTTCCTGTACGATCATTGCCTATGGTTTTGCCCGGCTGCGGGCGCCGGGGAAGAACTTCCTGTTCATTCTTATGCTTTCTACGATGATGCTGGTTGAACCGGTGCGGATCATCCCCATCTATATCATCTTCAACAAATTAGGTTGGGTGGATTCCTTCCTGCCGATGATCGTGCCGGCATTTTTCGGCAGCCCGTTTTATATCTTCCTGCTGCGGCAGTTCTTCCTGGGCATTCCACGCGAGCTGGAGGATGCCGCGCTGATCGATGGGGCGGGGCGGTTGCAGATTCTCTGGCGGATCATCATCCCTTGTGCCAGACCGGCGCTGGCGGCGGTGGCTGTGTTCAATTTCCAGGGGGTATGGAATGACTTTCTCTATCCGCTGGTCTTCCTGCATAAACAGTCCAATTACACGATTGCGCTGGGGATGAGCTTCTACCGCAGCATGTATTCCGTTCACTGGGGATACCTTATGGCGGCGTCGGTGGTGGCACTGCTGCCGATGGTGGTCATCTTTTTCCTGGCGCAGAAGACATTCATCGAGGGCATCAGCTTCTCTGGAATCAAAGGATAAGACATGCAGCCTGAACTTTCGCTTCTGGTGATTGTTGCCCACCCTGATGATGCGGAATCATATTGCGGAGGCACCATCGCCCGGCTGACCCGCGCGGGACATTGCGTTCGCCTGGTGGTATGCACCAGCGGAGACAGGGGCAGCCATCACTGTGAGGTCAGCCCCAGCCGTCTTGTCAAACTTCGCCGGGAGGAACAACAGCAGGCGCAGGAAATTCTGGGGATCCGAGAAGTGCTCTGGCTGGATTATGCAGACGGCGAACTCTCGCAAAAGACCGACCTGCGCGATAAACTGATCCGGCTGTACCGGCAATATCGACCGGATGTGATCATCACCTTTGATCCCTGGAAACATTACGAATTTCATCCTGACCATCGTGCGGTGGGATACATGGCGACCGAATCGCGCATGCTGGCTGACCTGCCATGGATTTGCCCTGAACTTACCCTGGAGGGTATTTCTGCGTGGCATCCGCAGGAGATGTATCTGTTTGCGCCCGAGGAGGCAAACTATTGGGTGGATATCAGTGAAGAGATCGACCGAAAAGTGGAAGCCCGCCTGGCGCATCACAGCCAGAATGACTTTATTCATTCAGAAGCCGACCGCGCAAAATTCATCGATGAAATCAAAAATAATGCAATTACTTCCGGAAAAAGCTGCGGGTATCCGTACGCGGAAGCATTTCACAAAGTGGATGGAACCAACATAAACCTATGAAATACCTGATCATCAATGCAGACGATTTTGGTTTTTCTCCGCAGATCAACCGGGGCATCTGCGATGCGTTTGTCAACGGCGTGGTCACCGACACATCGGTCCTTATCCACAGCCCTTACGCGGAAGAAGCATTATCCATGGCTTCCGAGATCAAGCTGCCGGTGGGGATTCACATCGATTTTGTCACCGAGTATGCGCTCAACCACGATCTCAACAAGCGGGAAGCCCTCGGACCGGAGGGACAACTGGCACGGGAATTGTTCATGCGGGAGTACCATAAAAAGATCAACCGGCTGTATACCTGTGAGGAATTAATCATCTTCAGGGATGAAATCCGCAGTCAGATCCACAGATTCGTAGACCTGATGGGTGAAAAGCCTTCCCACCTGGATTATCACTTTGGCTTGCACTACCTGCCGGATGTCATGGCGATATACCTGACGGTTGCCGAAGAATTTGAAATACCGGTGCGGTGGGGAAAACAGTATGCCGGCGTCAACCCTTATCGCTACGCTCCACGGGTGTTTTGCGATCAATTCCATGGCGAGAACGCCACCCTCGAAGGGTTCCTAAAACAGGTGGAAAAGATATGGATCGGTGTGATGGAAATTTGCTGCCATCCGGGGTATGTGACGCCATCCGGCTTGCCTGATGCGTACAATGCAGAACGGGAAGCGGAATTGAATGTGTTGACAGACCCGAAATTAAAAACCGAATTATCAAAAAGAGAGATTTCGCTGGTAAACTATAATTGGTTGAATGAGAGGTTAAGGGTACGTAATTGGAATAATATTCCGCTCGAATGATCACAGGAGGCAGCCATGGACGCCCTGGAGCACAAGGAAACAATTCACCATAATCATGAGCACCGTAAAGCGGTGCTGGACCGACTTTCGCGGATCGAGGGGCATGTACGGGCAGTGAAACGCATGGTGGAAGAGGATGTGGAATGCCCTGAAGTGCTGGTACAAATTGCCGCCGTGCGATCCGCCCTGAATGGCGTAGGTCGGGTCATCCTCGAAGATCATGTCAAAAGCTGTCTGATGGATGCTGTGAAAGAGGGCGAATTCGAAAATGCTTTTAAAGATCTGAGAAACTCTTTGGATAAATTTATTGGGTAACCAGTGCAGGAGAGAATAGATGGGTAAAGAAATGGATTTCGGACATCTGTATGTCGGGTTGGACCTAGAGGTTCCGCTGCTGGGAGGCAGGCAGGGCAGGTATATCAATTTCGATAATGCTGCTTCCACACCACCCATGCTGCCGGTCAAGGAAAAGGTCGACCAGTTCCTGGCTTATTATTCCAGCGTTCACCGCGGGACCGGTTTCAAGAGCCAGATCTCAACCCACCTGTATGAAGAAGCCCGGATGAAGGTGCTGCGTTTTGTGGGGGCAGACCCCCGCACGCATGTGTGCATCTTCGGAAAGAACACCACCGAGGCAATTAACAAACTTGCCCGCCGTTTTCCATTTACCCCTGAGAAGAATATTGTGTTGGTCAGCACCCAGGAGCATCACTCCAACGACCTGCCCTGGCGAAAAGCTGCCCGGGTGATCCATATTGGACTGACCGCCGAAGGTGCGTTGGATGAAGCGGATTACGATCGGCTGCTGCAGGAATACCGGGACAAAATTGCCATTGTATCGGTGACCGGCGCGAGCAATGTTACCGGGTTTATCAATCCCGTCCATCGCATGGCAGAAAAAGCGCATGCCGCCGGGGCAATGATCTGCGTCGATTGCGCGCAACTGGCTCCTCATCGAAAGATCGATATGCATCCGGTGGATGCCTCCGATCATCTGGATTTCATCTCCATCTCTGCGCATAAAATGTACGCACCCTTTGGCACCGGCGCATTGATCGGCAGACGCGATTTCTTTGCCACGGGCGACCCGGATATGGTGGGCGGCGGCGAGGTGGAGATTGTGACACTCGAGACCGTTGAATGGTCGGAACCGCCGGACCGGGATGAAGCCGGCAGCCCGAACACGGTCGGGGCGATTGCCCTAGGTGCAGCCATCAGCGAACTGGAAAAAATTGGGATGGATGTTGTAGCCTCTCATGAAGCCGAGCTGACCGGGCATATTCTCACCCGGCTGTCGAAAATGCCTTATTTATCCGTCTATGGTGACCGGAATCCCGCCACTGCCGCCAGCCGGCTGGGTGTGGTGCCGTTGAACATGCAGGGCTATTCCCATTATTTGCTGGCAGCCATCCTTGGTTTTGAATACGGGATTGGAGTGCGGAACGGCTGCTTCTGCGCGCATCCCTACCTGCTCAAGCTGATGAAGGTGGATGACACGGAAGCCAGCAAGGTGCGCTCCACCATTATGGCGAAAGACAAGCGGGATGTGCCCGGGCTGGTTCGTATTTCCTTCGGTCTTTACAATACCCTCGATGAGGTGGACAGCCTGTTGAAAGCACTGGAAGACATCCATGCGGGAAAATACCAGGGTAAATATCACCAGGATACCGCTTCGGGTGCATTCGTGCCCGAAGGCTGGCAGGTGGATTTCGACCACTATATTTCTCTGTAAAGGTTACATAGAATTGCTTAAATCACCAGAAAGGATTGTCTGGTATGGATTTTCCCATCCCTCTTCGCAACCCGGAGGGGGATTTTTTATGCTCAAAATGTATTTAGTAATGAAATGAAAATTTTCAGGTTCGGCTTTCAATTCACCGATTATGGTTTCATACACCCATTTTACGCACAAAACGGGGCAATTTCCACCTGTCAAATGTGACAATAGTTTTCAAAACAAATGGTTGTTAAAAACGGTAATTCACTTGTAAGTCAAGCAAAAGGCAGTTCAGTTTGAACGAGGCATAATCAAAATAAGTTGCCAATTACATATATTCCCTAAAGAGCAACACAGCATTGATTCCCTTTTGTAATTTGCCGGTAATACACATATAATAAGGAAAACAAATCTGAGGAGGAATAAATATGCCATCTATTATTGATGTCGAGGGAATTGGAGAAAAGTACACCGCCAAATTGCAGGCAGCCGGAATCAAGACCACCGAGAAGCTCCTGGAAATGGGCGCCACCCCCAAGGGACGCAAAGAAATTGCCGAGAAGACTGGAATTTCAGATAAACTGATCCTGGAATGGGTCAACCTGGCAGACTTGTACCGAATTAAAGGTGTGGGGAGTGAGTATTCCGACCTGTTGGAAGAGGCTGGAGTGGATACCGTGGTTGAATTAGGAAACCGCAACCCGGCCAATCTGTTCAAGATGCTCGAAGAATCCAATGCCAAAAAGAAACTGGTCCGCAAACTGCCCACCGAAGCACAGGTAAAAGATTGGGTGGATCAGGCAAAGAAACTGCCGCGGGTCGTTACCTACTAAACCAGAACACTGTACTGAAATCCTACATCTGCCCTGTTCGAATTTATGGGCAGGGCAGATTCTTCATCCATCTATGAGGAGCAATATGGCTGAATCTGTTAATTCCCACCCGTTCAACCTGGCGCAGTCCATTCAAGTGCAGTCGGGGTCGGTGGTGAGCAAGACCCTGGTCAACAAACCGGGCGGCACGGTGACCTTATTCGCATTCGATGCCGGACAAGCCCTTTCGGAGCATACCGCTCCGTATGATGCGCTGGTGATCATTCTCGAGGGGGAGGCAGATGTGAGTATTTCGGGGGAATGGCATCATCTGAAAGGCGGAGAGTCGATTCTGATGCCGGCAAATGCGCCGCATGCGCTGAATGCCGTCAGTGCATACAAGATGGTGCTGATCATGTTAAAAAGCTAGTTGACGCCAGATAAAACAGAGGCTGAAAAATCAGCCCCTGTTTTATCTACTCGCCTATGATCTTGACCAGCACCCGCTTCTTGCGTCCGCCGTCAAATTCTCCGTAGAATATCTGCTCCCAGGGACCAAAATCCAGCTTTCCATTGGTGATGGCGACCACGACTTCGCGTCCCATCACCTGGCGCTTCATGTGAGCATCGGCATTGTCCTCGCCGGTGCGGTTGTGCAGATATCCCGATACCGGCTCATGGGGCGCCAGCCGTTCCAGCCACTGGTCATAATCCTGGTGTAAGCCATGTTCATCGTCATTGATGAACACCGAAGCGGTGATGTGCATGGCATTCACCAATACCAACCCTTCGCGGACGGTGCTTTCACGGACGCACGCTTCCACTTCGGGGGTGATATTCACATATCCCCGTCTGCCGGGGAGAAGCATCCACAGTTCTTTTCGATAAGTTTTCATCTCAGTGCATTCCTCTCTGTGCCACAAAAATCTTTGTGCCCTGCTGATCAGGGAACATGGCGGGTTTGAAACCAGCCGCCCGGAAGGCTGCCAGCCATTCCGGTGTGGAGAATATCCCCAGGGTATGCGTCTCAGAATAGCTGCGGGTGGCGCCATCCGCGCTACGCAGCAGGCAGGCAAAATCCGTTTGATACGTGTGTGCATCTTGCTGTACCGGGTGTATCCATTCGAGGTAGCGCATTCCGCTGCCATCCGGGGCATCATTGCCGCCGTGGCTGGTTCCGGGGGTGAACTCGTCCCGCGTCCAATCCGGTGCAATCACTGCCAGCCCGCCCGGCTGCAAATGATCCCGGCAGGTGCGCAGGGTGGCAGACAGGTCTGCGGCAGTGGTGATGTACATAATGGCATCTTCGATCAGAACCACATCGAAGATCTCTTCGAGGCGCAGGGTGCGCATATCGCCCGACAGGTGGCGGCATTCAGGGTTGATGGAGCGGGAGATATCCTGCATCTGAGGAGAAAGGTCCACCAGCGTCATATTGAATTTTGCCTTGAGATGGCTGGCCAGGTTCCCGCCGCCACTACCGAGTTCGAGGATGTTCCGGGCGTGAGGGTTGCGCAGATGGATCAACCCGGTGATAAAGCTGGCTTCATCTGCATAGTGTTCGGGCGGTGTAAGCAGGTGAAACCAGGGCGCAAATTCGCCATACATAAGATAGGATGTTGAGGTCATGACTCCATTATATAAAAAACCGTCGATATGAAAAATCAGAAGTGGGCGTGAAAACAAGATGCGGGTGTCACCAGGACGCCCGCATCCATATCCCCCGAGACTTTCAGGTGTGATGAGCTGAAATTTACGATCAATCCCGCCGTCTGCCGGAGAGCAGGAACACATAGTAGAGAATGGTCGAAATCGCCTGAATGGCTGCGGCAACATAAGTCCAGGCAGCGGCATCGAGCACCTTGTTCACGCCTTCCATCTCTCCGGTGTAGATCACGCCCGAGGTGGTGAGCCAGGCTTTTGCCCGGCGCGATGCATCCAGTTCCACCGGCAGGGTAACGAGCGCAAAGACCGCGGTTGCGCCGAAGAGCAGCAGACCGATCCATGCGATGGTGGTGCCGGTCTGCCCGGCGAGGAACAATCCGATCATGAAGATGATCGGTCCAAGCCAACTGCCGATCTGCACGGTGGGGACCATCAGGTTACGCAGGTTCAAGGGTGCATAGCTTTCAGCGTGCTGAATGGCATGCCCGGCTTCATGGGCGGCAATCCCGGCTGCGGCAATGGAAGGGTTGCCGAAAACATTATGGCTCAGCCGCAGCACTTTTTGCCGCGGGTCGTAATGATCGCTGAGCGTGCCACCGACTTCCTCGATTTTCACATTCTGCAAGCCAGCCTGATCGAGCATATATCGGGCAACCTGGGCACCGCTGAAATTCCCGTAAGTCCTTTTTTGCGAATATTTATTGAAAGCGCCTTTCACCTTTGCCTGCGCCCACAACCCCAGCAGTAAGGCTGGCAGGGAGAATAACAGGTAAAGTATGTATCCGCCGCCAAACCCGTAAGAATATCCCATAGTTAATTCCTTTCACCATGCACCACCTAATTTGCGCTGCATTCTAAATTGTATCAATTTTAAGAGATGGATGTGAAAAGATAATTAAATTATTGCAATATTTTTGTTAACGCACCGGTACATCCAATCTGAATACTTGACGTATATTAATAGAGAGGTCAAATCCCGGGTAAGATAGAAGAAATGGATTGATCATGCACCGGGTCAACTTCCCCTTTATTTGTGTCGAGGTAATGAGGTAAGGATGATAAAACGCTGGAAGACATACTTTGGTATTGTTTTGATTGTTTCAGGGATCATTTTTCTGATTCAAAGTATCTGGCATATTCCGATCTGGGCGTATCTCTGGCCAGTTGTATTCATCGGTCTGGGAATTTGGCTGCTCGTTCGACCGGCGGGGAAACCCTTCTGGATCTGGTGGGGCGATGATGCGGCATTGGGTGAACCATGGTATGTTGATGGGAATCTGAAGGATCATGGTTTGTTTTTGGGCGAAACCACGCTCGATCTCTCCCGTGAGGATATTTCAGACCGGGGCGGGAATTACCGGTTCAACGGATTTGCCGGTGGAATTACCATTTTGGCACCGGATGATGTGGGCGTTAAAGTGCGCGCGAATTATTTTGGCGGTAGTATTAACATATTCGGAGAAGAAGTAACCGGGGTGATGGCGCCCATCGAAGATCAGACCCCCCGCTTCGATCAAGCTTTACGAAAAGCGTATGTGGAAGTAAATTATTTTGCCGGTGAAACAAAGGTAATAAGATTGCATGAGTGACCATGAATAGTGAACCCTTGATCTGTCCCTTCTGTTTTTCGCAGTACCCTGAAAATACCTATGCCGAGGAAGTGCCGGTCTGTCGTGAGTGCCGCGGATACGGCCGATCGATCCTGCTGGAGCCGCGCAGCGAATTCCGGCAAAACGTCCGTTTGCCGCAGGTGCAGGCGGTCAAAGAAACCTGGCAAAAACGGGTGGATTTTTTGGAAGTCGAACGCCGCATGGTGCTGGACAATCTGGACGTATTGATCAAACAGATGCAGGACGAAGGGTAACATCCCCATTGCGCAGCATACCCCAACAGACCGGTAAATTTATTTGCCGGTGTCTGATTTTCATTATTTTCGTTTCGGGCTGCAGCCATACATCTGCGGCGATGACGGCGGAATCCCCTGCCGCAGCCGAGACCCAAAATGAAGCGCAAACCACCTGCCTTACCGGTTTGACTTTTACCGAAGCCAGAGTGGTGGATGTGATCGACGGCGATACCATCAAGGTGCGCCTGAACGGCGCCATCGAGACGGTGCGTTACCTGGGGGTGGATACGCCCGAGTTGAAGGCGCGCGACCCACAGCCGGGCAAAACCGCAATGAAGTGGAATCGTGAAAAGGTTGGCGGCAAAACGATCTGGTTGTACAGCGGGAATCGCGACCGGGACGATTACGGGCGTCTGCTGCGGCTGGTGATGGCGGATGATGTTTTTATCAACAGTACGCTGATCCGGGAGGGGCTGGCGACCAGCTTCAACCGTCCGCACGACGCTGTATGCGCGCAACAATTCACCGCAGATATGTTGTATGCTTATCAAAACAGACTGGGCATCTGGCAGGGAATGGATGATATCACCGGAGTGCAAACCGATGAACGCTGCCCGGAAGGCTGTATTCTGCCGCCGAACGGCTGCACGATCAAGGGAAATATCAATGCTTCGGATGATTACATCTACCATCTGCCCGGCAGTGAAGACTACGCGGATGTGAGGATCGAAGCCGACCGCGGGGAAAGATGGTTCTGCACGCTGGAAGAGGCGATCCGCAACGGCTGGCGACCTGCCCGTCAGGAATGAGTATAATGAGTTTATGACATTCTTTCTTTCGAAATTGTTACCTTTGTTTGTCTATCCGGCAGGGTTGACCTGCCTGTTGTTGATTGCGGCGCTTATCTGGTGGAAGAAACGCAAGTTTGCACGCTGGATGGTCTTTGCGGCTTTTCTGGTGGTTTTCCTGGCAGGGAACCGCTGGCTGAGTATGGCTCTCGTCCGCTCGCTGGAACGCCAGTACCCGGTTGTCGACCCGGCCGTACAGGCGGATGTGATCGTGGTGCTGGGCGGCGGTACCGACCCGTGGCTGGCTCCCCGGCAGATGGTGGAAGTAAATGGCGCGGGCGACCGGGTGATCTATGCTCTCAAGCTTTACAAGGATGGCGCCGCCGATGCCATTCTGCTTTCCGGCGGCACGATCGAGTGGCAGAATTCCGACCCCACCTCTCCCGCCGCAGACATGGCGAACCTGCTGCAATTGATGGGCGTTCCGCAGGATGTGCTGGTTGAACAGGGGAAGTCGCTCAATACGGCGGAAGATGCAAAGTATTCCGCCGAGATCATTCGCGAGCATGGCTGGAAGCGGGTGCTGCTGGTGACCAGCGCCATGCACATGCCCCGTTCGGTACGGCTTTTCCAGGCGGAAGGCATTGAGGTGATCCCCGCCCCGACGGACTTTACCATGTCGGATCAGGAATACAACGATCTCTATTCCTGGCGGTGGGAGAATGTGCTGATCAATATTCTGCCGACCTCTTCCAATTTAAAATCCACCACCAGCGCCATGAAAGAATACATTGGTATGCTTGTCAATACGGTTTCATCCGTGGAATAATGGTTTTGCAGTTATTCACCAAGAGAGGAGCACATGAGGCAAGGTTCACGATCATTCCTGTCGTATCTGGATGAGTGGCAAGATGGACTGCCCGGCGCTAAGCTGGAAGCAGTTGCGCCAGACCCCTCACGGGCTGCCATTCTCTCGGTCGACCTGATCAATGGCTTTTGCACCGAGGGTGTGCTGGCAAGCCCACGGGTGCAGGCAATCGTACAACCGGTGGTTACCCTGATGCAAAAAGCATGGGCATATGGCATTCGGAAGATCGTCCTATCACAAGATACCCATGAACCTGACGCAGTGGAATTTTCCGCTTTTGCCCCCCACTGCGTTCGCGGAACATCCGAAGCGGATACGGTGCCGGAGATCAAGAATCTGCCGTTTTTCGAGCAGATCACCGTGCTCGAGAAGAACTCCATCCACTCCGGGATGAATACCGGTCTGGGGGAGTGGATAGCGCAGCATCCCGAAGTGGATACCTGCATCGTGGTGGGCGACTGCACCGATCTGTGCACTTACCAGCTGGCGATGTACCTGCGACTGGATGCAAATGCGCGCCAGTTAAACCGCCGCGTGATCGTACCGGCGGATTGTGTTGCCACCTACGACCTGCCGGTGGCTGTTGCCAGGGAAATTGGCGCCTTCCCACATGATGGCGATCTGCTGCACCAGGTTTTTCTCTACCATATGGCATTGAATGACATCGAGGTTTTTTCATCGGTGCAATAGTTACCGGAGAAGTTATGAGCATCTTTAATAAACAGCGGTTGGACAATTCCACTTTCAAACTGGATATCGAGCGAATGCGCAAGGGCTGGTATTCGGATAAATATTTCACCAATATTGCCCAGATGTTGACAGCCATGGCTGAAAGCGGGTACACCTATGCGGGCAAGTCAGCCAGATTGCCGGTGGAATTGACCCGCTTCCCCATTCATCCGGGCAATCTGGAAGTGGAGATGCAATTCTTCACGCGCAGACCGGGAAAAACCATTGCCGTGGGGTTGGATAAGGCGTTGACCATGCTGCGTCACAGCACCGGCACCTGGAACGGCGACAAGTTCATCGACACATCCGATTCACTCGAGGTCTGGGCGGTGCATGACGGGGCAATCGTGGAAGGGAACGGAGATCCGCTGACCGTCCAGCCGGTGATGCGCGTACGCGGCAGGTATCGCGATTTTGCCAACCTCGAGACGCCCATTTTGGGCATCCTCACCCGGGCGAGCCGGGTGGCGACCAATGTTTACAATACCCTGATCGCCGCCAAGGGCAAACCGGTGCTGTTCTTCCCCGCCCGGTTCGATGCCCATGAAGTTCAAGCAGCCGACGGGTATGCCTACCAGATTGCGGTGGAGCGCTTTAACCTGGATTTCGCAGGCAAGCTGCCCCCCTTTGTATCGACCGATGCTCAGGGCGACTGGTGGGGCGGCGAAGGCGGCGGCACGGTGGCACATTCTGCCATTGCCTGCTTCTTTGGCGACACCGCCGAAGCGATGCTGGCTTTCTCAACCGTCCTGCCGGTTAGCATCCCGCGGATCGCACTGGTGGATTTCAACAACGATTGCGTGCAAGATTCCCTGCTTACCCTGAAGGTGCTATTCAACCGCTACCGGGAATGTCTTGAACAGGGCGACACATCCGAAGCAGACCGCTATAAACTCTATGGTGTGCGTCTGGATACCAGCGGAAGTTTGCGGGATGTTTCCGTGCAGCCGGTGGGCGATCCGGCACTCGACCTGGGGGTGAACCCACGGCTGGTGTTCAATGTCCGCCAGGCTTTGGATCGTGCCTGGGAGACGTGGGACCTGCCTGAGAAATGGCGCCAGGTGGCAAGGGAGTATTGCGCAGGAGTCAAGATCGTCGTTTCGGGTGGTTTTGGTCCGGAGAAAATCCAGCGCTTCGAGAAGCTGGAAGTTCCGGTGGATATTTATGCAGTTGGTTCGGCACTATTCGACAATCATGGCAGCACCGTCACCGATTTTACCGCCGATGTGGTACGGGTTAAAGTCCAGGGGCAATGGCTGGACCTGGCAAAGATAGGTCGGAAGTCGCTTGAAAATACGGAGATGGAGCGGGTGTGGTGACCGCAAGCTGTTTTGGTTATGGATGGCTTTTGTTTTCATATCCTGAATAATCGGTTAAGATTACTTGCCAGAAGAACAATCTATTCTGGGCAAGGTGAGATTGCCCGGGGAAATTGAGAAGAAGATGAATAATTCCATAGTGATCGATAGAACGCCCAATTTCAGTCTACCGCGCCGGCTGAGCAAGCTGGCGGTTCTGCCATATAACCTGTGGTGGATGTGGAATCCGGAAGCGACGCGCGTGTTCGCCTTGATTGATAAAGCTTTGTGGGAGAAGGTGTATCACAACCCGATCGTGTTCATGCGCAAAGTGGAACGCTCCCGGTTGAACGCCGTTACCAATGACCGGTATTATCTGGATGTCTACGACCGGGTGGTTCAGAACTTCGAGAGTTACCTGAAGGGTGAACAGACCTGGTATAAGAAGAATTATCCGGGCAAGAAGGATGGAACCATCGCTTATTTTTCCTTCGAGTACGGTTTGCACGAATCCCTGCCGGTTTATGCCGGAGGGCTGGGAGTTTTATCCGGCGATCATCTGAAGGAAGCCAGTGACCTGGGGCTGCCGCTTTTTGGCGTCGGCTTCCTATATACACAGGGCTATTTCTCCCAGAAGATCACCGAAGACGGCTGGCAGGAGGCGCGCAACAATCCCCTGCAGTTCGACGGCATGCCGGTCATCCCGCTCAAGAATACCGACGGTTCCGAGGTGACGATCAGCGTCGACCTGCCCGGTCGCACGGTCCGGGCGCGCATCTGGCTGGTGCAGGTGGGGCGGGTGCCGCTGTATCTGCTCGACACGAATGTGGATGCCAATAATCCCAACGACCGCCAGTTGACCGCCCGCCTCTACAGCAACGACGTGGATCTGCGCATATCGCAGGAGATGATCCTGGGCATTGGCGGGGTACGCGCCATCCGCGCATTGGGATTGACGCCCAACGTGTGGCACATGAATGAGGGACATTCCGCCTTCCTGACCCTTGAACGGGTGCGGGAGTTTATGTCCACTGGAAAGACTTATGCCGAGGCAGCCGAGCTGGTCAGCCAGAGCAGTGTCTTCACCACGCACACTCCCGTCCCGGCGGGCAACGATGAATTCCCCCTGTGGCTGATCGACAAGTATTTCCCGTTGTTCTGGCAGGAACTGGGAATGACCCGCGACCAGTTTATCGATATCGCCCGCAATACCAAGACCTGGGGCGGCGATACCTATTCCATGCCTATTCTGGCGATCCATCACGCCCATCTGCGGAATGCCGTCTCCGAGCTGCATGAAGAGGTAAGCCGCAAGATGTGGCAGTTCCTGTGGCCGGAACGCCGCGAGGAGGAAGTGCCGATCACGCATGTGACCAATGGCGTCCATACGGGCACCTGGCTTGCGCGCCGCATGCGCAATCTGTTCGACCGCTACCTGGGGCAGGACTGGCTGGAACGGGTGGATGACCCCGAGGTATGGGAGGGCATCGACAACATCCCCGACTACGATTTCTGGGTGGTGCGCCGCCACCTGAAGCGCAAGCTGGTGGCATACATGATGGAACGCTCGCGGCAGAACTGGCTGACGACGACCGTCCACCCGGTGCAGATCATTGCCGGAGGCGTTTTGCTGGACCCCTATGCCCTGACGATCGGCTTTGCACGGCGCTTTGCCACTTATAAACGCGCCAATCTGATCCTGCGTGATGTCGACCGGCTGATCAATCTGCTCAACCAGCCCAACCGTCCCCTGCAGATCATTTTCGCCGGCAAGGCACATCCGGCGGACGAGCCAGGCAAACTGCTGATCCAGGAAGTGTATCGCGCGGTGAAGAATGCCCGCAACGGCGGTCGGCTGGTTTTCCTGGAAGATTATGATATGAACATCGCGCGTTATCTGGTGCAGGGTGTGGATATCTGGCTGAATACGCCGCGACGCCCCAACGAAGCTTCCGGCACATCAGGAGAAAAAGCCGCCTTAAATGGCGTTTTGAACTTCTCAGTGCTGGATGGCTGGTGGCGGGAAGGTTACAACGGCAACAACGGCTGGGCAATCGGTGACGACACCGATTACAGCGATCCAAACCAGCAGGATGACGCGGATGCAAATTCGCTGTACGATACGCTGGAGAACGAGATCATCCCGATGTATTACGATGCACGGTCCGCCGACAATCTGCCGGTGGAGTGGATTGCCCGCGAAAAGGAATGCGTTCGCACGCTTGTGCCGCAATTCTGCACGCGCAGAATGGTCAAAGAATATATGACCGATCTGTACGTCCCATCCATGCCGTCCGCCTTGCCGGCGGCTGAAGCTGAAGACGTCAAAGAGTGATGGTAAAGGAAACAGCATGATCCAACAGTGGTTTGCCGATCCAATGTCCTGGCTGGCATCACCCGACGCATGGTTGGGTATGCTGTTGATATTCTTCCTGCGCGTGGTGGATATGGGCTGTGATACGCTGCGCATGCTCCTTGTAGTGCGCGGCAGGAAAAAGCTTGCCTGGGTGCTTGGGTTTACCCAATCGACGGTCTTCGTCGTGGCAATCAGTTCGGTGCTGACCCATCTGGACAATCCATTGCTGGTGATCGGTTATGCCTGCGGTTTTGCGACCGGTAATGTGGCGGGCATGTACATTGAGGAACGACTGGCAATCGGTTACAGTTCCATACGGGTGGTCAGCTCACGGCGGGGAACCCTGGTGGCGGAGAAGCTGCGCGAAGCCGGTTTTGCGGTGACTGAAATCCCCGCACGGGGCAGGGATGGCATGGTGACCGTATTGAACATTTCGGTGCACCGCAAGAATGTGGACCGGGTGGATACCATCGTACTGGAGACTGACCCGGAGGCGTTCATTACGCTGGAGGATGTCCGTCCACTGCGGCGGGGTTTCTGGCGGGCTTAACCTCCATTTGATTGCGGAAAGAGATACAGTCAGCAGGTTTGCTGGCTGTATTTTGTTTCGCGTAGGTTAGTGAGAACGGGCTGTTTGGTCTGTAACTTGCACCATTTCGCCTGATAAGGAGTCCACTTATGCGAAAGCCATCACCTTTTCGATATTTGCTTGTAATCTTGCCGGTAATTCTGATTGTGGTGCTTGCCATCTTTATTCGCAAAGAGATGGGGCGTATTGCCGGCGTCGAAACGCCCGTGCCGGTTCAGGAAAGCGGTGAACTTGCCGAAACCCCCGTCACCGGCGACGAGAGCATTCAGAAAGCCCTGGACGAGGCAGTTTCCCGGCTGAAGGCATCCGATGAAGGTTACGCAATTTATGATGTGAAAATCGATAACATCGTATACGCGGATGATGGACAGTCTGCCATGGTCTGGCTGGCTGCACTCGAACCGGATACCGGAGAGGTGATCGCACGCGAGCCGGAAATTGCCGTGGCGAAGAAGACGCCCTCCACGCAAAAAGGTGTGGCGGATAGCTGGACGGTTACCCTGCCGTACGAGGCTGATTTTGCAAAAGTGGTGGACAGCATGCCCAAGGGACTCCTGGGCGAAGACTTCGAACAGCGATTTCAGACCAAATACGCCGAACCCAAAGTCAAAGCCAAATTCGGCGGCTATTTACTGCCCTGGGCAGGCGGACAGACCAAGCGCCTGACATGGAGTATTTCCCATACGTCCTGCTCTGGCAGCGATTGTTATTATGCTTTCGATTTTGCAGACGGCACGATGTTCCCGATCCTTGCCGCGAAGGGTGGATCGGTGTTTGCCGCCAAGTGGACTTGCACCAACGGCAGTACTACATGCACCAACTACATCATCCTCAAGGATAGCAGCACCACACCGGTGTCTTATCAGATCTATTACCACCTGGCGAATAACAGCATCCCGACCAATTTACGCACGGTTGGGGCAAAGGTAAACCAGGGTACATTCATCGGCAACGTGGATGATACCGGGGCAAGCACGGCGCACCACCTGCATTTTATGGTGCACACCGCATCTTATGGTTACTGGGGTCCCAGCGTGGATATCACCTTCAAGGATGTATCCATCAACTATGATTCGAGCACCCAGGGCGGCAGACCGCGAACGCCAACAGAGGCGAGCAAATATGGGGGCCAGGGGCAGACCAGCTACAAGTCCGGCAATAAGGCGGCCAAAGGTCCCAGCGGTTCGATCACATCCCCGGCGCAGGGCAGTTCGCTGACCTCCCGCAACCTGACCATTTCAGGTACCGGTACGGATGACAAGGGTGTAACCAAGGTACAGTTAATCGGCTTCTATAATAACGCCTGGCACGATATCGGCAATCCGGTTACCAGTGTGCCGTTCAACATCAACCTCGATGTGTGTGCCTCCGGTGCGGAAATCCCCGACGGGCCGGTGAGCTTTGCGCTCAAATTGTGGGATGTGGAAGGCAATGAATCGGTGGGATTGCAGGGTTTGACCGGTATTGCCAAGAACTTCCCCTGCTCGAATACCACCGAGCCACCGCCCTGCGTACCCACAGCAAGCCAGATCGCACTCTACAGCGGAAAGAATTACAGCGGCGTGTGCAAGGTCTATTCATCCGGTGATTACAAGAATTCATCCGCCATGGGTGGATTTGCCGAAAGCGATGCCGAATCCGTTCTGGTGGGCAGCAGCGCCCAGGTAACGCTGTGGGCGAAGACCAGCTACCAGGGCAGGGCAGAGACGCTGGTGACATCGGATCCAGATCTTTCCGACAATATCATCAACCTTAACCAGGTCAGTTCCTTCAAGGTGAAATCCTCCACCAACACGATTGCAGCGCCGGGGTTTGTCTCTCCGGCATCGGGAGCCACGTTCACCACGGATGAGAGCATTTCGCTGGCCTGGTCGAACGGCGGATGGGCGAACGAGTTCCAGGTGGAATTGAGCGGCAACAACGGCTTCACCACCCGCACCTCCGAGTGGAAATCCACACTGGCATATAACGTTGGCAGCCTGCCAGTGGGCAGCTACACCTGGAAGGTACGCGCGCGCAATTCGGCGAACAGCCAGGTTTCCGCCTGGTCGAGCAGATCCTTCACGGTGAAGACAGCCGCGTCGCCTTCACCGGCGGTAATCACGGCGCCCTGGTCGGACAATGTGGAATCGGGAGCGCATGGCTGGGTGGCTACTGGTTTGTGGAACCGCACCACGGCGCTCTACACCAGCGCCAGTACTTCCTGGCTGTTCGGTGAGACGGTAAGCAGCGTCAAGCAATACAGCAGCAGCACATCCGGCACGCTCACCTCACCGCCGATCAACATTCCGGCGGCAGGGTATTACCTGCGCTTCCTCTATCGCTACAACACGGAAGGCTTATCCTATCAATGGGATCAGCGCGCGGTGCAAATCTCGGCGGATGGCAGCCCGTTTGTCAATGTGGCACAGCTATACTGGGATCCCGAAAATACCTGGCTGCAGGGTCCGGTGATCGATCTCTCGGCATACGCCAACCAGAGCATCCGCATCCGTTTCTATTTCAATGCCCTGGATGATATTCAGAATGTCGGGGATGGCTGGTACATAGATGATGTACAGATCAGCCAGGTTGGCATGCCTACCGCATGCAACGAACCGAGCGCCAACAACAGCCTGGATACCGCCAGCGTACTCTCGCTGACCCAGGCAGCGGTGGGCGACATCTGTCCGGGCGGCGACGTGGATTATTACAAATTTACGGCAAATGCCGGTGACCGGATCACCTTCGATATCGATGCCAAAACCATCGGCTCATCGCTCGATTCGGTTGTCACGCTCTACAGCCCGGATGGTCGGACCGTACTTGCCGAGAATGATGATGAGATTTACATCCAGCGCAAGGATTCCCTGCTGTATTACATCATTCCAACCACCGGGGAATACAAGCTGAAAGTGCAGGCATGGAATCATCCCATGGTCGGCGGATCAGATTACTTCTATATCCTGCGCATGTACAAGGACTACTCCGCGCCGACCATCAAGATCGATTACCCCGCCAGCGGAACGCTGCTGCCCAATGCCGTATTCAACATTTCGGTCAGCGGCACGGATACCAGCGGCAGCGGCATCGGGCACGTTGTATTCTATTATCACAATCATGATTGGGAGAACGGCGTCTGGCAGAAGCTGGGTGAAGATTGGAACCCGGAAGATGGCTGGAACCTGCTCTTCGACCCGACCAATCAGGTAAAAGGCAGTCTGGCGGCAATTTACGCCCAGGTATTCGATAACTCGGGCAACTGGGGTGGTATTGCCAGTTGGGGCTTGAAGACTGACCCCACGCAGGCGCCTCCGCCAGTACCCACTTCGGCGATGATCCCGCTGCCGGCAACCTCCAACCTGAACACGGTGTTGCTGCAATGGACGGCAAACAATGTCGGCGCCGGCATATCCAAGTTCGAGGTACAGGTAAAGGAGAATGGCGGAACCTGGCAGAACTGGCTGCCGCCGGATGGGATCAAGGTTTCTGACCGATACGCCTGGTTCATCGGGCAGCCGGGAAGCACTTACGGTTTCCGCATGCGGGTGATCGACAACACCGGCACGGCCGAAAGCTGGTCGGATACACCAGAGACTACCGTTCAAATGAGCGGATGTACCGCCGGAGTGGATGCCACCGAAGCGGATAATTCCCTCGCAGCGGCAAAAGCCATTACGGTGGGCGGGGACCGGGCTGCGAAGACCTTCTGCGGGCAGGATGATGCCGACTGGTTCAAGTTCGAGGCAACAGCCGGAGAAGTGTACTTTATCAACTCCGTCCCGTTGTCGCGTGCGGTGGGTCCGGTACTGACCCTGTACACCGCCAACGGCACACCCATTGCCGAGACTTTCCCGGCGCAGTTGGGCTCTTCTGCCACCATCCGCTGGCTGGCGCCGACATCCGGCACCTATTATGTCAAGGCGCGCAACTTCAATCCGTTGATCGCCGGGGATGGCGCCACGTACCAGTTCTGGGTAGACCAGGGGATACAGGCATTCGTCCCGATGATCATGCAGTAAAATTTCACCAAGCGCACTAAAAGGAGCTGCCGGGAAGGAATGGCAGCTCCTTTTCGATACCCGTCCTGCCGTATGTCATGATAGAATATCGCATTCATTCCACTGGAAATCTTCTATGACGCAAACCACCTTTTTACGCAAGAATCTCCCCTATCTGGCGCTTGCCACTGCCATCATTTCACAGACCCTGTCCCCGTTTTTTGTGCGCTGGGGCGGCGCGGATGTTCCCGGAACGGTGTTCGCGTTTTACCGGCTGACGATCGGCGGGTTGCTGATCACCATTCCGTTCATCATGACCAAACCGCAAATGCGCCGCTGGACGAAAATCGATCTCTTCTTCCCCATTCTGGGGGGACTTTGCACTGCGGTGGACCTCTCTTTTTGGAATGAAAGCCTGCAGATCACGTCAATTGCCAACGCGACCCTGATGAGCAACACCGCCCCGGTTTGGGTGGTCTTGTTTTCATTGTTCCTTCTCAAGGAAAGACTCCCCAGGTCCTTCTGGATCGGTTTTGCGCTGACGCTGATCGGCGCCGCCGTGGTGTTGAGCTATGATTTCTTTTTGCGACCGCATTTGAGCCAGGGAGATTTACTTGCTCTGACTTCAGCACTGTTCTATGGCGGGTATTACCTGAGCACACAGCAGGGGCGCAAACGGCTGTCCGTGATCCATTACCTATGGATCATGTCGGCAGCGGCGTCATTCTTTTTGCTTATTTTTTGCCTGGTGTTGGGGCATCCGTTGAGCGGATATGGCGTGCAAACGGTACTCTCGTTTATCGGCGCGGGCGTGGTGGTGCAGTGCATTGCCTATGTGGCGGTGGCGTTTGCACTGGGGCATCTGCCGGCTTCAATCGTTTCGCCCACCATCATTCTTCAGCCGGTGCTTTCCACCCTGCTTGCCATCCCGGTGTTCGGGGAAAAGTTCATTCCGGTGCAATGGCTGGGCATGTCATTGGTCCTGCTGGGGATTTATCTGATCCACCGCTCGAAGGAGCGAGAAGACCCCAAAGTGCAAATAGCGCCAGTTTAATCGCGGTTGTGATGAGGCAGGTCTTCGGGAATGATGAAAGAGAATTCGACCAGCCCGGCGACCTTGCCGTTCTCGAAAAAGGGCGTCTGATGGATGAACTTGCGCAACCCTTTTTTGCTTACCGTGTAGGAGTTGGTCTTTCCTTCGGCCATCAATTTCTTGATGATTTCCACGGATTGTGGGGAATGACAATCAAAAAGGGATCTGCCCAATAAGCTGTCGTCTCCGCCGGTAAAAGATTCCCTGCTTTTCTGATTCATATAGATGATCTTGCCATCCGCGTCACACACGGTGATTGCACCGGGGATGGAATCTGCCCAGAGAAATTGTTCCATATTCATCCTGTACTATTTATTGGACTGGTTTCCGCTGCCTGCGTTTTTGCTGTTTTTGGCTGTACATTTTTTCGTCGGCTTTATGCAGGGCTTCGGTCAATGACTCATTACGACCGCTGGTTTGCACACCGATCGATACGCTTACTTTGAGTTGTGTATTCCAGGTGTTATGCGCATCGATCTTTTCCACGATGCGCCCGATGATCTTTTCAGCCGTTGTTTCGTCCGTGCCGGGCAGCAGGGCGGCAAACTCGTCGCCGCCGATGCGAGCCACCACATCTTCCGCGCGTACACTGGAACGCAGGATACCGGCAACGGTTTTCAGCAATTCATCACCCCGGGCATGGCCATAGGTATCGTTTGCGATTTTTAGATTGTCCACATCCGCCATGATGGTGCTGATGGGGAAGACACGTCCACGCTCGAGCCTTGACATTTCCTCTTCGAAATAGAGGCGGTTGTATAAGCCGGTAAGCTGATCGTGAATGGAGATGAAGCGCAGCTTTTCTTCCGTTTCCTTCAGGTTGGTGATGTCCTGTCCCACGTGCAGGATGAGCTTGGGTTGACCATCCTTGTTGCGCTGAAAAACGATGGAGCGCCAGCTTACCCAGCGCCAGGTACCACTATGCTCCACCATTCTGAAATCACATTCCTGCACATGACCGTTCTCGCAGCCGAGCATCTTCTCTTCGTGCTCGGTGAAAATACTGCGATCGTTGGGGTATATCTTTCCGCGGAAGAACACCGGTCCAAGGTGGATCAATTCCTGGCTTTCCACGCCGAAGAAGTCGCAGAATTCCCGGTTGAGGTAATTGAACTGGTCGATCTCTGTATTCATCAGGCAGAGCATGTTGGGGGTGGTATCCAACACCTCCTGCACCAACCGCGAGCCTTCTTCGATCAACCGTGTCCGCTCGGCAACCCGGGCTTCCGTTTCGTCATGGGTTTCCTTCAGGCTGGCTGACATGGAATTGAAGGCTTCGGTCAATTCCAGCAGTTCAGCCCCTTTGGGGGAGGGGATCTGGGATCCCAATGCGTCTTCATCTTCAGCGATGGCAAGCGCCTGTTCGCGGATCTGCTTCAGCGGTTTGTCGATCAGGCGGCGATAGAGCACGGAACCCACCAGCGAGATGAGGAAAATGGCGCTGATCACCAGCACGGCCAGCTGTAAAAGAAGCGGCAAAATATTGGTTTGTTCAGGAAGGTACACCTTGAGACGCAAATACATCAACAGAATGGTCAGGAAGGTAACGATGAAGCTGCCAATACCAAGAATGACCACCAGTATCGTGCTGGCTTTGATGGGCTTGCCCTGCTGGAATTTCATCCATGCTCCCAATAAACAGTATCCCCGGTGGATATACCACAGGCAAAGAAGACCATACCTTATTTTAGACGGGAAAAGAAATTGCCGCAGTAAAAATGGGCTTAATTAATGTCAGACATCCAGGCGATAACCCACGCCGCGGACGGTTTTGATGAAGCGGGGATGCCGCGGGTCGGTTTCGATAATTCGCCGCAGCCAGCTGACATGCACATCCAGGGTGCGTGTGTCTGCCGTATATTCCGTTTCCCACACTTCACGGAAGAGCTTTTCCCGCTCGACAACTTCGCCGGGATGCTCCATCAGGATTTTAAGCAGGCGCATCAGGTGCGGGGTCAATTTCCCCGACTGATTCATGCAGCGGACTTTCTGGTGTTCGATATCCAGACGGATGGGTCCTTCATTAATCACCTGGCGACCTTCCACAGGCAGAAGCGGCTTGACACGGTTAATCAATTTCTGCAAGGTGAAGGGAAGGACAAGCACCAGTTCCTTTTCCAGGCGGTTGACCGGTTTCTTTTTTTCAGGTTCTTCGCCGTTGGAGGCGATGATCAAAATAATGGGAATGTCGCCCAGCGCAAGGCGCAGATCACGGCAGATTCGTTTTCCGGATGTTCTCAGGGATGCGGCATCGATTATGACCAGATCGGGATCAATTGTTTCCAACCGTCTCAGCGCTGTGTTCCCGTTGGGGGCGGTGTCCACCTGGTAGCCTCGCTTGATCAATCCATCGCGAAAAGATGGATGATCTGCCCGGTTACCTTCAACCAACAGGATTTTTTCGTTCAACCGCAAATTACCTCGTCTATTGTTTTGTAGCAGCTACCAACTGCTCATGCTTTATCTTTTGCCGAACTTACTCCCACCCTGGGCAAAGAAGACTTTTATGTTTTCGCCTCTACCATTTGCTTCCGTAAGTGCGATTTTATACGGTGGGTGCATTTCAAGGGTCGTTGTATTATACTCCCATTTTTTAAGAATCAGGAGGGAAAATCGAATTGTTAAAAAATTGGTTTCTTAACATTTGCCGCAGCATTCTCCAGGCTTGTGTATTTATTTGAAATCCGCTTCAGGCTGCGATAGAATTAGTGTGGAGGTAAAAAATGGGAAAGCTGGTGGAAGTTGTAATCGACAGCCTGAGGGTGAGCCTCACCAACCAACAGCGCGTGGTTGTGCTGCACGAAAAAGAATCGGAGAATTACCTGCCCATCTGGATCGGCCCCTATGAAGCCGAGGCAATTACCATTGCGCTGCAGGAAGTGGAAGTATCCCGCCCATTGACCCATGACCTCCTGAAAAATGTCTTTTCCCAACTGCATGCCCGCGTGGTACGCATTGAAGTGGCTGCGCTCAAGGATGATGTTTTCTATGCCAGGATCATTGCAGAACAGAACGGTGAGACGATCGAAATCGATGCGCGACCGTCAGATGCACTTGCCCTGGCAGTCCGTACGCACATCCCCATCCTGGTGGATAGCGAGGTAATGGATCAGGCCGGTATTCACCCTGAAGCTAATATACACGATGAGGAAACTCAATCCGAGGCATCTGCTCCTGCCGCCGAAGCGGGTGGTGAGCGGCGTCTTTCGGTGTTTGAAGATTTCTTGAAAAAATTCGATTTGGATGAAAATTCACCAGACAGCGGGGAAGACCAGGAATCTCCAGATCAACCAGTGTAGACACTGGCATAAATAAGATACAATAAATAACATCAATCTCCAGTTGGGAGTAATTTATGGACGATCTGCCGCCACAGGAAGAACTGTCTGCGTCACCCGAATCTCTTTCCATTCCGCACAATCGTGAGGCGGAAGAGTCGCTTTTGGGTTCGATTCTGATCAACCCAGAAGCATATTATGATGTTGCCCCGTTCCTGCAGGCGGAAGATTTTTACATTCATCGGAATCGCTGGTATGGGAATCGCTGATGCGGCTGTACGAAAAACGCACCCCGGTGGATCTGCTAACCCTCACCGAAGACCTCAATCAACACAATCTGCTGGTCGAGATTGGCGGGTCGAGTTACTTGACCGGATTGCTGAGCAGGGTGCCCAGTGCATTGAATGCGGAAGCGTATGGACACATCATCGAAGAACATGCCATCCGTCGCCGCCTGCTCTCCGCCGCCAACGATGTTGCCCGCCTGGCGTATAACCACGAGAAGCAGCTGGATGCGGTGATCGATGAATCAGAAAAAGCCGTCTTTGAGATCAGTGAAAGACGGGTGCGGCATGACCTGCAACCCATCCGCACGGTGCTCAGCGAGTACTACGATCACGTGGATGAGCTTGCGCGGCGCAGCGATGAGTTCTATGGTGTACCCAGTGGATTGATCGACCTGGACAAGCTGCTGGGCGGCATGCAGAAATCGGATCTGATCATTGTTGCGGGGCGCCCCGGTATGGGCAAGACCGGTTTTTTGCTGGGGGCAGCCAAGAATGCGGCATTGAACAATCAAAAGCATGTGGCTATGTTTTCGCTGGAAATGTCCAATGAACAGCTGGTGCAGCGTTTGATCTCCCAGCAAACCGGGATCGAATCACAAAAGCTGCGCGCCGGTAAGCTCGAAGACGACGAATGGTCGCTCTTCGTGCACGCCGTAGATATGATGAGCGACACCAAGATATTTTTGGATGACACCCCCGCCATCACCCCTTTGCAAATGCGCACCAAGTGCCGCAGGCTGCATTTGGAATACCGCCTCGATCTGATCATTGTGGACTACCTGCAGTTGATGAGCGGCGATATACGCAACGACAACCGGGTTCAGGAGGTTTCTTATATTTCCCGTTACCTCAAGGTGCTGGCACGTGAACTAAACGTACCGGTGCTGGCGGCAGCCCAGCTTTCCCGTGCGGTGGAGCAGCGCGCCGACAAACGTCCGCAGCTTTCAGACCTGCGCGAATCCGGCTCACTGGAGCAGGATGCCGATATTGTGATCTTCATCCACCGACCCGATGCGCTCGAAAAAACCTCCACACGGCAAAATGTGGCGGAACTGATTGTGGCGAAACACCGTAACGGTCCCACCCACCCGGGCATCGAGGTAATCTTTATGCCACAGCTGGCAAAATTTGAGAACGCCGCCCAGTTGAAACGGTAATGTTACGCCATGGCAGACAAGCGTGTATTCCCTGGTTTTCCCCCCGGCAAAGTGAGCTTCACGTCCATCCCCGAGTCTTTTTTTACCGAATTGCTGCCCGAGCTGGACGATCTGGATGAACTGAAGACCATCCTGTACATCATCTGGGCATTGGACCGGCGCGAGGGGAATATCCGTTACCTGCGGCTGAGTGAAATGCAGCAGGACCGCGTCTGGATGGAGAGCCTGGGTGACGGGGCAGCCGACAGGTTGAAGGTTGCCCTGCAAAAGGCTGAATCCCGCGGGGTTATCCTCGGCATCCACCCGGATGGCTCGGATGGTCCATGTTACTTCCTGAACACGCCCCGTTCGCAGGCAGTGGTGGAATCCTTCCACGCCGGAAAATGGCAGCCGGGCAGTGAGCATTTTGCCCCCGTGGGGCTGGATTTGGTCAAACCGAATATCTTCAAGTTATATGAACAGAATGTGGGTCCGCTCACGCCGATGATCGCCGAAATGTTGAAGACGGCAGAAGCTGATTATCCGGCGGAGTGGATCGAGGAAGCATTTCGCATAGCAGTAACGAACAACGTGCGCAAGTGGAACTACATCCAGGCTATTCTCCGCTCATGGCAGGAAAGAGGTAGAGATGACGAAAATCGACGAGACGCTCAAAAAGATTACCGCCGGTATCTCGAAGGAGAATACGCAAGATTCATCGAGCACTGACAGGGATCAACGGACCACCATCGGCGACCCCGATTGCCCCATCTGCCACGGCGTGGGTTTTTACCGCATGGATGTGCCGGTGGACAACCCGGAGTTCGGCAAGATGCACATCTGCGCCTGCCGCCAGCAGGAGGTGGTGCAGCAAGTGCACCAGCAGTTGACCCGCTTTGCCAACCTGGAGGCTGTGAGACAGTTCACCTTTGAGACATTCGAATCGGAGGGGCGCTCGGGCACATTAACCCCTCTGCAAGCCATATCCCTGAAGACGGCATACAATACCTGCCAGCGCTTCGCGGGCAACCTGGATGGCTGGTTGCTGTTGATGGGTCCCTTCGGCAGCGGAAAGACCCACCTAGCGGCCGCCATCGCCAACCAGGCGGTTTCCCTGGGTGTTCCGACCCTGTTTTTGACCGTGCCCGATCTGCTCGACTGGCTGCGCTTTGCCTACCAGGATGCCGAGACCACCTTTGAAAAACGCTTTGAGGAGATCCGCAACATCCAGCTTTTGGTGCTGGATGACTTTGGCACCGAGAATGCCACACCCTGGGCGCAGGAAAAGCTCTTCCAGATCGTCAATCACCGTTATCTCAACCGCCTGCCGCTGGTGATCACCACCAACCAACCGATGGATGGCATCGAATCGCGGATCAGTTCGCGGCTGCAGGACCCCAGCCTGGTTCAGCGGCTGCACATCAATGCCCCCGATTACCGGCACCCATCTGCGGCGGGCGATCACCCCGATCTTTCCACCCTCAGCCTGCATCAAAAGCAGACCTTCGAAAGCTTCGATCTGCGCGAGAATGAAGGATTGAAGGCAGCGGAAACAGGCAGCCTGGATAAAGCGATGAAAGCGGCGAAAAAATTTGCCGATGAGCCCAGAGGCTGGATCGTGTTCCTGGGAGATTACAGTACCGGCAAAACACATCTGGCGGCGGCCATTGGTAATTACCGCGCCAGCCAGGGGCAGCCGCCCCTGCTGGTCAGCGTTCCCGATCTGCTCGACCACCTGCGGGCGAGTTTTCACCCCGAAAGCCGGGAATCGTATGACCACCGCTTCGAGGATATCCGCACCTGTTCGCTGCTGATCCTCGATGACCTGGGAGCGCACTCCTCCACACCCTGGGCAAAGGAGAAGCTGTACCAGCTCTTCAATTATCGTTACGATGCCGAATTGCCGACCGTGATCACCTCGTCGCAGAGCCTCGAGGCGTTGGATGCCCGCTTGAGGATGAAGCTGATCGATGACCGGATATGCAAAATCCACATGCTGGCCGTCCCGTCTTACATCGGCAGGCAGCCGAAAAGTTCATCGCGCTCACGCAAGAATTGAAATCCGCTAGGGCGAAACAGCCGAATACACCTTGTTGTCAAATGCCATGAACACCACCTTGGCCGGATTCACGGTGAAGGCGGTTGGCTTGCGTTTCAACAGTTGCTGCGGATCACCCGCCTGTACCGATAATTCCTTCATCATTGCCAGTTTTACACTGAAATGATAGATGGATACACTGGATGTATCCAGCAGGTAGATCGAAGGATCGGGCGGCGCCGAATACTGAATTTGGGTGAAAGTGGTTTCAGGAATGATCACCGGCTTGTTCTTGACGTTTGGGCGTTCAATGGAATACGGTGATGGATCCTTGCATTTGGTGGCTGTTCCCGAAATGGCGCCATAGGTGCAGGTGGTGAGATGTCCATCCTGGTGCAGCATATAAAGATCGTTGACATTGATCGAGAAATCGATGATATCGTTCAACTCTGGAATGTCCTTGTTGAAGAACAGTTCCGGTGATTCACTGTAGGTGCCGCCAGATCCGAAGTATACCCAGATGGCATTGGAGTTCTTATCCAGCACGTACAGACGCCCTGAATCAATGGCAAGGGTGTCGATGCTTCCCCATCCGGTTTCGGGCGGCATGAGCGTCATGGATGTGGCGCTGGTGCCGGAACCGCAGTATACGATGTTGCCATTCTTATCCAGCGCGGCGATAGATGCGCCGAGGGAGTTACCCTTGGGCATCAGTGCAAAATCCACGAAGGGTTCAACGACATACGATCCATAGGGTCCGGGGGCGCATGTAAAGCTGGTATCCAGTTCGAAGCCACGCCCGGTCAGCACCGCGCGCAGTATCTTGCCGTCGGAGGAATCCAGCATGAACAAATCGGTGGTGGTGGCACGCATGCGGGTGATCTTGGTTCCGCCGGGAAGGTTCTCGGGCAGGGCGGGTGCAAAATCAAGACGCCCCACGCCTTCCACATCATCCAGCACATCCTGTGCCTGCTGGCGCAGGATGGTGGATTTGTCGTTCTTGCCGTATTTCTCCGCCTGATCCAAAAGCACCAGTGCCTGCTGCCAGATATCGCGTACTTCATCGGGGTCTTTCTGGCTGCCAGCCTGGGCGGCAAGTGCTTCCGCCTGGCTGTAATATTGCTCGAATTGCACGGATCTGCCGCGCTGGAAATAGATGGATGATCCGGCGGCGACCACGACCAGCGGCACGATCACCGAGATCAGAATCAGCGCCTTGTTGGAGATGCGCGGCAATTGGAATCCGCCCTCGGGGGTGATGTATTCCACCGCACCGCCGACAACGCCCCCCATGGTGGAGGCGGTCTTTTGCAAAGTCTTGCCGGTGATGTTGGCAGCTACCGAGGCGCCTTTTTCCAGTTTGACAAAAGAGCGGCGCAGCGGTTCGGTATTGATTGGAATTCGCGGTGCGCGAACGGGTGTTTCGACCCCTTCCTCATCCACCGTCTTCCTTCTGAAACGGCCGGTAAATCGGCTGATGCTGCCCTGGAGGTTCCTGCCCTTCTCAGCAGCTTCCTTCCCCAGCGCTTTGATGCCTTCGAAAAATCCCGGCTCGATCTCATCTTCGATCTCGGCAGCAGCCGGTACCGGCAGGGGTTTTACGACCGTCTTCTGCCCGGCAAGCGGGCTGGATCCATCCGGTTTTGCCGGCTGCGGGGGGTAATCGGGGGCGGACGGTCTGGAGGACGGCACCGCCATGGAAGGAACAACCCGCCCATCGCGGGTGACCGTTTTGTTCGCCTGCTGTGGCTGGGCCGCGGCTCCGTTGCCGGCAGCCGGGACAAAGAAGCCCGATTTGCTGGAGAGCGGCGCCTGCAGGATCACCCTTCCAGAGCCTTCAACTGCCTGAATGAGCAGCGCGCGAATATTCGGCGAGACCTGGTTCAACAACCTGCGGCGCAGGTAATCCAGCGCAATGGATGGACTGCCTGCCAGGTTGGAAGGGGTCCAGGTTGCCAGCGGTTCCGGGCTGAAGAGCACATATTCATCGCCGGCGAGTTCCGACAGGAAGAAACGCAGTGTGGTGGTGCGGCTCAATCCGATGCCGCGCCCGGACATTTCGGGGTCGAAGAAGTGCTCGGTTTTGTTTTTATTGAGGATAAAGCTATGCGTATAGCCTGCGTGGGCAACATACACCCGATCTTCACGGACCACCGCCATATTCAGCATGCAGCTTTGCTGGTGACCGCCGGCGCTCTCTTTGAGGTTGTACTCCAACAGGGCGTCGTTCAAGCTCTCCGCGCATCGTTTTAGCGCGGCGGTTACCGTTCCCGTGGAATGATAATAATCTGCCGCACTTTTTTCGAGGGCGGAAGTCATCCGGTCGGGTGAAATCACCATCTCATTAATCGCGGTCAGCAACATCACCAGTTGATCGCCCTGCCTGGAACGGGTGGCATTCTTGGGCGAAACGCCAAAATGCAAGCCCGGCAGGTAGGCTTGTTCAACACTGTCTTTGATGTGAAGCGGGTAAAGGTTTAGATCCAACACAGCTTTTTATGTCCAGTAAGTAGAATGAGTGATTTGCAAAACCATCAACAATCAGGATGCAAGTTGTTTACCAGTACAACCATGTATTCACCAACGTGCTATCAGGTCACTGGTGTTACAATTCAGACATGCTGAGCTACGAGATTATCACTGAAATTCCGCAATGGGATGAACTGAAAACTGAATGGAACAACCTGCTGGATAACAGCCAGACGCACGTGCCATTTTTACGGCACGAATTTTTACGTGAATGGTGGGATACCCGCGGCGGTGGGGAATGGGAAACCGGCGATCTGCTGGTCATTACCGCCCGCGATGGAGATCAACTGGTTGGCATCGCCCCGCTCTTTCTCAATCATTGCAAAACCGGGAAACTTTCCCTGATGTTCATCGGCAGTTTTGAAATTGTCGATTACCTGGATTTTATCGTCCGGCCCGAGTATTTGGAAATGTTCTTGCGGGGATTGTTCACCCTGCTGGGCACCCCTGACGTGCCCCAATGGGATCAACTGGATCTTTACAACATTCTCCATGAAAGCCCCTCCCTCCCGGCGCTGGAAAAAGTAAGCGCCGAATTCGGATGGGGCTATCACTCAGAGGTGTTACAAAAATCCCCGCGAATTTTTCTGCCCGGCGATTGGGAAACCTACCTGGCGGGGATCGATAAAAAGCAGCGCCATGAAATCCGCAGAAAGATGCGCCGTGCTGAAAGCGGGCCCGTTCCGGTGGCGTGGTATGTGCTGACGGACCAGGCAAAGCTGGAGGAAGATACCCAAGCTTTCCTGGATTTAATGGCACAGGATGAAGAAAAAGCCCGCTTCCTCACACAGCGCATGCGCGAGCAGATGGCGAACACCATCCGCTGCGCCTATGATACCGGCTGCCTTCATCTGGCTTTCCTGACGGTGGATGGGGTCAAAGCGGCAGCCTATTTGAGCTTTGACTATATCAATCACCTGTGGGTGTACAACTCGGGGATCAATAACTCCCTGGTGGAATACTCACCCGGGTGGGTGTTGTTAGGCTATTTGCTGAAATGGGCCAATGAAAACGGTTATACAGAATTCGACTTTATGCGCGGCGACGAGGAATACAAGTATCGTTTTGGCGCAGTCGATCGTTATGTTTGCCGGGCGGTGATCGTCAAACCGTAGATGTGGCGTTACCCAATATGGAACTTTTCCGACAGCGACCTGCGATATTGATCCAGGTCGATTGTTTTTCTTGCAACGCCGCTGCGCATGGCTGCACCGGCAATGGCTGGCGCCTCCCACAGACAAACACGCGGGTCCAGCGGCTTGGGGACGATGTAATCCCTGCCGAATTCAAGATGATCCAGTTCATAAGCCTTGAGCACTTTGGCTGGTACGGCTTCGCGGGCTAAGGCTGCCAGCGCATGCGATGCCGCCAGTTTCATCTCATCGTTGATGGCGCTGGCGTGCACATCCAGTGCGCCGCGGAAGATGAACGGAAAGCCCAGTACATTGTTAATCTGGTTTGGATAATCCGATCTACCGGTGGCGACAATTGCATCCGGTCGGGCTGCCCGCGCCAGGTCGTAGGGGATTTCAGGGTCGGGGTTTGCCATGGCGAAAATGATGGGGTCGGAGGACATTTTGGCAAGCATATCCGCGGTGAGGATGTTCGCCGCAGACAGACCGATAAATACATCGGCGCCTTCCAGCACCCGGGCGAGGCTTGCGGGTTGATCTCCCCGGGCAAAGGCATCTTTTTCGGGGAACATCAATTCCTTGCGCCCCTGATATACCAGACCGTGAATATCGCACATCCAAATGTTCCCGCGTGGTACGCCCATCTTTACCAGGTGGCGGGCGCAGGAAATGCCGGCTGCACCGGCTCCGGAAAAGACCACCTTCACGTTCTCCATTTTCTTGCCGACGATTTCCAGCGCGTTGGTGAGCGCAGCGCCCAGGATGATGGCGGTTCCGTGCTGGTCATCATGGAAGACCGGGATGTCGAGCATATCGATCAGCCGTTGTTCGATCTCGAAACATTCGGGCGATTTTATATCCTCCAGGTTAATGCCGCCGAACGTGAGGGCAATACCACGCACGATTTGAATTAATTCTTCCGTATCATGGGTATCCACTTCGATGTCGAAAACATCGATCCCGGCGAACTTTTTGAACAATACCCCCTTGCCTTCCATCACAGGTTTGGATGCCAGTGCGCCGCGATCTCCCAGCCCGAGGATGGCTGTGCCATTGGAGATGACCGCCACCAGGTTGGCGCGGTCTGTATATAAATAAGCTGCCTGCGGGTCTTTTTCGATCTCAAGTACGGGAATGGCAACCCCCGGGGTGTATGCCATGGAAAGGTCACGCTGGGTGGTTAAAGGTTTGGACGGTTCTACAGAGATTTTCCCTCCCTGATGATATGCCAGAACTTCTTCGGGGGTGATTTTGTTCATGCTGCCATGCTCCTGGTGGATCAGATTTGATTGAAACGGACCAGCTCAATTTCTGATTGGGAAAGTAGTTTGAAGAATCCCCTGCGTTCCAGCGCTATACGTTCCCGGTCGCGCTCATCGATGTAGCGGCTGGCTTTTCGCAAGTTGGCATCCACGTAGGCCGGGTGACACATCAGCTCCGTGGTTCCCAGCGGGAGGTTGTCGATGACCTTTTGCTGCAGGGTGGGTTTATTCGAAATCACCTGCAGGAAGTTTTCAGCAAAATAATCTGGAAAGCGCACCCCAGTATATTGGACCATCTTTACATCATCATCCAGCATGTGGCGGGTGATGCGGGAACCGAGGCCGAGAAAATCGCCCATTTCTTCCACCTCGGGGATCAAATCCAGGGGAATGGGCAGACGGATGGGGATCTGCAACTCTCCGGCGATGGCAACGAACAGTTTGAACAGCCGCGGGATCAAATGAACGTGATCATGGCTGTTCAGATGATCGGGACGCCCGAATTTGATCACAAAGCTGATAATTTGTGCCCGCCACTCTTTTTCGATTTGCAGCATATTGTAGGTGGTTGTATTCTCAAAGAAGAAATTGGCAGAGCGGAAATTGCCATCCGCCTCCACCAGTGTCGAAACATCCTCGATGGGCAGGACAGGAATACCCGAGGTCAGGTTAAGGTGAATGCCCAGTCCAACAATCTGGCGAAGGTCCTGGGGAACTTCGAGTTGCTGGTGCATCAGGTGATTGATCATCACACTTGTGCTGGTGATATGACCTTTGCGGGCAAGGTCCAGAATTGCCTGGTTCACCCCGTCCGTCAGACCAAAATCATCCGCGTTGATGATTATCCGCCGCCGATTCAAATCCATTCGTGCCTTTTCGGGTTTTCATTTAGAATTACTATATTCATTATAAATCCAATAAGGGAGGGGTTGTATAGATGGTTCAATATTTTCTCCGCGATTATACCGGCGGCGCGTTTGTTCTTTTTGGCGCCTGGCATCTTGGTTTTATTATTTTCTTTGTGCTGTTCAACCTTTCGTTTATTTTTATCCGCAAGAACGAAAGCCCCATATTTCGCAAGCGATTCCGATACGGGCTGGCCATTTCTTCCATCGTGATCGAATTATCCTGGCATGTTTGGAGTGCCATGGTTGGTCTGTGGAATGTTCAGGAAAACCTTCCGCTGCATCTTTGTTCGGTCTTTGTCATTTTAAACAGCATCATGCTGTTCACTCGCAGCTATCGTATTTATGAGCTGAGCTATTTTCTGGGGATTGCCGGTGCGCTGCAGGCGTTTCTGACCCCCGATGCCGGCATCTACGGGCTGCCTCACTTCCGGGCTGTGCAAACGCTGCTGGCGCATGGGCTGATCATCACCGAGGCAATTTATATGACCGTGGTGGAAGGTTTCCGACCAACCTGGAGTTCGATCAAGCGTGTTTTCATCTGGGCAAATATTTACATGGCGGTTGTGTATGTGATCAACATCCTGCTTGGCAGCAATTACATGTTCATCGCCCACAAGCCGTCGACGGCTTCCCTGCTGGATGTGTTGGGACCTTTTCCCTGGTACATCCTCAGCCTTGAGCTGGTGGGCTTTGTCATGTGCGTGGTGTTGTATATTCCATTCATCATCAAAGACGCATTGGCGAAGAAACGGGCACAAACTGCCGCGGGTTGATCCATGTCGTTCGACCTGCCCCCTTACAAAGTGCGGATAAGCGCACGTTCCCGGAGCATTGGGCTGCGGGTAAGCCATGAGGATGGATTGATCGTGACCATTCCGCGCGGCTTCGACCAACGTTTGCTGCCCTCCATTTTGCTGGAAAAGCAATCGTGGATAGAGCGTGCCTTTCAGCGGTTGGAGCAGGCGCCCAAACCCGCAGCTGCTCTGCCGGAACAGATTGATTTGCGCTCGGTGAACGAGACCTGGAAAATCGTTTACCGGTACGAGAATAGCAAAGCCACCCGCCTCAAGCAGCAGGCACATCATGTGCTGTTGATTACCGGGAATACCCGCTCGAGAATGATCGTCAAAAGGCTGGTCAAGTCGTGGGTGAAGAAGCGGGCGGATGCCATTTTGCCCGGCTGGTTTATGGCGGTTGGTAATCGAATTGGAATTCCGTATGCCGGGCTCACCATCCGCGATCAACGAACGCGTTGGGGCAGTTGTTCGGCGCAAAATAACATCAGCCTGAACCAGAAACTGATCTTCCTCCCTGCGGAACTGGTTGAATACGTGATGATCCACGAGCTTTGCCATACCCAGGTGCATTCGCATGCGAAAACCTTCTGGCAGAGGGTAGGATATTTCCTGCCGGATTACCAAACTAAGCGAAAGCAATTGCGAGAATTCGAAAAGCTGATCCCCTGGTAGGGGAGTTCTGGCCTATGTTGGAAACGGATATATAAAATCACCCGGCAGCCGGCTGACAAATACGACGAAATAGAAATACACGTCAATTGCCATGATCGCAGCCAACAGGACCATCGCCACTTTCTGCCAGCCACGTTCCCATATCCAATTCAAGCTGATCGCCACCAACCAACAGATGGCGGGAATCACTACAACATAATGAGAACAACTGTTGGGCACCCCAAGTAGGAATCCGCCGAAAAAGGTGGTGATCAGTACCCATGCGAGGGGAATATAGCTCCGTTGGTATATTGCCAGCACGATCCCGGTCAGGAAGAGAATGGCGGCGGGACCCATGAGCAGCGGGACTCCCGGATTGTAGAAACCCGTTGGATCCGGATAGATGGTGTAAGTGCCCAACGACAGGGTCAGTTGCCGCCAGAAGAATTCCCAGTAATCCAGACGACCATTGAGCAGGATCAACACTGCATCATCACGCCAGCCGAAAACCTGGTGTGTTCGTTCAAAGAAAACATCAGGCAGCCGCAGGGCAAAGAGAAATATCGGACCGGCTACACATAATGCAACCGCGCCCAGCCTGGCAAGGTACCCCAGCTTCCATTTGAAATCCGTCTCCTGCTTCCAGAGCAGGATTACGATGATGGGCAGAAGGAAAATAACCATTTTGCTGCCATTATAGAAATACTGGCTTATGCCCAGGGCAAAACCGGAAAAGATCGCCCCACCATACCACTTTTCTTTCCATCCCTTGCAGAAAGCATAAATGCACAATGGGATCCATAACGTATCCCAAATGTTATTCAACCCTATGCGGGACCAGTGAACGGAGAAATGATAGGTAACCATCATTGCAGCTGCAAAGAGGGCGATCCGTTTGCCGGCTATGGTCTTGACCATCAGGTATGTGCAAACCACCCCGAGGGCGCCCGCCACCACGGAGGAGATACGCAGCCCAAAGATCGTGAATCCGAAAATGCCCATGGTGATACGAAGGATATAGTGATGCAAGGTCGGCATGGAAGCCGGACCGGTGATGAAGGGATTTAACTGCACGTTGGGATTTACAAATATGGAATCTCTGGCAAAGGATGCCACGCCAGCCTCATCCAGGTGAAACAAGCCCGGTATGGCTTCCAAATATATTACCCGCGCGAGCATGGCTGCGACAAACAACCCCAATAATATCCAGATATTGGTATGTAATCGGATACCGGGTTTTTCATACAGCAAAAACATGAGGAATATAAAGCAGCAAAGCCATGTCCAGAACTGCCAGCCATCCACACCGGGAACATCGGCATAGACGTAGCCTATCCAACATGTCACCAGACACAGGATGGTTGATAGGATCAGCTTGAACTGATTATCCGGTTTTTGGGTGATCGATTCTATCCAGGTCTGTTTGATGGTTTCAACGCCACTTCTCAGGGATGGCAAGGAAGGAAATTTCATATCAGCTCCGCAGGTTGATTCTCGCAGCATGGTTGCAATAAAAACACCAGCAAATTAATTTTAGCAAAACATTTTTCTTGCGCTTGACGACATTTGGCATAATTCATGTATAATATACCTGTAATATCATAATATTCTGCCTGAGGAGCGTTTTCCTCGGCTGTGCTTTGAGTATTATCTGGATTGTTGGACCTAAACCTTCGCATGGTTTAGAGATGAAAAAATTGCCGGTGTTGGAGCGTAATTATTGATCGTCCGTGTTTTGTTCTGGGAATATGTCGTTTGCAATCATTCCGCATCTCAGACATGTAAAATGCGTACTGATTGGAATTTAAACCTATGACAGGTTAAAGCTAAACCCGGTAATGAACCGGCGGAGAAATCCGCCGCAGTCTGCAATTCCAAATAATCTCATTCACAGCCACCTCCGGTAGGGCAGGGTGGCATTTTTGATTAATAATGGCTGGTAGGATAACTGCACTCTCGGCGCAAAAGAAGAATCCAAACCGCCTGAATGTCGAAGTGGAAGGTGAATTCGCATTTGGCGTGGATCGGCTGGTGGGCGCGTGGCTGCAGGTGGGGCAGGAACTTTCGGATGAAAAAATTCGGGAGATCGTTGCCCGCGATACCGCAGAATCGGCTTATCTTTCTGCACTGCGGTTTTTATCTTACCGGCTGCGGTCGAAGCAGGAGATCCTCGACCGGCTGCTTCAAAAAGGATATACCACTGATCAAATCGATCAAGTGATTGCACGTTTAGAAGAAGAAAGAATGGTGGATGACCAGCGCTTTGCCTCCTCGTGGGCTGAATCGCGCCAGGTTTTCCGCCCGCGGAGCAAAAAGTGGATTGCCCGGGAATTGCAAATGAAGGGCATCCAGCCTCCGCAGATTGATAAAGCCCTGTCAGGGATTGGCTCTGATACGCAGCTGGCACTATCTGCTGCGCAAAAAGCCAGCCGGCGCTGGAAGAACGATACGTACGAAACGTTCCGCCAGCATTGTGCAGCCTTCCTGTTGCGGCGAGGATTTTCATATGAATCCATCCGTGAGGTATTGCCGATCGTTTGGGCAGAGATCAGGGATGGCGCACTACCAGATAAATAATGAGAAGGTGATTTATGGGACCAGGATCTTTAGGAGTTTTGATTATCATAGGTGTGATTGCCTTGGTTGTCGGCGCGGCAGCAGGTTATTTTTATTACAAGTCGCAGGTGGAAGCCAAACAAAAAGACACGCAGCAAAAGGCTGAAATTATTCTGCAGAAAGCCAAGGAAAGTGCCAAGACGGTTGAACTTCAGGCGAAGGATGATGCGCTGAAGGTATTGAAAAACGCCGAGGAAGAAATTGGCCGCCGCCGCACTGACCTGAGCCGCGAAGAAGACCGCATGCAGAAGCGCCGTACGGAGCTGGATACGCGCGTTGAGAAAATGGAGCAGCGCGAACAGCAGATCAACAAGCGCCAGAGTACACTCGACAAACGGGCTAACGAAGTTGAAAAGATGTACACCCAGCAGATCGAGGAGCTTCAAAAAATCGGTCAGATGACCGTGGAAGAAGCCCGCCAGGTGCTGCTTACCGAGGTCGAGAAGGACGCCCGTTCTGATATGGCGCGCATCATTCGCCAGATCGAAACCGAAGCGCGGGAAGATGGCGAACGCCGCGCCCGTGAATTGATTGCAGATGCGATCCAGCGGGTGGCTTCAGACCAGGTGGCGGAAGTTGTCACCTCGGTGGTGCCGCTGCCGAATGAAGAAATGAAGGGGCGCATTGTTGGTCGTAACGGGCGCAACATCCGCGCTTTCGAACAGCTTACCGGTGTGGATGTAATTGTGGATGACACCCCCGAAGCGGTCACCATCTCCTGCTTTGACCCGGTCAGGCGTGAGATTGCCCGCCGCTCATTGGAAAAGCTCATTCTGGATGGGCGTATTCATCCGGCATATATTGAGAAAATTTTGGCGGATACAACCAAAGAGGTCGAACGCATCATCGCCGAAGCCGGTGAATCAGCCGCATTCGAAGCTGGCGTTGCCGGACTTCACCCCGAAGTTACCAAGGTGCTCGGGCGGTTGAAATATCGCACCTCTTACGGGCAAAATCAGCTTGCCCATGCAGTGGAGGTTTCCAAGATTGCTGCCATTCTCGCGGCTGAATTGGGTGCCAACATTGAAATTGCCAAAGCCGGAGCGCTGCTGCACGATCTCGGCAAAGCGCTTGACCACAATGTGGATGGCACCCACGCGCAGATCGGCGCTGAATTTGCCAAACGCAACGGGGTGAATGCGAAGGTGGTGAATGCGATTGCCTCCCATCACCATGAAGTCGACCAGGAAACAGTGGAAGCGGTCATCGTGGAAGCTGCCGATGCCATTTCCGGCGCCCGCCCCGGTGCCCGCCGTGAAGACCTGGAACAATACATCAAACGTCTGCGCGCGCTCGAAGAGATCGCCAATTCCTATAAGGGCGTGCAGCAGAGTTATGCCATTCAGGCGGGACGCGAAGTACGCATCATTGTCCGCCCTGAAGACATCGATGATCTTGAAGCCACCCGCCTTGCCAGAGATGTGGCGAAGAAAATCGAAGATACCATGCAATATCCCGGGCAGATCAAGGTTACCGTTATTCGCGAGACACGGTCCATCGATTACGCACGATAAACCGATATAAAACAGAAGGAAGGTGGCTATAGCCACCTTCTTTTGAATTGAGCACAGACTGGAGCCTGAATGACCGATCATAAAGAGATTTACCAGAGCCATGCGGAAAACTATGATCCGTTGATCATGCACGAAGATTACGAGGGCAATCTGTTGAAAGCGTTACAGGAGATCACCACCTGGGAAGGTACGGATGTGGTGGATGCCGGCGCCGGAACAGGACGTTTTACCTGCATGCTTTCACCTTTGGTCCGTTCCATCCAGGCTTTTGACCGTGAGGATGCCATGCTCGAGGTTGCCAGGGAAAAACTTCAGGAGATGGGTACCACGAACTGGCAGTTGAAAACTGCCGATCACCGCTCCCTGCCGGTGGCAGACCATTCGGTGGATGTGGTCATTTCGGGCTGGAGTGTTTGCTACCTGGTAGCCTGGGATGAAGGCGATTGGCGGGTTGAGGTTACCAAAGCAATTCGGGAGATGAAACGGATTTTGCGCCCGGGCGGATGGATCATTTTGGTCGAAACCCAGGGCACCGGGTTTACCGAACCCACTCCACCGGCGCATCTGCTGGATTACTTTCAATTTCTGGATGAGCAGGGTTTCGCCAAACGCTGGATTCGCACCGACTATCTGTTCGAATCTGTTGAGCAGGCAAAGGCGTTGAGCGGCTTTTTCTTTGGCGAAGAGATGGCAGATCAGATTCAAGCCAGCAATTCCAGGGTACTGCCGGAATGTACTGGCATCTGGTGGATGCAGGTGGCGTAGCGCCCTTTTGCATACCGGAAGTTTCTTCCTATAATAGATATTGCAACTTGTCTTGCCTGGCGGTGGGGATTGTATACTCCGACCGTGTATATTCTGTTTCCTGGGAGGGTTTATGAAACAGCGGATCATGGTTTTTGTATTTGTTATCAGTACCATGCTGGCATGCTCGGTGGGTCCAATATTCAATCATGATGAGGCAACTGAGACGTCCCAAGAAATTACCACCCATCCGGAACTGCCTCCGCAGAACCCCGGAGAAGATACAGCCCAGACAGCAGATGACACCTCCGGCCCTGCTTTGGCGGTAGCCAACCCGATCGCTTTTGTGGCGGTTGCCTGGTGTGTGCCGGGCTCGGGTCGGGAGATTCTATCGATGCAGCCAGATGGCAGCAATATCGTCTGCCTTACCAAAACCAGAGGAGAAGATAACGAGCCGAATTGGTCTGATGACGGGCAGAAGATCGTCTTTATTTCCGACCGAAACGGCGGCAGGGATATCTACCTCATGAATCCGGATGGCAGCGACCAGCAGCAGATCACCTTTACCGAAGCGGAGGAATTCTATCCTGCCTTCTCGCCGGATGGAACGTCCATTGTCTACACTGTGCCGGAGGAAAGCACCCATCATCTGGAAACCATGGATCTCAACACCGGTGAAGTTTCAATAGTCGAATTTGAAAAAATAAAAGCTTCGAGCTGCATTTACCCCGACTGGTCACCCGATGGCCAATGGCTGTTGTTCTCCTGTTTCGGGGGAGGTCAGGCGGGAATATACAAATCCCATCCGAATGGCAGCGATCTGCAATTGCTCCAGGCGGGACCGTTACACTATCCGGTTTGGTCTCCTGACGGAAAGATGATCGCCCTAGATGGCGAACCTGCCGGCTGCAAGTTCGAAGTGTATGTAATGAATGCGGATGGTTCGGGGATGCGTCAGGTCACCGAGCATCCGGAGGGCTGTGGTGGATACAACAAGCATCCCGCCTGGAGCCCGGACGGCAAGAAGCTGATATATAGTTCTTACCGTATGTATGATGGCAAGAATGGAGCGGAATTATTCAGCATCAACCTGGATGGGAGTGATGAGACGCAATTGACTTTCAGTTATCAGGATGATCTGTTTAATTCACCTCTCTACCCGGTCTGGAGTCTTACCCGGTAGTTTCTTAGAAAAACGGGTTATTCAAACGCTCAAACCCCACGGTTGTCTCGAGCCCATGCCCCGGCAGGAGAATAGTCTCGTCGGGCAGGGTGAGTACCTGGGTTTGGATGCTGTGGATCAGCGTGCGTCCATCACCGCCCGGCAGGTCGGTGCGCCCCACCCCCATTCGGAAGATCACATCTCCGACGGCAGCGGTATTAATTTCAGGCAGATAAAAGATCACGTGCCCGGGTGTATGCCCCGGGGTGAAGCGGACCTGCATTATGGAGCCGCCCAGGTCGATGACGGGCAGTGGATCGAGGTCGGCGACCACGGGCACATCGTTATCGATATGAAAACCGAATTCCCGTGCCCCTCCGCCTTGATTCCACCAGACCAGATCCCCGGAGTGCAGGTGGATGGGAATGCCTCCGGGAGTTTGCCGGTATAACTCCGCAGCACCTGCTATATGGTCAAAATGGGCATGGGTCAGGTAGATGGCGGTCAGCTGAAGCCCATTTTGCTTGATATCCGCCAATATTTCTTCGGCGCCATAAGCCGGGTCTATGATGATGGCATTCTGATTGGCTGAATTACAGCAAAGCACAGTTCTGTTTTCCAGCGGACCCAGTGTGTAAGATTCAATTGTCAACGTCATTGTAAACTCATCCTTAACAATTCTTTATCCGTAATTTAACCGCATTTTATCAGAATGTTGACAGTTGCGTTGTATGCTGAAGATGTTCAGAAAACTCTTGCCGTGCCGATGATACAGGGTACAATGGGTAGATTGTTCAGGTGATATGATGTCTGCTATTGAGCTATACAATACCAAAACAGTGCCTTTGAGCGAAATCGAGATCAAGCGATCGCGATTGAGCAAAACTGCCAAGGTGATATCCGATGTGTTCAGCCCTCCCGTGTTGGGCGCGGCTTGCATTGTTGTCGCCGCCATTGAGGTTGCCATGCCGGGAGCCTGGTTGTGGGTGGTATCGTTTCTGGCTTTGACCGTAGGCATCCCCACGGGGTATGTTCTTTTGCTGGTCCGCAAAGGCAAGGTCTCTGATTTTCATATTCCCATCCGAAGACAACGCATTCGCCCGATGATTTTGATGGTAGGAATGGCGTTGCTATCCTTCGGTTTGCTGCTGACGCTGCACCCCCCGACCATATTCCTTGGCTTGGTTTTGATCGGTTTGGGACAGTTACTGCTGTTGTTCCTGATTACTCTGAAATGGAAGATCAGCGGCCATGCTCTGGCGGCAAGCAGCTTTTGCTCGCTGTGTACCGTAGTGGTTGGCGCTTCTGCATGGCTGACCTTTTTATTGGTGCCGGTGGTGGTTTGGTCGCGTTTGCGGTTGCGCAGGCATACCTTTATGCAAACCGCAGCAGGTACGGCGTTGGGGCTTTCG
Source organism: Anaerolineaceae bacterium (assembly GCA_036746315.1). Classification (GTDB taxonomy): domain Bacteria; phylum Chloroflexota; class Anaerolineae; order Anaerolineales; family Anaerolineaceae; genus DAIOEK01. The sequence goes on along the minus strand of DAIOEK010000003.1, from coordinate 2,448 downwards.
ATGATCCTGCTGGTGTTGATCTAGCCGAACCTTATTTTGCGCTGTTTTCCAATATTACGGGTACGTCATCCATCGTCTGCTCTTGTACGGGGATAAAAATCAGGGCGAGGACGATGGATATTCCGATTAATATGACGGAGACAGGGAACATCAGGGCGGGGCTGATTTCGTATAGCAAACCTGCCAGCCCGGGGGAGAGAATAATGGCAATTGATGCTACCGTATCGATGAATCCGTAAGCCATTCCCATCTGTGAGGCGTGGATGAGTGGTCGCGACAGTGCCAGAGACAGGGAGCGCAGCGCTTTATACCCGCCCATCAGGAAGTAGCCTACCATGAACCACGGCATGCCGCTGCCCAGCCATAAGGCGAGCGCAAAGACCAGCACGGCGGATTGCCCGACCAGGAATCCTTTTCGCGAACGCAGGTTGCCCAACCCAAGAATGAGAACCGCATTACCCAAACTGGCTATCGAGCCAAGCAGCCCGATATTGCTGAGTGAAACGCTTTTTTCGTTCTGCAGGAAGTTCTGCGCCAGCGGTTGGGGCAGATAGGTGGCAAACAGGGTGATAAACACCACGCCGAGCAGGGCAATGAAACGCGAATTCTTGAGCAGTTGACTGGAATTCCCTTCGTGCGGTCGATTCTCAACCGGCTGCCTGTCAATGAAGAAGATCATGACGGTGGATACGAGGAAAATTCCCGCGGCAACAAAGTAAAGCGTTTTGATGCCGTGTTGCTCTGCGATGGCGCCCCCGATGGATGGTCCGGCAACGGCGCCCAGGTTATAGGCAGCGGAAGCGGCGGCAATCACCTGCGCCACTGTCCACTTTCCCCTGGCATGGGTAAGGTAACTGTTCAACGGCGGCGTTACAAAGCCGGTCAGCCCATAAAGCAAAATCCCGATGACAAAAAATGGCAGGCTGTTGGAGGCTGCCATGACCCAGGTGGCAATACATCCGATTACCCAGGATAACCAGAGAAATTGACGCCTGCCGAAGCGGTCGCCCAGGTACCCGGCCGGGATCTGGGTAAGAACCAGCAGAATACCGGTGCCGCCGACAATCGAACCAATGGCGACCGGGCTGGCGCCGAGTTGCTGCAGATACAGGGGTTGGAAATAGAAAAACATCCCTTCCCCGATACCCCAGGTGAACAGCGAAACGATGACGAGGATCAGGTCTTTAAGCATCTGTGATAACCAGTGGTAAAAAAATTAACCCACAATAATCATACTGCGATTGAAATCACTCAGGCTTTCGGAACTTTCTTCGGTAATGACCATGTTGTCTTCAATGCGCACCCCGGCGCGGTTGGGCAGGTATATTCCCGGCTCGATGGTAAATGTCATCCCTGGCTGCAGGATGAGTTCGTTTTCAGCATACATGTAGGGTTCTTCGTGTGCTTCCAACCCCAGACCGTGTCCAACCCGGTGGTTGAAATACTCGCCATAGCCGGCGTTCTCAATGACCTGGCGGGCGGCCCGGTCCACATCTCCGGCAGGGATGCCAGGGCGTGCCACTGCCCGCGCGCTGGCGTTTGCCTGTTTGACCAGTTCATAAATCTTCTGGTATTCCGGCTCCACTTCTGAAATGGCAAGTGTTCTGGTGAGGTCTGAGAAGTAACCCTGGTAAGCTGCCCCCCAATCGATCACCACCAGCTCGCCGGACTGCAATTTCTTTTCTGAAGGTGTGGCGTGGGGATTCGCCCCGTTCGGCCCGCTGGATACGATTGGCTGAAAGGGGAGTTCGGGGTCGCCGCCCAAGTTCATCATCTGCAATACCAACTCAGCAGCAATTTCGCGCTCCGTAACGCCGACGGCAATGGCCGGCAAGGTGTTTGCCAGGGCTGCCTGGGCAATTTCCACTGCCTTGCGCATCAGGGTGATCTCACCCGCATCTTTGCTTATCCGCAGCGAGGTCAGTGTACCCTCAGCAGAAAGGAACTCCACGGTGGAAATTGCCTGCTGCATGAGATTCATCTCGAGGTAACGCATTCGTGTGGGCTCCACACCGATGACGCCGCTCTTCAACCCCAGATAGGAAAAAACCGCCTTCAACGCGTTGAGCCGTTCGGCGGGGTTATCACCATAGAAAAAGCCTTTGATGGGGGACCCGGCAATTTTCTGTGCCTCCAACTGCGGAAGCAGCATGGCAACTTTGCCGGTACGGGTGGCAAAGAGCAGCGTGGGTCGTTCCATTAAGTGGAAAGACATCCCGGTGAGGTAGGTCAGTGTGGCTCCCGGATTGATGGCGATGGCGTTGAATGTAGTGAGCTGCAAGGCTTGGATAAGTTTGTGCAGGCGGGTGGGTTCCATGGGATGTTCCTCCAGATGAGATTATAACGCAGGCTGTGGCTTGACGGGGTTTGTTGGAGGTGGTATTATTGGGGACGCGATGCGGGGTAGAGCAGTGGCAGCTCGTCGGGCTCATAACCCGGAGGTCAGTG
>DAIOEK010000002.1:0-167958 GCA_036746315.1 Anaerolineaceae bacterium | reverse complement strand
ACACCAACGACCAGGTTATTCTGGATCAAGGTCACAAGAAAGAAATGCGCCGCTCACGCGCCGCCGGTCTGAACATCATCCCCACCACCACGGGCGCAGCCAAGGCAGTCGCGCTGGTCATCCCCGAACTGAAGGGGAAATTCGACGGCTATTCCCTGCGTGTTCCCACCCCGACCGTATCGATAGTCGACTTCACCGCCACGGTGGAGAAAGCCACCACCAAGGAAGAACTCAATGCGACCTTCGTGGAAGCATCCAAAGGCGCACTGAAGGGTATTTTGGGCGTCACCAGCGGCGAATTTGGCGATCCCCTCGTTTCGATGGACTTCAAAGGCGATCCCCGCTCCTCCATCGTAGACCTGCCCTCCAACATGGTGATGGGCGGCAACCTGGTAAAGGTCGTCACCTGGTACGACAATGAATGGGGTTATTCCTGCCGAACTGTTGATCTGGCAGCCTTGATGGCAAAATCCCTCTAATCAACCCGGAGAAACTGATGCATCAGTTTCCATCATGAAACTATAAGGCGTACAGATCGTTTGATCTTTACGCCTTTTTTAATCAAAGCGAGGACATTATGTTCAATAAAAAATCCGTTACCGACCTGGATGTGAAAGGCAAGAAAGTATTTGTGCGGGTTGATTTCAATGTGCCGATGAAGGAAGGCAAGATCAAGGACGATACCCGGATCAAAGCAGCCATCCCCACCATCGAATACCTGATGAAGAATGGTGCCGCGGTCATCCTGGCATCCCACCTGGGTCGTCCCAAAGGCGGACCGGATGCGCAATTCTCCCTAAAGCCCGTGGCGGAACATCTGGCGACCCTGCTGGGGAAGCCGGTGGCTTTTGTGGATGACTGCGTAGGTCCCAAGGCGGAAGCAGCCGCTGCCGGCCTGAAAGCCGGGGAAGTGCTGGTGCTGGAAAATACCCGCTTCTACCCCGGTGAGGAAAAAAACGACCAGGATCTGGCGAAGGGGATGGCAAAGCTGGCTGACCTGTTTGTTAACGATGCCTTCGGCACCGCCCACCGGGCGCACGCATCCACCGAGGGTGTGGCACGCTATCTGCCCGCTGCAGCAGGTTTTCTGCTGGAAAAAGAGATCAAGTACCTCGGCTCCGCGGTCGACAACCCCAAACGCCCCTTCGTTGCCATCCTGGGCGGTGCAAAGATCAGCGACAAGATCGGCGTGATCAAGAACCTGCTGCAAAAGGCGGACCTGATCTTGATCGGCGGCGGAATGGCAAACACCTTCCTCAAAGCGCAGGGGTATGAGATGGCTGATTCGCTGGTGGAGGCTGAAGCCGTCGAAACCGCCAAGGAACTTCTGGCAAGTGGCAGCAAGAAACTGCGCCTGCCGGTGGATCTGGTGTTGGGCGATAAATTCGAAGCCGATGCAGCTGTCAAGACCATCCCTGCCGGCAATGTTCCGTCCGGCTGGCGCGTACTGGATGTGGGACCCAAGACCGTGGAAGAATACTCCAAAGCTCTGGTGGGCGCAGGCACCGTAGTTTGGAACGGCCCGATGGGCGTTTTCGAGTTCCCCGAGTTTGCCAAAGGCACTTTTGGCGTAGCCAAGGCGGTCGCCGATTCCGGTGCGGTGAGCATCATCGGCGGTGGTGAATCCGTTGCCGCCATTCAGCAATCCGGGCTGGCAGGTAAAATCACCCACATTTCAACGGGCGGCGGTGCATCGCTCGAAATGCTCGAAGGTCTGGTATTGCCCGGCGTAGCGGCATTGCAAGACAAGTAAATCCATTAAATCTAAAACCCCGAAATATCTCCCAACTCTATTAAAGGGAGATATTTCTTTTTAGGTGAAGAGTATAATGATATATCGTTATCGTTTATTCGGAGGCTGCTATGAAATTATCTTTTCGTCGGTGGTTTTTCGTGCTGATCGGCATTGCCCTGGCCGGTTTTCTGCTGATCCAATTGGTGCCATACGGAAGGGACCACACCAACCCGCCCGTACTCTTGGAACCCGCATGGGACAGCCCGCGCACCCAGCAACTGGCGGAAGCAGCCTGCTATGACTGCCACAGCAATCGGACCAATTATCCCTGGTACTCAAATGTGGCTCCCGCTTCCTGGCTGCTTGCGCATGACATCAGCGAAGCGCGAAATGCCTTCAATTTCAACGAGATGACGCCCGAGCAGGGCAAGTTCATGGTGAACCTGATGGTCGAGCGTGTCAAAGACGCCAGCATGCCCCCGTTCCAATACCAGGCAATCCACCCAGAAGCGCGGTTTTCCACGCAAGAGCGGGAAGACCTGATCCAGGGGCTGTTGTTGACATTCCAGAAATAACTGGATACACTCTTCCAAGAGATTGGGAGAGTGTTTCTATTTAATAAAACTTTCAGAAAACGGGAACTATCTTCACGAATGCATCGTTAACGAATCGAGGGAACGAGTATTTGTTCCCGAACATCGAGCATGGTTTGATGAAAGGAAGATATAACATGAAATCAAAAATAGCCATTGGCGCTGTCCTGTTGACAGCATTCTCTATCATCTTGAGCGGATGTAATCTCCCCATTGGGCCTGGAAGCAATGCAAACCCGGGAGCTTACTATACCCAGGCAGCCGAAACGATCGTGGCGCAATTGACCTACTCAGTCATTGAAACCTATGTTGAACAGAAAACACAGGAGGCTTTGGTTACATCAACTCCCCTGCCAACCTTTACCCCTGCGGCAACAGATACCCCCACCCCAGAACCCACCGCCACAAATACCCCGGTTCCCCCCACCAACACGCCCATCCCAATCCCGTGCAATGCCATCCAATTCGTCGCGGATGTGACCGTGGACGACGGTGAAACAATGTCACCGAACGAGTCGTTCTATAAAATCTGGCGGCTCAAGAACGTCGGCACCTGCACCTGGACCAAGGATTACGACCTGGTATTCGTCAGCGGTGATCGCATGGATGGAGACAAGGAAGTTCCCCTCACCTACAATGTAGCCCCGGGCAATACAATCGATGTTGCGGTATACCTGACCGCACCGGATAAAAAGGGCGTTTTCCAGGGATTCTGGATGCTGCGTTCCGGTAACGGTTACCGGTTCGGTTTCGGCCCCTATGCAGACCAGGCTTTCTGGGTGAAGATCAACGTGAAGAAGTCCGCGCCATCGGAATACGACACTCCATTCAGCTTCTATTCCAACTACTGCCTGGCAGAGTGGAGCAACGCCGACCAGGTATTGCCCTGCCCGGGGAACAGCTCATCCGACGCCGGAAGTGTCATTTATGTCAAGAAGCCATATATCGAGAAGGGCGGTCAGGATGATGAGCCGGCGCTGTGGGTGCGACCGCAACAGAAGAAGAATGGCAAAATCATAGCGGAATTCCCGCCTATTCTCATCCAAGACGGCGACGTGCTCACCGCCACCCTCGGCTGCATGAAGGATGCGACCAAATGCGATGTGGATTTCAGAATCGACTACCGGATTGTCGGCGAAGATTCGCAGAACCTGGGCGTATGGAACGAAGTGTATGATAAATCGGTCACCAGAATAGAAGAAGACCTGTCCTTCCTTAAGGATGAAAAGGTGATATTCTATTTCACCGTCCATGCCAATGGCAGCGCAACCGGCGATGATGCCTTCTGGATGGTACCGCAAATCAAATAAATCGCTGTTTAGTAGTTATATTGTGCCCCTTGGGCACAATATAACTACTTTTTTTATTTCCACCCGCCCCGGAGTGGAGTGGGGCAAGATCAAATTGTTCCTTGTTAGAAAATAAAATTTTGCTGTGATTGCCCGAGCAGCCGGTTTTTTTGATTTGCCGCATGACCTGCTGGCTGATATAATCAACTGCGTATTTTGTTTTCCCTGCGAAAATCTTTACTCCCAAAGAATTGGAGATGCATTATGAGAACACCTTTTGTTGCCGGTAACTGGAAAATGAACAAAACCGCGGGAGAAGCCCGCCAGCTTGTATCAGACATGCTGGCTGAGCTAACCGCCATTCAAGGTGTGGAGAAAGTGCTTTGCCCGCCCTTTACCTCCCTATCCACCGTGTCAGCCATGTTGAAAGACTCGGGCATTGGCCTGGGAGCGCAAAACCTGCACTGGGAAGCATCCGGTGCTTATACCGGAGAAATATCCCCCGCCATGGTGGCAGAATTTTGCCAGTATGTCATTATCGGACATTCCGAGCGAAGAGCTTACTTCGGTGAGACCGACGAGACCGTGAATAAAAAAGTCTTTGCGGCTTTGAATGCCGGGCTGATCCCGATTGTGTGCGTGGGAGAGACACTGGCGGAAAACGAATACAATCAGACGGCGGATGTGGTCACCCGACAAATTCTGCAGGGGTTGAAAGGTCTGTCTGCCGAACAGGCAGCCAAACTGGTGGTCGCCTATGAGCCGGTATGGGCAATCGGTACCGGTAAAGCTGCCAATCCGCAAATTGCCAATGACGTGACCGGCAAGATGATCCGTCCGGCGTTGGCACAATTATTCGGCAAAGACCTCTCCGAGCAGATACGGGTGCTTTACGGCGGCTCGGTCACCGGGGCGAACGCTGCCGAATACTTTGGTCAGGCTGAAGTGGATGGCGCTCTGGTCGGTGGCGCCTCGCTGAAAGCGGCTGATTTCCCTGCCATCGTTAAGGCGGCAGCAAAGTAATCCACGCCATTCGCAATCGCTTAAAAAGAAACCAGTAGCTCTTTTGGAGTTACTGGTTTTGTCTTTTCAAGGCAGTTTTTACGCAGTGCCAAACTGCCGGTCGCCGGCATCCCCCAGGCCGGGCAGAATATAGCCGATCTCATTCAGGCGATCATCGATTGCCGCGAGATGGATGGGGACATCAGGGTGGGCAGCCTGCAGGGCGCTGATCCCCTCAGGCGCACCGATCAGACCGACAAACTTAATGTTCTTCACACCCCATTTTTTTAATACATCCACGGTGGCGGTAGCACTGCCGCCGGTTGCCAGCATGGGATCCAGAATAAAGCAGATGGAAACGGTGGGTTCCAGGGGAAGTTTGTTGTAATACTGCACCGGACGGAGTGTTTTTTCATCCCGATATAACCCGATGTGCCATACCTCGGCAGCCGGAAGCAGTTCCCAGACGCCTTCCACCATACCCAGACCTGCCCGCAGAATGGGCACCAGACCGATCTGATCTGTCATCTGAAAGCTTTTGGCAACGCCCATCGGGGTGGTTACCTCAATGGTTTTCAAAGGCATATTAGCAGTCGCTTCGTACGTCAGCAAGGTAGCAAGCTCTTTTACCAGTTCTCTGAACTTGCGATGCTCCGTGTTCTTATCACGCAAGATGGACAACTTATGCGCTACCAGCGGATGAGTTGATGCATACACATTTGACATGCAGGATACTCCTCATTAGGGATGACCTAATTATAGCTTTTTTTAATCAATGCAGTTGAGCAGTTGCAGGTATAATCAAAACCGATGACAGACACAAATGAACGTCTCATTTCTCCGGGAAAGAAACCTGACGATCGCCTGGATGGCGCCATCCGTCCCCGTTTGCTGCAAGATGTGATCGGACAAGACCAGGTACGCGAAAACCTGTCCATTCTGATCCATGCCGCCCAAAAGCGAAACGAAGCCATGGACCATGTGCTGTTCTACGGTCCACCGGGATTGGGCAAGACCACCCTGGCACACGTCCTCGCCAATGAGATGGGCGTCAACATCAAGGTTACCTCCGGACCGGCAATCGAGAGAGCAGGCGACCTGGCTGCCATTCTCTCCAACCTGCGTGCCGGAGACATTCTGTTCATCGATGAAATCCACCGTCTGGGCAAGGCTGTGGAGGAGATCCTCTACCCGGCGATGGAGGACTTTGTGATCGATATCGTCACCGGCAAGGGACCCACCGCGCGGTCGATCCGCTTGAATTTACCCCGTTTCACCGTCATCGGAGCCACGACCCGCCTGGCATTGGTCACTGCGCCGCTGCGCGCCCGCTTTGGAGTACAACATCGCCTCGATTATTACGACCAGGCAGCCATGCAAAAGATCGTCGCCCGCGGCGCGGGTGTACTGGGCGTGGCTGCGGATGCTAAAGGTGTGGGAGAAATCGCCCGCCGGTCACGCGGCACACCGCGTGTTGCCCTGCGGCTGCTGCGCCGGGTGCGCGATTACGCCGAGGTACGCGGGGATGGTGTGATTTCAGGCGAAGTCACGCAAGAGGCACTCAACCTGCTTAACGTCGATCCGCTGGGATTGGACGACATCGACCGAAAAGTGCTGACCACCGTCATTCAAAAATACAACGGCGGTCCGGTGGGTCTGAATACCATTGCCGCATCCATCAGTGAAGAAGCAGATACCATCATGGATGTTGTGGAACCCTACCTGCTGCAGCTCGGCTTTCTGGACCGGACCCCTCAGGGCAGGATCGCCACCGAGCTTGCCTACCGGCACATGAACATCCCGTTCACCCCATCCAACCCTGCCCCACAACCCAGTTTGTTCGACTGATCCTTACCGTGCTGACCTCCGATTTTGATTATCAACTGCCTGCAGAGCTGATCGCGCAAACTCCGCTTGAACCGCGCCACAGTTCAAGGTGTTTTGTATTCGACCGAAAGAATAACAGCTATACGCATATCATCTTCTGGGATATCGACCGTTTTCTGAAACCGGGAGACCTGCTGGTGATGAATGAAACCCGGGTACTGCGCTCACGATTGTTTGGCAAAAAGCTGCCCGGCAGCGGAAAGATCGAAATCCTGCTGTTGAAGAAGCGGACACCCCTGGAATGGGAAACGTTGGTGGGCGGAAGCGGCATGAACTCCGGACGCCGGTTCACGCTGGATGGCGCTCCGGGCGGCGAAGTGCTGGAAGTGTTGGACGGCTCCAACAGGTTGATCCGCTTTGACGAACAGATCGAACCATATCTGGAAAAAATCGGGCATGTGCCCCTACCACCCTACATCCACACCAGCCTGGCTGATCCCGAAAGATACCAGACGGTGTACGCGCACAAACCGGGGTCGGCAGCCGCCCCCACCGCAGGTTTGCATTTCACAGCAGAATTGCTGGAAAAGCTGAAGCAAAAGGAAATCCAGACTGCCTATGTCAACCTGCAGGTCGGTCTGGATACGTTTGCCCCGGTAACGGAAGAAAAAGCCGACGAGCACCGCATCCATACCGAATGGTGCAGCCTGGGTGCGGAAACGGCCGACAGGATCAACTCGGTCAAAAAGGCTGGCGGCAGGATCATAGCCGTGGGGACCACCTCCGTCCGCACTCTGGAAAGTGCAGCAGGGCAAAATCCCGGCGGGGCGTTACTGCCCTACGAGGGAGATACCGGCCTGTTCATTCTGCCGGGGTATTCTTTCCAGATCGTGGATGCAATGATCACCAATTTTCACCTGCCAAAATCGACGCTGCTGATGCTGGTCTCGGCGTTTGCAGGCAGGGAAAACATCCTGGCGGCATATCAGGAAGCCATCAGGCTGCGTTACCGCTTCTTCTCATTTGGCGACGCCATGTTTATCGAATAGGGGAAAACCATGCCCGACAGCCTAGATCAGATCAGTGAAGAAGTCATCGGCTGCGAACGCTGCCCGCGTTTGCGTACGTGGTGCAGCGAAATTTCCGCCATCAAACGCAAGGCTTATCGCAGCCAGGATTACTGGGGCAAACCAGTGCCGGGTTTTGGCGACCCGGCGGCGCGGATATTGGTAGTCGGACTGGCGCCCGGGGCACACGGCTCCAACCGGACGGGTAGAATGTTCACCGGAGATGCCTCGGGGGATTTTCTCTACCCGGCATTGCATGCCTGCGGTTTTGCCAGCCAGCCGGAATCCAGCACGCGGACGGACGGGTTGACCCTGCAGGATATTTACATCACCGCGGTGTGCCGGTGTGCACCTCCGCAAAACCGCCCGACACCACAGGAGATCAACAACTGCCTGCCGTATCTCGAACGCGAATACCGCCAACTGCCGGTGCAGGGCATTGTGGCGCTGGGGCAAATTGCTTATGCCCACTCGATCAAACTGGTGCAGCAAATCTGTGGTGTGAGGTTGGAGGCGCCCAAATTCGGACATGGAATACTGTTCACCCCGGAGGGCAATATCCCCTGGTTAATGGCCTCCTATCACCCCAGCCGGCAAAACACACAAACAGGAAAGTTGAGCAGGGAAATGTTCCTGGCAATCTGGCAAAAAGCCCGGCGCCTGATCGCATCAACAGACATGCAGCATCCGGGTGGGAGGCTCGAATGAAAAACCCGAAGCTGATGGAACCGGCGGGAGATTTCGAACTGACGGATACCCGTGGGAACACCATCCGATTATCAGATTTTCGAGGCAGGAAGAATGTGGTGCTGGTACTCAACCGGGGATTTGCCTGACCATTCTGCCGCCGGCACATGGCGCAGTTGCGCCAGGATTACACAAAATTCACCCGATTGGGCGCCGAAATCCTTGCCATCGGACCAGACGGTCCGAAAGCCTTTCAACGGTTCTGGGAAAACGAGCAGATGCCTTTCATCGGGCTGTCAGATGTTGGCAACCTCACCGCCAAACAATTCTTTCAGGAATTCAACCTGTTCAAATTCGGCTGGGTTCCCGCACTCTTTATTATCGACCGGGAAGGTCGCTTCAGATACATCCATTACGGCAAATCCATGTCCGACATCCCGGAAAATGAAGAGGTGCTGAAGATCCTGACAGAACTGCAATAAAAAGGAGCTGTCTACTTTCGACAGCCCCTTTCGTAAATATTTTCCCTTTTATTTCTCGTCAGACTTCGTCTCGACGGCGGCAGGTTCTTCCGGCGCTACTGGTGGATTCTTTTTGCGAAAGAAAAGCTTTTTGATTACCCAGATGAAGAAACGGATGACCAAATAGAACACCAGCAGGATGGGCAGAACAAAGATGGCAAACCAAATGGCAATGTTCACCAGCACTTTTCCGGCGTTGATCAGTGCCTGCAAAGCATCGCGGGCAACTCCCTGCGGTTTCCAACCGGCAACGGTGATCGGCTCGATGGATGCCTTGGAGATCAATTCCACACTGATGGCGGAGAACGAGGAAGATTCCTCATAATACTTGATCTGACCACGGATCACTTCAATTTCTCCACGAACCTGGGTCAACTGGTTGAAGACATTCAAAACATCTTCGGTCTTGGTTGCAGAAGCCATGATTTCACGCAGGGAAGCTTCCGCCTGTTCCAGATTTGCCTTGCGGGATTGGAGATCAGTGTACTGCGCAGTGACATCTTCACCGGAGACATTTTCGGATTGGATATCCGTCTCGGGGTCTTCAACCATGCCCTTGATGGCAGCAAGCGCCTGATTCAGTTTCTCCGCAGGGACACGAATGCTAATGGAACCGCGCGGAATCTCAATCCCACTGCTGGTGGTAGTTTTATATAGATTGGAACTCACCACCCAGCCGGAGTATTCATCAGCAAGGCTGGCAATTGCATCCATGCTGGCATTGGGATCTGCAACGACGATGCTCAATGACGCATTTTTAATGACGATCCTGTCGATTGACTGCGAAGTGCTTTCTCCAGAAGAATAAGCATTACTGCCGGCACTATCCGCCATTTCCATCGAAGGTGATGGGGCGCTCATCGGCATGGCTGGCGCTTCTGCGGCATAGGATTTATCCATGTCAACCAATTGCGCACTTCTTGCCGCACAGGCAGACAGCAGGAAGCTGCCGACCAACAACATACTCAAGGCTATTCTCTTCATTCTTTCCTCCTCTTGCTCATTGATACTTCTAAGACGTATCGCTGTCAAAAAGGTTCCACATTACCAACCATCATCCAGACGGACGGCATTCCGATCCGGCAACCCGGCAGTCCTGATGCGAGTCTTCACACCTTCAATATCATACAAAACCCTCTGGGGAGTCCATATGTTGGTGGAAGTATCAAAAAAAGCATAAGCTGCTCTGGAATCCCGGTCACGGGGTTGACCAACGCTCCCGGGGTTGACAATCGCCCGTGGTTTTAATTCCACCGGCGACGTCGGGTTGAGAATCTCAAGATGGTAATTGGCTTCATCCTCGGTCATCTCATAAACCACCGGGATGTGCGTATGTCCGACGAAACAATAATCCGTTTCAAAAAATTCGAAATTATACATGGCAATTTGCCAATCCAAAATGTATTCCCATATCGGGTTACGCGGACTGCCATGCGCCAGGGTTACATGCTCGATCACCGTTTTTTCCGGCAAAGTTTTCATAAAATCAATGTGTTCGGGCTTCAATACCCGTTGATTCCATTCCACAGACAGACGGGCATCACGGTTGAACGCTTCCAAATCCATTCGACCCAGCACGGCTGCGTCATGATTACCCAGCAGGCAGGTGCAGTTCTTAAGCGAACGGATCTTCTTTACCACATCATTCGGGTCCGGTCCGTAACCCAAAAGATCACCCAGGCACCAGACAGCATCCACTTTGCCAGCTTCCTTGAGGATCGCTTCGAGAGCAGTGTAATTTCCGTGAATATCCGATAACACCAATACTTTCATACCACTCCCCCGAAACGATCAATCAAGTGATTCATGGATGTTTGCCTGAGTGTGCAGCGGATTTTTCATTACATCACAATTATAAGTGAAAGGATGGATAAAGGCGGGTTTTAAAGCCGGTAGATTTCTGGCGGCTTTATTGACATTGAACACGGTCGATCACCTCAGCTGCCAGATCATAACGGTTGAATGCAGGCATAATATACACGCCCTGGGCAACGCCCTTGAGCCGGCAAATGATTTCCGCAGCGATCAGCACACCTTCCTGTGCCGATCGCTCTCCGGCTTTCTCCATGCGCTCCAAAATCCCGTCGGGGATGGAAATGCCTGGCACTTCGTGGTGCAGAAAACGGGCATGTCGGGGATTATTCAACGGCAATACGCCAACCAGCAACGGGATGGGTAATTTGCCATGCTCTGCCTCGTATGCCCGCAGAAATCGATCCACATCCGACGCTTCGAAAACCGGCTGAGTGAGAATGAAATCCGCCCCGGCTTTGATCTTGCGCTGCAAATTTCTAATCTCGGTATGTACATCCTGCGCCGATAAATTGAGCGCACAGCCGGCAAAGAAAGTGGTGGGCTGACCGATCTCCGTCCCGGCGTAATCGAGACCGAGATTAAAGCCCTGCTTGATCAACTTGATCAAACCGGAAGGCACCAGATCATAGTTATCCATGGCTTCGGGATAATCGCCAATCGCGGTCGGATCGCCCATGACAACAAACACATTGCGGATATCCAGGGCATGCGCCGCCAGCAGGTCACCCTGCACGCGCAGCACACTGCGGCCGCGCGTGGGAAAGTGCAAAACCGTTTCGATATTTGCCTTTTTCTGAATGAGGCTGCACACCGCCCAGGGACTCATGCGCATACGCGCCATGGGGCTGTCAGCTACATCGATCACATCGGCGCCGGCTTCCGCCAGAAGGCTGGCTCCGGCAAGCAGCTTGTGGGTGGACAACCCGCGCGGGGGATCCATCTCCACGGCGACCACGAATTTGCCTTCCTGAAGCTTTCTACCCAGAGTGGTAAGTTGTTCAACCTGTTCGGCTTCCACCTGGCTGCCGGGCTCCTGGCTGATGACCTCCCATTCGATGACAGGCTGTGCTTGATCCAGCGCCTTGCGCATGTAAGCACTATGTTCGGGAGTCGTGCCACAGCAACCACCCACTACTGCGGCACCATGACTGCGAAACGTAACCGCATAATCGCCGAAATATTCAGGGGTGGCAGGGTACATGATCCTGCCCGCCACCTGCTCAGGCCAGCCGGCGTTGGGCATCACCGAGAACCGGCCATCCGGAAAGGCTGCCTTCATTCGCTTGAGAATGCGCAAAATTTGCGCCGGTCCGCCGGAGCAGTTTACCCCGGCAATATCCGCACCGGCTTCAAACAACTTGCGCGCCACTTTTTCAGGTGTATCACCCAACAGGGTAATATCATCGCGGGTGAACGTCATGGAGGCGATCACCGGGATTTTTGCATCCACCTGCCGGGCAGCGGCAACCGCCTCGCGGATTTCATACAGGTCTGAGAAAGTCTCCAGGATCAACAGATCCACACCAGCGCTGACCAGGCTGCTGATCTGCTCCTGAAATGCCTGACGAGCCTCTTCGGGTTGCACCCTGCCAAACGGTGCGATACGCACCCCCAGCGGACCGACATCCCCGGCAATGAGCACCTGCTTGAACGCCCCCGCCACCACCCGGCGGGCAATTTCCACACCCTGGCGGTTGATTTCCGCCAGTTGGTTTGCCAGACCATGGCGTTCCAACTTGAAACGGTTGGCGCCAAATGTGTTGGTCTGGATCATCTGTGCGCCTGCTTCGATGTATGCGCGGTGAACATCGCCAACCAGCGCAGGCTGGCTGAGATTCAATTCATCGAAGCATTGATCGAAATCGATGCCGCGCTGGTGCAGCATGGTACCCATGGCGCCATCCGAAAGGATGGCACCCGATGAACCAGCCGCAAGAATTGCTTCAAGATCTGTCATGCCCCTATCCCCTGCTTAACTGTTCGATGCGCGATTCGCCGATATTGAAATAGCTCGCCTGCGGATGATGCAGCACAATTGCAGCGGTGGATTGTTCCGGAACCAACTGGTAGGCAGAGGTCAATGTCATGCCCAATTCCTTCTGCGCCGGCAGCAGGCGGAAAACCTTTTCATGGTCTGAAAGCTCCGGTATGGCAGGATACCCCCAAGAATAGCGTTTGCCCTGATCTGCCGGCAAGCCCAACTGCCTGCGGATATGATTGTGCAGATAATTGGCTGCGGCTTCCGCCATTTGCACCGAAAAGCCGTGTGAGAAGTACGCCTCGGTATAGTCTCCGCTCTCCTGCAGACGGTCGAACCTTTCGGTGGCTGCCTGCCCGACCGTGACCACCTGAAATACAACCAGGTCCATAATGCCGCTTTCCGCCGGGGCGAAATAATCCGCCAGGCTGATGCCATCCTCCTCCCTTTGGCGTGGGAAGCTGAAGCGCTCCAGTACAACGGGTTTGCCGCTGCCAACGGATTTTGGATCATAGACCAGCAGATCATTGCCATCAGACTGGGCGGGGAAATATCCGAAAACGCCCTTTGGATGGAGCCATTTTTCAGCCTGTGCCTGTCGGGTCATGTCCTCCAGACGTTCCTGGTAATTCTGCTTGAGCACTTCCCATTCTTTGCCGTGCAGATTCTTGGCTCCCCAGGAAAGACGGAACAACTCATTGATGGAAATGTTATTTGCCACTTCCTGGATGGGCATGCTTTTTACCACGTGCACATCATAATCGGGTGGCTGTGGAATCTTCCCGGCGGCTGTGATCCGGCTGCTACGGACATTCGCCGTTTCCGTTCTGGCTGGCGGAAGCGACCGACCCAGCTCCTGATCCGCCTCCGCAACAATTTGCTGCATGAGTTCCTCTTTTTTAGCGGGAACGACCAACTGATCCAGGGTCGAGAGCCCTTCAAAGGCATCCTTGCAGTAGAACACACCACCGGAGTAATATGCGCCATCCTCGGTTTGCAAGATTCGCCTGCCGAATCGGCGGTTAATGGCGGCGCCGCCAATCAACACCGGCAAATTCCTGCCGCGGCGGGACAGCTCATTGACGATCAAAGGCATTTGCTTGCTGGTGCTCACCAATAAGGCACTCAGACCGATGGCATCGGCGGTCAATTCATCCGCCTTTTGCAGGATCGTATCGGCGGGCACCTGTTTTCCCAAATCGAACACCTCGTACCCATTGTTTGCCAGGATGGTCTTGACCAGATTCTTGCCGATGTCATGCACATCACCATAGACCGTCGCCAGCACCACCCTGCCTTTGCTGGTGCCTTCCTTGCGTTCGAGATACGTCTCCAGATGGCTGACTGCCTTTTTCATCACCTCGGCGGATTGAAGCACAAACGGCAGAATCAACTCTCCGGCGCCAAAGCGGTCGCCGACCTCCTTCATTGCCGGCAGCAAGACTGTGTTCAACACTTCCACTGCTTTTTCATTGCGCAAAGCCGGCTGCAGCGGCGTGACCAATTCATCGATATCCTGTTCCAGGTCTTCCTTTTTGCGGTGCAGAATCTTCCAATGCAGCCTTTCGGCGGCGGACATGCCCTCCAGGGGATTCGCCTGGCTCTCACGCACATTCGAAGCGGTGGCGCTGGCAAAGTGCTCGATCATCCGCTGCAGTGCATCCGCCCGCTTATTAAAGATCAGGTCTTCGCAAAGCTCGATCTCCGTCCGGTCTATATCGGTATAGGGAATCAGTTGGGCTGGATTCACAATTGCCATATCCAGCCCGGCTTGAACCGCATGGTAAAGAAAAACGCTGTTCAGCACCTGGCGCGAATTGGGCTGCAAGCCAAAAGAGACATTGCTCACGCCCAGGGAGGTTAATACACCCGGCAATTCCTTTTTGATCAGGCGAATACCATCCAGCGTTTCCACGGCGGATTGGCTGAACTCGGGGTCGCCGGTAGCCATGGTAAAGGTGAGCGCATCGATCACCAGATCACCCGGACGCAGACCATATTCGCCCACTGCCATATCATAGAGCCGCCGGGAAATTTCCAGCTTGTGGCTGGCGGTCTTTGCCATTCCCTGCTCATCGATGGTCAGCGCAATAACAGCGGCATTGTATTTCCGGGCAAGCCCAAAGATGCGGTCCGCCTTCGCCCTGCCTGCTTCCAGATTGGTGGAATTGATCAGGCAGCGCCCGGGGGCAATCTTCAGTGCCGCTTCCATCACATCCGGTTCGGTGGTGTCAATCACAAAAGGCGCCTTGACAGCAGTGGAAAGCTTTTTAACAACCTTTTCCATGAGCTGCTTTTCATCGCTGCGTTCGGTCAGCGCCGTGCAGATATCCAACCCGTGCGCGCCTCCATCCACCTGCTGGCGGGCAAGCTCCATCACGCTGTCATAATCTTCAGCCATGAGTATCTTTTTGAATTTGGCACTGCCCTGGGTATTCAGCCGCTCGCCAATAAAGAATGGGCGCGGATCCTGTTCCATGGCAACTGCCTGTGCAGAGGATGCCAGCGCAGGGGGGTAAGCAGCTTTATGCTTCGGAACCGGCAAATCCTTCACCTGCTCCACCAGCAGCCGTAAATGCTCAGGTGTGGTGCCGCAGCAGCCGCCCACCACCTGGACGCCATTGCGGGTGACAAATTCTGTCAGCATCTCGGCAAAGGGTGCCGGCTGCAATGGATAGACCGCCTGTCCATCCACATTGAGCGGCAGTCCGGCGTTGGGAATGCATGAGACCGGCAGGGTACTTGTTTCGCCCAGAATGCGGATTGGTTCACGCATATGTTCCGGTCCGGTGGAGCAATTCAGCCCGACCACGTCGATATCCATCCCCTCGAGGATCGCCTGGACCGCTGCGATATCCGTTCCCAGCAGCATTCTGCCGCTGGTATCCAGGGTAACCTGAGCCTGAATGGGGAGGTAAATACCGGTTTCTGCGAATGCCTGCTGAATGCCATGAATAACCGCTTTGACCTCCAGGATGTCCTGGGAGGTTTCGATGAGCAGCAGGTCCACACCGCCTTCGATCAAGCCTTTTGCCTGTTCACGGAAGACATCCTTCAAATCATCAAAACCGACATCGGAAAGCTGCGGGTCTTCCATGCTGGGAAGTTTTCCCGAAGGTCCCATGGAACCGGCAACCAGCCGTGGATGGGAAGGGCTGGAAAACTCATCCGCCAGTTTTCGCGCCAGCTTTGCCGCCGTTCGATTGATCTCGAAAACCTGATCCTGGAGTCCATATTCCGACATGGTTATACGGTTTGCCCTGAATGTGCACGTTTCAATCACATCCACACCGGCTTCGAGGAAGGAACGGTGGACATTTTCCACCACCCGGGGGTTGGTGATCACCAGGTAGTCGTTGCACCCCAGGTATTTTTCTCCGCCGAAATCCCGGGCGGTAAGATTCATCTTTTGAAGGCTGGTACCCATTGCGCCATCGAATACCACGTTTTTTTTGTTGAGCAAATCCAGGTATTTTCGGTTCGTCACTTTTCTCTGCGGCATGTTTACTCCAATAAAGAAAATCACCTCTGGGTAGAGAGGTGATCGAAGTTCTGCGAGATCCCTCATCT
This sequence comes from Anaerolineaceae bacterium, assembly GCA_036746315.1. Classification (GTDB taxonomy): domain Bacteria; phylum Chloroflexota; class Anaerolineae; order Anaerolineales; family Anaerolineaceae; genus DAIOEK01. The sequence goes on along the minus strand of DAIOEK010000002.1, from coordinate 151,874 downwards.
TCCAAAAGCCGGGGCTTTTGCCGGATTTGGCACCTGCAAGTTTGCTGCGGTTGCCGATGTTTCGCCGGGCCGGTCCCTCCGCCTCTCTGGATGAGATTTTACTTTGCCAAGTTTATCATACCGCAACAGGCATGTCAAAAAAATGCACAGGCAAAGATTGTATGAATATCACCTGTTTAATTGAGCAGATTGCTCACTTCCAACTTGTTTACCTTGCGAAAGGGGTTGACCTCGGCTTCCTCGTCTGTTGCCAGCCGGTAACCCAATCCCTCCCGGGAAAGGATAATGCGCGGTTGGGAGGAATTCGCCTCCATTTTTCCACGCAGAATATGAATGAAGTACTTGATGCGATTCTGGATCTTCTGGTTATCCTCACCCCAGACCTCGCGGGCAATCACTTCCTTGCTGACCAGCTTTGGCGCAAAACGCACCAGTACCGAAAATACTTCAAATTCCTTCGCCGGTAAAAGGATCTTCTGGTCTTGCAGGGTTACTTCGCGGTTTTCCATATCCACCCGCATGTCAATGGTGGGGAATGAATAAATGGATACCGGGGCGGTGTATTGGGCGCGACGTACGGCGGTATTGACCCGGGCAACCAACTCGGGCGGATAAAACGGTTTGGTAATGTAATCATCCGCACCAAACTGCAACCCTTCCACCACATCATCCTTCAACGATCTGGCGGAAACAATGACGATGGGCGCGCTGGTGATGGAGCGTAAATGCTGATATGTCTCATATCCGTCCATATCCGGCATCATCAGATCCAGCAGGATGATATCCGGCTGGGTATGCGGGCATTTATCGATCGCATCCAACCCGCTTTCAGCGCCAATTACATCCATGCCGGATGTCATCAGGATGGTTTTAATCATGCGGACCGTTTCCGGTTCATCATCCACGATCATCACAGTGATGCGCTTGTGCCCGGTTGTCACCATATCCAGATCAACACCATGTTCATTATTATTCATTGGCGCTCGTATCGTCATAACCACCTCATAAAATAATGGTGCAGCGTTCCCAACTGCTTTCGATCAACGCAATTGCGAAAGCATTTCCATTAACCTGCTGTTTTGCTTAATTAACAACAGGATTGCATTGAAGTTATATTCCGTTCCCATCACCTGCTGCTTGGCGGTCGTATCGACTTTGCTATTATTGTAGACATCGTTCTTGTAATCCGTCAACATTTGGGCGGTCAACTCATCCACATTGGCAGTGTACGTGGCAACACCCTGAACCACCTGGCTGCGAAACCGCTCTTCATTGACCCTGACAATCTGGGCATTGACCACCTGGAACACGGTGAGCAGTACCTGAACAGCCAGTAAAATCGTGATCACCATCATCCAGGTCCGTGTGGATGGATCGCCGGGCAGTTTGAATTTTTCCATCCGGGAAGAGGGATTCTTTTCCTGGGTCTTTTTACTGCCTGCCAGTTTTTCGTCTATCACTTCGATTTGCTCGTGTTTTTCATCCATCATCAAATTCCTGTATGCCGCCTGTAAAACCAAACGTGCAGGAAGCAAAGCCCATCAGAACAAAACTTCCTGCACGTTTTTCTGCGTAACGACTTACAATGTTATTCCTTGACCATTGAAATGGTGCCAAAGAAGTTGGTAACCATATTCAAATTTCCACCCAGCGTCTGGCTGCCGGAGAATACCCACATGCCATCATTCTTCCCGGGATGCACTTCAGTATGGACGGGGTTGCCATTCTCATCCTCGGCGTAAGCAGGCATTTCTGCCCATTTTCCACCCGCCACTGTCGTATCCCAGTACATCTCGGTGAGTTTCGCGTTGCGATTCTCGGGGGTGATGACCATGGAGTACTCGAAAGTGACATCGCCGGGAACGGTCGGCAGGGAAACGAGTGAATTTACATCCGCACCCTGCCACATGCCCAGGGTCATGCCTCTGCCGAACTGGAACGGGGCAAAACCAGACGGAAGCGTATCTTCGGCTTCGCTCACCAGCTTCGCCCAGTAGTTGGTTCCATCCATTGCTTCACACAGTCCATAGATCTTTACCCAGTCGCCGCTCGGCAGAACCAACTGGAAGGTTTGCTCCGGGGTAATACAAACCAGATTAACCGGTTCCTCACCCGTTACCGGGATGATGAAGGGGAAGACGCCGCCTTCTTCATCGCCGTTATCATGGTGAACGGGCAATGCAACCGGCAATTCAATGCTGTACCAGTTATCTTCCTTGACCACACCACCGGGCACGGCTACCGCATCCAGATCCGTGTCGATACCATCGGTTTCATCGTAGCTATCCAGTAAGTCGGTTTGATCGCCGCCGTAGATGTTATCCACGCCGCCACCGCCGCCAATGCCATCATTGCCGCCGCGACCTTCAATGGTGTTTACGATGTCGTTGCCGCGCAGGGTATCGTCATAATCGGTGCCAATCAGGTTGGTAAACAGACCGGTCAGTTTGACCCACAGGGTGCGGATGACACCGCTGCCTTCATCCCAGGAGGCAACTTCCTGTTTATCCGTGCTGCCCATATCCAGGTTGATGCCATGATCGAACTGGCTGAAATCAAGCGTATCGGTTCCGCTGGATGTCAGTTCGAGGTCACCATAAGTACCCGCCATAAAGCGGAAGTAATTTACGCCCGAACCGCCATCGACCGTCGTGGGAGCGACTTCTCCGGTGCTGCCAGAGATAATGATTTCATCATCACCGGCATCGCCATTGATGGTATCCGTTCCGGTGCTGGTATAGATAGTGTCATTGCCGTTGCCGCCGGATACAATATCGTCGCCAGCGCCACCGTTCAGGGTATCATCCCCGGCGTTGCCATACAGTTCATCATTCCCGGCGCCACCATTCAGCGTATCGGCGCCAACACCACCGGACAGGTAATCGTCTCCGCCGCCGCCGTTGAGGACATCATCGCCTGCATCGCCGTACAGATCATCATTCCCTGCTCCACCATTCAGCGTATCGGCACCAACTCCACCGGACAGGTAATCGTCTCCGCCGCCGCCGTTGAGAACATCATCGCCGCCATCGCCGTACATCTCGTCATTACCTGCATTGCCATTGAGGATATCATCGCCAGTACCGCCGGACAGGTAATCGTCTCCGCCGCCGCCGTTGAGAACATCATCGCCAGCATCGCCGTACATCTCGTCATTACCTGCATTGCCATTGAGGATATCATCGCCAGTACCGCCGGACAGGTAATCTTCACCACTGCCGCCGTTGAGGACATCATCGCCTGCATCGCCGTACAGATCATCATTCCCTGCTCCACCATTCAGCGTATCCGCGCCAACACCACCGGAGAGGTAATCGTCTCCACTGCCGCCGTTGAGGATGTCATCGCCAGCATCACCGTACAGTTCATCGTTCCCAGTGCCGCCATTCAGCGTATCCGTGCCAGCGCCACCATGCAATTCATCGTCATCAGCATTGCCATTGAGCGTATCGGCACCCGCGCCGCCGGACAGGTAATCGTCACCGCTGCCACCGTTGAGGGTGTCATTCCCATCGTCGCCGTACATTTCGTCGTTACCGGAACCACCATTGAGGGTATCAGCTCCTATGCCGCCGGATAGGTAATCATCTCCGCTGCCGCCGTTGAGGATGTCATCGCCACCATCACCGTACATCTCGTCATTACCGGCATTGCCGTTGAGCGTATCATCGCCAGCGCCGCCGGACATATAATCGTCTCCGCCGCCACCATTGAGGACGTCAGAATCGGCGCCACCGTATAATTCATCATTACCGGCTCCACCATCCAGCGTGTCTTCTCCGATGCCGCCCTTGAGCACATCATCGCCCGCGCCGCCGTTCAGGTAATCGTCGCCTTCACCCCCAATCAATTTGTCATTACCGGCTTCGCCATACAGGTCATCGTCACCGTTACCACCATCCAGGGTGTCTTTTCCAGCACCGCCCCAGATCTCGTCATCGCCATCGAGCCCATTGATGGTATCCTTGCCATCTCCGCCCGACAGAACGTCATCCTGGTTTGTTCCGGTGATGGTGTCGTCACCGCCCATACCGCTGAAGGTGACGCCGCCCAGGGTGAACGCAGAACCATCGATGATGTTATCGCGCTCGTTACCTGTGAGGTCAGCGGTTTCAATGCCGGAAAGCGTGTCTGTGGTGCTCCCAAGACTAGAAACAGAGTTAATATCCGGAGAGCTATTGGTTACCCCAGTTCCACCACCGGTCCAAAATCTAATACCGGTTACCCATCCTGTACAACCAAAAATGGTACAGATTCTCGTTCTACTTTGCTGGTAATTATCGTAATCCTGCCAATATGAAGCTATGGTAGAGGTTGTGGTTGAATCATCGGATTCTGTAAGCAGATTCGTATCGCTTAAGTAGAAATTAAGATCTGTGGAAGTTGTTTCGGAACTGGTGTAATAGTCTGTGTCACTATCGCCATACACAGTAGTATAAGTGGTCTCGCGGACACAAGTTGATCCAGAATACAAAACACACACTGTCGTGGATGACTCGGATGGAGTTGTGCTATTGGCAGGGGGAGTATTCACAACCGTTTCTGAAATGTAATCCGTCCCCATCGTTTCTTTCAGGGTATCAATGCCGCTGTTACCATAGATCTGGGCATCGCCGTGAATATCATCCGCACCCGGACCGCCTGTCAAAACATCCGACCCATCTCCGCCATAGATGGTGTCATCGCCAAAACCGCCATCGATCACATCATCACCATTGCCACCATGGACCTCATCATCGCCGGAGCCGGCATCAATCACATCGTTGCCGGGGAGTCCCTGGATGTAATCATTGCCGCCCTGGGCATCAATGTTGTCATCGCCCACCGTACCCACGATCACATTGGGGCCATCGTCACCGGTAAAGTCATCGGCATTTGCCAGATTCACCGGTCCAATTGCAGCCAATAGCATGCCGCACAACATCCATGAAGATAATAACTTTCGAATAAAAGAATGACCCACCCCAAGTTTCATACTGCCTCCTCCCCGTTCCCATCGGTTCAAAAAAAAAGAACCGGTCAACAGTTGACCGGTTTCGCTACTCGCTCCCTGCCATTGTCGCCGGATTTCCGGCAAAGCGACCAAATTACAACAGCAGATCAACGCGTTCAAAATAAAAGATATGAAATTGCCCGATTTTTCGGGATTAAAAATATTATAGACTTAAATAATAGTTTGTCAATAGTTTTTTTACGGTTAGAACATGGTTAGTTATTTTTGACAAATAAGTTTGCGGTTACAACTTATGGATTCGCGCTCATTTCCGTTTAAAACAAAATAGGGCGGGTGGGGGTCGAACCCACACAACCTCTCGGTCGGCAGATTTTAAGTCTGCTGCGTCTGCCTATTCCGCCACCGCCCCGTGCCTTTATTCTATCCGATCCGCTTATTCCGTCAAGGTCGCAGCCATTTCTTGCGCAGCCGCGCCCAGCTGCTGTAGTAATGCACCCAAAAAGGAGACCTGGCCCCGCAAATCCGGCCGTATTTCACGGCGTTGCGCAATGATGCGGCATCAGAGAACGATGGTACTTCCAGCCAGGCAGTCGCCACTTCCGAGCCGGCATGCGAATCGGAACCGGCAATCGCTGAGAGATGATGCGCAAGTGCAAAATCCACTGCTCTCTGATTATCCTCTGCATGGATGGTGCGCGCATTCAAAGTCTCCAATGCATCCAGGTAAGACAGCATGCCTTCCAATTCAACAAGCGTCCAACCACCGAGACGATGCCGGTCAAAAGGATGCGAGAGTCCGATGAATGCACCCTGATCACGCAATCTTTTCAGCGCCTCCAGCGGCGTCAGACCGGACGGGATCAACTCCTGCACGTATGCAGCCAGGATCTCGCCGGTGGTGGTCATCACCTCTTCCCCCACGATCACCAGATCCGGTGCGAGTTTTTGCGCTTCCAGTGCCCCCCCGATCGCATTGTGATCGGTCACTACGATCTTATCCAGACCCTTTTTACGCGCCGCCTTCACCAAATCAGCCGGCATTAAAAGGCTGTCGTCCGACCAGATGGTATGGGAGTGAAAATCAATTCGCAAGAGTTTTTCCATCATAAATCCGATTTTACCCCACACTCATCCAACGTACACAATTTGCTCTTTTATTTTTGAAAAACATCGCTAGAATCAGATTACCGATGAAGAAAATAAAAGCCCCCAAAGAAGCCAGGCAACTGGCAGTGATTATCGGCGCATCCAGCCTGGATGTGGTCGGGCTGCCATCCACGGATTTACAGGAGGGCGGCTCCATTGCCGGTGACGCCTATATCAGCTATGGCGGCGTTGCCAGGAACATCGCCGAAAACCTGGCGAACCTGGGGCAACCGGTCAGCCTCATTTCTGTGACCGGCGAAGACGAATTTGGCAAATGCCTGCTGGATCACCTCGCCAACTCAGGCGTGGATATTTCCTGCTGCATGCGCTGCGCCAACTGCCGTACCGGGGTATACATGGCTATGGTAACCGGGGAAGGAAAACGCACCCATGCCCTCGCCGACCGGCAAAATATGAAACAGATCACCAGCCAGTATCTGGAAAACCAGGATGAGCTTTTTAAGAATGCCGGCTTTATTTTCTTCGATGCCAATATCCTGCCCGGGGCAATCCGCACCGTGCTGAAGATAGCCCGACGGTACAACATTCCCCTGGGGGCAGACCCCGCTTCGATTTTGCTCACCCCCAGGTTAAAAAACATTCTGCCGCATTTGGATCTGATTACGCCCAATAGCCGGGAAGCCGCAGCCATTCTGGGGTGGGAGAGCGAACCCGCAACCCAGCCGGAAACCATGCGGGCAGCCAGGGCACTGGTTGACCGGGGAGTAAAGACCGCCATCATCCCCATGGGAGAAAAAGGGGTGTGTTATGCCACCTCTGAAACGAGCGGACATATTCCCTCCATCCTGACCCAGGTTATCGATCCCACCGGAGCAGGCGACGCGCTGACCAGCGTCGTGCTGTATGGGTTGATCAATGATTTTTCCGTTGATGATGCGGTCAGGCTGGGGGTATCGGCAGCCTCCTTAACCTTGCGAAAATTCGGCAGTGTACTCCCGAATTTGAACATGGAAACCATTTATGAAAATCTCGTTATATAGGTAAGCTATCATGATCCAGTCAAAATACATCAACATCCACCCGGAAGTACGACAAGCCATCCAGAGCGGCAAAGCGGTGGTGGCATTAGAATCGGCAGTCATCACGCACGGATTGCCCTACCCGGAGAACATGCAACTTGCCCACACGGCAGAGGAGATTGTCCGCCAGGGCAATGCCACCCCTGCCACCATCTCCGTGATCGACGGAGTGATACAAGTCGGCATCAGTGAAGAACAATTAGCTCAACTGTGCAAGGTGAAAAATCCGAGGAAGATCAGCGCCCGCGATTTTGGCTTTGCGATCTCGCATAAACTGAGCGGCGGCACGACCGTGGCAGGCACGATGATCGCCGCCCACCTGGCGGGGATACAGGTCTTTTCCACGGGCGGCATTGGCGGGGTTCACCGGGACAGCTATTGGGATATTTCCGCCGACCTGCCCGAACTCAGCCGCACCCCCATGATCGTGGTATGCAGCGGACCCAAAGCCATACTCGACCTTCCGGCTACCATGGAATATCTGGAAACCAGCGGGGTTCTGGTGGTGGGCTACCAAACAGATGAACTCCCGGCTTTTTATACCCGGCACAGCGGGATCATTCTGGACACCCGCATGGATGATCCTGCGGAAATTGCCTCCACGGCAAAGGCGCAATGGGAAATGGGGATCAAATCCGCGCTTTTGGTTACCCAGCCGCCACCGCACCAGATGGAGCCCGATTCAATCTGGATCGAGGATCAGATACAGCAGGCGATCAAAGAAGCGCATCTCAGCGGAATCCACGGACCTGCTATGACCCCCTTTTTGCTCGACCGGATGAATTTCCTCACCCATGGGGCCAGTATGAAAACCAACCTGGCTTTGCTGGAACAAAACGCCAGGCTGGCAACTGAAATTGCCTGCGCGGCTGCCGGAACCGTTGCAGCTGCCCAAATCTAAATCTGCGAATCAGGAAGCCGGAGTATTCACCGGGGAAGGAGTTTGGGTGGGTACAGGTGTACTGGTTGGCAGCGGCGTACGGGTACGAGTTGGCGTGCGCGTTGCCGTCGGAGTCCGGGTTGGGGTGGGTGTTCTGGTCACGGTGGATGTGAACGAAGGTGTGGCGGAAGGGCGCTGCGTGGGGGCATCGCCGGTAACCGTAAATCTGCCTGATATTTTCCAGTAAGCACCGTTGAATATCTGAACCTCATATTCGCCGGGCAGCCACTCGGATGGGTCGGGGCGCCAATCGGTATAACCGTAGCCCCCCGTGCCGCCATTCCAGGGATAAGATTCAAAGTAAACCAACTCGCCATCCCGATACCACAATGCACTCCACTGCGAACCATCCAGCATGCCGTCGAAACTGAATACGCCATACATGTGTTCAAGCGGATTGCGGAAGGTGGAATCCGGGTTTACCGGCTGATTGGAGGTATCAATGCTCCGCGCAAAGACCATTGGAGAAAATACTGCGTCGGGGTTGGGTGTTACCAAACCACTGAAGCGCGATTCCACCGCGGGCGGTATGAAAGGCGTCGAAGAGGCGGTAGGAGTATAGGATTCCGCCGGTGTCAGGGTAATGGTTGGGGTGAGTGTGATCGTAGGTGTATAGGTTACGCTGGGCGTAAACGTAATGGTGGGGGTACGGGTCAGGGTGGGACTTGGCTCATAGTAGGAATAGATCATCGGTTCAGCAAAGGAATTGAGGAAGAACGCGATACCCATCAACAGGAGGGCGACGAGGATCAAGCGCCATCCGCTCACGGAAAGATCACGCCGTTTGCGGAAATAAGGCAAGGCGCGCGCGCCCATCACCCGTCGAAAACCGAGGATCATGAAAATCACGATCAGGGTCAGAGCGATATAAAAAGCCAGCCTGACAGTTAGATGAATCTCCAAGTCCATTCTGAGTGGATTATAGCACAGTGGAAAATATGGTTTTTATCCTTTTTTTGCGTGAACCTGCCCAAGTGTTGATATAATCGTACAGTAATATCATGACACTCGAAACCGGTTTTCTTCTCAACAATCGCTATCGCATTGTCTCCATTCTGGGACAGGGCGGCATGGGTAATGTGTACCGTGCGGTCGATCTGAACCTGTCGATAGATGTTGCCTTAAAGGAAAACCTGTACCTATCTGACGAATACACCCGCCAGTTCAAACGCGAGGCGGAAATCCTTGCTTCGCTGCGGCACCCCAACCTGCCCAAGGTAACCGATCACTTTGAACTGCCCAACCAGGGTCAATACCTGGTGATGGAATTCATCACCGGGGAAGATCTGCGTGACCGCATGGACCGGATGGGAAACCTGCCGGATGACGAGGTCGTCCATATTGGGGCTGCCATTTGCGATGCGCTCACCTATCTGCACGAGCGTAAACCATCGATCTATCACCGGGATATCAAACCCGGAAATGTGCGCATCACGGAAGATGGTCATGTCCTGTTGGTGGATTTCGGGCTGGCAAAAGTGCATACCAACAACCAGGAAACAACCAGCGGCGCACGGGCAATGACCCCCGGTTACTCCCCGCCCGAACAATACGGCAGCTCGCGCACGGATGCCAGATCAGACATTTACGCACTGGGCGCCACCCTGTATGCTGCCTTGTGCGGCACCCCGCCGGAAGAGAGTTTGATCAGGGCAACCGACTTTACCGATCTGACCCCGGTCAGGCAGTTGTCTCCACGAACCAACCCCAAACTCGCGCTGGTGATCGAAAAAGCGCTGTCCATTCGTCCCGAGAGCCGTTACCAGACAGCGGAAGACATGAAACTGGCATTGCTGAACGTACTTGGCGAACAGATTAACAGCAAGCCAATTGTTGTCTCTCCCCCGCCCAACAAACCACGCAAGAAACTGGTCAGCGGGCTTCCGGGAATATCCACCCCATTGGTGGATACACGCGTGCTCAAACAAAAAAGCAAGGTCTGGATTCCCATTGCGCTTGTGACACTGGTGACATTTGTGCTGGTAATTTTTGCCGCGTGGTTCTTCAACCCCAATTTTGCTTCACAGATCTCTGCGCGCGCAGACGAAACCGAAATCCCCGTGGAGACGTTGTTCCCTACAGAGCTACCGGCAGTTTTCATTGCCACTGAGACCGATATCCCCGCACTCGCTCCGACCGCCGACAATCCAGAACCGACCATGGAAGCCACAGCAACCGTCGTCCTGCCCACGGCTGATCTATCACCCGTTTCGCTCACCCCTGAAACCGGAAAGATTGCATTTGTATCCATGCGCAACGGATTACCGCAGATCTGGGCTATGAACACCGATGGTACCGAACAAATTCAAATTACGGATTATCCCGGTGGAGCCTGCCAGCCTGACTGGTCGCCTGACGGGCAGAAAATTGTATTCGTTTCCCCCTGTCAGAAGAAAGAGAGCCGATATCCAAAATCCAACCTGTTTATCGTGAACGTGGGTACCGGTGACGTGCAAACGCTGGAAGCAGGATTGGGCGGCAACTATGATCCGGCATGGTCACCCGATGGCACCTTCATCGCTTTCACCAAGGAAATCAACACCCGTACTCAGGTGTATTTATTGAATACAAACAGCGGTTCCGTAGCAGCAGTTTCCGAAGGCAAAGACCCCACCAAGCAACCCTCCTGGTCAACAGATGGAAGATACCTGGTTTTCATTCAGAAAAAATACGCCGACCAGGTATGGATATTCAGCCTCGAAGAAAAAACCAGCAAGCAAATTACCCATACCAACGGTCTGGCGAACAGCCATCCGATTTTGACCCCAGACCTTGCGACCATCTACTACACGCAAAGTTCTGAGAATTCTTACAACCCGCGAATTATGGGCATCCCCTTCAACTTTGCTTCAGAAGAGCAGGCAAAAGAATACCGCTTCCCCATACAACAATATACAGTTCCCCTCCCCGCTGCCGATCAGGACATATCACCGGATGGGAGCTGGCTGGTCTATGAAAGCTGGCCGGACGGTACCAACCACGATATCTACATCACCACCACCAACGGACAGGTGGTCCAACGACTCACCACCGAAACCAAAGCGGATTTTCAACCCTCCTGGATGCCCTGACAATCCATCCCTTATATTGCTTAGCATAATTCAGGCTGATAAGATTCTGCAAAAATGGCGGGCAACCCGCCGGTGTGCCAGAATAATATCGTTTCGCCCTGCTTGAAAGTACCCCTGCGGATCAAATCCATGAGCGCACCTGCCGCCCTGCCGGTATAGACCGGATCGAGAAAAAGCGCCGCCTTGTGCGCAAACAATTGAATGGCAGATCTTTCCAACTCTCCGAACACGCCATAGCCTTTTCCCAGGTAATCGTCATTCACCAGAATGTCCTGCGGGGCAAGTCTTTCCGGAATGCGCAGCCGGTCAGCCATTTCGTTTGCCAATCCTGCGACCCTTTCCTGCAATTCCACCGCCTTATCCTCAATGCTGATCCCCAATATCTTCCCTTGAAAACCGGTGATACGCGCACCTAAAGCCATCCCAGCCTGGGTACCCCCCGATGAACTCGGAAAGACAATCCAATCCGGTTGTACCTGCTGGTCGGCCAGTTCCTGCATCGCAAGGACATAACCAAACGCGCCCACCGGGCTAGAGCCACCATAGGGGATGAGAAAAGGTCTTTCCCCCGCCTGCCATGCCTGGTCAAAAGCTGATTTCAATGTCGCATCCCGTTCGGGCTTGGTGGTCCAGATGATCTCCGCCCCCATCAGCAGATCCAACAGGTAATTGCCACTGGGATGTTCAGGTTTTTCCCCGGCCAGTACCAACCTGCAACGCAACCCATACTTTGCGGCAACGGCGGCGGTCTGGCGGCAATGATTGGACTGCACCGCGCCGGTGGTGAGCAGCAACCGGGCGCCATTTGCCTGCGCTTCCGCCAGCAGGCATTCCAGCTTGCGGATCTTGTTTCCACCGAAACCAACACCGGTCAGGTCATCCCGTTTTACCAGGATGGCTGGACCATTAAGGGCAGCCGATACACCGGGAAGATGTTCAATGGGTGTAGGTAAATGTGCGATGCGAATGCGGGGAATGTTCATTGTGCCGTCTCCTGCTTGATTCTGCGCCTGCCCACCCGCCGCATCCACTCCAGGATTACAGGCAGGGTATTTCCATACAGCCTGTACAACAACGGGTGTACCGGGAAATCCCAGGCACCAATTCCTTTGAATATCTGTCCGTTAAAGCCTTCCTTAAAACGGTACACGCCATACATGGAATCACCCGGATCGAACTGATCAGGAGCACCCCAGAAATCATATTGGGTGCAGCCCAGGGATTTTGCCAACGTGATTGCCCGCCACTGGAGCAGGTGATTTGGCATCCATTCGCGATATTTTCCGCTCGACATACCGTAGAAATAATAAGCGCGGCGGGCAAAAACAAACATAACCAGCGCAGAGACCATTTCGCCATCGACTTCCGCAATCAGCGGATAGGCTTTCCCGGCTTCCATCAGGGTGGACCATACTTGCAGGTAATACTCCCGCGAACGGATGGCAAATCCATCTCGCAATGCTGTTTGCGCATACATCAGGTAGAGCGCGGGTAAATCCGCTGCCGTGCCCGGTCGGACTACCACACCTTTTTTATCCGCCAGGCGGATATTGTAGCGGGTCTTCTGCTTGAAGCCTGCCAGAATCCCATCTTCGTCCGGTGTTATATCCAGCAGGATGGTATTACGAAACTGAAGCTGATCGCGGGAAAAACTCCAGCCGGAACTTTTCAGCAAACCGGTCAGTTCTTCACTGCCTTCGATCTCCGCATCCGCGGAAACCTCAGGATCGATCTTGATAAACAGGGCTCGCTGACGCCGGGCAATCGCAACCAGATCTTTCATCACCGTCTGCCGCAGCAGAGCATTTTGCCAATCGAGAAGCGGACCACGCGGTGCGTACAGTATGCACAAGCGGAGAACCGGTATTTCCTTACGGTGCAGGCAAACCGCGGCGACGATCTCACCGGTCGCATCCTTCCAGGTGTAAAACAGGGGACGCCAGCCATTCTCATACTTCAAGGTTGCCCATTCATGGGTCTGCAGAATATGAGCCTGGGGAAGGCGCTGAATCACAGCATTCCATTCGGCGGCGGAAGAAGGATTTATGTTTTCGAGCTGGTACATCTATCCCTCCAACGCAGCGGATGATCTTTTTCGACGGTACCATTGATACAAACGATAAGGCAGTTGTGCATAAACACGGTCCCATGCCTCCGGTGAGCGAAGGACATCCCCGCCAAAACCGCGCTTGAAGCGGTAAACCCCCCATAATCCATCGGAACGGGTTTCGAAATTCTCTTCCAGCATGGTTTCCAGTTCATCCGGGATTCCCCACAGGTCATAGTACTGGCAGCCATGTGAAAATGCCCAGCGAATTCCCTCCCATTGCACCAGATAGGCAGGCATTCTATTGCGCTCCAGGTTATTGGAAGCGCCATAAACATACCAAGCCCGTCCGCCCTGTTTGATCACCAGGATGGCAGCCAGGGGAATATCCTGATGGCAGGCGCAGAATACTTCCGCCTGCCCGGTCTTTCGGAATTCTTCGAACACCCGGCGATAGTAAGCCGGGGTGTGGACTCCAAAGCCGTCGCGGGCAGCAGTGACGGCGAACATTTCGCCCAGTGCATCAAAATCCCGCCAGGGTTTCACCAGTACGTCTTTCTTCTCCGCCAGACGAATGTTATAACGGGTCTTTTGCTTCATGCGCGCCAAGATTGCCTCTTCGCCGCCGGTGAGGTCCAATACGATCGTTCGACGGGGCTGGATGGTGGTTGAAGGCAGGAAAAGGGCTTGTAGTTCCGGCTCCATGCTGATGGAGTCGCCTTCCCAGCCATCCGGCTCGACCTTGAGGAAAATGGCATTTCTGGAACGGCACAAACGGTCCAGTTCAACCCAGAACTCACGATCAGGTTCTCCGACCGGTCCCTTGGGGATGTAAGCAATGGTTTGATTAAGTGGAAGCTGGCGAAAGAGAACCTGCGCGCCTGCCTGGTTCACCTGCAAGCGGATGGGGGACCAGCCATAATGCGCTTTTACTTCCCCCCAGGCGCCGCATTGCAGAAAATGAGCGGCAGGGTGGAATTGAATATATTTATCCCATTCCTCTTTCGATAGAATCGCCATCAGTCAATGGAAGTCAATTCCAGTGGCGGAGTGCTGCGCACAGCAGATCCGGGGATGAGTTCATCCAGCAGGGCAACCACCGCAGAGGCGTCGCCTTCCTGCGAAAGATGGATCATCTCGTCAACGCTCTGCCGCAGGGATTCACCGCTCAGGTTTTCCTGTCCATCCAAGCGGAAAACATCAGGGTGCTGCGTTTTTACAAAGGTATGCCCTTCATCCCACAGCTCTTCGGCCAGTTTTTCGCCCGGTCTGATACCGGTAAAGACAATTTCGATATCCTTGCCCGGTTGCAGCCCGGACAGGCGGATCAAGTCCTCTGCCAGGTCGAGAATGCGCACCTGCTGCCCCATGTTGAGAACAAATACTTCACCATTTTCGCCCATGGCGGCAGCCTGTAACACCAGGTGAACCGCTTCGGGAATGGTCATAAAGTAGCGCTTCATATCAGGATGAGTGACCGTCACCGGACCACCCCGCGCGATCTGGCGCTTGAACAGGGGAACAACGCTTCCCCGGCTGCCCAGCACGTTACCAAAACGCACCACACTATACGGCTTCCCAGTCCGCCTGGCGGTATCCAACACCATCATCTCAGCCATGCGTTTAGTGGCTCCCATGACATTCACCGGTCGGATGGCTTTATCGGTTGAGATCATCACCAGCCGGTTCACATCGGTCGCGGTACATACATTAACCACGTTGCGGGTGCCCAGTACATTGTTGGCAATTGCCTCACATACGTTCATTTCCATTAATGGCACATGTTTGTGCGCCGCGGCATGGAACACAATATCAGGGTGTGTATGGGTGAAGACATCCAGCAAGCGCGGGTAGTCACGAATATCGGCAATTACCGGACGCAGGGGCAGTGACGGGTAATCTTCGCGCAGTTCGATCAATGCTTCGAAGATGCTGTTCTCTCCATGTCCGAGGAGAATCAGTGACGAGGGACCCCAGCGGGCTACCTGGCGGCAGATTTCACGACCAATTGAGCCACCGGCACCGGTCACCAGGATTGTTTTACCGCCCAGCTGTGACCCCACCAACTGATCGTTGATGCGGGTGAGGTCGCGGCGCAAAAGGTCGGCGATATCCACATCGCGAAGACGGTTGACGCTAACTTTGCCACCGATCAATTCATAGATGCCCGGCATGGTGCGGAAGGGGACTCCCTTCAGCCGGCAAACATCCGCCACCAGACGAACAACACGCCCCGGCGCCGAAGGGATGGCAATGATCACCTCATCGATTTGCTGATTATCCAAGACCCTGGCAAGATCATTCAATACACCGACCACGGGCACCCCATAGATCTGGTTATTCTGCTTTTCCCGTGCATCGTCAAGATAACCGACCGGGATCAAGTTGATCTGGGGATTCTTCTGCATTTCACGTACGACGAGAGCACCTGCATCACCTGCGCCAACGATCAACACCTTTTTGGCGTTGGGCACCAGGTAAGACAGGTTGGTGTTGGTTTTGTTCTCAGCCAAAAGCCTGAAAATAAACCGCAGCCCGCCCACAGCCAGAATCGAAGCCAGCCAGTCGATCACCAGCACTGAGCGCGGGAAACCACGGAATAAGCCCAGGCTGAACAAACTGATCATGGTAACCGAAACCAGGATCGAAGCGGAGGTGACCGCCGCGGCAATCAGTTTTAGTTCCTGCACACTGGCATAAATCCATAAGCGCCGGTACAACCCAAATTCATAATAGATCAGCGGCTTGATCATCAGAGACACGCCGATCATCCACAGCAGGGAGGGCGTGTAGAACGGGAACACGGCATTCAATTCAAGTCGAACTGCATAACTTCCCAGCACAACAACCAGTATCAAGATCAGGTCGCCCAGAAGTACATAGCGATTTCGAACAAAAGGTTTTGTTTTCAAATTCTCATCCAATCCATTGTTTGTTTCAAACCGGAATCCAATTCCGTCTCTGCAGAAAAATCAAGCAATTTCTTTGCCAGGGTCGGGTCACCATACGAATGATAGATATCACCCGCCCGGGCAGGTTCGTATCTGGGTTCGCGGCTGCCGGGGATCAATTTCCGGATGCCATTGATCAGCTGCCGGATGGAAGTCGGAACGCCACTGCAAATATTTACCGCCATGCCATCTGCCGCCGTGGATTCCGCCGAGAGAATGTTCGCCCGGGCAATATCCTTCACATAAACAAAATCACGCGTCTGGTTGCCATCACCGTAGACCACAATCTCCTCATTCTGCATCACCCGCTGGAAAAAGATGGGGATGGCAGCAGCATAGGGAGAATCAGGGTTTTGACGGGGGCCAAAAGCGTTGAAATAACGCAGACAAACCACTGGCAGGTTGAATGAGCGGGTATATAACGCCGCCAAGGTTTCGTCCATCTGTTTCGAGGCGCCATAAGGAGAAAGAGGCTGCAAGAGTGCGGATTCGGTGATGGGCAACTGCTGCTGATCTCCATAGACTGCGGCGCTGGATGATATGACCACCTTTTTTACACCCGTTTGTGCGGCGGTTTGCAGCAGCAAATTCGTGCCATGTACGTTAATATCCAGGCAGAGCGCCGGGTTCTTCATCGAATCGGATACCGAGATGTGTGCAGCCAGATGAAAAACAACATCCACTCCGGTGAAAAATGCCCGACGCAGATCTGGTTCTGAACGGATGTCGGCTTCGATGAATTCAATTTCATCCATGCAGCCGGAGAGATGCTCCACACTGCCGGTGGACAGGTTGTCGAAAACCACGACATCCGTTCCCCGCTGCAAAAGCGCTTCCACCAGATGCGAGCCGATAAAGCCAGCTCCACCGGTAACCATTGCCTTCATGCTATTGTCCTCGCAATCCGACCGCTGCGCCCAGCGTTCGAATGATGATCATCACATCCAGAACGAGATTGCGACGACGAATATAATACAAATCGTACTCGAGCTTGGTGGCTGTATCCTCCACCGTGCCAGCATAGCCAAAATTGACCTGTGCCCAACCGCCGATGCCCGGTTTTACCAGCAAGCGGGCACGATAGAACGGAATGCTCTTCTGTAATTCCTGTACCATGCCCGGGCGTTCCGGTCGTGGACCCACCAGGCTCATCTGTCCTAGCAGAACATTGACGAACTGGGGTATCTCATCCAAATGGCTCTTGCGCAAAAAGCGCCCCACCCGGGTGACCCGGGTATCATGCTCCTGTGCAAATTGGGGTTTGCCATCTTTCTCAGACTCGACGATCATGGTTCGGAACTTAATGATATTGTAGGGCTGCCCGCCCTTACCCAGGCGACTTTGCGAATAGAAGACGGGTCTGCCGGTATCCAGCAGGATTGCCAACGAGACAAAGGGATATATGGCAGCCAGAATAAGCACGCCGACTATCCCACCGACGATGTCCATCAGCCTTTTTAACAACTCATAAAACCCGCCCGCACGTGCCTGCTCGCCAAAACCCCTCAAGACCCAATCAGACTCCAGGTGGAAGATGGGAACTCGATTGAACAACTCTTCGTAAACCGATTGCATGGTCGAGATGCGGATACCTTTTTCCTGCGCATCCAGGATCGCCTGGAACATTGCGCCGTTCATTTCGCCGGAGATGGCGATCACCAGGTCAGAAATCCCCTGCTCCTCCACCAATGTCAGAACCATTTCATTCCCGCCCAACACTTTGTAACCCTGGACCGCAGTACCGATCTTGCGGGCATCATCATCCACCCAGCCAACGATCTCAAATGGCGGTGGGGATAACGTTTTGATCATCGTCACCAGCGTCAGACCGGAGTTGCCTGCACCGACGACAAGCACCCGGCGGATAAACGGCTGCGCGGTGAATATGCGGATGTAGATCAGGCGCCACAATAAGGTCAGGAGGACGGCTGCCGCGATAAAAGCGGCAATTCCCCGCCGGGGCAGCGACTTTGGCGTGGAGGTGAAATAGATCAACAGGTATACACCAATCGAAACCACCGCAGCCAGCAACACGCCGCGCAGAGTGTCTTTCCATCGGGAAGCTCGGTGCACATCATAGATATCCACCAGCATGAGCAGCCAGATTACCGGCAAAAAGTAAAACCAGGGATCAGGACGGGTTTGCAAAAACTTCCAGGAAAACTCCAACCATTCGTCGCCAGTCGTCCAGAAATACAGGGCAAAGAGAAGCGCAAATACACCGGCAAGCAAATCGCCGATGATCAGCAGTGTCAAACGTTCATTTGGTCGAAGACCCCAAAGGGTAGAATGCGAAGTTTTTGGTTTCATCCACTCTCTATGCCTGGCTAACTTTTGCAGGTTTTTGTTTCATTATGCTAAACAAAAAACCCACCCCCCAGCAATGATGCATGACCGCTATGGCAAGGGGTATCCCCATTATAAATGCCCCATCCCTTTTTTGTAAGGCAATGCTGATCGAAGTAATTAACAAAATGCCGAAATATAACACCACCACAGTCAACAATATCCACCAAAATGGAGCAAAAAAGATGGAAAAGACCAGCAGTGCCAACAACCCCAAAATATACAATGGCGGCAATGCCTGACGCCATCGGATGGTTTGCGGATATCTTTGCAGCATTTTGGCTTTCCAATAGCCATATCGCCAATACTGACGCGCCAGAGCCGTGAGTGTAGGGCGGGCAAAATAGGTACAGCGGATGGCGGGATCCAGATAAACCCGTCCGCCAGTCTGGCGAATGCGGGCATTCAGCTCATAATCCTCGTTGGTTAACAGGCTCTCATCAAAGCCACCCAAAGAGAGAATATACTCCCGGCGAAACCCACCAAAGGGGACGGTATCCACATAACCAGCCTGCCTGGTGTGACGATAACCGGCATCCCCCACCCCAATGGGGTGCGCGGCTGCAGCAGCAATCGACCTGCCGATCCAGGTATTCCTCCCGGGTTGAATATCCCATACCCCGCCCACATTTTCCGCTTTTCCATCCTGCAGGATGTGAACACATTTCTCAATGTAATCTTCATTCGGGATGGAATGGGCGTCCAATCGAATAATATACTCCCCGGTGGCGGCTTGAATCGCTTTATTCAAACCTGCCGGGATGGTCCTTTTTTCATTATCGACCACCCGTATGCCCATTTGTGGATAATCCTGTGAAAACCGGGCAATCTCCTTTCGGGTGGCATCGCGCGACAGACCATCGGCAATCACAATTTCCATTTGCTCATGGGAAAATGATTGATGATACAGACCATCCAGCAATTGGTAAATTGTTTTCTCTTCGTTATAACAGGGGATAATGACGGAAACGGTTGGCATTTGTCAACTTTTCATAGTAATGGTAATGAATTTTACCATCAGTCTCACATCATTTAAATAACAAGAAGCCGGAATTACTCCGGCTTCCTGTTTCATTAATACTATGCACCTACATGTCTCAGCAAGGCGACAGCTTCAATTTCCACTGCGGCGCCTTTCGGCAATGCCGCCACCTGCACAGCAGACCTTGCCGGAGGCTGATCTTTGAAAAATTCCTGGTAGATGCCATTCATTCGTGTAAAATCGTTGATATCCCGCAGAAAAACGGTCGTCTTCAACACACTTGCCAGATCCGTACCGGCTGACGACAGGATGGATTCAAGATTTTGCAACGCCTGGCGCGTTTCCGCCTCTACGCCCCCATCCACCAACGCACCGCTGGCAGGGTCCATACCCAACTGACCGGAGGTATAAATGACGTGCCCGGCACGGATGGCCTGTGAATACGGTCCGATGGCTTTAGGCGCCCTATCGGATGATATGGTGAGCTTCTGATAATCCATAACTACCTCCTGATGATCACTTTTTAGGCTTGATATGCTTGATATCCTTCATATATTGTTTGGCTGCACGCAAAATCCTGATACATTCATCGTTGCGGGCTTGAAGCCCGAGCGCCACCCCCTGAAAACTCGAAACGGTGTATTTCGCCAATGGTGTATTTACCACCTTCATTTTGCTGCTGAAGCCAAAATGATTTTCGATGATCAGCCTGCCTTCGATTTCATGGTTCAAACCGGCGTAATATGCGCTTCGATAATCGTAATAATACTTGCGCATCTGCACCCAGTTTTTGTCGCCTTTTTTGTACAGCGCCTGGTAATCATTGAGGATGCGGTTCAAGCCCTTGTCCATTTTGTGCAGTTCAGTTACTTCCTTTTTATAAATCTTTCGGTAAGTATTGAACTGTGTGACGAGGATCTCTATTCCGCCGCTTTCGGGATTTGTGTCACCTGATCCCCATACGATGGATTCAGGCATGAACGTGCCGACCAGTATTGTCATCAAGGCAAAAACCAGAAACAATCTGGTCACAATTTTTTGGTTACTCATCCAGGAAAACATGGAACACCTCACAATCGACAAGATTTGTAGTCGATTAAATGCAAGAACTATTCCATTCTGGAACTCTTTCAGGATTGGGATTCAATTGGGGTGCTGTGATGCACGATCGCCGGTGATTAAAATCGGCAATATCATCTTCCTCAAGCTCGCCCTTGTAATAAGTGCCAACGCTCTTGCCCGGAGGATAATGGCATAATATTCAGTTGTCGCATAAACATGGCGCATATTCTGGGTGATAAAAAATCACTGTCCGCCATCCTACTTTCGCAGTTAATATCGCAGTCCAAAGTGGATAAGTGGTTTATTTATTTTTATTAAATAAAAAAAATCGACCTGTCGGGTTGCATGCCTTGCAGGTCGATCAATCCAGTTTCATGAAGTGGGCAGGTCCGGGAATTGCAGAAAGTACAGAATATCACTCAGGCAAACCTGAAATAGCTCATCCATCACCTGTTCATCGGCAACATATGGTCCGCCGAATGTTCCATCGCCATACACCTGCCGGCTTTGCTCCGCGTTCAACAGACCGGAATAGGAGACGGGCTTCTTCGACCCCGGCGGCAACTCAGTCACCCGGGTAAAGTTAAATGCCTCCATCCAATTGGCATGCTCCGGAGGCAGATCGTATTTCTGCGCCAGCGCACTGACACTATGTGACATCCACCAGGCATACCAGATAACCCGCAGTCCGTCCAACTGGTTCGCCAGTTCCACACATTTATCCCGCGCCAATTCATTCCCCCCATGCCCGTTCAAAATCAGGATGCGCCGAAATCCATTGCCATAGAGCGAACGAATCACGTCTTCCACCACCATGAGCAGCGTTTCGCAGCGCAGGCTGATGGTACCCGGGTAAGAAAGAAAATAAGGCGTGACCCCCAAAGTAAGTTCAGGGGCAACGAGGACATTCGTCTGTTGAGAGGCGGCATCAGCCAGAGCCAGCGGAATGCGTACATCCGTTTGCAGGCTGAGATAACCATGCTGCTCGGATGATCCCAAGACTAACATCACCCGGTCATCATGTTTCAGGTATTCTTCAACATCCATCCAGTTCAAATCACCGAAGCGCATGAGATCTCTCCGTAGCACTCAAACCACAATATTCACCAACCTGCCGGGGACTACGATCACCTGGCGGGGTTGCTTGCCATCCATAGCCTTTTGAACCTGCGGGCTGGACAACGCCAACGCTTTCACCTGATCCTCGGTGATATCCACTGCCGCATTGATGCGGTCGCGCAATTTACCATTGACCTGAACGACCAGTGTAATTTCATCCTCGGCAGCCGCAGCCTCATCCACTGCCGGGAATGGTTGATTATGAATGGAGTACGATTTCCCCATCTTCATCCATAGCTCTTCCGCCAGGTGTGGACAGACCGGCGCCAGCATTAACGCATATATCTCCAGGGTCTCCTGCCATTCCGGTGTTCCCACTGCGCCTGCCTGTGCAGCTTTATACATCTCGTTCATCAATTCCATCAAACCCGAAATGATGGTATTAAATTCGAATTGCTCAAAATCGCGGGTAATGGAACGGAGAGTTTGATGCAATTTGCGACGCAGACCGCGGATCACATCCGGGGCAACTTTGGCTCCGGATGGCTTCTCCTGATAGATAGCCCAGACCCGGCGCAGCCAGCGGGCAGTTCCATCGATGCCGGTGCTAGACCAGGGACCACCTAATTCCCAGCGGGCAAAGAACATCAGGTAT
Source organism: Anaerolineaceae bacterium (assembly GCA_036746315.1). GTDB lineage: Bacteria > Chloroflexota > Anaerolineae > Anaerolineales > Anaerolineaceae > DAIOEK01. The sequence continues at coordinate 129,621 of DAIOEK010000002.1, read as the reverse complement.
GCCCTCACCGTATCTGCGCCATACTTGTGCACCAGGTTATCGGGTGCAACCACATTTCCACGACTCTTGCTCATTTTTTCCGAGTTTTCCGCCAGCACCATGCCCTGGTTGCGCAGTTGCAGCATAGGTTCATCGGTCGGCACCAGCCCGAGGAAATGCAGTGCCTTATGGAAGAAGCGCGTGTAGATCAAATGCATATTGGCGTGTTCGATCCCGCCGGTATAGATATCCACCGGCATCCAATAATCATACTCTTTGGGGTCAAATGGACCCTGATGGTACCAAGGTGAAAGGTAGCGCAGGTGATACCAGGAGGAACACATGAAGGTATCCATGGTATCCGTTTCGCGGATGGCTTCTCCACCGCAGACCGGGCAGGTGGTATTCTTCCAGGTGGGGTGCAGTTTCAAGGGACTCTCACCCGTCGGTTTCCATTCCACATCATCTGGCAGCAGTACGGGCAATTGATCTTCCGGCACCGGCACTGCGCCGCACTTTTCACAGAAGACGATCGGAATCGGCGCTCCCCAATACCGCTGACGGGAGATCAACCAGTCGCGCAGACGGTAACTGGTAGTTGCCTTGCCCACTCCCAGTTTTTCAACAAACGCAATCGCTTTATCAATTGCCTGATCAGCCGGAGTACCTGTGAGTGAGCCGCTGTTGACCATGCGTCCGATGGCAGGCACGGCAGCTTCCATATCCGCTTCGCGGATCGGATCAACATCATCCGGCTGAATGACTACTTTGATCGGCAGGTCAAACTGGCGGGCAAAATCGAAATCCCGTTGATCGTGCGCCGGAACAGCCATGATCGCACCGGTTCCATAGGTGATCAGCACATAATCCGCGATCCAAACGGGGATTTTCTCTCCGTTCACCGGATTGATGGCGTACCCGCCGGTGAATACACCGGTCTTTTCCTTATCCGTTGCCTCGCGCTGGACATCACTCTGCCGCAAAGCCTGCTGAACGTATTCCTCCACTTCAGCCTTCTGCTGCGGCGTGGTTAACCTGGCTACCAGCGGATGTTCGGGTGCCAATACCATGAAGGTTACCCCCCACAAGGTGTCCGGGCGGGTGGTGAACACTTCCAATTCATCTTCCTGTTCCGTCATAAACTTGACCGCTGCACCGGTTGACCGCCCAATCCAATTGGTCTCCAGGGTCTTTACTTTCTCCGGCCAGTCGATCTTGGAAAAATCCAACAGGTCATCAGCGAATTTAGTTGTTTTGAAAAACCACTGAGCCAAATTCTTCTTGATCACCGGGGTGCCGCAGCGCTCACAATGGCGATCATCACCCCAAACCTGCTCCCTTGCCAGTGTGGTATTGCAGTTGGGGCACCAATCCACCGGAGACATCTTGCGATAAGCCAGGTCATTCTTGAAAAATTGCAGGAAGAACCACTGAGTCCATTTGTAATATTCAGGATCACAGGAGACCGCTTCACGCCGCCAATCGAAAATGGCGCCCATGCTGTGCAATTGCGTGCGCATCCTCTCAATATTGGCATAGGTCCATTTCTTGGGGTGGACGTTGCGCTTGATCGCAGCGTTTTCAGCCGGCAAACCAAAGGCATCGAAACCCATCGGGAACATCACGTTGTAACCGCGCATGCGCATAAAACGGGCGCGGGCATCCGGGGGAATCATGGCATACCAGTGCCCGATGTGCAAATCTCCCGAAGGATAAGGCAGCATGGTCAATGCATAGTGTTTGGGTCTGGCAGGATCAATGTTGGATTGGTAGATGCCATCCTCATCCCACTTTTTCTGCCAGCGCGGTTCAATTTCGGCGGGGTTGTAAAAGTTGGGTTGGTCATTATTCGACATTTTTTCTCCTAAAAGATCCTGCGTAAGTTGAATTTAAACAAAAATCTCCGCCCATTCAGGGACGGAGTCTTTTCCGCGGTACCACCCTGATTGCCAGTAAAACCGACCACTCAGGAAGCGCTAACGGGCTGACCCGTTCCCGGCTACTACTTTCACCGGAAAAAGCTGCCTGAATATTTCAGGCTGACAGGCGAGTTCGGTGCAGGCACTCCGCGGATGCCGGTGGATTTTCAGCTACTTCATCCACTTCTCTGGCGGATCACTTACTACTCCTGTCTTGCTTTCTTGTGGACCCAGCGAGATTCGAACTCGCGACCTTCTCAATGCCATTGAGACGCGCTCCCAACTGCGCTATGGGCCCATCGGTTGTGCCTGCTGGAATATCGCACAATGGACCTGGAGGGATTCGAACCCTCGACCTCTTCAGTGCGATTGAAGCGCGCTCCCAACTGCGCTACAGGCCCCTTCTTCAGGGTGGAGAAAATTTTACCCGTCTGCCGTCCGCTTGTCAAGCAACTGGTAGAGCATATGGTAGACCGGCAATTCGGTTACCAACTCTATGAACAGCTATCCTCCAGAGACGCTGAATTTATCATAGTGGTTTGCCATTTCATGCACCAGGTTGATATCCACGCACTGCATGGGACCTGTGTTTTGTACAGAGAGACCACCGGTGACATTGCCATAGCGCAGGCATAGATCCATCGGCTGCCCCGCCAGATAGGCATACAGAAAGCCGGCATTAAAACTATCCCCGGCGCCTGTGGTATCCTTGACCGTCGCCCGGATTGCCGGAACCTGCCAGATCTGTCGACCCTGTTTTGCCAGCGAGCCCTTCCCCCCGTGTTTTATCACCACCACCGGAATCACATCCGCCAGTTTATCCAGGGCACGGAAAATATCCGTTTCCCCGGTAAAAGCCAGCGCCTCGCGCTCATTGGGCGCAAAAATATCTACCTTATGCAAAACATCCCGCATGCCGGGCGTTTCCAGCGTCAAATCGGTATGCTGGCAATCCATGAAATGGGTAAATTGACCGCGCAAAGGATGCTGCGAAATCGTGGCGACCTGTTTCCAGTCGCTGATGCCGGGAGAAAGGTAGCAGCGAAAGTCCATCTTCAGCAATTCGTTCAGATCGGGCTGGCAATACTCCGCATCTTCGTAACTGACAAAACCGCGGTCATGCTCAAATGAGAAGCTGGCAGCCACCACCCGCTGCGGACGGTCGTAGTACCGGCACAGTGATGTATCCACCCCTGCCCTGTTTGCCGCATCCAACACGAATTTGCTGAAGATATCACTGCCAAAATCACACAGCCAGGCAGTTTTCATCCCCAACCGGGTAAGAATCTGGACAATATAATATGTTCCGCCCGGCACCATATCAAAGTTTTTGGCATAGATATCAGCCCCGGTGCGCGGCATTTCCGGCAAACCGGTAAAAACCATGTCGCAAAAATATGTGCCGGCAACCAGCACATCGTATTTGGGAATTTCAGGCATGGACTAATGCCACTCCCCCACGAACTGCTGATGGGCTGTCAGATATTCTTCCACCAGGGTACGCCCCAGGGAGTAAGACAAGACTAGCGGATGTGCCATCAGCGCCATGTACGCCTTTCGCTTGGAACGGGTCAGAATGGCTTCCGCTGCCAGGCGTTCATATTGCTTTACACTGCGCATTAGCAATTCCTGTGGCTCCTGAACATCCCCGATGGGAAGCGGATGAATGCCTTCTCGGTCGACATCGCAGGAGACTTCGACCACATCCGTATCGCGCATACAGGCAATGGCACCGTTGTTGGGAACATTGACTGCAATATGCACTTTTTCGCCGGCCTCGAACGCTTCCACAATGCCCAATGCCACTCCGGCATAGCCTTCGCTGGAAGCATCATCCGCCACACCGGCATAATCGGAACGATCCGCCTTATCCATCGAGATGCCATCCGGTCGGGCGTAATTCATATAAGTCGCCCCACGCCTCTCGTTGTAGGTCCAATAAGCTTTCATGGCTTCGGCAGGATAATGCTCGGGGTTGATCTCGCTGAGCAGATCGATCAGGTTCTTGTTGAGGGTGAGCACTTCTTCCCCGCGGGTATGTTCCTCTGCGAGGATGCTGTTGACCGCCCGGTCAGCATAATGATAATAGAAGAGGTATTCATTCATCCACAAGCCAACTTCCCGCACAAGGGCGGGTTCAAAGACGCGCATATCGCTGTTTTTCAAAAAGTTCTCATCTGCCAGCAGGCGGGGCATCATTTCCTCGCCATTCACCTGAATACTCTTTGACCAGGAAAGGTGGTTCAAGCCAAAAACCCTGGCGCGGATATTTTCCGGATTCACCTTCAGGTAACGGGCTGCCGAATGCTGGGCGCCGTTCGCCCCATCGCAAATACCCACGATCCGGTCGAAACCACTGTCGCGTAATGCCTGGGTGACCAACCCTGCCGGGTTGGTAAAATTGAACATCCAGGCTTTGGGACATATCTCCTGCATCAGGTCGGCATACCCCCGGATGGCAGGAATACTGCGCATCGCCATGGCGAAACCGCCCGGTCCGGTGGTTTCCTGACCCAGCACACGATGCGCCAGGGCAATTCGCTCATCCAACACACGCCCCTTTTCTTTGCCTACACGAATCGTGGTGATGACATAATCCGCCCCATCCAATGCGCGGCGGGCATCCGTGGTAAAGGTCAGCTTCACCGGAGAACCAGTCTGCTTTATTGTCAGCTGGCAGATCTTACCAATAAGCGCCAGTTGATCTTCGTCATTATCCATCAGGCAGATCTCATCCAGGTGGATCTTTTGCGCCCGCTTCAAGGCTGATTGAATTACCAGGGGAGCGCGTATCCCCGCGCCGCCAATCAAAGTCAGTTTCATAGATACCTCATTAAAGTTTATTGACCGTGCAGTGTACCTGAGGTCACACCACGGGTAAATTGCCGTTGGAAAATCAAGTAGACGATAATGGTAGGCAAAGCCACAATGGTTGCCCCCGCCGAGACAAAGGGAACGTTGGCGGTGTGCCGTCCCTGAAAGAATGCCAGACCGAGCGGCAGAGTTCGCAGGGCATCGGAGGAAGTATTGACCAGGGCAATCATGAAATCATTCCAGGTCCAGATGAAAAACAAGACGCACATGGTCGAGATGGCAACCCACGCATTGGGAACCAGCACCTTCCACAGGACCTGCCAGACATTACAGCCATCCACACGGGCTGCGTCCACCAGATCGCGGGGCATGGATGCAAAGAACCCACGCATCCAAAAAGTGCCGAAACACACGCTCATGGCAATCTGCGGCAGGATCATGGCAAAGTAGGTGTCATTCAACCCCATATCCACCAGCAGATAATACAGCGGGATGATGTAGGCTTCCTGCGGAACCATGATACCGAGCAGAAAAACGCCAAACAAAAGCTTGCTGAGGTCGAACTTCATCAGGGCGAATGAATATCCCGACATGGCTGACAGCGCGGCGGAAATCACCACAACCGGTATCGTCACGATCACACTGTTACGGAAATACCAATCGAAATGCGCCTGCTTCCAGGCATTAACGTAATTATCGAACAACCAATGCTGCGGCAGGGTAAATGCTCCCTGAACCAGCTCAATCGAAGTCTTGAAACCCGCCAGCGCAATGGTAAGGAACGGCACCACGGTAATGATCAAGAATATCAACAAAACGGAATAGACCAGGACGGTGCCGATCATATTCAATATCCGGTAATGGAGCGAGGACGAGGTGACTTTCAATGAAGGGTTCATGTTAAGCTCCCTCTCCCCGATCTCCGGAGCGATTCAGCAGGAAATAAGAGATCACCAGGATAATGATGGTCTGTACCACAGCAATTGCCGCAGCGTACCCCACCCGGTTTATCTGGAAAGCATTGGTATAAAGCCAGAGGCTGGTGACAATCGTCTCTGAACCAGGTCCGCCGCGGGTGGTGACAAAGATCAGGTCAAATACCCGCAGCGCTGCGATAAATGTGGTGACCAATGCCACGGATATTTCCGCACGAATGCCGGGTATGGTCACGTGAAGCAGCTGGTACCAATCATTTGCGCCATCCACTTTGGCGGCGTCATACAATGATTCGTCGATCCGTTGAACACCCGCCATGAACAACGTCAGGCAGTAGCCGTACTGAACCCAGGTGGCGATGACACCGACGGCGATAAACGCCAGGGAGAAATCGCCCAACCAGGGCTTTGCCAGCGCGCTCAATCCAATGCTTTTCAGGGTACCGTTGAGCGGGCCGAAGACCGGATTGTAGATCCAGCGCCAGACGACGCCCACCACAACCATTGGCATCACGTAGGAAAGAAAAAAGCTGACCCGAAAGATGTTTCTTCCCCACAGTCGTCGACGGGACAACAACGCGGTCAAGATCAAGGCAATGGCAATGGGAAGTGCCGTGAAAAAAATGATGAATTTCAGGTTATTGAGCAGACCGGTTAAAAATGTTTTGTCGGTCCATAATTCCTGATAATTCTTCAAGCCAACAAACACCTCATCACTGAACCCTGTCCAATCGAAGAAGCTATAGCGGAAGGTGTTCAGTATGGGAAGCAGAATAAAAATTACGAAGAATAAGAACGCAGGCAGAACAAAGAGATAAGGTGTCAGTTGAAACTTTCGAGTTTTTCTTACACCGGTAAGTACTGTTCCATCCATTAAGATATTCCTCAATTCAAAAGAGCAGGCAGGCTGATTTTCAGCCTGCCTAGTATTCAGTGCTTAAATTACTTAATGCCTTTTGCTTCCAACCCTTTTACGTAGTCTTCATTCACCTTGGTGATGAATTCTTCAGGGGTGATCTTGCCGCCCATGAGTTCCTGCAATGAGGCGGTAATGGTATCGTACATGGTCGGAGTAACCCAATCCATGTAGTAACCAACGGAGTCGGTAGTGTTGAGCATGTTCCAGCCGGCATCGATATCAGCCAGCAGGCCGTCGGAGATTTCCACGTTTTCCAGCGGGTAAACCGGCAGGAAACCGGCGGCGAGCATATCCTTGGCTGTCTTCTCAGAGTACAGGTAATTGATATACTCGGCTGCCAGATCGGGGTTTTTGGATTTGGCGCTGATGCCGAATGCAAAACCGGTTCCGCCCACCGTCAGCTTGAAGCCATCTTTTTCCATGGGGGGAAGAACGAAGAAACCAATGTTGTCGATATAGGGGCTGGCAGCCAGATCGCCACTCAGCCAGCTGCCGGTCAGCAGCATACCGCCCTGTCCAGCGGAGAACAACTGGTAAGCATCATCGTAACCTACACCGGCGAAGTCGGCCATAAAGGTGCCATCATCCGCCCAGGTCTTGAGGGTCTGGGCAGCCTTCAGATTTTCCGGCGTATTGAAATCAACCGTTCCAGTGGTGAACATGAAATCATCGTACCAGGAACGACTTGCCTGATAGACGTTCTGCAATTCGCTGTAAGTATGGATCGCCGGCCATCCATCCAGGTTGCCGAAGATGATGGGGGTAACGCCATTGGCTTTCAGCGTGGCGATGGCAGCCTCAAATTCGGCGAAAGTGGTGGGGACTGCAATACCGTATTGTGCAAAAACATCCTTGCGGTAGTAGACGCCAATCAACTCAGCCTGAATGGGAATACCATAAAAATTACCTTCACCCATCTTGGAACCATCTTCGCTCCAACTGTTCAGGCGAACAAGGCTCTGCGGGAACTTATCATACCAGCCAAACTTTGCAGCGTAGTCGTTCATCGGCACCAGCAGGTTGGCTTTGGCATAGGCCCCATATCCGATTCGCCCTGGTTGATCATCGCCACATCGGGGCTATCATCGCTCTTGAGTGCCAGCGCCAGGGTGGCTTTCAGGTCGTCCATGCTCTTGGCTTCGCGGACGATCTTTACATTGGGATGATCGGCTTCAAAATTCTTTACCAACTCTTCCATAATGGCGGTTTCCGCCGGGCGGACGAAGTTATCCCATACCTTGAGGGTGATGACTTCCGCCGCTGGTGCAGCAGGCTCTGCCGGTGCAGCCTGTTCAGCAGGAGCAGCAGGTTCCACAGGTGCAGCGGTCTCAGCCGGGGTTGTTGGAGCGCAGCTAACCGCGCCAAAAACAAAAACGACTACCAAAGCGAAGTAAAGCAATTTCTTGATATTCATTTGGGGTTCCTCTCCTAAAGTTTTTTCAAAACGCATTCAGGTATGCAATCAATGTCAATGTGTTCCGGGCGCATCACCTCCTCTTTCAATGCAATAATTTGTTTAGAATATCCTGCCTTCGTCATATCGTGTGCAATACATATCGCCGCGGGATAAATTCACACTGTATTCGATCACTTCACCCGAATCGATAAAAGTCACCTGCTCTCTCAGCAGCAAGGCGGTGGAAGCGGAAATATCCAGCAGGCGTTGCGCCTCATCATCCGGCACCACTGCGGATACGGTATTCCGGCTGCCTGCCAGATGATAGCCATAATCTTCGCGCAGCATCTTGAACAACGATTGTTCCGCCAGCCCTTTTTCGATAATGTCGGGGACCAGATAGAGTGGTATATATACCTTGTACAGGGAAACTGGCCGGTCATCGGCAAAACGCAGACGATATACATACACCATCATTTGCCCGGGATGGATGCGTAAAATCTCGGCGATGGTGGTCGGCGCCGGCATGCGCCGGATTTCCAGAGTTTGGGTTCTGGGCTTCAGCCCCAACCTGGCCATTTGTTCTTCAAACCCTACCAGGGTTCCATAATCGGTTTCTTTTGGCTGCGGACTGACATATATCCCTTTGCCGGGGATGGAATAAATCGCCTGCATGCGGTGCAATTCATCCAAAACCTTGCGCATGGTCATCAGGCTGGTCTCATATTGCTCACACAATTCCTTCTGGGTGGGTAATTGTTGACCGGGCCGAAAAACGCCGCTCTTAATTTCACCCAGGATCGCTTCGATGATCTGAGAGTACACAGGCTGAGGGGAATTTGGCATGGGGTTCAAACCTATATATACAGGTTAAAAACCAGTATATATCACTTAAATGATATGTCAAGTGGGTTTTGCCTCCCGCCGCAGGATATAACATTCCAGTTGGCGCCGACGGACGGAAAAAGGAAAACCATTTCTGCCGAAAACAGAACCGGTTGTTTATAATGAAAGCACGTTGTGAAATACACCGCAAAAAGGAAACCGACCTTGACTGATACGATCATTTATTTCATTCGACATGGCCTGGTGGAAAATCCACAAAACACATTTTACGGCAGGCTGCCGCGCTACAAACTGTCGCAGACAGGTCAAAAACAGGTGCAAGCCATTCTGCCATATTTTATAGGAAAAACCATTTCGCGGATTTTTTCCAGCCCGTTATTAAGAACACGACAAACCGCGGGGATCATTCGTTCGGTATTGCCGGGCGCCGAATTCACGACCACGGAACTACTGAATGAGGTGAAATCCCCTTACGACGGGGTTCCCCTGCACGTGCTTGACCAAAAAAATTGGGATATTTACACCGGCATTCCCCGGAGTTACGAAAAACCGGCAGATATATTTGCCAGGGCAATCAAATTTTGCAACCGCACCATCCGTCAACATCATGGGGAAAGTGTGATCGCCGTCACTCACGCAGACGTAATCATCTTTCTTACCCTGTGGGTTGCTGGATACGACGCCAACTTTGAGAGCAAATCCCGCATCGAAAGGAAGGAGATCGAGATACCCTTTCCCGCGCCAGCGTCGATCTCCAGGTTCAGTTGGGGGGAGCATCAAACCAAACCTGGCTACGAGTACTTCGCCGCCGGACTGGATGAATAAATGAGTACGGGAAAGACACTGCTGGCAATATTCGCGCACCCAGACGACGAGACGTTCGGCATCGGCGGGACGTTGGCGTATTATGCCAGGCGGGGAGTGGATGTTTACCTGATCTGCGCCACGCGCGGTGAGGCCGGAGTGCTCGACCCGACTTACCGGGGCAGCCATACCTCGATCGGCGAATTGCGTGAACACGAATTAGCATGTGCCGCCCAAACCCTAGGCATAAGAGAAGTAATATATTTGGATTATCGCGATTCAGGGATGGCCGGTTCACCCGACAACCAGCATCCCCATTCGCTGGCATCTGTGCCGCTGGCTAAACTGGTCGAAGAAATCATCGCGATCATGGAACGCATCCAGCCGCAGGTGGTGATCACCTTCGACCCCATTGGCGGCTACTTCCACATCGATCACATCAAGATCCATCAGGCAGCCAAACAGGCATTTTTCGATCTACAGAAAAAAGCAGGGGCGGATAAGCCGCAGAAACTTTATTACTACACCATCGCCAAAAAGGTGATGAGACTACTGGTGCGGTTGATGCCGCTCTTTGGAAAAGACCCGAGCAGGTATGGACAAAACAAAGACATCGACCTGAGCGTAATTGCCGCGAACGATTTCCCCATCCACGCCCGCATCAATTATTCCAGCGTAAAAGATGTCCGCCAGGCGGCATCCGATTGTTATGCCAGCCAGGGCGGCGGCAATCGGAACCTGGGTGCGGCGGGGTTGCTGCGAGGCTGGTCGGGAAACGTGGAAGTGTTTTCACAGGCTTATCCAGATTCCACCGCGGGGCAGATTGAAACCGACCTCTTCCTTGGTGTAAAGTAACGAACCGGCTTCAGTTGTGGGCAGCGGAGAGCACCCGCGAGTAGAGATCCACCACTTTGGCAGTGATCTTTTCCCACGCATAAGAACGGGCGTATTCGGCAGCCTGCCGGCCGATCTTGTTCCGCAGGTCTGCATTCAAGATAAACAGGGACAGCCTTTTCGCCAGTTCCTTCACATTTCCACCCGAGACGGTAAAGCCATTCACACCATCCTGCACCAGGTAAGCCAGCCCCCCGGTATGCGACGCCACCACCGGTGTGCCGCATGCCATCGACTCCAGAGCAACCATGCCAAATGATTCGTAATACGACGGCATCACCAGAACTTCCGCCGCGGAATAGTAATACGGTAAAGTGGATTGATCCTTTTTGCCCAGGAACAAGACCATGTCATCCAACCTCAGTGAATTACACAGACTTTTCAGCCGCGTCATTTCGGATGACGCTTGATCCAGGGACGAATCAGGGTCGCCGCCGATAATTACCAGCTGGAACGGACACTCTGCAAAATGGCATTCTTCGCGCATCAACGCCAGCGCCTTCAGCAGGGTATCGATCCCCTTCAGCGGCTCGATGCGCCCGACGAACAGGATCATCTGCACATCTTGCGCAATGCCAATCGCCGCCCTGGCTTCATCCTTGGGGATGGGGTAGAAATGCGACAGGTCGACCCCCGGCGGGATGACTTCGACCTTGCCGGGGTCCAGCCGGTAGAGCGTGGTCATTTGATCCACTTCGGCTGGTGTCGAAGCGATAATCCGGTCGGCGATATCCATGCAGTGCTGCTCGCCCTGCAACCGGTAATCCCCCTCCACCTCTGAGGGATGCTGCGCAACTTTATTCTTCATGTGCCCGAGGGTGTGGAACATGTGAACGACGGGGACATGCCAGGCGTTTTGCAGCATTTCAGCGGCGATGCCCGACATCCAGTAGTGGCTGTGAATGAGATCGTAGGTAAAACCCTTGCGGGAGGCAAAATCCAAAATTCCCTCGGCAAACCGGGGCAGATATTGGGGCAGTTCTTTCTTGGGCAACGGAAATTCCGGTCCGGCATTTACATGCACCACCCGGTTGCAGTAGCCCAGATCGTGCAGCACGTGCGGAACATGCTCATCCTGCGAGCGGGTAAAAACATCCACCTGTACGCCCGCCTGCCCCAGAAAGCGGGTCAATTCACGGACGTAGACATTCATCCCCCCAGAATCTTTGCCACCCAGGATTGCCAGCGGACATGTGTGATAAGAAAGCATGGCTATGCGCATCACAATTCACCCATCATTGAATCCACGATCAGATCAACCCGACCACTTATGCTGTAATTCTACTTCATCCCTGCGGGGTCAGCATGCGGTGGGTGGCGCGCGGCTTCCCCGGCTGGAACACCTGCATTTTCAACATTTTCATCACGCCGGGATAACTAGCAACCCATGCGTTCAACAGGTCTTCCAGCGCGACGGCGGGCAATTCCACGCGCAGGTTCAAGGTCACTTCCAGGTCGCCGGAGACCTGTGCCGGGATGGCAGTTTTCCAATCTGTTTCGGCTTGCGAAGTGATGCTGGTCTTGCAGAAGAATCCCCCCGCCCGGGCAACGATCTTGAGGTGTGCAATCGGGACGCTGCGTTTATGCAGATGCGCCAGCAACGAGCCGATCAGGTCGATCCATAGATATCCGAGGCTTGGGGCGGCGCGGCAGATCTTAAACTGCAAATCCGCCCATGCCATTTTTAATTCGGCCTGCGTGTACCGCTCGTAATCGAAACCGGATAACGGCAGTGGGAGCGCATTAGACGACACGGAAAGCCAATCCATCCAGGGCTGCAACCCCCCGTCGGTCAGCGTGGAGACCAAACACAGCGGCTTGCCCGGAAATTTATTGGCTGCCATCTCGCGCAAAAGCCCGGCAGTCTCCTTCGATAACAGGTCCGACTTATTTATCACCAGCATCCCGCTTTCTTCGAGCTGCTGCCCGAAGAGATACACCACATCCTCGGAGAACGGCATATCTTCCCCGCGTAAATAGCGCTGCAATAAACGCGCATCGGTGAAAGCGGAATAGGTGGTGGTCAGATCGTCCTGTGCGCGAAACCGGTTGAGCGGATTCAACACGGTGGCGACGATATCTGCACAGGAACCTACCGATTCTGCAAACAATACATCCGGTTGGATATCATCCAACAGGGTCTGGATCTGCTCATCCAACTCCGTGTAATGACAGCAAAAACAGCCGCCGGTCACTTCCACCGCCGGGATGTCTTCGGCGCGGTAATACGCCGTATCCACCAGATACTTGCCCTGGTCGTTGGTGATCACCCCCACCCGTTTGCCCTGCCGCATCAGGGTTTTGGACGCCTGAATAATGGCAGTCGTCTTGCCCGCCCCCAGAAAACCACCCACCAGATGAATCGCTGTCATCGCTTTTGTATCTCCACCAGGAGAGCGCTCTTACCTGGAATGACAGATGAGTAGACCAGCTCTCCATTGATATACAGGCTGGGGAGATTTTTTACACCCAGCTTTTTGACCCTGGCAATGTTCTCCGGTGTATTGAACTTATACTCCACCAGGTCGGCGCTGCCCGGGATTTCAGCCACGGCGGCCTTGGCTGCCGCCAGCATATAGCCGCAGGCGGCGCAGGTATCTGAATCTAGCGTGAACACTTCCACCAGCGGTTTGGACAGGTGCGGATAATCCGGCAACGCAATCGCAATATCTTCGTAGGAATGCGCATGATAATCCGCCAGTGCCTGCCGGGTAAACTCGGGGTTACGGACAGCCTGCAAAACGCCCACCACATTTTCAACCGGTGTATCGTAAGGCATGTCGCATCCCGGGGAAAGGATAAAATTGCCTGGCTGCAGATTCAATTCAGGCTGCGCAAGGCTGTCCAGCAGGTCGACTACGTACTTCATGTTATCCTGCTGGCTGCCAAGCAGCATACAGGTGGTCAGGGGGATATTGCCGCAGATGGTGAGGTTGTATTGATCGGTGATCTGTTTTGCCCGGGGTAAATCGATATTTTCATCGACCGAAATGGAATCCGGTGCGGTCTGGCACATTGCCGGGATATTCTTGGTGGCATCGCCGCAGACAAAAAAGGACGAGAGCGCGTCCATCTGCCGTATGTCGCCGAACAGGGCGGTGAACGGTGCGGTCAGGAATTGGGCAAAATGCCGGGGAGATACCTGCGACACAACGGGGTCCACCACGGCAATCACATCCATGCCGGCGGTCCGATAAAACTCAGCCACCCGGGTCGCCACGCTGCCGCAATAAGCCAGGAGATCCTTCAAAAAATCCGGGTTTTCAAAAGTATCCATGAAAATCTCGGTGCCGCGCAGGTGCGATGCAAGCGTGAGGGGACCGGTGACCAACCCATACAGGGCGGTATGTTCCCCCACATTCCTTTTCATGGCGTGCATTGCCTCGAGGATGACGGGAAAGCGTCCGTCGGTTATTTCGGGAAGCCTGTCCGGTACCTCCGGGGTATTTTCCAGCGGATGGGTCGCCACCATGGGCGGACCGGACGGTGACCAGACCAGGTCACACCCCAACACCTCAGCTTCCAACTGTAAATCGAATACCACTGGCTGCCCGTCCGGCTGGTAAACCCGATTCACCTCCATCAATGCCTCAATCAGGCTATCAGCGCGGGTCAGAACCTCGGTGGGCGATTTACCGACAAGCTTGCCGGCATGCACCCCGGCGAACGGAACCCAGGGGATCGACGGCACTTTCTGATGTGTCAGTGTAGATAAGACCCGTTCTCTTCCGGTGATCGATTCAGCAAACATGGAACTCTCCCTTTCAACCCCTGTACAGCGATTTTAATGACAACGTTGTCAATTATATCATAAACCACTCCGCATTTCATAATGAAAACTTACATTCAGCTATAATGATTAACATGCCCGCCACGATAAAGGATGTCGCCCGCATCGCCGGTTGTTCCATCAAAACGGTTTCCCGCGTGATCAACAGTGAACCCTACGTTTCCGATGAGATCCGTCAAAAGGTTCTTGCCGCCATCCGATCCACAGGATATGCACCCAACCTGGCGGCGCGCCAATTGGTGCAGAAAAAGACCTTTGCCATATGCGTTCTGCTTTACCCAGGTTTCTACCAACCGGCATCCACGCTATTCTCAAGGCTGCTGGAAATAGGCTACGACAGCAACTACCAGATCTTTCTGCAAACCTACTATCCCAACCGATCCATTTCACGTGACAGGCTGGCGAACCTGGTGAACCAGCATTCCTACGCCGGGTATATCATCACCCCACCCTGCGACGCCGACGGTTTTCTGGCGGACCTGTTCTCCACTTATCGCATTCCGGTCATTCAGATCAACCCGATGGAAACGGTGCTGCACTACCCGTCCATCTACGGCACGGATTACGCCGGAGCGCAAATGGTCACCCGCCATCTGCTCGATCTGGGACACAGGCGCATCGCCTTCCTCAAGGGACCGCGCAACATGAAGTCCAGCCACGACCGCCTGCGGGGTTTTCAGGATGCCATGCAGGAAAGCGGATTGATGGTGGATGAGAGCATCATGCTCGACAGCGAATTCACCTTTGACGGTGGACTCAACGCCATCCAGATACTGATGGCAATGTCCAATCCGCCCACCGCGGTGTTCGCCGGGCATGATGAAGCTGCATATGGGGTGATTTTCGGTGCCCAGAAATTGGGCTATTCGGTTCCAGAGGAAATTTCGGTTGCCGGCTTCGAAGATCAGCTGCAATCCGCACGCATCTTCCCAGGGCTAACCACCTACCATCTGCCGGTGGATGAGCAACTGGTGGAGGCAGCCCGCCTGTTGATCGGCATCTTAAATAATGAAACAGTTCCACCCGACAGCCGGACCATCGAAGGCAGCCTGGTCATCCGCGGGTCGACTGCACCCCCACGAAAAAGTTAATCTTTCCCCTGCCGGTACTGACAATTTGCCCGATATGCCTGCCACATGGCAAGGATGTTTTGCGGATGAACATTCGCCTGTATGTTGTGCACCGTGGCGAAGACAAAACCCCCGCCGGGCGCCAGATCCTCGATCCGTTTGCACACATCCGCCTCCACCTCCGCCGATTGAGCACTGCTCTGTCCAAACGCGCCCTGGGTATCCACACCACCGCCCCAAAAGGTAAGCTGGCTGCCAAAGTCGCGCTTCAGTTGGGCGGAGTCCATATCAGCTGCACTCACCTGCACCGGGTTGAGAATATCCACCCCGGCTTCGATCAGATCGGGGATGATTTTCCGCACCGCACCACAGGAGTGAAAGAAAATTTTAGCCCGGGTGCGTTGATGGATGAAATCGAATAATTTTTGATGACGCGGTTTAATATAGCGGCGATAGGTATTTGGGGAAAAGATGGTGCTATTCTGACCTGCCATGTCGTCCGCCTCGAGCACCACATCCACATCCGCGCCAACCGTCGCCAAAGCCTTCTCCCAGTACTGCATCTTCAACTCGAGCACGGAATCCAGCAGGTAGAGGAAGGCATCCGCACCGGTCGCCAGGTCGGTGAGCGCATCCACATAGCCGCGCATCCACATGGTCATTTCCAGTATCCCGGAACAAAATCCTTCCAGCGTGACTGCCAGTTTCAGGTCATGCGCCACATGGCGCGCATTCTCCTGCATCCCAATGAAGCGCTCAGCCCTGACTGGATCGGGGAACGGATACCGGCGAACATCATCCAGGGTAATCTCGCCCTGCAGCGGATGGTGAAACATGTCGTAGTAAAACCCATCCTGCGGCGGCTTGCGCCACCCAATGCCCCACTCATCGTAGAAATGCCTGCCACCCGTATCATCCGTCTGGATGGTCGCATTTTCCGACGCTTCTGCTTCCGGTTTGGCGGGACGGGCATCCGCCGGGAACAGCGAACGAACGTCTTCATCAAGCACCACGATCTGCTGCCGCGCATCCCAGATGACGGATTCCCTGTCCGGTAATCCGAGCTCTCTGCGCAGATTCTGGTAAGCAATATCATGAATGCCGGTCAATGCGGTCGCCCCCAGGTCAAAGGGAATGCGATCGGCTTCCTTGTGATCCAATGCCAATTGAATACGTTCACGAGAATTCATCTGGACCTCCCAAGCAGTTGTCTTCATTATACAGACCTTTTATCAATAGGCCATCGGTTGCCGCATCGTATCGTCTTCGCCCGTGGCGGGTTAACTAAAACATACCAGTACATGAGGTCTGAGTGATGCTACCTGAATCAACCCAAAATCCAGCGCTGCCCGTGCTTTCCGCAGCGGATGTACAAACCATCTTGAAACCAAGCTCGACTCCCATACAACTCGACAGAGAGGGGGACAAATGGTCCATCAGCCCTGCAATTAATATGAAGGACAAGCCCTCCGTCATCCTGCCTCCGCTGACGGCAGAGAATCTGGGCGATCCCGGGTTCAAAGCCGTTTATGGTACAAAAAACGCGTATTATGCCGGCGCAATGGCGAACGGCATTTCCTCCGAGGGGATGGTGATCGCCCTGGGGGAAGCCGGGCTGATGGGTTCCTTCGGAGCCGGTGGTCTGCTGCCGGAACGGGTGGAGCAGGCAATCCGCACTATTCAGGAGAAGCTCGGCAGGCGACCCTATGCTTTCAATCTGCTGAACAGCCCGAACGAGCCATCCCTTGAACAGCATACGGTGGAGCTTTACATTAAATACGATATCCCGGTGGTGGAAGCTTCCGCGTACATACTGCCAACAATCAATCTGGTGCGTTACCGGCTTACGGGATTGCAGAAACGCGCAGATGGTACCGCCGAAATCAATCATCGCGTGATTGCCAAGGTATCCCGCAAAGAGGTCGCCCAAAAATTCCTTGAGCCAGCCAGACCCGAAATGGTAAAGCAGCTCCTGGAGGAAGGCAAAATCACCGGTGAGCAGGCACAACTTGCCGCCAATATTCCGCTGGCAGACGACATCACGGTGGAAGCCGACTCCGGCGGACATACCGACAACCGTCCGCTGGTCGCCGCCCTGCCCGCCATTATTCAACTGCGTAACCAGATTTGCGGGTCGCACCCCGAACGCCCCCGGGTACGGATCGGCGCTGCCGGCGGCATCGCCACGCCATCCTCCGCGCTGGCTGCCTTCATGATGGGCGCCGCCTACATCACCACAGGATCCGTCAACCAGGCGTGCCTGGAAAGCGGAGCCTCAGACCATACCCGCGGTCTGCTGGCGCAGGCGGAAATGACCGACGTGACCATGGCGCCTGCCAGCGACATGTTCGAAATGGGGGTGAAAGTACAGGTACTCAAACGCGGCACCATGTTCGCCATGCGCGCACAAAAGTTATTCGAACTTTACTCCAGGTATGAATCACTGGATGAAATTCCGGCAGCAGAAAGAGAAAAGCAGGAAAAGATGGTATTTAAAATGAGCTGGGATGAGGTTTGGAATGCCTGCGTTCAATTCTTCAGCCAGCGCGACCCGTCGCAAATTGAGCGCGCCGAGAAGAACCCCAAGGATAAAATGGCGCTGGTATTCCGCTGGTATCTAGGGTTATCCTCCCGCTGGTCGAATAAGGGTGAGCCGGGCAGGGAGATGGATTACCAGATCTGGTGCGGACCGGCAATGGGCGCCTTCAACGACTGGGTCAGGGGCACCCGTCTGGCGGAACAGGCTAACCGCAAAGTGGTGGATGTAGCCATGGAAATTCTACAGGGCACAGCATATCTGTGGCGGGTAAAATACCTGGAAAGCAACGGCATCAGCGTACCGTTCAGCCAGGCACTATATTACCCGGCGTAATCATTCCGGGTCAGACAAATCGACACAATCCATCAGACGGCTGGCGCATATCGTCAGAGCCATTCCCTGATGGATTTTCCATTTAACCCACCAGCGCCTCCGGATGCCATTGCGCATCCGATGGGCAGTGATAACGCGCCATCCGCCGATGATGGCTGGCTGCGTTTCGGGGACGAGGGAAATGCCAAGCGGATCTGCATGCAGACCCTCCCCGGTGCATTTCAATACGCTTTCCTTGGCGCTCCAGAGCAGATTGAGCCGCAGATTTTGCTCGTCCGCGCCCCCCGATGTTACCCAAACCTGCTCGCCAACAGTGAAGTAATCGCGCAGAAAAGCATCTTCCCGCGGCGCGACTTGCTCCAGGTCGATCCCCACGCCTTCATTTGAATCCAAATAACAAACAACAACCCGCTGGCTGCTGTGGCTGATGGAGATACTGCCCGGGTCCTCCTTCCCCCGCACAACCAACACAGGAGCGCCCTGTTCTTTTTTTAAAATGGAAATATCCGCTTCATTGACATCCTTTACCTTGCCGATCAGCTTCCGAATCGCCAGCCTGCCTGCCAGCCACTCTTTGCGCCGTTTTGCCACCTTCAATCCCCGATATACAGCATTTTCCTGTGCCGAAAGAAGATGCGCGCAAATATCAGTTTCCTCTTCGGCGGTCAGGGAATGGATCTTTTCGGACAACCAATAGATATTCATAAAAAAGGGGGATGGGAAGATTATTTCCCATCCCCTTCCTGTTCGTGGATCAATTCAGCAGAACCTGCAACGGTTCGACCAGTTTCTTCTCTGCGGCATAAGGCAGGGGAACCGTCTGGTAGTTTTCCAACTCCAGATACACATTCCCCTCGCTATCCACCACCCGGGCGTCGAAATGAACTTTATCTCCCCGGGAAACTGGTTTGACTTCGGCGAAGATTTCCCCGTTTTCAGATTCCGGTCGGAACATGACGAGCCTTTCAATGGATTGCGGCAGGGAAAGTACGCCGGTCACGCCCGCCTCCCAAAGTCCGGCTGTCTGGAAGCACAATTCCACAAGAATGGGGATCGAGACAGTCGCCTTCTTTTGACCCTGATCCTTAATCAGCCCGGCATTCAGTTTTCCCAGCACAATATCGCCGGATCGCTGGGCGCATTCGAGCACCTGGAATGAGGGCCCATGAAAATACAGCTTGTAGATATCATCCGAGCAGATGCTGTCCTTTTCCTGCCAGGCAGGCGGGGTTACCGCCATCTTTTGTTCCATCACGGCTTCGGCAAGCAGTACCTTTCCGGTGAAGTGAACCATCTTCTCAGGGACTTTGCTCTTGAGATCCAGAGTGGATTCCAGGTTGACATATACCACCAGACCCACCTGTTCGCGAACACCGTAAGCTTTCCACTGGATGTGCCGAGGCTGATTCCGGTAAAACTTGAACGGCGCATGAAAGTGAATGTCTTCCAATGAAGTGACATTGAATTCGCCCCGGGCAACTGCCAGAACGGACGCAATGTGCCGGGCCGCTATTGAGAAGCCTTCGATGCCAGCCACGCCCGGCAGCACCGGGATGCCATTGATTGCGTGATCCATCAGCATTGGATAATCCTTGGGATCAACATCCACCTCCAGGCTCACGGTCCCATCGGGATTGTAAGCGGTAAGGTGGCTGAGCATGCTGTGGATGGGCGTCCCTTCACGCAAAGCCGCATCCGCGCGGGCGATGTCGATGCCCGCATCCGGTCCGGTCGATTGCTCCAGGCTGCCCAACGATGCGGAGATCATTACCTCACCATTGGTCCCTGCCGCCAGTTCCTGCCGGAGGAAGGCGGCAGCCTGATGGGGCGGCATCATTTCGATCCCTGCCATTTCCATCAACCGGGGCGTGTTGCCCCTGCTCGCCATGCCCACATCCGCCCAGGCACCCCAGTCTACGGATAAGACCTGCATGGCGGGGAATTCCGCCTTCAGCGCGGTGCTCAACTTGTTCAGCGCATCGTTGGCAGCCGCATAATCCGTCTGCCCACTGTTGCCGAACCGGGCAGCCACCGAAGAGAAACTGACCACCCGTTCGGGGAGCAGGTTCCGGGCTGCCAGCAACTTCATCAACAGCAGGTAGCTGTCCACCTTGGTCTGGATTACCCGTGAGAATTCTTCCCTGGGTTTGCTTTCCAGCTTTCTGCTCTTTTCCACTCCCGCCGCATGGATCAGAAGATCGATGTGCTTATGCCGGGCGGAAATTTCATCCAAAACCGACTGCATCTCTTCTGCGGAGGTTACATCGCATGTGTGATAGCTGATCGTGCTTCCCAGTGCTTTCGTCTTTTGCATCAAATCGTGCAATCCGCGGGATTTCTCGAGGCTGGAAATCTCCTGTTCCACCAGCACCGGAGTGGGCTTTTTACCGTCCTCCTGAATTTCTGCCGAGATCTGCCGGCGAAGTTCATCCGGGGATTCCCGAAGCAAAACAAGTTTGGGGTCCGTTGTATCCAGCAAACGGGTCCTGCCCAACAGGTGGTAGGTTCCCCGGTGATGTTTCGCCAGTTCGAGCACGACCGGTGCAATGATCCCGGCGGTGCCGCCGGTGATCAGGTAAACACCATCGTTTTTCAATGGTGACTGGCTGGCAGCTTCCTTCAATTCCCTGATCGCCACGCCAAAGCGCAGCTGCCCTTCGGAACCCACTTCGACCACACCCGGATCGAAGAGTGTCTCGCCAATGATCCGTTCCGCCAGTGTTTTAACGGGCAACGTTTCATCCAGATCCACCACCTTGGATAACAGGCTGGCGCGTTCGCGGGATATCGCTTTTACAAAGCCACTCACCAGTCCCTGCAGGGGGTTCCGGCAGGTTCCCGACAAGCCGAACAGTCCACCCATGCGGGTTGCGGCGATCAGGAATTTCAAATCGGGTTGTGCCTTGAGCAGGTGGTACAGAGGATCGGACAGGTCTGTCTGCCAGCCGGAATGTGCGATTACGCTTTGCTCTTCAGCCGGAATCTGATCCGCCAGGAAGTAAACTCCATCCACGGGCTTTCCACTGCGGGCAAATTCTTCGGCCCCCGCGGGTACACAGATGGTTGCATCGACGCCCCGTTTTTTCAAGTTCTTTACCAGGCTGTCAGCAAGCTTTCCCGGATTGGAAACGACAACAACCGTTGTTTCCTTATCCAGCTTCAGTCCGGTAGGCAGGCACAGGTCCAGACGCGGACGCAGTACCGGGAGGGGTTCCCGTCTGAATATTTGAACCGTGCCGGCAGCATCTTCAGTTTCCGCTACATTTTCAGGAACGGTCTCTTCTTTCCCCGCAAGAGTGGGGGCTGCCTGGCTTCTTAAGCCTGTTTCTACAAATTCGATCACTTTTTGAAGTGTGTTGTAATCCGACAATCGCAGGTCTTCGCGGCGGGGAATGCCATAATGGGTGCGGATGGCGGCAAACAGTTCAGCCTGTTTGACGGTATCGATCCCCAGATCGGCTTCCAGATCCAGACCGAGATCCAACATTTCCACCGGGTAGCCGGTTTTTTCACTGACCACAGAAAGGACATGCTCCCGGATGGCTGCGACATCCGCTATCATCCCCCACGTTGGAGCTGCCGGTCGCACCCGAGAAATCTCTGCCGGGTGGTCTGCCACTGGAACTGGGGCATCCGCCGCTTGGCTGCCGGCACGATTTTCAACAACAAACCCGATCACCTTTTTCAACGTGTTGTAGTCCGCCAGCCGCAAATCCTCTTTGCGCGGAATGCCATAATTTGTCCGGATCGTGGCAAACAATTCCGCCTGTTTCACCGTATCCACGCCCAGGTCGGCTTCCAGATCCAGATCGAGATCCAGCATTTCCACCGGGTAGCCGGTTTTTTCGCTGACCACGGACAGGACATATCCCTGGATATCTTTATCGGAAACATCGATCTGGATTGGCTGCTCAACCTCCGCCTCATAGACGACCACCGGCGCCGGTTCAGGCTTGCTTGTCGCCTTGACGACAGTGCGTTCGGGCGTTCCGGCCACCTGCTGCGCTTCAACCGCCCATTGTTGCGGCAGTCTGCCATATTGCCATTGTGGCTGTGCCGGAACATGCTGGGGAACACCCTGATTCTTCACCCGCAGGGTGCGTTGCACGACTTCCAATTCCGTAAAGTTATAGCCGGAGACATTATCCAGCCATCCCTGGTAGATATCCACGTTGATGCGGTTACCCATTCCGGGAATCTTGCGGTACAGAGTCATGGCAATCTGCGAGCCAAACCCGGCGCCAAGACGCAGGGCAAACTCCACCGGATACTTCCCGCCTTTGGATAAATTCAGGTTCCCCAACTCGGGGTCCGGTTCAAAGTCCGATTGTATATGGGCAATGGGCGGTACCGTCTCATATTCCAGCGATTTTACGGCGACGACATCTTCGATGCCCACGCCCATCGCATGCCCGGTAAAACCCTTGGTGTTGGCGATCACCACCTGATCCGCCTGGTTGCGGAAGGTATCGCGCAGTGCGTGAATTTCAGCAGAAGCGCTGCCGCCGCGGGCAGGCGTGTAGGTTTCGTGCGAGACGAACACCATCCTGCCGGCAATTTTTTCACGGTTGACATGGAAGCGGTTCTCGGCGACCTCCACCAGTTGGTTCATCACCCGGCTCACGTGCTGGATATCCAGACGGGTGCCATGGAATGCGCTGTTGGCGATCTGCGAGGAAAGGATCTCGCAAATTCCCCGCACGCCCCTTTCCCGGGCCGCATCTTCGCTTTCAATGACCAGCGCAGCCGCTCCCATTCCCATGATCATGCCATTCCGTCTGCGGTCGAACGGCAGGGCAGCCATGCGGATGTTGCCTTCCGTGGTGGCTGCACCGCTGGCAAACAGGCTGGTCCCGATCCAGGGCACCAGGTCGGGGTTGGTCACATCATCACCGGCAATCACGATCACCCGCCGGCATCTTCCCGTGCGTATCCAATCTTCGGCAATGGCAATACCATGCGTTGTGGTTGCACAGGCAGCGTTGACATGTGTATTGGGACCGCGTGCACCGATGTATTCGGCAAACTGCGAATGTCCCATCGAAAGTATACGGAACACATAGCGCCGGTCGAAGTGATAATTTAATTCCGCGATCTGGCTCTCCAGGATCATGATCCGCCGGTCCAGGTCGTTGAGCAATTGAGTCTGCCCGGATGGGTTCATTTGCAGGATCAACTGCTTGATGGAGTTCACCTCTTCGAGTTGCCTGGTCCAGGTCTGATGACGGGTAAAGCGATCCGATTCCTCTGCCACGCGGTTTAGCCCGGGGAAAGCCGCGCAAAACACCACACCGGTCTCATCCTGCAGGGATTCCGGCAGCTTTAATCGATCCGGCAGCAAGGTACCCTTGCTGGTTTTGCGATAGTTCATCACCAGGGGGATGCCGGCATCCCGGAGTGCATCAATCCCTGCACCGATGGCAAGCTGGGTGGAAATATCCAGCGATTCCACCCGCTCTTCAGGAACGCCAAAATCCTTCTCCAGGTCGAATTCACCGCGCTGCCCGCTTAATTTGAGAGTCTGTTCCAGATCGGTGATCTCTTGCATCTCCGCACCCGCTTCGCTCTTTACCAGCCGGGTGACACGCTTTTCCAGCATAGCGTTGCGGACGCCCTCTTCCAGGGGTTCGATCATCATTTCGCCGCTGAAAATCCGCTGGATGTTCCGGTCATCGAACACCGGATGGTTCTTTCCCGGCAGTCCCAGCCCGGCGCCGGTGACCACCACCGAACCGGTCAAGCTGAACTCCGCCGTAAGCGGCGCAGAAATCACCGGCAAATTACCCGCCTCAAACCGGGCAGACGGCGACTCCGGCGCAGCGGATGCTCCGCCTGCGCAAACGCCAGCCGCAAACAGACCGCAGAGTGCTTCGTTGAAACTTGCTTTCGCACCCTTGCGCGGATGGTTGGTTGCCAGGATCGTGACCCCGGCAACTCCTTTCAAGTTGTCGTTCGCCAGAGAATTCAATACCCGCTTGGGACCCACCTCAACGAAGACGGTAGTCCCCATATTTACCAGCTTCTGCATGGACTTCACAAACTGCACAGGCGAGGCAACCTGCGCGCCCAAAATTGATACGATTTCCGGTTTCGTTCGCGGATATTCCCCGCCGGTGACGTTGGCAATCACCGGTATCTGCGGCGGCTGCACATCCATGCGGTCGATCACCTGCATCAGCGGCTCGCTGGCGGGAGCGACGATATTGGTATGGAACGCATGCGAGACCGGGATTTTCACCGCCTGGAAACCGGCAGCCTGAAAAGCCGCAATGGCGGCATCCACCGCCGTGGTCGCGCCGCCGATCACCGACTGGACCGGGCTGTTAATGTTGGCAATGACCACATATCCTTCAACCGACTTAAGGATTTCATCCACTTTTGCCAGCGGCGCCGAGACGGCTGCCATACAGCCGTTATCCGCCATGCTGACCTTTGCCATCTCCCGTCCGCGGGCGCTGACCACCTGGAGCGCCTCCGCAAAGGACAGTACCCCGCTGGCAACCAATGCCGCATATTCACCCAGGCTGTGCCCAATGACCACATCCGGTTGAATGCCGAATTTCTGCATCACCCGCAACAGCGCAACATTCGCGGTCAACATTGCCGGCTGTGTAATGGTGGTATCTTTCAGATTTTTTTCCGCCCGGGTAATCGATTCTTCATCGCCGTCGACGTAAATATAGCTGGTCAGCGGTTTTCCCAGGATCGGCGTCATCACGCGATCGGCTTCGGCGAAGGTCTCGACCACCACCGGTTCCGATTCACGGAAGTCCTTGAGCATATTCACATATTGCGAGCCCTGCCCGGGGAAGAGAAAAGCTATTTTTCCGGGAGTGCCGCTGCCATAATATATTCCCTGCGCCTGGAGTGCGGAAAACATGCCGGGGTTGTTGCTTTCCAGGGCGGTGATGGCCTTCTCCAGCCGTTTTTCCAGTTCGGCAGTATCTTCATAATCGACGGCAATGCGTTCCTGTTTGGAAACAGCTTCCTGCGGAGGACACACACTGGGAGGCACGTGACCGGATTTTACCGCGTTCAACGTATTCTTGATCTGCTCAATCAATTCCCGGCGGGTATTAGCGGATTGGAACAACAACCCCTGATAAGGTGTCGGGCTGACCGATGAAGAGGAAGGGGAGCTTGCAGGGATGGAATTTGGCAATTCCGTCACCTGCGCCTGCCCGGTTTTCTGTTCGGAAGTATTGGGGGCAACAGATGTTCCACCTGCCATATTATCGGTAATAAAGCCGACCACCTTGGCCAGCGTGTTGTAATCCGACAGACGCAAGTCTTCCTTGCGGGGAATGCCATAATGGGTTCGGATGGCCGCAAACAACTCCGCCTGTTTGACCGTATCCACACCCAAGTCTGCTTCCAGATCCAGGTCGAGATCCAGCATCTCCTGCGGATACCCGGTCTTCTCGGAGACTGTTTGCAGGACGAACGAACGGATTTCTGCTTCCGCCACGGGGTCAGACTGCATTACATGCGGCATTGCTCCACCCACCTGCGGGACGGGAACATCAGCGGTTACATTGCGCTCCTTTTCCGTGTTGGGGAAAGCGGAGGGGAAATTCATCTTTTCGGCGGTCAGCATCCCCGGCAGATATTCATCCACCACCAGGTGGAAGTTGGTACCGCCAAAACCGAACGAGCTGACGCCCGCGCGACGCACCTCCCCCGCTTTCACTTCCCAGGGGGTTGCTTCCGTGATAACCCGTAAAGGCAGCTCGTTAAAGTTGATATTGGGATTGGGACGGTCAAAGTTGGCGGTCGGAGGCAGGGTTTTATGGTACAGACCCAGCGCCACTTTCAGCAATCCGGCGGCACCGGCAGCACTCTTAAGGTGTCCGATATTGGATTTAACCGATCCCAGCCCGACAGCGCCCGTCTTCAAACCCAGATTGCCCAGCAGTGCATTGAGGCTGTTCACTTCGGTAACATCCCCCACCCGGGTGGATGTTCCATGCCCTTCGATCAACCCGACCGTGCGGGGGTCGATCCCGGCATCTTTCCAGGCGCGCTCCAGCGCTCGCTGTTGTCCGAGCGGGTTGGGCGCGGTGATTCCCTTGCCTTTCCCGTCGCTGCTGCCCGCGACGCCGCGAATAACTGCATACACCTTGTCACCGGCAGCTTCGGCATCCTCCAGACGTTTCAATAGGAAGATGACCGCGCCTTCGCCCATCACAAACCCGTTCGCGCCATCTGCGTACGGTCGTGAACCGTCACCGCTTAACGCTCCGATCTTGCTAAATTTGACAAAGGATTCAGGGCCCATGTTCCGGTCCACCCCGCCGGTCAGCACCGCATCGAACTTGTTATACATCAGCCCTTCGATCGAGGTCTCAATCGCCGCCAGAGAAGAGGCACAGGCGGCATCGGTGACGAAGTTGGGTCCGGTAAAGTTAAACACATTCGCCACCCTGCCGGCGATGATGTTCGATAATTCCCCCGGCATGGTGTCTTCGGTGATATCGGGGATGGCATTCCGCACCCGGGATTGCATTCCATTCAGCAGCGCCGTGCGTACGGATTCAGGAAGCTGCTGGAACTCCGGCAGGGATTCCAGGGCACTCAGATATTCCGGTGCACAAATCCGCAGGCTGGAACGGTAGTGCCTTTCTCCTGCCATCGCGTTCCCCAAAATCACCGCCACCCTTTCCTGGTTCAAGGGGCGGCTGGGATATCCGTAATCCTGAAGCGCCTGCAAACAGGCTGCAATCGCCCATTGCTGTGCTTCATCCATCACCGACAACACCTTGGGGGGGATTGCGATGGACGCCTTGAAGGGATCGAACTTGTATCCTTCCACCCAGCCGCCGATTTTGCTATAAGTTTTATCGGTTGCCCTGGGATCAGGATCATAGTAATACTCCGCCTTCCAGCGGTCTGCGGGCACATCCTTGATGGAATATCTTCTTTCAAGCAGATTTTCCCAGAACTTTTGTACATCCTGTGCTTCGGGCAGTATTGCCCCCACGCCTACAATTGCTATGGATTTATTGCTAGACATATGCACTCCTTTGGGAAAAATTCCCAGGGCGGGTTGAGTCACCGAAAAATGGCAACACAAAACCACACCTGGCTCAACAGGTGTTCTCGAGATCCAGTTTTTCGTATCCAGAGAGCACTACCCGTCAGGGTATCAACGCAGTACAAACTGCCGATGTTTTTAATTTATGCGCATCCGCTTTCGATGCCTTTGACAGGAAAACACTCTATTTCCCGGGAAGTTACGGGGTAAACTTGTATTTGTCACTTTTTTTACCGGGAATGCATCCAAACTAAAGCTTATTACCGGGAAGGAAATATGAAAAAACGATCAAACTCCACCACCAAAACTTATCTGATCGGCTTTGCCGTTATCGTCATTCTGGGGATCATATTTGGAATTAACTACTTTGCCACCCGTGGCGCATATACCCAGGGAACCATTGCAAAAGAAATATCGGTTCAGCAGGCAGCCAGCCTGCGGGAAGAAGGCGCTTTCGTTCTGGATGTACGCCAGCCGGAGGAATGGGAAGCCGGGCATATTTCCGGCGCCACACTGATCCCCCTCGGAGAGTTGAGCAGCCGTTTGTCCGAAATCCCCTCAGATAAAACCGTTGTAGTGGTCTGCCGCTCGGGCAACCGAAGTGCTCAAGGCAGGGACATCCTGCTGAAAGCCGGCTTTTCTCCGGTGACCAGCATGGGCGGCGGAATGACGAACTGGGTCGCGAATGGCTACCCCACCGTAACAGGTCCATAATAGCAACGAAGCAGGCAATGAGAAGCACGCCAATTTCGGGGTGAACACACGGACATTTAGCCGGTAGTCATCGGGCGCACCATTGTACCGGCTTTACTCTGAATGGGCTCCCATAATACGGCTGCAAAATCCACACCCATTTTCTGGCAGATATCCAACCGCCTCTCAAGTGCTTCCCAATCGGCAAAAGGAATGCGCACACATCAGTCCGCGATACAAAAATCCAGCGGGGTGTGGTAATCCGCTTTTGCCCAACATGGAGCGGGAACCCAAGGTCTTGCCCGGGGTACCACATGAAACCTTTTTTTGCTGCACATCTTGTTAAGTTTTAATCGTGCCTTCGATGGCTTCGGTATCATCGGCATAGAAGAAACTGTACTTCATGTCAGCGGGTGAGAAGCTGACCAGCATGCAAGCATTCGGCAGAAAAACAGGGTAGAATCAAAACTGGAAAGCGAGAACTTAACATGCGGAAAATCCTTTTCATTGGTGGTACAGGGGTGATCAGCTCGGCTTGCAGTCAGGCGCTGATCGATTCAGGCGATGAATTGTATTTGCTCACCCGGGGAAGCTCACAACGCGTTCCGCCGGCAGGGGCAAAAATCATCCGGGGCGATATCCGTCTGCCGGATGAAGCGGCAAAATTGATCTCGAAACATCATTTCGATGCCGTGGTCGATTGGGTCGCCTACACTCCAGACCAGGTACAAGTTGACCTTGGTTTGTTTCGGAAAAAAACGTCGCAATACGTTTTCATCAGTTCTGCTTCTGCATATCAAACACCCCCGGCTTCCCTGCCGGTTACTGAATCCACCCTGCTGGACAACCCCTATTGGGATTATTCCCGCAACAAGATCGCCTGTGAAGAGCTTCTGGTCAAAGCCTACCGGGATGAAAAATACCCGGTAACCATCGTTCGCCCATCACACACTTATGATCAAACACTCCTGCCCTTTCACGGCGGATGGTCCATCCTGGAAAGGATGATCCAGGGCAAACCGGTGATCATCCACGGCGATGGCACTTCGCTATGGACGCTGACTCACCATAAAGATTTCGCCATAGGATTTAACGGGCTGCTCGGAAATTCCCACGCCATTGGGGACGTATTCCACATCACCTCGGATGAGTGGCTCTCCTGGAATCAAATTTACCAACTCCTCGCAGATGCCGCCGGTGGAACGCTTGTTCCGGTTCACATCCCGAGTGACTTCATCAACAGGCTCGACCCCATCTGGGGGGCAAGCCTGCTGGGCGATAAAGCCAACAGCATGGTGTTCGATAATGCAAAGATCAAACGGGTGGTGCCTGGTTTCCGGGCGGAGATCCCCTTCGCGCTGGGCGCAAAGGAAATTGTCGAATGGTATCTTTCCGATCCTGCACATCAGAAGTCTGACCCGGAATATATGAAGATATATGAAAGAATCCTGGCTGCCTACACAGGGGTATTCCCGACCATATAACTTCCGATAATAAATATGCATGTTATCTATCTCTGGTGGGATTACCAATATCCACGCCCATGATAAACTTTGCTTCAGAAATTTAGAGACATTGTATAAGAAGAATGGCTTACAAAAGAATATCATCTCCTATGGGTGCCTTCCCGGCAAAAAACGGGAATGGCGGGCAAATTATTCTCTCCGTGCAGAATGTAACAAAAATATATTCCAGCGAAGCCGGGGATTTTTCTGCGCTTAACAATATTCAATTGGATATCCACCCCGGCGAACACCTGGGCATAATCGGCAAATCGGGCGCCGGTAAATCCACCCTGTTGAATATGATCACCGGTGTGGATCATGTTACCAGCGGAGAAGTGATCGCTTTCACCAATCATGTTCCGGTATCGATCCACAAATTGAATGAGAACGACCTGGCTTACTGGCGGGGAAGAAATATCGGCGTTGTGTACCAGTCTTTCCAGTTGTTACCCATGCTCAACCTTCTGGAGAATATCATGCTGCCCATGGATCTGTGCGGCATCTACCAGCGAAAAGAGAGCCGCGACCACGCCATGGAACTATTGAAGCTGGTCGAGCTGGAAGAGCATGCTGCCAAACTGCCCGCGGCAATCTCCGGCGGACAGCAACAGCGTGTGGCTATTGCCCGGGCATTGGCCAATGACCCGCCCATCCTGGTGGCGGATGAGCCAACCGGCAGCCTGGATTCGATCACTGCTTCCCACATCTTTGATGTATTCGACCAATTGGTGGAGCGCGGCAAGACCATCGTCATGGTCACCCATGATAACAGTCTGGCGCCGCGGTTTTCCAGGCAGGTCTATATTGCCGATGGTGAAATTCAGGAAGATATGACTTTTCCTTATAACGAGAACCATCCGCCGAAGGGAACAGCAAAATGATCCCTACGACGACCATTACCCGCCAATCCGAACCGTTCATCCAATTGAACCGGGTGGTGAAGAAGTTCAAGAACGCCGCCGGTGAATTCGATATACTCAGGGGCGTAGACCTGGGAATCAACCAGGGTGAATTTGTTGCCGTGGTTGGCAAATCCGGCAGCGGAAAATCCACCCTGTTAAATATGATCACCGGCATCGACCACCCGACTACCGGCGAGGTGATCATCGACCGGATGAACATCTATAAAATCAATGAGAGCCAGCGCGCCCTGTGGAGGGGAAAGACCCTCGGGATCGTCTTCCAATTTTTTCAACTTCTCCCCATGCTGTCGATTCTCGAGAATGTAATGCTACCCATGGATTACGTGGACTTGTATGCCACCGATGAGCGACCGCAAAAAGCCATGGAACTGTTGGATCTGGTGGGGCTCACCAAACAGGCACACAAGCTGCCCTCCGCCATTTCCACCGGACAGCAGCAAAGCGCAGCCATTGCCCGCGCCCTGGCTACCAATCCACCGATCATTGTCGCCGACGAACCTACCGGTAATCTCGACAGCCGCTCGGCAGACCGCATCATTCAGTTATTCTCGCAGCTGGTGGATGCCGGGAAGACCATCGTCATGGTCACGCATGATCCATCGCTGACGGAAAGAACTTCCCGAACAATGATCATTTCGGACGGTGAACTGGTCAATGAAACGGTCGGCAAGGCGCTGCCCCTGCTCACCCATCCACAAATGATACAGGCAACCCGGATGTTGTCGCGCAACGAATTCCAGCCGGGGGAGACCATCATCCAATCCGGCAGACCGGTCAACGAGCTTTACTTGATTGAATCGGGAACGGTGGATGTGATCTTCAAACCGCGTTTACGGCAGCCCGCGATTATTGCGCAAATGCATCAGGGTGAATTTTTTGGAGAAATGGAATTGCTCAACGGAGGAATTGCCTCGGCAGAAATCAAGGCGTCGGGGGATAAACCCGTGCGCCTGCTCACCCTGCCTGAAGCCAACTTCCACGAGCTGCTGAAAAACTCCCCGTTGACCGAAGAGGCATTGACAAAGCTCGTGAAGCAGAGATTAAGCGAAAGAAAACCGCAGCGCAGGTCGATCAGTTCACTTTGGGGAGGAGAACAATAATGCGACCTCGATGGAAAAAAGTACTTCATGATCTGTTCGATAACATCACCCGCACTTTGCTGGTGGTAATTTCGATCGCCATCGGGGTATTCTCCATCGGCGTCATCACCGGAACTTACCAGATCATTTCCTCGGATATGAGCGCCAGTTATGCGCGTACCAACCCGATGAACATAGACATGCGCACCGACCCGTTCGATGACGATCTGCTGGATATGGTCGAAAACGTCCACACGGTGAAACAGGCGGAAGGGCGCAGGATCATTCCCCTGCGTGTGCGAACGCCGGGATCAACCAGTTGGACCACGGTAACCCTGGTCGCAGTCGACGATTTTAAAAAGCTGGAAATCAACCAGTTGACTTCACTGGAAGGCAAACCCTACCCGGATAAAAAAGAAATCGTCCTCGATCAAAGGGCGCTGGAGGACCTCGCCGTAAAAGTGGGGGGCAGCCTTGAAATTCAACTCAGCGACGGGACAATTAAATCCATGCCGATGGTGGGCATAGTCCAGGATCAGGCTACAGGAGCGGGAGATTTTTTGTCTCCTCCGCTGGCGTTCATCAAGATGGAAACGCTGACCTCGCTAAAGCAACCCCGACTGTATAACCGCATGTTCATTGTGCTGGCGGAAGACGGAAACAACGAGACCTATATCCGAAACCAGGCCGCGGACATCAAGGATAAGATCGAAAAGAACGATATTGCCGTTCTGCGGATGAACATCACCAAAACAGATGAGCACCCCATGGCAAATCTGGTCAAAGCTATTCTG
This sequence comes from Anaerolineaceae bacterium, assembly GCA_036746315.1. Lineage (GTDB taxonomy): Bacteria > Chloroflexota > Anaerolineae > Anaerolineales > Anaerolineaceae > DAIOEK01. The sequence continues at coordinate 97,355 of DAIOEK010000002.1, read as the reverse complement.
GGGATTTTGCTTGCCCTGGGGGTGTTGATCCTTTTCCTCAGCAGTTCGCTGATCGCCAACACATTGAACGCGCTCCTCACCCAGCATTTGCGGCACATTGGCGTGATGAAATTGATCGGCGCCCGCAGAAAACAGATCATTGCCCTGTATGTATTGCTGATCGTTGGTTTCAGCCTGTTGGCGCTTGCCCTTGCTGTTCCCCTGGGCGGGCAGGGCGCTTATGCCCTTTCGCAATACATTGCCGACAAGCTCAATTTTCAGATCTCCGATTATCGTATCGTTCCGATCGCCTTAATTGTTCAGTTGATCGTCGGTCTTGCCGTGCCCATCCTGGTCGGGTTGATCCCGGTCATTAACGGCTCGGGCATCTCGGTTCACAGCGCACTTTCCAACATCGGTACGGAAAGCGAAAAGAAAAAGGAGCATCCGCAATATTCTGTTTACGACCAGCTCGATCACAAATTCAGAAAATCCACTGCAAAACGGGGAATTCATTTTCCGCGTCCACTGTTGATTTCATTGCGCAACACCTTCCGCAACAAAGGACGTCTTGCGTTGACCCTGTTCACCCTGACCATGGGCGGCGCCATTTTCATTGCAGTCTTTAATTCCCGGGTTACATTGCACGATTACATCAACCAAATGTCCAATTATTTCATTGCCGATATCACCCTTGATTTCGACCAGTCTTACCGGATAAATAACATTAAAAATCTCGCCATGCGGGTTCCCGGCGTAACTCATGTGGAAGGGTGGACTTATGCAGATGCAGAGTGTATTTCAACGAGCGGCACCACGCTGGATAACATCACCGTCCTTGCGCCGCCGGAGCACAGTACACTGGTTGAGCCTAATCTATTGATGGGACGGTGGCTGCAACCGGGTGACCGGCAGGTGATGACCGTCAGCGAAAGCATCTGGGAAAAATTCCCGGGCCTGAAACCTGGTGATATCCTGCGGCTGAAGATATTCGGTAAAGAGGATGACTGGACGGTGGCCGGTATTTTTCAGTTCCCCAACCAAGAAGGCACCATTGGTTACGCCAACTATGAATACCTTTCCCAATTAAACAACCAGGCAAACCAGTCCTATTCCTACCGCGTGGTCTTGGATAACCACGATCCGGCAAACCAAAAATTGATGAGCGAAAAACTCGACCAGTATTTCAGAGATCTGGGATATCAGTTGCGCGAAGCTAAAACCGGGAAATCGACCATGCAGCGCGCTTCGGAATATCTGGATATTTTGATCGCCTTTCTTTTAATCATGGCGATTCTGACCGCATCCGTCGGCAGTATTGGTCTGGCGGGCTCCATGTCGATGAATGTTCTGGAACGCACCCGTGAAATTGGGATTATGCGCTCAATTGGAGCAGTGGATAAGAAAATCATGGAGATGGTCATCATCGAGGGAACCGTTGTCGGCGGGATATCATGGTTTCTGGGTTCCATTGTCTCAATTCCCATCACTTACCTGCTGAACAACATCATCAGCGTGACCATCTTCAACTCGCCGATACAGGTCATCTTTACATGGACTGGATACACACTTTGGTTAATGTTAGTATTGGCTTTGTCAGCAGTTGCCAGCATTTTGCCGGCGCGGAACGCCGCCCGGTTAACCATACGTGAAGTACTTGCGTATGAATAGTTGTAGTAAGGGGAACAACCGGAAAATGGAGAAACTTATGAAGAAGAGATGGTTATTATTCGCTTTGCTGGGTGTACTCGCAATCAGCCTGGCTGCCTGCAATGCAAAACAGGAGACAGTGACTGTAGCCACAGTATCCCCCGAATCCTTTGGCATCGTTTCCGAAGGTATGGTCCTGCCGCAAGATGACATGCGCATTGCGTTTCAAATCAATGGCAAAGTCACAGAAATCCCGGTGAAAATCGGCGACCAGGTAACCAAGGGAACCGTGCTGGCGCGCATGGGCGAAACGGAAATCGACCAGGAAACATTAACGGCAGCAGAAGCAGCCCTGGAAGAGGCACAGCAGCAGTACGACCGCGTATCGCGTACCGCCTCTCTTGCAAACGCACAAGCCTGGACGGCCTATTTGGACGCTCAGGTTGCCCGTGCAAAAGCGGAGCGGAAATGGGAGGCTCTCGACCTGGATAGAATCGATGACGACATCGAAGACGCCCAGGAAGATGTGGATGACTATAAAGCAGATTTGAATGATGCCCAGGAAGATTTCGACAAAGTGAAAGATTTGGATGAAGACAGCACCCGGTACAAAAATGCCAAGGATGACCTGGAGAACGCCCAGGATGATTACAACGAGGCTGTCAGAAAGCTGGAAAAGATCATCCAGGATCGTGATTTCATCAAGGCCACCTTGGATGACACGAAAGCTACCGAGGCAGAAGCAAAGCGCACTTATGAAAACTCCCTCGGTCAGCCGGATCGCGATCAATTCGCCCTCGCAGAGAGCCAGCTAAACCTGGCAAAGGCGCAGGTTGCCGCAGCCAAGAGAACATTGGGCTATCATGAAATCACGGCCCCATTTGATGGTATTGTGACCGATATCAACATCAGCCTCAACGAGGTGGTGACCACCAACACCTGGGTGGTTAGCATGGCGGATACCAGCAGTTGGCATGTGGAAACCACCGAACTTTCCGAATTGGACGTGGTAAATGTCCAGGTTGGCGATTCGGTCGAGGTGACAATCGACGCCCTGCCGGGAAAGACATTCAACGGCGTGGTGGAAGAAATCGTGCTCGAGCCGGTCAAACAAAGCGGAGATATTTACTACACAGTCCGATTGAAACTTACTGATCCTGATCCGGCAATCCTTTGGGGAATGACTGCTGAAGTTACGTTTGCAGGATAATTATTGACAGTAATGGTAATAACAAATACCTCGAGGATCCTCGAGGTATTTGTTATTAAGTGGTTATTAATTGGTTAACGATTGCGTTTTCCGACCAAATTAATTTGTTTATTTTTCAGGATGGTTATATGATTAGTTATCCCTCCGTTATGAGGGATGAAAAACACAATCCAATTATTTCAAAGGTGGAGAATATGAAACAAAATCGGTGGTTGTATTTCTTATCGCTTCTACTTGCGCTAAGCATGGTTTTAACTGCTTGCGCCCCTGCTGCTGCTCCTGCCGCAGTTGAGGAACCGGCTTCCGGAATGGATGCTTTAGTAAAAGCTGCCCAGGCTGAGGGCGAATTAACCGTCATCGCGCTGCCCCACGACTGGTGCAACTATGGCGAAGCCATTGATGCTTTCGCCAAGAAATACAATATCAAGGTCAACGAACTGAATCCTGATGCCGGCTCCGGTGACGAAATCGAAGCCATCAAAGCCAACAAAGACAATAAAGGACCTCAGGCTCCCGATGTCATCGATGTAGGCTATGGTTTTGGTCCGCAGTTGATCGAAGAAAAACTGGTACAGCCCTACAAAGTTTCCACCTGGGATACCATCCCCGCAAACTCCAAGGATGCGGATGGATACTGGTACGGTGACTATTATGGCGTACTGGCTTTCGAAGTCAATTCCGATGTCGTACAAAACGTACCGCAGGATTGGTCCGATCTACTCAAAGATGAGTTCAAAGGACAGGTCGCCCTCGCCGGTGATCCGCGCGCCTCTGCCCAGGCTCAGATGAGCGTTTACGCTGCCGCACTGGCAAATGGCGGTACTCTTGACGAAGTGAACCCCGGTTTGGATTTCTTCAAACAGTTGAATGACAAGGGCAATTTCGTTCCCGTGATCGCCAAACAGGCAACCGTGGCAAAAGGCGAGACCCCGGTCATTATGCGCTGGGATTACAACGCCCTGGCTGACAAGGATGCCCTGGCTGGCAACCCGAATATCGAAGTAGTCATTCCTCAGAGTGGCATCATCGCCGGTGTCTACATTCAGGCGATCAGCGCTTACGCTCCTCACCCGAATGCTGCGAAACTCTGGATGGAATACCTCTATTCAGATGAGGGTCAGTTGGTCTGGCTGAAGGGTTACTGCCACCCCATTCGCTACAATGATCTTGCAGATCGCGGAGCCATCTCCGAAGAACTATCCTCCAAACTGCCCGCGGCTGAATTCTATGCCAAGGCAGCCTTCCCCAGCATCGACCAAATCAACAATGCCAAACAGGTTATCGCAGACGCCTGGATGAATGTCGTTGGCGCGGATGTCAAATAATTCCCACTCAACACAAAAGCAAACCAAAGGGGACGCACCTAAAGTGCGTCCCCACGTTGGTGCCTGGAAAAACTGGGTGGGTGTCATTCCGTTTTTCCTGTTTGCATTTTTCTTTATCCTGCTCCCGTCCATCGCACTTTTTGCGGGGGCTTTTGTGGATAATGATGGCAAATTCACTTTTGCCAATCTCGTCGGTTTAATTGATCCATCCATCCTTTCCGCCTACTGGGTGAGTATCCGCATCAGTGCCGTAACCGCTCTGCTGGGCGGGCTGCTCGGCTTCTTGATGGCATACTCCATCACCATTGGCGGATTACCGGGTTGGGTGAGATCAGCATTAACCACATTTTCCGGTGTGGCTTCCAACTTTGCCGGTGTTCCACTGGCTTTTGCATTCATCGCCACACTGGGCAGAACCGGTCTGATCACCGTCTTACTTAAGTCGATTTTCAACATCAACTTGTACGATCAGGGCTTCAGCCTATACTCGTTCTGGGGATTATCCCTCACATATATTTACTTCCAATTTCCTTTGATGATCCTGATCATCATGCCGGCGTTGGAGGGCATAAAAAAAGAATGGCGGGAAGCCAGTGAAAATCTGGGCGCAAACCAATTCCAATACTGGTGGCATATTGTTTTACCCATTTTGATGCCTTCCCTTCTGGCGAGTATGCTGCTTTTGTTCGGCAATTCCTTCGGTGCATATGCAACCGCACTTTCCCTGACTGGCGGCTTTATCAACCTTGTCACCATCGTAATCGGTTCACAAATTAAAGGTGATATTTTACACAACCCCGGGCTGGGCTATGCGCTGGCGCTGGGGATGGTTCTGGTGATGTCGGTAACGATGTCTGGATATTATCTGTTGAAACAACGCAGTGAAAGGTGGCTGCGGAAATGAAGAAGACTAAACTTTGGTCATGGTTGTGGGTCTTCCTCGGCGTTCTGTATTTTCTGCTGCCGCTGATTGCCACCTTCGACTTTTCCTTGAGAGCAAAAAAAGGTGTCCTCTCGCTCCTGGCTTATCAACGCGTGGTGGAGGATCCCCTTTTCTGGAAGACTATCTTGTTTTCCCTTGAAATGGCGGTGTTGACCGTAATTGTCAGCATCCTCATCATTGTCCCCACCGCCTACTGGATCAGGCTGCGGCTTCCCCAATTGCGCAACCTGGTGGAGTTCATCTCCATTTTGCCTTTCGTGATCCCGGCAATTGTGCTGGTCTTTGGTTTCATCAGGGTTTTCAGTGGTGCACCCTTCCACCTGACGAATACAACCATCGGCACCAATGCCATGCTCATCGCCGGTTATACGGTGTTGGCGTTGCCGTATATGTTCCGCAGCGTTGACAACGGTCTGGCGGCAATTGACGTGCGTTCACTCACCGAAGCCGCCCAATCACTGGGCGCCGGGTGGGGAATTATCATCACGCGCATCATCTTCCCCAATCTGCGCGTCGCCTTGATCTCGGGGGCATTCATCACGCTGGCAACTGTGATGGGCGAGTTTACCATCACCAGCTTCCTGGTGGGCATCAATGGTTTCGGTCCGTACATGTCATTGATCGGACAGAATAAAACCTACGAATCGTCTTCACTGGCAATTATTTCGTTCCTGCTAACCTGGGGTTTCCTGGGAATTATTCAACTGTTCAACCGTGGCAACCAGCAAACTGTTGCCACGGCACACTGACCAGAGCAAAGCGGTGCATATGGCATTTTTATCCTTAACCAACATTCGAAAAGCTTTCGGCAATACGATCGCCGTTCAGGATTTTAATCTAGATATCGAGAAGGGTGAATTCGTAACCTTTCTTGGCCCATCCGGATGCGGAAAGACAACCACTTTGCGCATGATCGCTGGTTTTGAAACGCAGACCAGCGGAACAATCACCCTCGACGGGCAGGAAATTTCATCCCGCCCACCCAACCAGCGAAAAATGGGGATGGTTTTTCAATCCTATGCCTTATTCCCCAACCTGACCATCGGAGACAACATCGGTTTTGGCATGATGGTGGCGCACGCGCCCAAAGATCAGATTGCTGCCCGGGTGGATGAAATGCTCAAACTGATCCATCTGCCCAAGTTCGGCAAACGGTATCCGTACCAGCTTTCCGGCGGACAGCAGCAGCGTGTTGCCCTGGCACGCGCACTTGCCGTCAGCCCGCAGGTATTGCTGCTGGATGAACCGCTCTCCGCACTGGATGCCAAGATCCGTCTCGAGCTGCGCAATGAGATCCGCTCCATTCAACAGGAATTGGGCATCACCACCATTTATGTTACCCACGACCAGGAAGAAGCGCTGTCGCTTTCCGATCGGGTGGTGGTCATGTCGGATGGACGCATCGAACAAATCGGGTCACCCTTCGAAATCTACAACTTCCCCAAGACAAAGTTCACCGCGTCATTCATCGGCACGCTGAACATCCTGGATGCGGAAGTCGTTGACCCTGCACAGAACGTGCTGCGAATGGAAGGGCAGCTGGTCAAGACCGCCCATCCGCTGCAAGGCGCAAGCAAGGGAGACCATGTTACCGTGGCACTGCGTCCAGAAGGCTTGAGCACCGAACCCCCAACTAGCGGCGAGGAATATAACAAGCTGGAAGGCATCGTGGAGAATTATTTCTTCCTGGGTTCCGTGGTTCGCATGAAGATCCGGGTGGGAGAAAAGAATATCCTGTTGGATATTTTCAACCATCCACATCTGGAAGTACCCGAGCGAAAATCGAAGATCGTAGTTTACTTCCACCCGCAAACCTGCCTGGTCTTGCAGCAATAAAAAATCGTAAACGAATCGATGACAGGCTGCCGGGAATATCGGCAGCCTGTTCATTTATGTGTTTTTAGAAAATTGATACGGATTTTTACTACACGATTTTAAAAATACAGATAAAATGGATAGGGCAGGTAGTTGATAGTTTTGGACCTGGCGCCTGCCTCTTTAAGATTGGCAACACGCTCACATTCATACTTTCTTAAGGAGTATCCATGCCAAATTTTGTGTATCCATTTGCGTTTGCAGAAGAAGATCTCTCCCAGGTCACAGGTACCGTCGAACTGGAAAAGCCGCTTCCCTTCCACTACAACTCTTGGGGGAGCGGCTTTTATCGTCCCGGAGTCATTCGCACCGCCGGTTACCCTGATCTGAAGATCGTACTGTACCATACCGAAGCCACTTCTGCTTTTATGTATTTGCGCAGCAGCCAGATCGATCCCAACCAGCTGCGCATCGCAGGAATCACACCCGAGGATACTGCCAACCATGCCACCATTCTGCTGCCCGGGCAATTATGCCTCGGCTCAGAACGCTCCAAACTGATCGCCAAAGCAATCAAAGATATATTCGGCGCTCCCACCTTCAAGGAAGCCGTCACCGCAGTTACCCAGGAAAACATGGCAATTTTTCCCATTGCGCGGGAAGGCTTGAAATACCATGTCTCTGAAGCTATATTCGAAAACTACGGATATTATTGTGATGAAGTCATCCTGGATGCACACCACGTCTTCGACAGTTCCGTACCGGTTTACAACCGCAAAGTGGAGATGACCATATTCAAGGATAAGGACCTCGACAAACTCCAGCATGAATTGGTCACCGATGCGTTCCTGGCAGACAGCATTGCCAGCGGTCTGGTGATGAAGGAAGTGATTGCCAGGGTAAAGGAACGCTTTGAAAACCTGGAGCACATTGAAGTCGTATCCCCGCTCTCAACCGTCAGGGGATTGTGCCGCATCGCCAGGTCTGAGATCAACCACAACACGCAGGTGCGGGTGCATGTTTTCGAAACGCTGCTGAATGCCTTGCCGCCTGATTATTACTATTCAGCCCACTTCAACATCCCCGAATTTCACATCATGCCGGATATGGAACAGGAGTATCGCGAGTGGTGGGGAAAAGATGAAGCAGGGAATGATATTGCCGACACCGCCTGTGCCGGATATGGTTGGAGTGAAGTATTCTATTCGCCGCGCAAGCAGATTCAAATGATCAACAGCCAGCTTGAATCCCGGCACCAGCTTACCATCACGGATATATTGCACAGGAATTTGGCTCGAATGAAATAGCCGCTTACGGGCAGAAGCTGCTCATCCGCTCAAACAATTCAATCAGGTGAATGGGAGACTGCGGATCCGCTTCGGTCCCCTGATACGACCGCCGAATATCATCCATCATCATTTGTGCATCTGTCGTTTTCGATGAACTGCAAAATTCCGAAGTCAGCTCAGCCGGGGATTTTCCGCCACTGTAAGCGGAAATTTGTTGTTGTTCTTCTTCGGTAAAATTCGAGTTGATAAACAAAGCATCCAGCTTCTCATCGCGTTCTTCAAAATAGGAAAAAATCGTATCCAGTATATTCGAGATAGATAGACTATCCATCAGTTTTTCCCAGAAGCTTTGATCATCATTATCGTCGTCATCGGCATATGGAACCGCATCAATCCAGGCAGCCGAAACAGATGTAACCTGTACACTGAAAGAAACGCAAACCAACAAAATCGCCAACCAGTAGCGCCAGCTTTTCATAGCATCACCTGTCAACTTTCAGTATATAAACATCTTCCGTCAAAATCAATAAAAAGGACATGAAAGAATTATCTTTGACGTACGCTCCATTTTTTTGCAAGTTTTCTTTCAATTTTATAAATTATGTTGTATTTTCTGCAAATGTATGATATATTTCATTTTGATAGCATTTTGTAAGTATTCGTTCAATACCGGGCGACGGAAGTATATGGCAATGCTCATCATCCCCCGCCCCGTGCTCATCAAAACTCCATACCATTTACGCTCACCAGAAAGGAATTGCAATGAATAAGGATATCGAAGTAATCTTTATAGATGTTGGTAACACTCTGCGCGTTCTCGTAAAAGATGAGCCATATCAGGCTGAGGCACGAAAGAAAATCGCCGACTTTGTCGGCACGGATCAAGACCCTGAAGTTTTTTGTGCCATGCTCGATACCCGTTACAAAATCTATCGCAAATGGGCTTTTGAGACGCTGCTCGAAGCATCTGAACGGGAACTGTGGACTCGCTGGTTGCTTCCTGATTATCCTGCCGAAAAAATCGGTCCCCTCGCCGGTGAGCTTACCTTCCTGTATCGAAAAACCATGGGGCGCAGGTTCGCCCAACCTGATGCCAAAGACGTGATGGTTGAATTAACAAACCGCGGTTACAAACTGGGCATCATCAGCAATACCATTACCGAGCGTGAAATCCCGGAATGGCTGGAAGAAGATGGTTTCAAACCATACTTCCCGGTAGTCATCCTCTCTTCCATCTTCGGGCATCGCAAACCCGGCACCAAGATCTATATGGAAGCCGCCCGGCAGGCAAATGTTGACCCGTCGAAATGCGCCTACATTGGCGACAACCTGCTGCGTGATGTGGAAGGTACCCGCAAGGCTGGCTTCGGCGAGATCATCATCATGCCCGACCCCGAAGACGATCCGGTGGAATTGACCGAGATGACCAGGCCGGATCTAACAATTGGCAAACTGAGTGACCTGCTCGAGCATTTTCCAGCAAAAAAATAACAGCCAACTCTGGAGGGAATATGACATCCGATAGAGGCGCTTCTTCCCTGTCCGAAGGCGTTCGCAGACTTTACGCTGCCGGGCAAACGGACTATGCCATGGAACCGATTGTCCGGTACGATGCCGACGGAAAACCGGTAGGCAGAATGAAAAGCGGCGATTCGATTATATTTTGCTGCCGCCGCGGTGAACGTGAAATCCAATTAACCGAAGCGTTCACCGATCCATCCTTTGCTCATTTCAAAAGGGAGGAAGCCGGACCGTTCACTTTTTCGATCCTCACCCTTTATCACGAAAAATTCAAGGACCTGCCGGTGGCGTTTGCCCCGGCAAAAATACAATCCACGCTCGCAGAAGTGCTAAGCCAGGCAGGGTTACGCCAGCTTCATACCGCCGAATCAGAGAAATTTGCGCACGTTACATTCTTCTTTAACGGTGGCAACAATCAACCATTCACCGGTGAAGATGATGCGCGCATCCCCTCCCCCAAGGGGATTCCTTTCGACCAAATTCCTGAAATGCACCTGTCGCAGGTTGCCGATACGGTCAAAAATGGATTGGCTCAGGGTTATGATTTCATTGTGACCAACTTTGCAAACGGCGATGTCATCGGACACACCTCCAATGCGGAGGCAAAGGTCAAATGTGCCGAAGCGGTCGATGTGAATCTCAAAGAAGTGGTGGAAGCTGCCCAAAAACAAAAATATCTCGTCCTGATCACTGCCGATCATGGAAATCTGGAAGTGTTATACCAGGAAGATGGCTCGCCGCATGTTTCACATACCGCTAATCTGGTCAATTTCATCGCAATAGCGCCGGATGGTTCACCATTGGAAGTGAAAGACGGCAAGCTGGGCGATATTGCTCCAACCATCCTGGCTGCCATGAAGATTGTTCCTCCGGCGGAGATGTGTGGCGAATCACTCATCGAAACCCCTCACTGGGAAGATCGACAAAAAGTCCTGCTCATCATCCTGGATGGATGGGGAATTGGCGCCGCGGATGACACCAACCCCATCCATCTTGCCCACACACCCTACTGGGACCATCTGCTGGCAACTTGTCCCTGGTCCAGGCTGGAAGCGGCAGGTTCCGCGGTGGGGTTAAAAAGCGGCAAAGCGGGTAATTCCGAAGCGGGGCACTTGAATATCGGCGCCGGCCGGATTGTGCTGCAGGACGATATGCGCCTTGACCAGGCAATGAAAGACGGCTCGTTCTATCAAAATGAAGTATTCAACCAGATTCTGGACGACACACTGAAAAAGGGCGCCAGCCTGCATCTGATCGGATTATTGACCGAGAAGAGTTCGCACGGCAGCATCGATTATCCTCTGGCGATTCTAAAGATGGCCAAAGATAAAGGATATCAGGACGTTTATGTACACCTGATCCTCGATGGGCGCAGTACAGAACCGGGAAGCGCACCGGCATTATTGATGAAACTCCAGCAGGCAATGGATAATATCGGGCTGGGAGAGATGGTCACGGCCATCGGGCGCGGCATTGCTTTGGATCGTGATGGCAATTATGATAAAACCAACAAAGCATACAATGCATTTACTCTCGGTAAAGGACATCACGTAGATGGGTAGGGGGTAGACAATGGAAGATGAGTTACTGAAAGAACTGATTACTGCAAACAACACCAAAATAGCCATGATCATTCTGGATGGTTTGGGTGGTCTGCCATTGGAAAAAGGCGGCAAAACCGAGCTGGAAAGCGCCGCCACCCCGCACATGAATGCGCTGGCCGCCGATTCTGCATTGGGGCTGACCATTCCGGTCAGGATGGGGGTCACCTCCGGCAGCGGGCCCGGGCATTTGGGGATCTTTGGTTATGATCCGGTGGAACATCAGATCGGTCGCGGCGCCATGGAAGCACTGGGGGTGGATTTTGACCTGGCAGCGGATGATGTTGCCGCGCGGGGCAATTTCTGTACGGTGGACGACCAGGGGATCATCATCGACAGGCGGGCCGGACGTCTGCCCACCAGCGAAAGCGAAGGACTGGTTGAGATGATGGATGGCATCCAAATTGAGGATGTCACCTTTGAAGTGCGCGTTGTTAAAGAACATCGCTTCGCGCTGGTCATGCACGGCAGTGGATTGAGCAGCAATATCAGCGAAACCGATCCGCTGAAAACGGGGCACCCGCCTCTGCCGGCGCAGGCATTGGATGCCGCATCCACAAAGGCAGCCAGGCTGGTAAATGAGTATATAACCCTTGCACAGAACAAATTGCATGACCGCTCGTCGGCAAATATGATCACCCTGCGCGGATTTGCACAGCTGCCCCAGATCCCATCGTTCCAGGAACGATACAGACTGAATGCGGCAGCCATCGCCGTGAACGGGATGTACAAAGGCGTCTCCAGAATGGTTGGAATGACCATTCTGCCGGTGGAAGGCGACACACCCGCAGACGAGTTTGCCACCCTTGAGAAGTACTGGAATCAATACGATTTCTTCTATCTGCACATCAAAAAAACTGATACCGCCGGTGAAGATGGCGATTTCTGGCGAAAAGTCCGAGCCATCGAAGAAATTGACGGGCTGATCCCCCGGTTGACAAAGCTCAACCCGGATGTGATCATTATCGGTGGAGATCATTCATCACCGGCAGTGTTGAAGTTCCACAGCTGGCATCCGGTTCCGTTGCTTGTTTACGGAAAACATGTCCGTGCTGATGGTATTTCGGAATTCGGCGAACGTGCCTGTACCCGGGGCAGCCTGGGTGTCATTCCGGCAAAAGAAGTGATGCCGCTGGCTCTGGCAAATGCCGGTCGACTGGCAAAATATGGCGCTTAGTAAACAGTGAATACAGGGAAGGTACCCATGGATCATGCAAACAACCTGTTAGAACCCCGGGCTTTCTCACAAAAACTCTATGATATTTTGAAACAAATTCACCCCGGCGTAGAGGATATGGAATTGTACGAATTCCGTTATGCGCTTAATAACTTCTATCCCGGTGAGGAGGGGTGGAAATCCATCCAGATCCAGCCAGCCAAAGCAGTGGAAGCGCAGATCTCCGACAGCGATTTTTTTGAACGCATCCAGATCAAACCCGTGGAAGATGGCCGGATCGTTCTGGACCAACATATTTTACAGTTAACGCAAATGCTCTTCACCGGGCTGGTCACCGGCGAGTATTCACTGGAATGGGTAAACCGGATTTTCTCGTTTGACCTGCGGGGATTTTATTTTCAGGTCCGCTCGGTATATTTCACAGACGCAGTGAAAGCCCATTTCGGCGGCAAGCCTTATCGCCAATACGAGAAGAAACAACTGGCGTTTGAAAAAGAGCAGTCGATCGGCTACCGGGAATTCAAACAGGCAAACCTCGAAGTCGATGCGTGCTTTATGGATTGCGTGGAAAAGTGGATCGGCGTGAAGGGCACACCAATTCTGATGGCAATCGCCGGACCGACCGCCGCCGGAAAGACGGAGATCGTTGAAAGGCTGCAGGAAAGATTCACTGCCAGAGGACAGAAGGTGACCACCATCGAAATGGATAACTTCCTGACCGACCGCGATTACCGTGAAGCGCATGGCATCAACACCCGGGGACCACAGGCAATCCACTATGAACGGCTAAAACAGGGATTGAAAGATATCACCCAGGGAAAGCCCATCCTCATCCCCCGTTATGATTTCGTCTATGCCACTTCCAGCCATGATATCCACGGAAATCTGAAACCGGATGGCAAACCCATCCAGGTGGAACCCGCCGATATCATCTTCATCGAAGGCAATTTCCCCTTCCTGTTGCCGGAAATCGCCCCCCTTATCGGCATCAAAGTTGTGTATCTTACCGATGATCCGGTCAGGATGAAACGCAAATGGCGGCGCGATATCGATTACCGCAAGAAATACGACCCCAATTATTTCCGCAACCGGTTTTTCAAGGAACAATACCTGATGGCTGAGCACACCTACCGTCCGCAGATGGAGTTGTGTGACATTCTGGTCGATACGACCGGTGCAGCCATCTGGCTGACCAGGGAAGCGATTGAAATAATAAAGGAATAGTCATCATCGAGAAAAACATACTCTTCGTTTGACTTTCATATCTGGGTTTGATATACTCCGAGAACACGTGTGCAATAGGTAAATATTCATGCCAGTTACAATCAAAGACATCGCCCGTTCAGCCGGAGTATCACATACCACCGTTTCGCGTGCCCTCAGAGATCACCCTGCGTTGGCACCCGCTACCATTGACAGGATCAAAACCCTGGCAGACACGATGGGGTATATCCCCAGTGCCGCAGCCAGAGGGCTAAAAACCCATCGGTCAAATACGCTTGGCGTCATCCTCAGCTCGATCGATGACCCTTATTACAGTGAAATCCTGCAGGGGATCGAAGACGAATTACGCGGCACGGGGATCAGTTTGTTCGTAGCAGCCACCCATCGGGATCCCGAAATCGAGCGATCCATTGTGAGGCTTCTGGGGGAACAACGGGTGGAAGGCGTCATTGTTGGCTCCACACAATTCAATACCAGCCATCACCGTATGTTACAGCAGGTGGGTGTGCCCGTTGCGGTGATCAACAACCAGGCAGCCGAGCTGTATCGTTACTCAATCTATCATGACGATGAATACGGAAGCAGGACGGTAACAGAGCATCTCATTGGATTGGGACACCGGCAAATTGGATTCCTGGGGAACCAATTTTCAGGCAAGACAAATGACGACCGGGTGTTGGGTTACATGCATGCCATGCAAAGTGCCGGTATGGATGTCGCTCCCGAATGGATCCATCTGGAGGCAAATGGCACACCCGAAGCGGGAGCCGAAGGGGCAAAATATTTCCTCGCACTGCACAACCTTCCGACGGCGATTGTTTGCTTTAACGATATGATGGCAATTGGCTGCCTGCATCAGATTCAACAGAGCGGTCTGAATGTTCCCCGTGATATTTCCATTACCGGATTCGACAACATCCAGTTTTCAGAATACACCAATCCACCGTTGACCACCTTCGATCAACCCAAGCGCGAAATCGGGGCAGCGGCAGCTCGCATGCTGTTGGATTTGCTGCACTGTCCTGAAGTAGAATCCAATTCTCAACCAAAAATCATCATGCTGCAAGGTCATCTGCTGACGCGTGGAACAACAGCGCCGCGAAAAAACACTTAGGAGGATATTATGTCGCCTTATCAATCGAAATTACTGGTACAGCCCGATCATTCCAAAGAAGAATACATTCATGTCGATCCGAAATCCGCCGGTTGGGAACACCTCAGTTTTGCCGTTCGCAATCTCCGGCAAAACAATACCTGGAAGCTGGAAACCGGGGATTACGAATACGCCCTGGTGGTTCTGGGCGGCACCTGCAAAGTGGAAACCAGCCGCGGCTCATGGAATAAAATCGGTCGCAGACCCGATGTTTTTCACGGCATGCCTTACACCCTGTATGTCCCCCGACACACCAAAGTAGAAGTGCAGGCAACCTCTGAAAATCTCAATCTCGGCTATGGCTGGGCGGCTTCCAGCATGGATTTCCCAATCCGCCTGATCACACCAGATGAAGTGGAAATAGAATTGCGTGGCGGAGAGAACGCCACCCGCCAGATTAATAAAATGATACCGCCCGGTTTCCCCTGCGAACGTCTGGTGGTGGTGGAAGTTTACACCCCCTCGGGAAACTGGAGTTCGTATCCGCCACATAAACATGATGTGCACCGGGTGGATACCAGCGGCAAGCTACTCGAAGCCGATCTGGAAGAAATATATTTTTACAAAATCACCCCCGAAGATGGTTTTGCCTATCAGCGCATCTATACCGAAGACCGTCACCTGGACGAATTGATCTTTGTCAAAAACGACGAACTGGTGCTTTCGCCCGAAGGCTACCACCCTGTGGTATCCGGTCAGGGATACACAAGCTATTATCTCAACATGCTTGCAGGAAGTGCGCAATCGCTGGCTTCTGCGGACGACCCGCAATATGCCTGGATTAAGGATAGTTGGAAATACCAGGATCCAAGGGTTCCGATAGTAAGTATGGAAATGGAAAAGTAATACCTATTACAACATCTGGAGGATGAAAATGGCAATTCGCATGGGTTTGATCGGAGCAGGTCGCATGGGGAAAGTGTTTGCGCACACCCTGGCATTCAATGTGGCGGAAGTGGATTTGGTCGCACTGGCAGAACCGGATGAGACCACTGCGAAAGAAGTATCCGAACGGTTTCAGGTAAAGGATTACTACACCGATTACCATAAGCTGCTGGAACGCAAAGATATAGAAGCCGTTGTCATTACCACCCCAACCGCAACCCATGTGGAAGTGATCAGCGCTGCCGCCGCCGCCGGAAAGCAGATCTTCACCGAAAAACCCCTGGGAGATTCACTGGAAGCCTGTGATCGCGCCATCCGCGCCGTAAAGGAGGCGGGGGTCAAAATGCAGGTGGGATTCATGCGCCGCTTCGACGCCGCCTATAAAATGGCAAAACAAAAGATCGATGAAGGTGCCATCGGAAAACCGGTTATGTTCAAATCCATCAGCCGCGACCCCAAACGTACCAGCCTGGAATTTGCCAAACGGGAAAACTCAGGCGGTTTGATCCTGGATATGGGCGTCCACGACTTTGACCTCGCCCGCTGGTTGATGGGCAGCGAGGTCGTGAGAGTTTACAGCGAAGGCGGCACCCTGGTATACCCCGAATTAAAAACGGTCGGCGACATCGATAACGCCATCATCTCCATGAAATTCGCCAGTGAAGGGCTGGGCGAGATCGATGTAAGCCGCAATGCAGTTTACGGATACGACATCCGCACCGAAGTTCTCGGCTCAGATGGCGGATTGGTGATCGGTAAATTGCAGCAGACTTCGACCCTGGTCATGACCAGGGATGGCGTCACCCACGATACCGTACCGTACTTCATGGAGCGCTTTGGCGACGCTTACGCGGCCGAGATCCGCGACTTTGTGGATGCGCTCGTCAACGACAGGGAACCTTCGGTAACCGGTGTGGATGCCCGCGCCGCCACAGCGCTCGGCATCGCCGCCACCCGTTCGCTGGATGAAGAGCGTCCGGTGCTTTTGAGCGAAATTGGATAATCGAACAATGAAGATAAGTATCGGTAATGCCCCCTGTTCCTGGGGGGCATTTGAATTGAATGGCGGTTTGAGCACGCCCGACTATCCGCAGGTGCTGGATGAAATGCACGCTGCCGGCTACCGGGGTACCGAATTAGGCGACTGGGGTTTCATGCCCACCGATCCGCATAAACTACAAGACGAACTGGCTTCCAGAGAATTGGAACTCATTTCCGCGTTTGTACCAATCCCATTTTGTGACAAAAAACGCTGGGAAGAGGGTCTGTCCACCGCATTAAGGACCGCAGAATTGCTTGCAACAGTTTCCACGGGAAAGGCGGTGCTTGTGCTGTCAGACGACAACGGCAGCAACCCGATCCGTACCCGACAGGCAGGCAGAATCAAACCAGAAATGGGATTGCTGCCGCTGCAATGGGGTGTGTTCACCCAGGGTGTGGAATATGTGTCCAGGACCGTTTTCGAGCAGACCGGGTTGAAATCCGTCTTTCATCATCATTGCGCCGGTTATGTTGAAACAGCCGCCGAAATTGGCATGTTCCTCGATTATGCCGACCCAGCCTGGGTGGATCTCTGTCTCGATACCGGGCATTTTCGCTTCGCCGGCGGTGATCCCATACGCATTTTTAGAAATTTTGCCGATCGGGTCAAGCTCGTCCATTTCAAAGATTGCTCGCCGGCAATTGCCGCTCAATCCAGAACAGAAGGTTGGGACTATCATACCTCGTTGCAGCATGGCGTCTTCTGTGAATTGGGGCAGGGAGATGTTGATTTTCCGGCAATCAAAACCACACTCGAAGGGATCGGCTACCAGGGCTGGATCGTGGTGGAACAGGATATCCTCCCCGGCAAGGGCAGTCCGCTGGAAAGCGCCATCCGTAATCGTGAATATCTTCATCGCATGGGGTTATAACTCAGCGAAACCGGACGTAAACGTCCGGTTTCTTTTTTCCACCGGGTAAACGAATCGGCGGGGTAATCAACAACATAATCAAATCCCTTGTGGGGGCATACAGGCAGAAAATGGGGAACATGCCTGAAGCAAGGTATAATCCAATTCATGTCCCAGCCAGCGAACACTGCAAACCAATTCAAAACGATCATCTCCCTGATGATACCGATCTCGATCCAACAGTTATTTATTTCGGGGATGCAGATGATTGATAACATCATGGTTGGACAAATTCACGAGACCGCTGTAACCGCTGCATCCCTTTCCTACCAGGTTTATTTCATCGTCTCCCTGGTCTATTTCGGTATTAACAGCGGATCGATGATCTTCACCGCCCAGTATTGGGGAAAAAATGACACGGCATCCATTCGAAAGGTGATCGGTGTCAACTTGATCACCAACCTTTCCATCGGACTGCTCTTCACCCTGCTGGCGGAAGTATTCACCAGGCAGATCCTTCTCCTCTATACGAGTGACCCGGCAGTGATTGAGCTGGGCATCCCTTACTTGCGGACATATGCCACCGGCTACATTTTTACCGGTGTGTCAGCCGGGTTGTATGTTGTTTTGCGCGGAACACAGCGGGTCAAGATCCCCATGATTGTGAACAGCCTCGCGCTGGTAACCAATACATCACTGGGGTACTTGCTGATATTCGGCAAGCTCGGCCTGCCAGCCATGGGCATTATGGGAGCCGCCTACGCCAACGCGGCATCCCGTATTTTGGAACTTTTGGCAATCCTGGTGATCCTGTGGTTTGGCGGTTCGTTCATTTTGCATGACAAAAGCCGGATTTTTCCGATCTCTCCCGAGTTTATCCGCCGGTTCCTTCGCACCACTATGCCGGTGGCTTTGAATGAATTCGCCTGGGCGTTGGGAACGTCCACCTTCAATAGTATCTATGCGCATATCGGAACCGAATCTGCCGCTGCCACCACCATGGCTTCCACCCTCGAAAGTCTGATGTTCGTCCCCTTCATCGGGCTTGCAAATGCCTGCGCGATCCTGATCGGCAATCAGATCGGTGCAAATACGCTGGAAACAGCTTTCCAAACCGCCAGGAGGACACTGCTGGCTTGCATTTTCGGAAGCATGTTCATGGGCGTGCTGTTCTTTTTGATAAAAGACCACTATGTCACACTGTACCAGGTCACAGAGACAACACGGAATTACGCCTTAACCATCGCCACTTTTTATTCCCTCTTGATCGGTTTTAAAGCCTGGAATCTGGTCATTTATATCGGTATCCTGCGGGCGGGCGGAGATACGCGCTTTGCCTTTCTCGCTGAAATGAGCACCATGTGGCTTTACGCCGTCCCGGCAGCCTGGGTTGGAGCCAACCTGTTTCACCTGCCCATCACTTGGGTGGTACCCATTATCTTGAGCGAAGAGCTCATAAAATCTGTGATTGCCTTCAGCCGCTACCGTTCACACAAATGGGTACATCATCTGGCGCACGCAGCAACCGGATGATCCATACAAATACTCCCTCTGAGGACAATCTGACAAATTGTGCCAATGCCTCATTCTTGAGGCTTGGGTGTCTTTCATGTTCCGGGTGGAGTATTATTGCAGTATCCTCAACGCCCGGTAGGCGTTGTCGTAATATATCTTTTTGAGTACATCATCAGGCAGGTACAAACCATAGATCTGCCAGCGTCCCTGTGGAGGGATCAATGACATTGCATAGCTGAAGTATTCGTCATCCGTCTCGAGGAAACGGTATGCGGTTTGATAAGCAATTTTGTCCGGGCTTTCATCCAGACCGAATAAAATCCGATCGGCATAATGGATAAAAAACCGCCGGGCGGTATAAGGCTGCCGCCCCAGTTCTGCAATACGCGACGAGATATCCACGTACAGGTTGGGACACTTGTCCAGCAGCTTGCCCACCCAACGCAGGTTTTCGGCATACCCAGCCATATGCGCCCCGATAAAGGTCGTTTGCGGATTCTCATATACAAGTTTGGCAAAGCTAACCGTCAGCTGCTCAAATTTGGGGTACGGCGGGCAGGGAACGTGCCACTCCGGATGAGCGGTCAATTCCTCATAGCGCTCATTCCTTTCATCCAACGGTTCAAAAAACGCCACCGGGTCGCCATAGTGCATTGTAACCGGTATGTTCAGCTCTGCAGCCGTTTGCCAGATCACCCGCAATCGCGGGTCATCCACCTGCACCAGCTTTCCTTCTGCATCGCGGATATGCAACCCAAGGTCCTTCCAGATTTTCAAGCCCTCAGCTCCCCAACGGACCTGTTCCCGTAGTCTTTTGGCGGCATGATCGGGAAAGCGGTTCCCGTGTTCCTCCCATTTTGACCAATCCACTCCGCCAAAAATCTTAAAAGATTCAGGAGCTTTTTGTTTGAAGTGGTTGAGGTGCTTTTGCAGCATTTTCTCATTCCAACTACCGTCCAGGTCAACAAAAACCTTCACGTTTACATCATCCAGCAATGCCAATAACGATGCCAGAGGTTTGTTGATCCAACCGCCGCCAAATTCTTCATCCAGATGGTTATGAGCATCGATGACCGGGAATCGCGCTCTTTTCACCAGGGTTTTCTTGGTAACTAGTGATGGTAATGGCACATATTCATCTAAATTCATACCGTACCTCAAATTCCGAATAATGATTTGGGCGCGTTACTGAGCATAGGCTAAACGCTTGTCGACACATTATGGTTGGATTTCCGGATGCCATAGGCGTGCCACAGGAACCCACCCATCCACCCGATAGCCATGAACAATAATATCGCAAACAACAAACCGGTTGTGCCTGCCAGTTTCAACCATCCACTGGCGCCGGGCAGATCAAAAACCAGATACAAATAGCATAGCATGCCGCTGATGATTACGAACAATCCCCAGCGTATCCCCCAGCGGGTGGAATAAACACGAGAGCCAACCATAAAGGCACCAATCGCCCCGCCGGCAATCATCACGACGGCCAGCAGCCATTCCAGCAGCGATATGTCCTGCGGTGTTTCTCCATTTTCCGGGGTGCCATTCGGCCCCGCGGTGGGGGTGACCGTATCGGTTGGCGTGGGTGTGGATGTGAATATCGCTGTAGGTTCCACGGCAACGACAATTGCGCCATCATTCTCGGAAACGTCCAATTGTAATATATTGGATGTTTGCGCCGGTTCTGAAACAACATGGATCTGCAAAAAGCCTGTGGCTGCGATCTTGTAAGCAGCGTATGCAATTCCGCCGGTGCTGGTCGCCTCGATCTGCTGCGATGTGCTTAGATCACCGCCCTGCGAAATTACGAATCGCACCACGGTCCCATCTGGTACGGGATGCCCATTATGATCCAGAATAACGCCTGTTTTCAGCGGCAATGTATCGCCAATCTTGAATTCAGGGGGTGCAATCGGTGTCAGCGTGGCAAGAATTTCAGTGGATATGGTGGGCATGGGAGCCTCTGGCAGGTCCAGCAACAATTCGATGACTTGATTCGGGTCGGGGGATGTTGCGGTGATCAGGTCATACCCCACCCCGGCAATCGAAACCGGAGATGACCCCCGTGGCGTCAAGTCCTGAAAGAGCACAGAGCGGGCGACATTGATGCAGGATGCGCTTTTGCAAAATATGCCGTAATAGGCGGTAATCTTTGAGATGTCGGTTGCATCCAGATAATAGGGCGCATTGAAAGCAAAAACAACCACATGCTTGTCCCGGATCAAGTCTGCCTTTTCTTCCAGGAAACGCTTGAAAGCCTTGGAAGTAGTGCGCGACTCGTTCGTATCAAGAATGCCAACCACCACCCAATTTGCCAGGCGCAGGTCCTGCTCCAAAGAATTGGTCGCTGCCAGTCCATCCATCCAATCCATCAGGTTCTGGAAGGAGTATGAACTCAACCGCTCATCCACCACCTGATTGCCCGATGATGGTCCATACGCCTCCAGAATGGATTTTTCCAGGGCATCCGAGTTCAGGGCAACTTGTTCTTCGCAGAATGTACATTGCTTGTAGCGGAGCGAATCCATAAAAAAGATCATCCGCTCAGAGCGCCCCGGGGGATCGGGGAGAACGTTCATCAGCTCCGAAGCGGAGGGGTTGATCAGCGTGACGGCGTTCTGTGCAACCAGATAATCCAGATCATCGGGAATATTGGAATTATCCACGGTGGCCTGGGGGTTGACGACCACCAGGTCGAACTCGGGGTACAGCTTCAGCTTAAGCATCAAAATTCTTAGAACTGATTGATTTACCCGTTCTGCAAAAGCAGGGTCCAGGTTATAACGCTGGGTAAAGAAATCCAGGGTGTTTTTAATTGCTTCGAATGAATTCTCGTCACCAGTTCCGGCAAAATTATCCACATACAACAAATCATTCCCCGCCATAAATGCGGTCCTGGCTGTCTGGATGGCATCAAAGGTTTGCAGGGATGGGTCTGAAAAACGGCGCAGTGCCTGGCTGCCCAGGTTGTCTGTCATAATCACTCCGCCACTCTCACGCCAGGCGGCGAACTCGGGGAGAGCCATGATTTGTGTCAGGGCGGTGGAATCCAGGCTTACCGGCTTGGTTGTCGCCCGAATGTTCCCCTGAAATCCCTGGTAGCGGATGTGGGATACGAACAGACCATCCGTGTTCTCGGTCGCATCCACATTACTGGTAACGGCAAAAAACGGAGCCAGCTCGATTTGCTTCAGCTGTTCCAGCGATTTGCGGACAGTGGCCACTTCCTGCTCCAGGGGTCGGTCAGCCGATCCACGCCCGGGAAAATTCTTGCTGAATACCGAAACACGGTTCTTGCTGCCGTCATGTACGCCTTTAATGAAAGCTTTGCCCAACTTGCCAACCCAGAACGGATCGCCGCCAAAGGAGCGCACATTCAGGTCATCGCCCCCCTCCTGCACCGGGCTGTCAAGCACATCCAGTGAAGGACCGATCAACAGATTGACGCCCACCGAGGCAAGGTCTTTCCCCAACGCCATGCCAGCCATCTGGGCATCTTCGGTTTTCCAGGTCGCCCCCAACGTCATCTGGCTGGGCAGAGATGTAAGTCCACTGAGAATTTGATCGTTTGGATAGCCATCTCCGTCTTGCGCCAGTCCGATCAACAGGGGGACATACTGTGTATGTTTGCTCCCGCTGCGCGTTACGGATGAATATTCCACCTGCTGCAATCCGGTGATAAGCGTCTTGGCAGTTTCGATGGTATTCTCGGGACCGGTAAAATTGTCCTTGTCCGCCCGCAGCACCACTCCGCCCACCTGGTAATCTGCGATCAACTTGTAAATATCAGTATCCTGGGCAATATCCCGCCCATTAAATGTGACCATGAATAACTGGCCGATGCGCTCTTGGGTGGTCATTCCGGCAAGGACACGGGTGGCGGCATCCTGTGAATCTTGAGCCTGCGGCTGGGCTGAGGCAGGCGTTGACGATGTCAACAGGACGCTGAGGATCATCCATGCCGTCAGAAAGCGGGTTATAGCCGCTTTCAGCCAGGGAGTTTTTGGTTCAGTCGATTGCCGCACGATATTTTTCACAGACCTCGTTATGAATGGATGGAGTTACATTCCCTCCCGAGAAGATCAGTATGCTCGAGGATGCATTTATTTTACCAGAGAGGGTCGCCGCCAGCGTGACTGCGGCGGAGCCTTCTATTTTTTCACCCAGTTCACACCAGGCGTATCCCATACCGCGGGCAATTTCATCCTCGGTGACCAGAATGATGTCATTGGCAAGCTGCCTGACAATGGGGATGGTCATCGCATTCGCTTCCACGGCGCCTTCCAATCCGTCCGCCAGTCCCAGCACTTCCTCCACCGCCTGCTGATCTTTGCCCCGCCACAAGGCATGCATAAAGGGTGATCCGGCTGCCTGCACACCCACGATTTTCATTGCCGGGAAAAATTGCTTCAGCACAATGGCGATACCACAGAACAAACCGCCGCCACTGAGTGGGATCAGACACGTTTCGACACCCGATAAATCGCCCTGTTCCATCAATTCCAGGGCAATCGTTCCCTGCCCGGCAATGACCAGTCCGTCGTTGTATGGAGAGACCCATGTGAGTTGATTTTCCGCTGCGAAACGGATGGCGGTTTGTTCAGCCAATTCATATCCACCCGCCACCAGGCGAACCTCTGCCCCCAGCGACCGCATGGCATCCAGCTTTACCGCAGAAACATCCCCGGGCGCAAAAACAATCACCCGTGCATGCGTCAGTTGGCCCGCCAGCGCCACCCCCTGGCCATGATTCCCTGCGGATGCTGCAACCAGTCCGCGTTCCCTTTCCCATGGTTGCAGGGCGAGTATTTTATTCAGCGCACCCCGCACCTTGAACGAACCGGTCCGCTGGCGATTTTCCAGTTTATAAAAAAACTGACCGGACTGGTCAGATATGAGTGGAGTTTTCAGGATATGCGGGGATATTCTTTCCCGTGCCTGTTCGAACCATTCCAGCGGGATCATGGCAGGCTCGCAATTACTTGTAAAGCCAGCCGGGGATCATCGGTGAATACCGCGTCCACGCCCATGCTGTATATCCTGCGCAAATCGTCTTCCTTGTTCACCGTCCAGGTGTGAACACGCCGACCGTAGTCATGCTCGCGGCTGATCAACTGCGGGGTCACATCGGCAAAATACGGGTGCAGGGCTTCCCGGGGGATCCAGAAAATACCCGGAATACGCAGGAACCGGCCCTGGATCCCTTCCAGGGTAAGCAGCCCGTTGGGCACTTCGGGGCAAAGCTTGCGTGCCTGGATCAGATTCCGCGGCAGGAAGGAAGAAAACAAAACCCGATCCTCCATTTGATACTTCTTTACCAGCTTGGCAACTTCGTCCACCAGGTTATCGCCGGGTGTTGCATAATTGGTCAATTCGACGTTCATCAACAATTTGGAACCGTAGGATTCAAAGACCTCCCGCAAGGTGGGGATTTGCTCACCCTTGAAAGATGGATCGAACTTGCTCCCGGCATCCAGCTTTTTTAGCTCTACCAGCGTGAATTTCCGCACGTCACCCCTTCCATCGGTGGTGCGGTCCAGGGTTTGATCATGAATAACAACCACCTCGCCATCCGAGGTCAATTTCACATCGAATTCGATTGCCGGAGCACCGTGCTGCAGGGCAGTTTCAAAAGAAACCAGTGTATTTTCGGGAGCGTGCGCACAGGCTCCACGATGGGCAAACACCATCGGAGTGGGAAAATTGTTTATCGCCATGCTAGAGTTCCACAAAATAAGATTCTGCCGCGCGGTCGATCAACTCCGTGCTCATGATAGGCTCTTTGCCGAAATACCTGGCAATGTCAATGATCTGATCACAGAGATCACGCGGATGGGAAGCACGCATCCGACGATCTTTCTTGATATACCATTCCTGGAGCAGATGTGCCAGCCCCTGGTCGGAGTATGTCACCCCTTTCGCCGCCGCAACCTTCTTGAATATTTCCCGGTAATCTTCATACGAAGGATCGCCGATCTCAATTTTATGGCGCAGCCTGCGCAGGAACGCTTCATCCACCAGGTCTTTCGGCGGCAGGTTGGTCGAGAACACAACCAATACATCGAAGGGGATTTCGATCTTGCGTCCGGTATGCAGGGTCAGGTAATCGATGCGGTTCTCCAGCGGGACGATCCATCGGTTCAGCAGGTCGCGGGGACGAATTTGCTGGCGACCAAAGTCATCGATCAGGAAAATGCCTCCATTTGCCTTCAAATGGAAGGGGGCTTCGTAATACTTGTGAACGTCGTCGTAGACCAGGTCCAGACCGGCAATGCTCAATTCACCGCCCACTACAATAAAGGGGCGACGGATCTTGACCCAGCGCGGATCGCGCCTTACCCCGCGCAATGAGCCGGTACCCTGAAAATTGACAGGCTCGTCTTCCGGGGCAAGTTGATGGTTGACCGAATCATACAGTTTCACCACCTGCCCATCGATATACAGCGAATGTGGAATATAAATGCTCTGGCTGAGAATTTGATTGCCAATGGCGCGTGCAATGCTGGTCTTGCCGTTCCCAGGTGGGCCGTACATAAACAGGGAAGTGCCGGAGTTGACCGCCGGACCGATCCGTTGGAAAGTTCGTTCGCTCAACACCAATTGCGCCAGGATCTGACGCATGATCTTATCCGTGACCATGGTTCTGCCGCGGCTTTGTTTTCGCTGTGATTCGTTATATACCTGGATCGGCACAGGCGCCGGACCGGCATACTGGCTTCTTTCCAATGCTTCGCGGGCGCGGGCGATGCCTGCCCCGGTGATCGCCCACTGGTAAGCGCCTTCACCCAGGCCAACCTGCGAGGATTTAACTTCCACCAGTTTTTCGCGCTTCAAAATCTCCAGCAGCTGATCCACCACGCCGACATACGGCAGCGCAATTTCTTCGGCAAGTTTGAAGCCGGTCATATAACCCTGATAATAAAAAACCTTCAACATCAGGTCCTGCACCCATAAGGGCGACAGACCTGTATCCTCGATCTTGGTGATCGCTGCAGGGACAAATGGTACATTCCCTGCCGGTGCTGCTGCTGGTTTATGCGGGACGGGATTCATCAATAGATCCTCCAGCGAAAATTGAAATCATAAGTAAGGGAGAAATACCTTGCTACCGATAAATTATAGCATGCAGTCACCGGAGGGATATAGAAAACTTGCCCAATTTTTCGGTGACATTTATAATGAACTTTATGAATGTTACCGTCGTAATTCCTGCATATAACGAAATACAAACCATCGAAGAAATACTGGATCGGGTTAAGGCAGTGAATATTGCCACCGAAATCGTCGTGGTGGATGACGGTTCCGTGGATGGGACCCGCGAGTATCTCAAGGCGCTTTCAGACCCGCTCGTCAAAGTGCATTTGCATGAGAAGAACCAGGGTAAAGGCGCTGCCGTCCGTACCGGGATAGAAAAGGCAAGCGGAGAGGTGATCATCATCCAGGATGCCGATCTCGAATACGATCCACGCGAATATCCCAATCTGCTCAAGCCCATCCAGGAGGGCATCGCAGATATCGTTTACGGCTCGCGCTTCCTCGGCGGCGGACGCCGTCCGATCCTCTTCTGGAACATGGTAGCCAATAAACTGCTTACGTTTATGACCAATATCCTCTACAACAATATTTTGAGCGATATGGAAACCGGCTACAAGGTGTTCAAACGCAGCGTGGTAAACTTCCCGATCCACGCCCGTCGTTTTGACTTTGAACCCGAATTCACCGCCAAGGTATTGAAACGGAGAATCCGCATCTACGAAGTACCCATCGATTTCAATCCGCGTGATTACACCCAGGGGAAAAAGATTCACATGGGAGACGCATTCGAAGCGGTTTGGACTTTGATCAAGTATCGTTTTGTCGATTAACCGGCAACCGGGAGCAGATTGCTCCCGGTTTTTTGTTTCTCAAGTGTTATCCAGCCGATATTTATTCCGGCTGGCGGATATCCTTCACCCTTATCTGCAAAGTCGATTGACCGTTGTAATGATTCATATCCAGGCTGCCCAGAATATCCACGCGGGCAGGCAGAACATCCGCCAGGTAGCCAAAGTGAAAGGCAATGGCATTCATCACTGCGCCCGACCTGTCATCTTTCAACACCAGTCGCAGATGGGTCTTTTCCTTGCCGATCACGCTTTTTTGCAGCACCTGAACATTGCGGATCACATAACAGGGTTCCGGGTTGCCATATCCCAACGGATGCAGTAATTCCTGCTGTTGATAAAAATCGCCGTTCAGGTCTTTCAGACTCACTTCAGCTTCGGCGGTGATCGATGCCACCAATTCGGTGTCATGCAATTCCCGTCTGGCTATCTCCTTCAATCGGTCTTGCAGCGCAGCCAGGTTTCGATTCTCCACCGTGAAACCTGCGGCGGCGGCATGCCCGCCATGTTTTACCAGCAGATCGGCGCATTCATCCAGCGCCTGGGCAATGTGAAAGCCCGGGATGCTCCGGCACGAGCAACGGGTGGTCTCCGCATCCCTCCTGCCCACAATTGACGGGCGATAATACTGATCCAAAAGCTTCGAAGCAGCCAGCCCGACGATACCCTCATTGAAATCCGGGTCGACTACAAAAAGCAGGTATTCTCCCGGCATCAGTTGACCGATACTGTTGGCAGCTTTCTGCTGTGTTTCCCGGGTTTGTTTCTGTCTTTCCTCGTTTTGCTTTTGCAGACTGGAAGCATATTTCATCGCATCCACATCATTATCGCTCACCAGCAGTTGGAAAGAATCCATTGCCGTCTCCAACCTGCCGGCGGCATTCAACCGCGGACCAAGCAGAAAACCGATGTCGCCCGAGGTGATCCGGGAATAGGCAATGCCGGCTTCCGCCGCCAGTGCCCGAATGCCCACCCGGTTGCCCGAACGTAAAAGGCTGATGCCCCGGCGCACAAGCTCGCGGTTCTCCCCGCTGAGCGGAGCCATATCCGCCACCGTACCCAGAGCAACCAGATCCAATCGTTTTTCCGCCAGATCGCTCGCGGGTGAGACCTTCTGTACAACCGCCTGTGCAAGTTTATAGGCAATGCCAACCCCGGCAAGGTCCTTGTAGGGATATTCGTCACCATTTCGCTTGGGATCGAGCACCGCAACGCACTCGGGAACATCGTCGGAAGGGTGGTGGTGATCGGTAATGATCAAATCCAGACCGATCTCACGGGCATAGATTGCCTCTGCCTGTGAACGGATACCGCAATCGACGGAGATCACCAGGTCTGCTGCCCTCTCGCCGCTGCGTAAAGAATACAGCGCTTCCTTGTTCAGCCCATACCCCTCATCAAAACGATTGGGAATGTACGGGGAAACTTTCATCCCCAATAGCTGTAAGCATTCAACCAGCAGCGCAGTGGCAGTGACGCCATCCACATCATAATCCCCGTAGACGACAATCTGCTCATCGCGTCGCATTGCCAGCAGGATGCGCTCCACCGCCGCGTTCATGCCGGACATCAGGAAAGGATCATGCAGCAAATGTTCTCCGCCGTACAGAAAATCCCGGGCGGACTGTGAGGATAGAATGCCCCGGTTGTACAGCAGCTTTCGCAGCAGGCTGGGGTAATCAGCCAGATCCTTCCATACCGCCGTATCCATGGGCGGCGCAATGATCCATTTTTTTTGAATGTAATAAGGATATTGGATTGGCATTTATTTATCGTAGATCCGTGGCAGACGCGCTGAAAGTCCGCAAATCACTTCATAGTTGAAGGTCGACCATCGCTCTGCAATCTCTTCGGCAGTGATATTCTCATTACCCTGGTGGCCTAGTAATACGACTTCATCACCCACCTGTGCATCGGGAACCTCATCCAGTTGAAGCATGCATTGGTCCATGCAAACCCGTCCGACCACCGGAACACGTCTGCCGTTGACCAGGGCGATATTGCCATTCACCCGCCGGTAGCCATCGGCGTATCCGATCGCAATGGAGCCGATCCGTTCCGCCTTGCGAGTATAGTAGATGTGACCATAGCTGATGCCGTGTCCGGCGGGGAAGGTGCGCACAGAAGTTAAGCGCGTTTTCCAGGTCAGCGCAGGTTTGATATTTTCACGCAGGGGAGTTTCCGGTGAGGGGGCATACCCGTACAGGGCAATTCCCGGACGCACCAGGTTGTAGTTCGCCTGCGGAAAGTTCAGGATCGCCGCCGAGTTGGAGGCATGAATATAGCGCGGCGCAATGCCCACCCGCTTCAAGTTCCGGATCAGCTTGTCAAACTTTTCCAGCTGCTCCAGAGTGGTATTCACCTGGGGCTCATCCGCGCGGGCAAAGTGAGTGAATATCCCCTCGATGTTCAATTGCGGTTGTCGGGAAATGGATTCGATAAAGCTTTGCGCAGTATCCGGCGAGATGCCCAGCCTGCCCATCCCGGTATCCACCTTGATGTGCAGCCGCAATCCGCCGCCAAATTTGGAAGCCTTTTCCGCATAGGCTTCGCCGATGCCGGCGTCGTAGATGGTCAGGCAGATATTGTGATTAACAGCTTCGGCTATTCGATCGGGGGAGGTGTACCCAAGCACCAGAATGTGACAGTTGATGCCGGCGCGGCGGAGCGCCATTGCCTCTTCCAGGCGAGCCACACCCAGCCAGGTTGCGCCAGCTTCCACAGAAGCCTCTGCAATTTCAGCCGCGCCATGACCGTATCCATTCGCTTTTACAATTGCCATGACTTCGGTCTGGCTGATGCTGGCTAACGCTTTTACATTCTCTTTGATTCTGGAAAGATCGATCTCCAGCCAGGCAGAGTATCCATTCGAATTCATGGCAGGTAGTATAAACCGCCTTCAAGCAGATAGCAAGCGTCAATTACTCCAGAGTTTATTGAACTGCTCTTGCAGTACCGATACCAGGTCTTCTTCCAGTGTATCCAGGGTGAGCAAATCGTTCAGGGTATTGATCTTCTCCGGCAAGGGTGGAAAATTCCGCTTCACACCGGCGAGCTGTTTCATCTTCTCAAAATAATCTTCGCCCAGAATTTCGTGGATAAATTCAACCGCCCGGCGGGTTTGGTACAAAACCATCCCTGAAGGCACTTCCATGCCAAATATCACCACCAGGAACAATCCCGGTCCGAGGTATGCCGAATACAAACCGCTTTTCCTGCCTTCATGAAATGACAACTTGAACGGATCTTCTTCACCAATAATCGTCGATATGCTGGAATTGGCGGTCGCACTCCCAGCCACCAGGGCGGCGAGTGAAGGCACATCCACATTCCTTAGAATCCCCTTGGCGCATATCACGTGACCGTTGCCCTCGATCAGTAATGTGCTCTGCGCATTTGCATCCGCGCGCAGCGTGGCAAGTGCCCGCTCCAATGCGTTGATCTGGTTGACATCCAGGTAATGCTCGATCACGGTCTCCGCCTGTCGGGCAAACCCTTTTTTCTGTTGATACTGTTCCAGCTCGCGCTGCACAATGGAAACCAGTTCCACCGGTTTGAAGGGCTTGGAAATGAAATCATCAACGCCCAGGCGCAATGCCTTCACCACTACATCCATATCGCCCTGCCCTGAAATCATCACCACCGGGCGTTCTTTCGACAGGCTTTTGGCATATTCGATGACGCTCAAACCGTCGCGCCCCGGCAAATGATAATCGGTTAATACCAGGTCGAATTCCTGTTCCTTTAACACAGCGACGGCAGTTTCGGCATCGGGGACCGTTTTGGCATCGATGGCTCTGGCTGTGAATAGTTTTACCAATCCGTCACGAATAACCGGATCATCATCAATAATCAAAATAGGAATCATACCCACCAATTTTCTTTAATGACGCGGCAGTTGATACTGATCCTCTAGCAGGTCAACGCCACACTGCAGATTCTCCAGCCAGGTGAATAATTCATTTACCACCTCTTTGCCCGCATAAACCGCACCGTGCTGCGGAGCCACCATCTCGATATCCAGGTCGCGTACCATCTTCACCCATTGGCGCAGCGTCCTGTTGGATGCCATATACCGCTGGTGAAAGCCCTGAATATACTGGATGTGATCGGAAAAGTTCTTCACCTCCAAATATGTCTGCCCCAGGGAAGCGCCCAAATCGCCTGAATACAGAATCTTCGATACCGGGTCATAGATCTGGAAATTGCCGGGGGAGTGAAGGAAGTGCGCCGGCAGTATGGTGAATTCGCAATCGCCCAGGTTGATCATCATGCCGTCATCCGGGATTGCCTGAATGCGATCCATCACCATCTCATCCACACCAAAGTGGGTGATGAACCTCATCCAAAGATTGGACAGCAAACCTTCCGCATCGGTGACCATCAGCCACCCATTTGCAGCGGCAATAATATCCGGGTCCTGGTGCGAAAAGAAAATATAACGCAGCCCGGAAATTGGCACCAATGCCGACAACTCGGCTAGCGCAGATGAATATACTTTATGTCCACCGGGATCGAGCAAGATCGCCTGTTCATTATGCACAATGACATGCTGATTGGATTGAACCATCAAACCGGAAGAAAAGTCATCCAATAATATGTTTTTATGGGTACCATTTTCGAATAGTGTTGTTGTGGGCATATTCCCTCCAAATTCCTCAAACAAATGCTAATTCAAAACTTCCAGAATTCGTTTCGCTCCCTCGCGGGCTTCAAGAAAAACCATTCCCAGGTTGATGTCTTTTTTGGTCAGAACAACCAGGGCAATATTTTTCCCGGCATTGGTGATGACAATATTGCCATCCTTGCCCTGGATCAGCGTTTGCAGCAACTCTCCCCTTTCCAATTGCTGCACCGACCGGCTGGAAAGGTTGTGAATACTGGCAACGATCGCGCCGACTTTGGATGCATCCATCCTAACCGGCAGTTTGGATGACAGCGTCAACCCATCCAGGCTGATCACCGCCGCCCCGTGGATATCGATTGAGTTTTCCAATATGTGGCTTAATGCACTTTCCAACATTTCACTGCGCTTCAGATTTGCCATACTCATACCTTTTAAGAAGAAGATAATACTTCAGTTAAAACCTCAGTACACTTATTGATTTCCCATAAAGCCATGCCCAAGCTTGTGCTTTCCGCCACAAGGGCAGCCAGCATATTCTCCGAATTGATCCTAGCTAAGACAATGGAACCATCGGAGCCAAAAATAACGGTCTGCATGAGTTCGCCATTTTCCAGCGCAAGCAGGGATCTTTGCGAAAGATTCAGCACCCCCCCAATTACCGCACCCAATTTGGTTACGTCATAGAGATCCTGGAATTCCTGCGCAAGCGGTTTTCCATTCCGGTCAATGACAACAGCACCCTGCAATTCAGTCTGGGCAAACTGCTCATGCAGCACGCGTGGTAGATCTTGCTGAGGTGTCTTAATGCTTTCGCCGGTTTCGTTTTCATCGAGAAATCGGTATCCATTCAGGATCAATGCGCCCCAGGAGGTATGAATCGTCCTCCGTGGAGATGGCTGTCCCTGAATGATCGCAAGTTTTCCTTTCTTTATTGCGATCAGTTTATAAAACACAGCCTCCCCGTTTTCAGTATTCGACTGCGCATGCACAATTTCACCATTTTCCACGAAGAGATCGAAATGATCTTCATTCGTGGATACGGTGATCAAACAGGTGGAGCCGTTTTGACAGGTTACCTGTAAAAAGTCCAGTAAGTTGATCTCAGATAAATCACCTGTAATAGCCATTCGAATTCAATTTCCTCATTCGTGATAAAAACGGTCCGTCTAATTTCTTTGCTTGAGAGAATTGGTTGCCCGTAAAAATACGCCTTTGATGATTGCAAACAAGGTCTCATTGACGCCCTGGTAGTTAATCGCGACCGCTTCAAAGCATGGGAGTGATTCCACCTTCAATAATGATTTGATTTCGTCTGTTTCCACTGCATCAGGTAAATCGCACTTATTGAATTGGATTACCGTGGGGAATTTCCCCGGCTCTTCAGAACGGGCGGCAAGCTTTTCACGCAAAGATTGCCAGGCCTCAAGATTTTCATGAATGCGTTTGGAGGCACAATCCACGACAAACACAATGCCATCGGCTTTGTTCAGGATGATATCCCGCGTGGCTTCGTAATAAACCTGCCCGGGAACGGTGTACAAACCGAACTTGGGTGTCAGTCCGGCAATCGGATTCAAATTGAGATGCAGAAAATCAAAGAAGATCGTTCTATCTTCGTTTGTTTGCAGCGTCGTTAACTGGCTCCGGTACTCTGGGCGTATGTGGCTGTGGATTTGCTCCAGATTTGTGGTTTTACCCGATAAGGCAACACCGGCGTACACGATATTCAGATCCAGTTCTTTCGTCTTCCAGTTAATAAACATGGATCAACCTTCCACCCCATTGCCATCTGTGGGCGTCGAATGGATGGGAAGAGTCACTTTTACCTGTGTGCCTTTGCCAGTCTCGGAGGTAAATATAATTTGGCCGCCATGCTGTTGAATAATATTGTAGGAGATCGCCAGTCCCAGCCCTGAACCTCGCTCGCCCTTGGTGGTGTAATAAGGCTCAAAAATGTGCTCCAGTACATCAGGAGGGATTCCTGCCCCATTATCCATCACCAACACTTCAATCAGGTCATCCTTGTAACGGGTGGATATTGTCAACTCGCCGCCCTCCGGCATGGCGTCGATGGCATTAATGGCAAGATTCAGGATCACCTCATTGATCTGGTGAACGGAAACAAATACATTTGGAATATCTGACTCCAGGTCCAATTTTACGGTGATGTCATCCTTGCGGAATTGTTTGTCGAGCAGAACGACCAATGACTGAATGATTTCATTAATGGATGCCCATTCCCTGTTTTCGGTGGACGGTTTGGAGTAATTCTTTAATTGCGCCGATAGCGTACCTAATTGTTCCAACTGTTTCGACAGGTTCACGATCAACGGCTTGGCGGGAGAATCTCCCGGCAAGGAATCCTGGAGGAGGTCAATACTGAGCGACATGGCAGTTAATGGATTGTTGATCTCATGCACAATGGCGCCTGCCAGACGTCCCATGGAAGCCAGTTTCTCCGTGTGCCTCAACTGGCTGTGCGCCAGTTCCAATTGGCGTGTCCGTTCTTTTACATTTTCTTCAAGCTGATTATTCAGGCGTGAGAGATTATCCACAGCCAATTTTAACCGCAGCATTACCTTCACTCGCGGTAACAGCAGATCATTGTTGATCGGCTTTTCGATCAGGTCGTCGGCGCCTGCATTCAAACAGGCAAGCGCTTTTTCCAAACTGCCTTCGTTGAACAAGACAATGATCGGGATATAAGGAATATCCTTCCGCCCGCGAAGGCATCGAATACTGTCGTTGCCGTCTGCGTCAGAGATGTCAGCATCCACACACAGTATGTCCGGCGTCTTTCTGCCGTGACAAATATGTTCCAGTTCCACCAATGGGATACTTTTAACGATGTAACCTGCGTTCTGTAATAGAATTCGGGTTTTCCTTACTGTCAACGCGTCATCGTCAATAATGGCTACTTCTGAAAACAGCGAAGAGAATTGCATCCAGCCACCCCGGATCAAGCTCCAATGAGCACAGGCTCTAGCCTGCGGTAAATTAGCCGTGAAAGTATAACATAAATGAAAATTATGAAAACAATTTTCGGAATTTTCATATAAAACGTACATAACCTCCCGTCTACAGCGGCAGGACGACACCGCCACCGGGTATAATTGCCTCATGCGCACATTTTCTTTCGAACTCATCGCCCGTGATGGCGCCGCCCGTGCGGGGATATATCACACACCGCACGGAGATATTCCCACCCCCATCTTTGCACCGGTGGGCACCCAGGCGGCGGTCAAAGCACTTACCCCCAGACAGCTTGAGGAATTGGATGCCAGCCTGGTACTTGCCAACACCTACCATCTCTGGCTGCGCCCCGGTGATGATCTTGTCCGGGAAATGGGCGGGGTGCATCAATTCATGCAGTGGCAGCGCCCCATGCTCACCGACTCAGGCGGATTCCAGGTCTTCTCACTGGCGCAAATGCGTAAAATAGATGCCGACGGTGTCACCTTCAAAAGCCATATCGATGGGTCGACACAGCGTTTGACGCCGGAAAAATCGGTCGCCATCCAGGAAAACCTGGGAGCCGATATCATCATGGCGTTTGATGAGTGTGCACCGCCGCACGAGCGCGATTACAACATCTCCGCCATGGCAAGGACACATGCCTGGGCTGAACGATGTCTGAAAGCAAAGTCGCGCTCCGACCAGGCATTATTTGGCATCATCCAGGGGGGGATATTCCCCGACCTGCGTGCGGAATCCGCCCGCATCATTTCCGCCCTGGGCTTCGATGGCATCGCCATCGGCGGGCTCTCGGTCGGCGAATCAAAGACCGAAATGCATCAAACGCTGGATGTCCTTCAGCCGCTGCTGCCCGAGCATCAACCGCATTATTTAATGGGGGTTGGTTCTCCGGAGGATTTGGTTAATGGCGTTATTCGTGGCGTGGATATTTTCGATTGTGTCCTTCCGACCCGCCTGGCAAGACATCAGGCTGCCATGACCCATCGCGGCAGGATGAACATGCTCAATGCTGCCTACGCCCGCGATCCAAATCCGATTGACCCCGAATGCACTTGTTATACCTGCCGGCATTTCAATCGGGCATACATCCGCCATCTGATCGTTGCCCGTGAGTTTCTGGCAGGCACACTGCTATCCATCCACAACATCCACACCCTGCTGACGCTGGTGCGCCGGATGCGGGAGGCGATTATCGAACAACGCTTCCAGGTATTTGCAGCCGAATATCTCAAGAATTACCACCAAATGGAAGACTAGAGGAGCTTTGTAATGACCATCATTGAATCAATTATTCTGGGTATCATCCAGGGTTTGACGGAGTTTCTGCCGGTCTCCAGTTCCGCCCACCTTGTACTGGTGCCTTACTGGCTTAACTGGAGCTTCCCGGCTGAACAAGTGTTTATCTTCGACGTCCTGGTTCAAATGGGCACCTTGATCGCCGTTATCATCTATTTCTGGAAAGATCTGGTCAAGATCATTTCTGCCGTGGTCGGCAATCTCTTCGCCGGCAAACCCTTCCAGACGGAGGAAGCCCGTCTGGGTTGGTGGGTGGTGCTCGCAACCATCCCCGCAGGATTATTGGGCTTGCTGGTCAAGGATCAGGTGGAGGCAGCTTTCAGCAGCCCGCTAACCACCGCCCTGTTCCTGTTGCTGACTGCCGCCCTGCTCAGCGCAGCAGAATGGTTCGGAAAGTACAAAAAAGAGCTGCCGCAAATGACCTGGCTGGATGCACTGGTCATTGGCGTGTTTCAGGCATTGTCCATTTTCCCGGGTGTGTCCCGCTCCGGGTCCACCATTTCCGGTGCGCTATTCAGGAACTTCAACCGCCCTGCCGCTGCCCGGTTCTCCTTTCTCATGTCCATCCCGATAATGCTGGCTGCCGGAGGTCTGGCAACGTTGGATATGCTCGAAATGCCGGGGCTGGGCAGTTTTCTGCCAGTTGTTGTGATCGGCACCCTGGCGGCTGGGATCGTCGGTTACCTCTCTATTCGTTGGTTATTGAAATACCTGCAGCAGCATAGCTTCTATGGCTTTGCCGTTTATTGTGTACTGGCTGCCGTTCTCACTTTGGTTGTATCCTTTATTCGGGGATGATTAAAAAACTTTCGCTCCTCTTGGTGATCGGGATCCTGCTCAGTGGCTGCCAACCCGCCGAGTTGAACCCATTGCCCGCCATCAATCTTCCGGTGCGGGTGGCGCTGACCCCTGCCAACAGTTACCTGGCGCAGGCAGTGAACCAATGCAGCCTGGATTTCCCGGACCTGCCTGTTACGGTGGATGTCTCGCCATTGCCATCGATCCAGACGTCTGCCTATGACCTGATCGTTACCAGCGGAGAAGGAGTGACCGATTGGCAATATCAACTGGCGCAGGAAGAGCTGAAATTCGTCATCAACCCGCAAAATCCACTTGACCACCTCAGCCGAGATCAGATCATCTCCATGCTGGCAGGTTTCACCACATCCTGGCAGGATGTGTCTGCCGATATTCCTGCGGATGTCTCCGCAGATATCATCCAGGTTTATCTTTTCCCCCAAGCGGATGATGTCACACTTCTGCTCCGGAATGAACTGCCGGAGGATGTCACCTTCAACATCCGCACCCGATATTTACCCGGTGCGGCTGAAATCACCGCTGCGGTCAGTGAGAACAAGGCTGCCATTGGCATCCTTCCTTCCCGCTGGCTGACCGGCAGCGTAAAGCCTGTCGCAACGGATGTCGAAATCAGTTATCCGCTGGTGATGAGTACACAAAAAGAACCCGCAGGTTCACTGCGGGATCTCATGGGCTGTATTCAATCCACAATCGTGGGATCTGCCGAATAAACTTCAGTCAACCTTCTTGCCACAATCTGCACAGAATTTTGCATCCGGTTGCAGAATGGCGCCGCATTCGGTGCAGTGTTTTTCCTGCTTTACCGGGGCTCCACACTCGGGGCAAAACTTGGCATTGGTGGTTAAGGGAGCTTCGCATTTCGGGCAGGAAGCATGGATGGTCTCCCGCCAGTTTGCTTCTGAAAGTTTTTTATCCTCGGCAGACATGGCGGCGTGTGCCCAAACTTCCTCCACCGAACGGCTTGCCTGGGCGGCGGACATCTCCACACCCATATCCGGAGCGCAGTTCTTGCACAACCCGCGTTTGTTATTCCAGCATTTTTCCCGGCACACCCAGCTCTGACAGCGGGGGCACTGGATGAATGAGGGCATCAGTTCGCTGCTGGCTTTGGCAAAGGCATCATCATGCGCTTTCTCCCAGGCGGCGGAATGAGCTCTATCCGCCAGATTGGCAGCAGTGTTAAAAATTCCGCCAAAAAGGCTGCTGGCGGTATCCATGACATTATTCAATGCACCGGTCACAGAGGGCTGAAAGCGGCTGCGATATCCGGTACCACAGCGGTCACAGATAAACTCAAACTGGAAACCCTGGTCAGTGCTTGAATCCCGGTAATTTCGTACAAATTCGATTTTTCCTGACATATCTATCCTCACCCAGTTTAGTTATAATCAAAATGATTTACAAACCAATTATATTACAAGAGACCTTGAATATATGCAGCCTTCATCTCAAATTACCCTGAATCTACGGGGAAAGGCGTACTACCTCACCGGTCCTTTGACTGTGCATCAGGCACTCAAACGGATCGGGCTGAATGCCGAAGCATACCTGGTGGTGCGGGACGGAGAGATCATCACCGAAGATCTGTTGCTGCACAATGGCGAAACGGTCCGGGTGATCCCGGTGATTTCCGGCGGGAGTATATCCGCGTGAAATGCCGCAAATGTGGTCAAACCGCCTCGCTGAACATGCCGCAGCATCGCCTGGCTTTGTGCCGCGAGCACTATCTGGAAGGGTTCCGCAGCCACACGCAAAAGACCATAGAAAAACATCACCTGCCGAAAGCGGATGGGCAGGTACTGGTTGCCGTCTCTGGTGGTAAAGATTCTCTGGCACTCTGGGATGTACTGAACAGGCTGGGATATCAAACCGCCGGGCTTTACATCAACCTGGGTATCAACCAGCCCTTTGCGTATTCGCACCAATCTCTGGATTACACCCGCACCTTTGCAGAGCACAACCAGCTCACACTACATGTATATGATGTTAAGTCTGAGATCGGTCAGGACATTACGCAATTGGTCGCCAGGAACCAGCGTGGAACTGACAGACCCTGTTCGGTTTGCGGAGCCATCAAAAGACATGTCTTCAACACGTTCACACGCGACCACGGATATGAAATTATTGCCACAGGCCACAATCTGGATGATGAAGTGGCGGTGCTGCTTTCCAACAATCTCAATTGGAACCTGGAGCAGCTTTCCCGGCAATCGCCGCTGCTCCCTCAAAAGCCGGGGTTTGCCCGTAAGATCAAGCCGTTTTGCCGGTTCTACGAAAGGGAAACAGCGGCATATGCCATCCTCAGCGGTATCGAATATGTGGAAGAGGAATGTCCCTTTGCTGTTGGATCCAAAACCAATTATTTGAAGACCTGGATAAACCAGCTGGAGAAAGAGCAACCGGGCATTAAGCTTTCTTATTACACACATTTTCTCCAGCAAAAAAAAGCAGGCTTTCTGCTCGAGGTAGAAAGCCTGCCGGTAGATCTGCATCCCTGTCAGCAGTGTGGAGAAATGACTGCCGCGGATGGGAAATGTTCGTTCTGTAAATTGGTCGAGCCGGTCAGTTAGGCGCGTTCCAGATAGTGCTCAAGCTCCCAATCTGTTACATCCATCCGGTACTCTTCCCACTCAGCCATGCGTGAGCGGACGAATGCTTCATACAGCATGGGACCCAATGCGTCCTTGATGATGGCATCCTTATCCAATTCAACCATGGCTTCTTTGAGTGATCCGGGCAGTTCGGTGATCTTCAATTTTTTCCGTTCCTGCGCTGTCAGCTCGTAGACATTGATGTTGTTCAACGGAGCCGGCGGGGTCATTCCCTTTTCGATACCATCCAGACCGGCAGCCAGGATCACCATGAACGTCAGATACGGGTTGGAAGATGGATCTGGGCAGCGTAATTCTGCGCGAACGGCTTTTTCCTGCCCGGGCGTGAAGCGCGGAATACGGATGAGCGCTGAACGGTTGGTTTGTGCCCAACCCACATACACCGGCGCTTCATAACCGGGGACCAGGCGTTTGTATGAATTCACCGTGGGGGCGATCACTGCTGTGAAACCACGCGCGTGTGCAAGCTGACCGGCGATAAATTGGTATGCCAGAGGCGTCAGGTGGAATGGATCCTTGGAGTCAAAGAAAAGGTTGCATCCCTTGGCATCGAACAATGACTGGTGACAGTGCATACCCGAGCCGTTGATCCCAAAGATGGGTTTGGGCATGAACGAAGCGACCAGCCCGTTCTGCGCGGCAATGGCTTTTACGGTGTACTTGAGGGTCAAAACATTGTCCGCTGTTCTGACTGCATCGTCGAACCGGAAGTCGATCTCATGCTGTCCGAGGGCGACTTCATGGTGTCCGACCTCCACGTTCAGCCCCATGCTGCACAAAGCCCTTATTAGCTCCGTGCGGACGCGCACAGCTTCATCGTTGGGGGAGAAATCGAAATATCCGCCCACATCATGCGGCACCGGGTTGATGGACTGTGAGCCGTTTTTTTTCAACAGGAAGAATTCCGGTTCTGGTCCTACGTTGAAAGTCCACCCCTTTTCTTTCAGCCGGCTGATGAAACGCTTCAGCATACCGCGGGCATCACCGTCGAATGGATGTCCATCGGGTGTGAAAATATCACAGAAAAACCTGGCGCGTTTCAATTCCTCCGGCGACCAGGGAAGTACGGCATAGGTACTGGTATCCGGGCGCAGGTGCATGTCGCTTTCCTGGATGCGGGCAAAGCCCTCCACGGATGAGCCATCGAACCAGATGCCACCATCCAGTGCTTCCTCCAGCCTTTCCACCGGTGCATCCAGCGATTTAACCGCGCCGTTTACATCGACGAATTGGTAGGAGATGAATTTCACACCATCTACTTTTACTTTTTGTAATATTTCTTTCTTGTCCATTTTTCACCTCTTCCGCAATTTTATATGAAAAGAACTGGACAGATTGGCATGTCCAGTCATTAGGCGTGGTTTAGTAATAAGCTGTTAATATAGAAGACCCCACCATGCCGTGTGTTGCAGGGTTTTGAACCTGCTTTCGCAGGTCGGGAGCCTACCCGGTAGCTCTGCCTTGACCGGAGTCTATCGCATTACTATCGTAAGGTTGGTACCCATTTTTTTAAGTGTTGGCTCAAAACGTGGGAGCAACATCACGAACACAGCAGGGCTTTTTTTTTATACCACAATTCATAAAGCGTGTATAGATAAATATTAATGAGCATGATGGGGAGGGTTATGATCCACACTCTGGCATTTATATTATTTCTATGTGTATTTTATTTCCTTTTTATTGAAAGTAGAACTCCAACAATTGAACAATAAAATATCGCAATTCATCAATAGGGGTATTCTTTTGGAGGACTATGAAATGAACCCAACTCCAGATGGCAGGATTAAACTGGGGAAAAAATCATCGATACGCACAAAACTACTCGTTTTTTTCCTTCTCTTATCGCTTATTCCGGCGATCGCAATCGGAATTTTCTCATTTTTCAGCAGTCAAAGCAACATTACCCGGGACACTTACAACAGTCTGGATAAACAGGGTCAGATCCAGGCAGACTCAATCACATCCTGGTTGTCTGAAAGGCTGCAAGACGCCCAAACACTGGCTGACACAGACCACGTCAAGACAATGGACCCTGTTCAGGCAAAGAGTGCGATTGACGGTTTTAATAAAATCTGGGGGATTTATGAAACCATATTCGTCACAGACTTGTCTGGGGTTAGCATCGCTTCAAGCTCCGGAGAAGTGGTAGATATAGCTGATCGTCAGTACTTTAAGGATGTGATTTCAACGGGAAAACCGGTTGTTTCCGAACCCGTGGTTTCAAAATTTACCGGCAATGTAATTCTGGTTGCCGGAGCCCCGGTTCTTGTGGACGGAAAAATCGTCGGTTTTGCTGGAGGGACCTTCGAAACATCGACCATAGCAAATTTATTAGCCCGATCCAAAACCGGAGAAACCGGGGAGGCTTACCTGCTCACGCAGGATGGCACTTTCATAACGCCATCCAGATTTGAAGACACATTAAAAACAAACGGCACGATTCAAGAACGAAGCCCTTTGGAGTTGAAAATAGATACGGTCGCTTCACGCGCGATTGCAGAAAAGACGAGCGGACAGGGCCAATACATCAGTTATATGGGGTACCAGGTCATCGGTTCGTACGTGCCATTCTCAGGCTATGACTGGGGATTGGTGAACGAAATAAATGTGAATGAAGCACTCACAACCGTTTACACCATGCGCAACACCACTATTCTGATCATTGCACTGGTGGGAGCTCTGGTCGTTTTCCTGGCGATTGTCATCTCGAACTCGATTGCAACGCCGATCAAAAAGATCGCCGAAACAGCAAACCTGCTGGCGAAAGGAAATATCAATCAGAGTATCACTCATCAGGGCACGGATGAAATTGGAGAATTGGCAGAATCCTTCCGCGCCATGATCGATTATCAAAAAGAAATGAGCAATACTGCCGCCCAAATCGCAGAAGGAGACCTGACCGCCACAATCACACCGCAATCGCTGAATGACATCCTCGGAAACGCCTTTGTAAACATGGTCGCCAACCTGCACAATGCGCTCGAGCAGGTGAGCGAAAATACTGTGGCGCTTGCCAGTTCATCCACTCAGCTCTCCCAGGCAGCCAGTCAGGCGGGTTCCGCAACCAACCAGATCAGCACCACCATTCAGCAGGTCGCTTCCGGGGCAGCCCAACAATCGGATGCTGCTTCACGCACTGCCTCCGCGGTCGACCAGCTAACCCGCGCCATTGACGGGGTTGCCAAAGGTGCGCAGGAACAGGCATCTGCCGTCACCAGAATGGCCGGGCTCAGCTCGCAGCTTTCAACCGCCATCGAAATGGTAGCCTCCAATTCCGCCAAGGCAAGCGGAGGGGCAGTGGACGCCAGCAAGG
The DNA here is from genome assembly GCA_036746315.1 of Anaerolineaceae bacterium. Classification (GTDB taxonomy): domain Bacteria; phylum Chloroflexota; class Anaerolineae; order Anaerolineales; family Anaerolineaceae; genus DAIOEK01. The sequence goes on along the minus strand of DAIOEK010000002.1, from coordinate 54,647 downwards.
CAGCTGAAAGTGGAGCCACCATCGTCCAGGCAACGGTGAACGGCATGACTTCCATCCGCGAGAAGGTCAAACTATCGGCTGGAAAAGTCGAAGAGATGGGCACCCGCAGCGAAGAAATCGGCGCCATTGTGGCTGCCATCGAAGACATTGCCAGCCAGACCAACCTGCTCGCCCTCAATGCCGCCATCGAGGCTGCCCGCGCGGGCGAACATGGAAAAGGTTTTGCGGTGGTGGCAGATGAAGTTCGCAAACTTGCAGAACGTGCCGGAGCAGCCACCAAGGAAATTGGCGGATTGATAAGGGGCATCCAGGCGACCATCAGTGAGGCGGTTGTAGCCATGCAGGAAAGTGCACAGGAAGTGGAAGAAGGCGTGCGGTTGGCCGGCGATGCCGGTGCGGCGCTGCAAAACATCCTGCAGAGCGCAGAAGCCGTACAGGGGCTTGCCGGACAGGTTACCGAAGCATCCAACGAAATGCAGAGTCTCTCGAATGAATTGATCACTGCGGCTGATGAAGTCTCCGCAATCGTGGAGGAGAATACCGCGGCCACCGAGGAAATGTCTGCCGGGTCAAGCGAGATCACGCAGGCAATGGATAACATTGCCAGCATCAGCGAGGAAAATTCGGCAAGCGTGGAAGAGGTATCTGCGGCAACCGAAGAAATGAGTGCACAGGTAGAAGAGGTTTCCGCCTCATCGGATATGTTATCCCAGATGGCGATGGAACTGGAAAAGATCATCTCCCGCTTTAAATTGCAATAGATATTGCCGTATCGCCCCTGCCGAGCCAGCCCGTAGAATTTTACGGGCTGGCTTTCATTTTACAACCACTGGACTTGTCAGAAATGGATGGATATGCTAAGGTTGCCACATGCAGACCACCCGTACTTTTCTCGCCGTTGACCTCACCCGGGAAGTTCGCCGGAATATTGAGGCATATATGCAGTCCATCCGCACCTGTTTTCCTGAACGAACTGTCGGGTGGACGAACAGCCATAACCTTCACCTCACGTTGAAGTTCTATGGGGATTTGAATCACGCCGCACTCGAAAAACTCAAGACGCTCCTTGCCGGAATCGGCCGCGAGGTCGCACCTTTTTCTTTTCAGGTGACCGGCAGCGGTGTATTCTCCAATCCCAGCCGGGCACGCATCTTGTGGATCGGGATCTCTCCCTGCCCGCAATTGGCCGAACTCGCCCGAACCATTGATGCCCGCAGCCCTGAAGTCGGCGTGGAGTGTGAACAACGCCCATTCTCGGCACACCTCACCATAGGGCGGATTCGGGATGGCATTTCGTCTACGGATCTCACCTCTGGGGGCAAATCGTTCCTGGAAAAGCCTGCACGAAGCCTGGGAACGGTTCCGGTGGATCACATGCTCTTGATGCGCAGTGAATTGCTCCCTACGGGTGCGGTCTATTCCTCTCTGGCAGATTTCCCCTTCCGCAAATCGACGGAATAAGTTGTGTTAAAATGGACGACATTAGGAAAGATTATGAATATGAACAATCTCGAAATAGCAAATCAACTGGTAACCGTATTGGAAGATAAAAAAGCGGAGAACATTCTGCTGATGGATATCCAGGGGATTGCTTCATTTGCTGACTATTTCATCTTTGCATCAGGCACATCCGACCGCATGTTGCGGGCTTTATCGGAATCGGTCAAGGATTCGGCAGACCGTGTCCCCGGAGTGCGGGTCAGGCAGGAAGGCTCCCCTGATAATGGATGGGTGGTCGTAGATTGCGGCGATGTCGTCGTGCACCTTTTCTCCCCCACCCAGCGGGATTATTACCGCCTGGAAGAATTGTGGGATAAGGGAAAGGTGATCGTACAATTACAATAATAAAATAGCGGCTTTCTGTGAGCCGCTATTTTATTGGATAATGGATTTTTCACCCTAGACCAGGGCAGCCAGAATCTCCTGCGCGTGGTCTGCCGGTTTGACATTTTCGAATACTTTGACAATCTTTCCATCCGCACCAATAACGAACGTAGTGCGAAAAACGCCGTCATATTCCCGCCCCATAAATTTTTTCCGCCCCCACACTCCATAGGCTTCGCAGGTTTTGTGATCTTCATCCGAAAGCAGTGGAAATGGGATCTGGTATTTTTGCTTGAACTTCACATGCGATTTGATGGAATCCGGGCTAACGCCCAAAATTTCCACCTTCTTCTCCTGGTAGGCGGAGTAGTCATCCCGGAAGCTGCATGCCTCGGTGGTGCATCCGGGGGTGTCATCCTTGGGATAAAAATAAAGAACAAAACTTCTGCCTTGATAATCCTTCAACGAATGGATCGTTCCGGTTTCATCAGGCAGAGCAAAATCTGGTGCAGTCGTACCTTCCTTGGGGATCATAAATTCCCTCCTTTCACCGTCAATTGTAGACTTTTTGAACAGCCAGAGGACAGTATTTGTATAAGAATTTCCGCCCTGATCCTGCAAATTGTAAATTTACCGCAGCAAGTATCCAGGGAATCCTGCCTTTCATCCCCCCTCAATGCAGGTGGCCACCCGCCGCCCAATTCCGGCTTTTCTGACTGACCATCAATCCATATATCAGTTTGAAGCCTGCAAACTGGTGACTGACCCTTTCAATGTGGGTCTTTCCCGCATTCAACTGTCGGAGCGCGTGCCGGGTAAGCTGGTCCGCCGCATGGTTTTTATTGCGTGGGATCCACTGCCAGTGCAGATTACCCATGCCCTTGGTTAACTTCCTGGCTTGCTGGTACAGATTGACAATGCGGGGAGATGTAACGTGCGATGCCCCTTGCAACTGCTCGATCACCGTCTTTGCATCCCCGCATATCAACACCGGTTTCCTCCCCAGGCGCAGGTCTTGTAATGCCCCCAAACCTTCGATTAAAGCCAGGTATTCTGCTCCATTCGAGCTTGCCGCATCCCGATGGGTATAGATCCCGTGTCCCCGGGCGATCATCTTCCCGTCTTCATAGATGACCCATCCATAGCACATGATGTTGATCGGGTATCCACTCCCGGTGCGATTTTCATTTCCGCGATATGAGCCGTCGAAGAACAATGTAAACATCTATTCCTCCGTGGATGTGGATTTAAAAACTCAACCGGCGATGTTAGAACCTTTCGCCGGTTGAGTTGGTATCGTTGCGGTGAATAATCGGAGTAGTCGATGATGGCTGAAATGCAGAACCATTTTGCTGACCTGTTCGCTCCTCACTTAAATACTACTATACATCAGTTTTTTTAACGGATGGCAAGTTTTTGGTAAAGAATTTGTTAATAACGCGGGGAAAAATTTATTCGACCACAGTTCGGATCTCGCCCATACCTTTTATTTCATATCCGGGCAGGTTCAGCACGCGCCGTTGAAAATCAGCAGTTCGCACTGTCTCCAGCATCCGCTGAATGAAGGGATTCGCCATGTTTTCCACCGGTATGGCAAGCTCATATTCTTCATGGAAAAGTGGAATGAAGTCGAGCTGCAATGCAGCTGCAGCCGGGGCAATACCCAACCCGCAATCCGCCCTGCCCGAGGCGACTGCTGCCGCCACCGCCAAATGGGTGACCTCTTCCCGCGGGTATCCGCTTATTTCGGTCGGATCGATTGCAAGTTGTTTCAAGTGATAATCCAGCAGCACGCGCGTCCCCGCACCCCGCTGGCGGTTGATGAAAGTCACGTCCGGACGGCGCAAATCTACCAGCCCCTGCACCTTTTTGGGGTTTCCGTGAACAGTCATCAACCCCTGGATGCGTTTCACCCAACGGATCAGGTAAACCTTCTCCCCGGGTACGTACTGCCGGATATAACTGATGTTATAGTCGCCGCTTTCCGGGTCCAGCAGATGCGTGCCTGCTGCATGGGCTTCCTGTTGTTGCAGGGCAAGCAGACCGCCCAGGCTGCCCACATTGGTGCAGAGCACCCGGATCTGCTCCCGAAAAAGTTCATCCGCCAGCAGATCCAGGGTCAAGTCATGCGAACCGGAAATAAAGAGGGTCCGCTCCAGCCACTGCGGGGAACGATACAACCTGACCGGCACACTGCAGCCGGCTTCTTCGCCCTGGGTTCCGCGCGGCAAAACCGTAATTCCATCCGCTTTTACCAGGGAGCTTATCACCCCTGCCCCACGCGGGAGTGGAGCCGCCAGCAGCTTCTCCCCCACCCTGCCCGCCATCAGTCGCACATAATCATCGTCTCCCGCTGACGAATTTACCTTGCGGGTCAATTGCGCCTGCACTTCTTGTGGGGGATTTTTCACCAACCCGGTCCAGATATCCAGCGTCGGTTCGATAAAGATCTCGCCCGTTAATGCAGCCGAGACAGGATACCCCGGCACTCCGATGCAGGGTACATTTAGTCCCGAATTATTCTGCACCATCCCCAAAACCACCGGATGCCCGGGGCGGATGGCAACACCATGCACCAGCAGTTCCCCAAGTTTCTCCACCACGCGGGAGGTAAAATCTTCCGCACCGGCGGATGAACCGGCATTGATCAGGATCAGGTCGGCTTCCTCCGCCGCTTCTGCGGTAGTTTTCACGATCAGGTCAAAATCATCCGCGAGAATGGGATAGCGCTTTGCGATTCCTCCCCATTCCTGAACCTGACCGGCAAGCACCATGCTGTTGAATTCGATAATATCGCCGGGTTTGACCGCTTGCCCGACCGGCACCAGTTCCGTTCCGGTCGGGATGATTGCCACCAGCGGTTTCTGCGCCACCACCACCTCACAGTGCCCGCTGGCAGCAATTGCCCCCAGGTCCACCGGCCGAATGCGCTGCCCGGCGGAAAGCACCAGTTGCGTGGCAACCATGTCTTCCCCCATCATCCGGATCGAACTCCACGGGGCAACCGCCTGGCGGATCAGGATGATGTGCGGCTTTCGAATATCAACTGCGGGGTTCCCCCGTTCATCCAGCGTCTCCACCTGTTCCAATGGGATCACAGCGTTGGCAAACTCGGGCAGTGCGTCTCCCGTATCCACATACTTTGCCCTGGTGCCCGGTCGGATCGAAACTGGCCGCGAAGGCAATGCTGTCTGGGTATCTTCAGCCACAACGGCATAGCCATCCATGGCAGATGCATGGTAATGCGGTGAACATATTTTCGCCCAAATGGATTCCGCCAGCACCCGGCCGACCAGATCTTCATCCAGCGCCAGCGTTTCCCTGCCCAGTACGCCATTTATGGAAGACTCTTGCAGTGCCAGCAGCCAGCGCCGCCAGGCTTGTTCCAGGGGAATATCCTTCAAATAAATGGACATGATATTCTCGATTTCCGTGGATCAGGGAATTGGAATGGGAGTGGTCACCGGAGACCACGGCAGCAATTTACTGAATTCTGCCATGCCGAATTCCCCGCGTACCTCCAGGCGGCTGAGGTAATAGACCACATGGATGGAATGAATATAGGAAGTGCCCAGCCCCAACCCGCCGATATAACCGGAAGCGGCCGTGTAATTACCCACGGCAGAATCAAACCCGCCGAAAGGATAAGCATAGGTGTAGACGGGCATGCCAATCGCTTCTTCCAGCACCTCTTTGGAATGCCGCACCTCTTCTTCCATGGCGCCATGATTCTGACTGAGGTCGATATGCGAATGTGAATGGCTGCCGATCTCCCACCCTGCCGCAGCCATTTCCCGAAGCTGGTCTGCATTCACAAATCCTTCAGACTGGAGCCGGTTGGTAACGATATAAAAAGACCCCACCATGCCCAGGTCCCGCATTATCGGGAATGCATTTTGATACACATCTATATCGCCATCATCGAAGGTGATCACGACCGGCTTTTCCGGCAGTTCCCCGCCGTTGCGGATGATGCTCGCCAGGTATGCCGCGGTTATGGTGGTGTAGCCCCATTCCTTTAATGCGTTCATTTGCGCTTTGAACATTTCCGGGCTGGTTTCATATCGGGCCGGTTTTTCGCCCGCCAGGATGTGGTGATACATCAGGATCGGCACGATCACCTTTTGCCCCTTGTTAACCATTACCCAGGTGGGGGTGGTAGTGGGCGTTGGGGTCAGCGTCATGGTGGGTGTGGGCGTTGCCGGAATTGGCGTGGGCGTTACCGAGGGGGTAAGCGTTAAAGCAACTGACGTTTGTTTTCCTTCGATCTGCACCATGATCGAATCGGCAATTTCTGTCTGTTGAACCGGAGTCATCGCTCCTGAGTTGCAGGCAGTGAGAAAGGTGGCAATAAGCAAACACAGGAAATATTTTTTCATATCATTTCGACTTCAATAGTCGTCCCCGCAGCCAGTCCGGTGAGATCAGATGGAATGTGCACCAGCCCATCCGCCTTGACCAGGTTGAAAATCAGGTTGCTTTTAAAATGGATCGGTTCAGCCAGCCAGTTCCCGTTTTCAGTTTGCAGGCTGACCGGCACCCAATCTTCCCTCCCAGCGACCGATGGGATGCTGCCCATCAGTCGAGCCTGGATCACTGGGTGAACTTCCCTGGTCGTCTCGCCCAGCAATTTCTGTATCACCGGTCGCACAAAAATTCCTGCAATCACCAGTGCACTAACCGGGTTGCCCGGCAAGCCGATCACCGGTTTGCCGTCGCACACCGCCAGGATGGTGGGTTTGCCCGGACGAACCTGAACTCCGTGCACCAGTACGCCGGGCTTACCCAGGCTGTCGATGACGACCGCCGTCAGATCGCGCGTCGAAGCGGATGATCCTGCCGTAACCAGCAACATATCGCATTCGGCGAATGCCTTTTCAGCAACTTCGCGCAACGCAGTTTCACTATCTGTAACGATTCCGTAGGGAATTGGTTCCCCGCCTGCCTGTTTCACCACCAGAGACATGGTGGTGGAATTGATATCCCGTACCTGCCCGTAGACCGGGGTTGCTTCGGGGGGGACCACTTCGTCACCGCTGGAGAGAATGGCAACCCGTGGTTTACGCGCTGCTTCCATCTGCGTAAAACCGAAAGACATCAGTCCCCCTACTTCGGCTATGCGCATCTTCTTTCCCTGCGGAATCACTTGCTCCCCGGTTTTTACATCCTCACCCGCCAGAATGACGTTTTCATTAACGCCCAGCGGGCGGTATACTTCCAGGCTCTTCCCCGAAACCAGTTGTGAATGTTCCAACATCACCACGGCATCCGCACCCTGCGGGATCATACCCCCGGTATGGATCAGCGCTGCCGTACCCGCTTCAATCACAATATCTGAAGCCTTGCCCATGGGTAACTCGCCCACAAAATTCAACAAGGCGGGCAGGCTTTCCGAAGCGCCGTATGTATCTGCGGCGCAGATGGCGTACCCATCCACCGTGCTGCGGGAAAACTCCGGCAGCGGATGCGGTGCAAACACGTCCACCGCGATCACACGGTCAAGCGCCTCCGCAGTCGGGATGGTTTCCCTGACAATTTTCGGCTCAGGGATGGCATTTAAAAACGCACTTCGCGCCTCGAAGGGAGGCTTGAGTTTCAGGAATTCAGCCATGTCATCCGGTCCAATAGGTATAGGAGATCAGGTAAATAGCCAGCAGCGTCAGAATGGATGCCGTGTAACGATACACGCGCCACAATGGTTTTGCGCCGCCGGTGATCCGGTTGAGCAGATAAATTTGTAAAAGCGCCACGGGAAGCGTAAAAAGGAACGGCAGTACAATCCGCCACGGCAGCCCTACCCAGAAAGCGACCCCGATCAGCAGGTATGCCAGCACCAGCAAAAAATTATGTGCCTTTGCCCCATTTTGCCAACCGATCCGCGTCACCAGCATCATGCCGCTTTGCAAAGCCGGTTTGCCATACGTTTCGAATTGAAAGGCGATCAGCATGGCAAAGAAAATGGCGGTGACCGGCAGTGTGCTCAATGAGAGCAGCCGGTTAAGATCTTTTGCCTGCAGCAGATACGCATACACCGGGATGACTTGGCAGAACAGGAAGGAAAGGATGAACTCACCCACCCCCGATGTCCACAGGCGCACCGGCGGAAGGATCAGCAGCAGGGCAAACAATACAATGATCAGAACGACAATGATCGCCCCCATGCTCAGAACAGCCTCATGCAGCATCCACACCAGAAGGACCGCAACCACCGAGAGGATTCCGGCGATCATGCCGAGTAGGGCATTTTGCCTGCGCTGCAGCTCCAGCCGGGTCAGCGGCTTAACCTTGCTTTCATCCGCAACTCTCACCGGGTGGAACAGTTCATCCAGAAAAATAATTCCCGTACCCAGCACCACCAGCCACACCAGACCCAGAACGAAGTGAGACCAGTTCACCGGGCTTCCCAAGTAATGCGCCACACCGGCGCCCAGCAGGTTCAGCAGGATGATCAAGAAAAAAAACAACCCGCTCTTTCGATTCAGCAGATGTTGAAACAACTCAAGCGGGTCTTTCATTTGCCTCCACAGCCATGATGGATATCTTGCCGTCGCCGGTTACCGAAACTACTTCACCCGAAATATACTCGTTCGTTAGCACATATTCCAGCCCCCGTCCAATCTCCTCCTGGGTAATAGCGCGCTTTCCGGGCGAACGGGATAGGATGCCCTGCCAGCTTTCGGATTCGCAACCCTCCGGCGGAAGGACGGGTGCCAGGGCGAGCGCGTTCACCCGTATCCCCGGTGCCAGTCGGGAGGCAAGTATGCGCGTCAAATGCTCCAGAGAAGCTTTGCTCAACCCGTAGAGCGGATTCTTGCGCCAGGTCTGTTGGGCGAAGTAATCGCTGATATTAATGATGTTGCCGCCGTCCCTCATTCGTTCTGCGGCTTTGGAGGAGCAAAGCAACGCAGCCCGCAGGTTGAGGTCCATTGTACTGGACCACTGGGCAGCCTCAATGTGCAGGATGTCATTGGGCAACATGACGGCTGCAGCATTGACCCAAACCTTGAGTGGACGGTCGATCTGGTCCAGCTTTTGGAACAGGTACTCGATAAAATTTACCTGCGATAGGTCAGCCTGGATGATCTCTGCCCACCCACCCTGTGAAAAAATCAACTGCTTGAGCTGTTCGGCTTTCACAATGGAAGCGTTGCAATGGATGAGCACTCCGTACCCCATCCGCACCAATTCCAGGATCAGCATCTTTCCCACCCGGTGCGCACCGCCGGTCACAACCGCCAGGGGTTGTTTCCCCAAACTTCTTTTTACAATAAAAGATTGGTTCCCTTCCATTTTCTGATTCTAGCACAATACAACCCGAGCGGAACCGGCTGCACAACCACATGTAAATACAGAGAAATCACGTGCAAATATTGACACAGCATGCCAAAGAATGAAACGTGCTATAATTTATCAGGAGGTAACACACCCTGCAAAGTGATACCTTAAAATTCATTTGTTCTGGAGGAGAACTGTGAAGCAAAAAGCAATCCTGGTCCTTTCTGTAGTTGTTCTTGCAAGCATGCTGTTAGGCGCTTGCGCCCAGCAGACAACCAATGTCAAGGTTGCCACGGATGCAACATTCCCGCCTTTCGAAATGATGGACGACAGCGGCTCCAAGCCGGTCGGCTTCGATATCGAAATGATGGAAGCAGTCGCCCAAAAGGCTGGCTTCGGTGTGGAATGGGTTAACATCGGGTTCGACGCCGTGATCTCGGGCGTCAGCCAATGCCAGTATGACGCTGCTGCGGCTGCAATCACCATCACCGATGAACGCAAACAGAATGCCTTGTTCTCCGATCCCTACATCAACGCGGGACAGATCATCACCGTCCGTAAAGATGAAAGCGGGATCCAATCCACAGACGACCTGGTAGGAAAGAAGTTGGGCGCTCAACTGGGTACCACCGGTGAAATCGAAGCCAACAACATCAAGGATGCAGAAGTCAAACCGTATGATTCATACGACCTGGCTTTTCTGGATCTGATAAATGGCCAGATTGACGCCGTAATTGCAGATTATCCCACCGCGCTCGGTTTCGTTGGTCAGAACAGCGACAAATTGATGACGGTCGGCGAGGTCTTTACCAACGAATCTTACGGTATTATGGTCTGCAAAGACAAGACTGAACTTGTTGAAAAGATCAACAAGGCTCTTGCTGAACTTAAGGCGGATGGTACCATCACCAAGCTGGAAGCAAAGTGGCTGGCGGGAACCCAATAAGGCGGAATTTTCGGAAATAAGCGAGGTCCGCTGTGACCTCGCTTTTTTGATACTCAAAAAAAGGTAAAGGAAAAATGGACGAATCTGATCAACCCCCCCTTGGTACAGTGGACACACCACTACCTGTCCGAACCGGCAGAATCACTGACCGGAAGTACGATCCCTGGTGGATCCTGGTGTTTTTCGTTGTTGGCTTAATCTTCATTCTCGTTTTTTCAAAGCCGGATCCGTATAAGCGCATCGTATTATTCGTCAAAGAGGGGATGGGTGTCACCCTGATGGTGACCATCCTGTCCTTTGTGTTTGTATTATTCTTCGGTCTGGTTGGCGGGCTGGGCAGATTATCCAAGAATCCAATCATATCCGGCATCGCCTCGATCTATGTCGAGGTGGTCCGCGGTATCCCCCTGCTGGTGCAGCTATTGTTCTGGTATTTTGCATTTCCTTCGGTTGTCCAGGAATTCGGCCGGGCAATCAATTACGCCCCGTTAGCCAACTACCTCGCCAACCCGGTGGGCATGGCCGGGCTCGGTGTGACTTTCTGTTACGGCGCATATATGAGTGAGATTTACCGCGCCGGCATCCAATCCATCTCCAAAGGTCAAATGGAAGCCGCCCGCAGTCTGGGCATGTCATACGTCCAGGCGATGCGCTACGTGATCATCCCCCAGGCAATTCGTGTGATCCTGCCGCCGGTAGGCAATGAGTTCATCTCGCTGCTCAAGGATTCTTCGCTGGTGAGTGTGGTCGCCGTCGCCGATATGACCCGCCGTGGACGTGAGTTCATGGCTGCCAATTTCATCCCCATCGAAACCTGGATGATGGTAGCCTTGCTCTACCTGGTGCTGACCCTGCTTTCAGCCAGGATCGTGACCTTTATTGAAAAGAAAACCCGGATCGAGAGGTGATGCCATGACACCCATTATTCAAGTAAGCAACATTCACAAATATTTTGCACACCTGCATGTTCTCAAGGGTGTCAGCCTTAATGTGGATAAAGGTGAGGTGGTCGTGATCATTGGCCCTTCCGGCTCCGGCAAGTCTACCTTTCTGCGCTGCATCAACCGCCTGGAAGAATACGATGAAGGCTCGATCGTGGTGGATGGCATCCCTCTGGATAATGCCAAGAACATTAACCTGGTGCGCACCGAAGTGGGCATGGTCTTCCAATCCTTCAATCTCTTTCCCCATCTGACGGTGCTGGAAAACCTGACCCTGGCGCAAAGGATCATCCGCAAGCGCGACACAGCCGAGTCCGAGAAAATTGCCATGCACCTGCTGGAAAAAGTGGGCATCCCTGAAAAGGCGAAGAACTACCCCGTTCAGCTTTCCGGCGGACAGCAGCAGCGTGTTGCCATTGCGCGTGCGCTGGCGATGAATCCCAAGATCATGCTCTTCGATGAGCCGACTTCCGCGCTTGATCCCGAAATGATCCAGGAGGTGTTGGATGTCATGCTCAATCTTGCCAAAGAGGGCATGACCATGGTGGTCGTTTCGCATGAGATGGGCTTCGCACGGGCGGCAGCCAATCGCGCCCTGTTCATGGATGACGGATTGATAGTGGAGGAAGCCACCCCCGAACAGCTGTTCAGCCATCCGCAGCAGGAACGGACAAAAGCCTTCCTTAGTAAAGTACTTTAAACGGATCGACCGGTCAAATGACCGGTCGATTTTTTTTTATTAGCGCATGAGTGTTGCCAGCAGGCTGATCCCCGCCAGGATGGCGGCCGCCCACACCAGGTATTTCTCCGGCTTCATTTTAAGATAATCGACCGGTTTCGGGATGGGTGTCGTGTTCCGTGGACGGGTAAGAATGACCTCATCGCCCAGAAGTGCCTGGCGGAACTCCTCCACCGTTTGCGGGCGTTCATTGGGATGCAGCCCTATCGCCCACAGAATTGCCCTTTCCGTGCGCGGGCTGATCGATGGGTTGATCTGCCGTGGAGGTGTCAGCGTTTCGGGGTGCAGAAACCGTTCGCGGGCATCCATCGGCGGAGTGTTGGTCAGAATGTGGTACAGGGTGGAGCCAAAGGAGTAAATATCAGATCGTGTATCGGTGTGGCTGCTGTCCCCACCGTATTGTTCGAGCGGAGTATACAGCGCCGTGCCTCTGCCCTGCAAAATGGTAATGGTCACTTCGCCGGGTGCCGCCAGCTTTACCAGACCGAAATCCACCAGTTTGAGCAGGTTGGAAGGGGTGATTTTCAAATTACCGGGTTTAATGTCCCGGTGCAAAATGGGCGGTGTCTGGCTGTGCAAATAAGAGATCGCGTCTGCCAGCTGGTTCGCCCATATCAATACATCCTGCTCCGCCAGAAAAGCGCCCGCCTGACGGGCTTCGATCATCAGAGTGCGCAGGTCCTTCCCGGGCACATAATCCATCACCAAATAATCGCGTGGTCCAATGGAAAAATAATCTGAAACTTTCGGCAGATTGGGGTGGTCCAGCCGGGCAAGCACGGTCGCCTCGCGCTCGAATTGGTCGCGCGCCTGGCGCACCAATTCGGTGGGCAGCGTCTTGTCATGCTCCACCTCCTTGACTGCGCATTGACGCCCTTGCAGACGGGTATCATCCGCCAGGTAGATGGAACCCATTCCACCCTGACCGATGATGCGCGATATTCGGTACCTTCCGCGTAATACTTCCCCAGTTTTGAGCGCGAGGGACATTCTTCTCCAAAAATAAGGATATCGCAGCCTGTTATTTTTTCGGCGTAAATTGCAGGTTGCGCGTTTGCTGTTTTCAATTATTATTATACCGTAAAGGATATTCTAATTTTTATAGGTCAACTATGAAGATACCGCAAAATGATGACGTTCCCATTCTGATGGCGCAGACCGGTCCATTGATGGGTCAACGCTGGATGATCAACAAGACCATACTGATTGGCAGGGATGCATCTTGCGATATCATGATTCCCGACCGGCAAATTTCACGCTTCCACGCCAATCTCATGCCTGCCGAAAACGGCACCATCATTGAAGACCTGGGCAGTAAAAACGGCACATTCTGCAACGGGCAGCGCATCGAAACCTCGGTCTTGCTTCAGGATGGCGATCTGATCCAGGTTGCCCTGGTACAGCATTTTGCCTATCTCAACTCCGATTCGACCATGCCCCTGGATGCCGGGCAGATGCCTGCCATCCAGCGAACCGGCAGGCTGCATTTCGACCCGCGTTCGCGCCGTGTTTGGATCGGTCAAAAAGAGCTCATTCCACCCCTGTCCGCCCCGCAATATCGCCTGCTGCAAATCTTAAGCGAGCAGGAGGGAGCGGTCGTTTCACGCGATGAATTGATCAACGGGATCTGGGGGCGCGAAGCCGCCCTGGGTGTCTCCGACCAGGCTTTGGATGCCCTCGTCCGCCGGCTGCGCCAGCGTCTGGCGGAAGTTGACCCGGAGCACGCCTACATCACCACCCTGCGCGGCTCCGGCATCAAGTTCGAAAATTTGGAACAATAACGGGGCTGTTGAAAACAGCCCCGTTTTATTATTGAGTCATGTTCCGGCGCATCGAAAGTTTCAGCGCCAGGCGGTGGATGGTTTTTAACTTTTCCTGGATTGCCGGTTCCTCGCCCTGCGTCTCCGCCTGTGAGATCACTCCGCTCAAGAGCTGAATGAATTCAGGCGTGATCTTCTCCGCATTGGCGTCCAATTCCTTTTGAATCTGTTCCTCCCCTTCAACCGTCAGCAGCTTTTCCAACAGTTCATACTCCGGCGGCGGCGTAGAGGCTTTCTGGATCACTTCCACGATCTTTTGCAGTTTGCCTGCACGTTCGATATCAGATTTTTCCCGGGCTGTTTGAATTTCCTGCCGCAGAACATCCACGAACATCTCATTAACCGCCGGCAATACCTGTTGGGTAGTCTTTTCAATATCCGGTGCTTCCACCAGTTTGTCGATCAACTGCTTGATGCGGCTGGCTTGTTCTTGTAATTCCAGGTCGATCTCTGCGGTCATCTTCAACAGATCTTCCCGCAGTTTGGTCAGGCGTTCTTTCTCTTCGCCTATCGCCTGGTCGACCTTCCCGGTGAGGATCTGGAAGAATGCGTAATCCATGCCGTTGCGCGCCAGCCTTACCAGCGTGGCGGTGCGGATTTCGGTCGGCGACTCAAGGAACAGGTCCACCAATTTTTCACGGGTTAAACCGGATTTGCTGGCTTCCTGCAATGCGTTCACCGCCGCTTCTGCTTCGGCATTCTGTTTCAGAATTTCCTGCCCCAGCTCCGTATTTTCCAGGATGATCTGCTGAATGTCAGCCAGTTCCTGGACTGCTTTTTCATCCTTGCTCATCACCGCAGATTCCATCAACCGGCTGAACAAACCAAAGAAGGTCTCATCGATCAGAGCTTTATCGTTTTCCACGATCTGCAAACGGCTCTCCGGCGTGGCATCCATCAAACGCCGGATCAAATCCACCTTTTTTTGCTGATCCTGGATCATTTCCTTGGTAATGCCATCCGCCTCGAGAACACGTTCGATCAAATGCTGCATGGAAAGCATCGTTTGGGGGCGCAGCAGGTATGCCTTGCGCTTTTCCTGCGGCAGGCGATTCATCACCTGGTTGATCATGGGGCCGATCATCTTTTCCTGTTCGTTCACCGGCAAACCGATTTCGGGTGGAAAATAGGTGAGCAGCAATTCCTTATCGGCATCGTGATATACGATCGGCGTTGGGATCATTCCCTGGTAGCCGCAGGCCGGGCATTGTGCCAGGTTGATCTGACCGCTCAATAAAAGTTGTTTTGTCTGTGGATCGGCAGTATTATCCAGTAACTGGTTGATTTCCGCCATAATCGGCTGGCGGCAGCGTGGACAAGTTGTTCGAGTCTGGGGCATGGCTTTCTTCTTTCCAAATAATATAGATGGTGATTATACCATCCGCTTTATTCCGGTGCCGGGTGGCGCATATTTTGATTATTCGTCGCGTGGCAGCGAGAATGTGATCTGTGCGCCGCCTGAGCTTTTGTTCTCCACCCATATCCGTCCGCGGTGGGCTTCGATAATTGCCTTCGCCAGGTAAAGCCCCAAACCGGCTCCCTTGGTTTTCTTCACCGCATCTGTGGAGCGGTAAAACCGGTCGAATACGTGGGGCAAATCCGCCTGGTCAATCCCCGGACCCTCATCTGAAACCGTGATTAATACCTGGTCGGGGCGAACCTCTCCATGCACCCGAATTTCGCCTCCCGCGGCATACTTGATCGAATTGGTCAACAGGTTGCTGATCACCTGCCGCAGCCGGTCTTCATCCGCTACAATGACCGGAAAATCCGCCGGAAACTCCGTGCTGAGATGGTGCTTGGTTGTTTGCAGACTGAACCTTTCCACAAGTTGTTTTGCCAGGTCGGGCAAATACACCTCGCTGCGCTTTAACGCCATTGCCCCGCTTTGCAGGCGGGAAGCATCCAGCAGGTCTTCGATCAAAGAAGTCAGCCGGTCAGCTTCTTCCTCGATCACCTCCAAGCTGTCATCCACCACCTGGCGATCCCAGTGAGCATCGTCACGGCGCAGGGTGCTGACATATCCCTTGATCAACGCCACCGGAGTTTTTAACTCATGCGAAATGATGGAAATGAAGGTACTCTTTACTTCATCGGCGGCGCGGAAATGGGAAATATCCCGTACCGACGCGATAAAATTGGTCAATTTGCCCTCGCCATCCATCAGCGGTGAATAGGTGATCCCCACCGGCAGCGGTGGATTAGGGTCCGCCCGCACCAAGTCGCCTTCCACGTAAAGCGTTGCCCCGGGCGTGAGCGGATAGCCAGATTCGGTCGCCTTTTCCAGGGTGGTCCCTTCCGGCTGGTGCGCCCAATGGATCACCTCTTCATGCTTGTGACCAATGATATCCTCCTGCTTCCGCTGGATCATCCGCCCGAAGCTGGGATTGCAGCGCAGCACATCGAACTGTGCCGAGAGAATGAGAATGCCGTCGGCAACGGAATCGAGCAGGGCGTTGGTGCGTTGTTTCTCTTCGGTAACCAGTGCAATCAATTGTGCATTGGATACCGCAATGGCAGCCTGATTGGCAAAACTGCGCAGCAGAATGCGGTCGTTGTTCGAAAACACATCCGGGTAGCTGCGGAAGACAAAGATCACCCCGATCACCTGTTGCCGCGCCACCAGCGGCAGCCCTACTCCGGTCAATAAACCAAAACTCGCCAGCGAGACAACATCCTGCAGGATGCGGTTGATGGCGGGCAGTTCGCTGGCTTCCGGGTCATCCTTCTCCGGTATTTGTTTTAACAACGGTTGAAGGTAGCGGATAAAGTTGGGTGCCAGTCCATCTGTGGCTGCGGCACGCCATCCGCCCGGCGATTCACGCAGGGCGATCAGCCCTGATTGACCTGCCAGTAATTCCAGGGAAATGCGCAGAATGCGGTTGAGCAGCTTGTCCAGGTCCAGTTCTTCGGTCAGCGCCCGGGCAATTTCCAACAGGTAATCTCTTTGACGAATGCGCAGGTCAGGTAAAAGCATGTCGCTCTATTCCTTTTCAGCCAGGGTGATGGCTTCATCGAATATCACCAGCCCCTCATCCACCTCGGCGCGCGTAATACATAACGGTGGGCTGAAGCGGATGACGTTCTTTCCACAACCCAACAGCAGCAGACCGCGTTCAAAGGCATGTTGCACGACCTTGTCGCGGATGGCAGCATCCGGCTTTTTAGTACCCCTATCCTTGACGAACTCCACCCCAATCATCAGACCGATTCCACGCACATCGCCTATCGAAGGATGCCGGGCTGCCAGTTCCGACAGGGCATCCAAAGTATATGCGCCCACTTCCGCGGCGTTCTCCAGCATTCCATCCCGGATCACATCCAACGTCGCCAGCGCTGCAGCGCATGCCAGCGGATTTCCACCATAGGTGTTGCCATGTGCGCCCTTTTCCCAGGTCATGATGCTTTTTCGGGCGATCATTGCCCCCAGCGGAACTCCCGAGGCAATTCCCTTGGCGGCACAGACGATGTCCGGTTCCACGCCAAAGTGTTCGATTGCCCACCATTTACCGGTTCTGCCCATGCCCGATTGCACCTCGTCGACGATCAGCAGTATCCCGAACTCATCGCACAGCCTGCGCAGCGCCGGGAAGAACCCCGTCGGCGGAATAATATATCCGCCTTCTCCCTGGATGGGTTCCACCAGAATGCCTGCCGCATCGTCAGCCGGCAGCACCCTGCCCAATATCTGCTCACGAATATAGCGGACCACCGTCTCGCCATAATCCTCGCCGGGCAAAGCGTGCAGGATCGGACGGTAAGGATCGGGGAACGGTGCATGGTGCACCCCATTCATTAAGGGAAAGAAGCCGCGATGGTAAGCCGCCTTGCTGGCGGTAAAAGTAACCGCACCGATGGTGCGTCCATGAAATCCGCCCAGAAATCCAATGAATTGGCTCCGACCGGTGGAATATCTTGCCAGCTTGATCGCCGCCTCCACACTTTCGGTGCCTGAATTTGTCATAAATGAAATTGCTTTTTCTTCAAAGGGAGCGATCTCATCCAACTTTTCGCCCAGTTGCACCCACAGCGGGTGATAGAAATCGGATGAGATATGAATAAATTTTTCTGCCTGTTCCTGAATTGCCTTTACCACCCGCGGGTGGCTGTGTCCGGTCGAATTGACCGCAATACCTGCCGCAAAATCCAGAAAACGATTCCCATCAACATCCCATACTTCAACGCCTGACCCATGATCCATGACAAACGGGTAACCCCGTGGATAAGAAGGAGAGATGACTTCCTGATCTCGCTGCACGAGCTTTTGTGCGAAAGGCCCTGGTAACTTCAATCGTTCCATTGCTATCCTCCTGTGCACTGAATATGAATTTTCTCCACGGGGAGATGGTTATGAAGCTGTAGTTTGCGGCTCAATTATTATATCAGAGGTGCAATCGAAGGCATTACTCCTCGCCTGGCGCAGTTTGCACAGAAAATTTGCCTTCGAAAGCCTGAGACATAGTGCTCTTCGGGTTCCGTATTCGACAATTTTTGACTTTTAATTTGATGTATGCTATCCTATGGAAATCTTTTTTACAGGACAAAAGAATGCAGCGGGAACGGGTTTCGGAAAATGTTTATTGGTTCCAAAGTGAAATTTATGCCCAGGTTACAGCCGGGGTAATCGTCGGACCGCAGTGGGCAGTCCTTATCGACACCCTCGCGCTGCCCGAAGAAACCCTGGAAATGCGTGATTACATCGAAGAGGAACTGAAAGTTCCTGTTCGTTACATTATCAATACCCATCATCATGGCGACCACTGCTGGGGCAATAGTTTCTTCCCCGGCGCTACGGTGATCGGGCATACCCTTTGCCGCCAGATGATGATGGAGAAAGGTTCCGCCGCGCTCGATGCAGCCCGCAAGCAGAATCCTGCCTACAAACAGGTAAAACTGGTCCCACCCCACCTGACATTCGATGGCGGCACACTATCCCTGCGAGTTGGCAAGAAAAACCTCATCCTTATGCCCATGCTCGGACACTCCGAAGACGGCATTGGCGTTTTGGTGGAGGAAGACCGCGTGTTGTTTGCCGGAGACGCTTTCATGCCCATCCCCTATATCGTTGACGGCAACATCGATGTCATCAGCGAGACCATCAAGGGTATCGGCAAAATGGGTCTGGAGAACATCGTGCAGGGGCATGGCGATATCATCCTGCGCGGCGAGATCGAAGAAGCGGTAAAGGAAAACCTGAATTACCTCTCCGCCATTCGCAAGGCGGTCAAAACTTCACTCCGTCGAAAGAATCCCCAGGAGTATCTTGCCGAGGTGGATATCGAATCCTGCGGAAAATCGCGGGTTTATCTCAGCGGATTGGGTACCGAGTTGCATAAAAGAAATATCCGCAGCCTGTACAATCAGATGGCAGCCGAAGAGGCGAATGCCGCGCTTGCTGTGGCAGAATAAGCCATCCCCTCAAAAAGCATAAAAACCGCTTCAGATTACTGAAGCGGTTTCTGTTTTTTCTGCAACCAGGCTCGCAAGCCCACCACTCTTTCGGTGCCGTTCAGCAGCCTTCTAATATTCGGCATCAGCGCAACGATCAACAGGATGAGTGCCCCCACTCCGTAGATGATATATTCCCACGGGCAGGCGCCCTGAATAAAGCGAATGATGAACAATACCAGGGAAAGGATACCGATGGTCAGCGTAGCAACCGATGCGTAGCCGATCAGCAGCACAGCGATCAAAGCCAGGGGCAGGATGATCAGCAGCGCCGGGGGGAACAGCGCCACCGTTGCGCCCAGGCAGGGCGCGCCGCCTGCACCGCCGCGTAAAGTCACCACCCCGTTGGAAGAGCGCTCCAGCAGGTGGATGGAATAATTATGTCCGGCGATCGCCAGCAGCCCGGCAGCAGCGGATACCCAGGGAAAATCCGGCAGGATGAACTGGGCAATCGTCACCGCCATGGCAGCTTTCACGAAATCCATCACCGCGGTCAATGCGCCGGCGGCAAAACCTGCCGCCCGTCCGGCATTGGTTCCACCGGTCCTTCCGCTGCCAATGGTACGGATATCCTGTCCGCTGAACAACTTTACTATGATCAACCCGAATGGCACGGCGCCCAGCAGGTAGGCCGATAACAAAGTAACGAATGTTTTCCAGATATCCATAGACAGTTAGTATAACACGCTGGCTTTCATTCCGTTATAGATTGGCGAGTGGCAATCTTCCGAAAAGCAACCTCGCGGAAGGATGCTGCCTGCATGGCAAAGACCCGGCAGATCCATTGTGCGCCGCTGCGGGACCAGATGATGCTGTACGCTTCCGGGTAATAGAATTCCTGCAGGTCAGTTTCGGAGGGGTGCTCCGGACCGTCCGGGTGGCTGTGATAGATCGCCAGCAGGCGCAGGTTTCTCCGTTCCAAATCCATCAGCACCTTGAATTGCGCTTTGGGCTCCATCAGAAAGCGGTCCGCCCGGTGCAGGATATTTTCCACCGGATAGCAGCGACTCACCATCCCCGCCGGGGTGCCTGCCAGCAGACCACACACCTCCTCCCCGGAGGTCCCGGCTGCATGCAGGCGCATCTTGCGCATGAACCAGATGGGTATGGCAAGCGGCGGAAGATCGATCACGGTCAACCCATCAAAAATGCCAGCAGCAGCGCAACCGCAATCGCCACCCCAGACTCGTACAGGTCGCTGCGCTGAATGTTGTGCTGCGCCGCCCTGCCTGCCAGGCTGATGACGGCATACAGAAAGCCGACCAGCAGCATTCCGTATTGGATCGCGTTGAGCGGCAGATAATGAAAACCGATGGCAAGCTGTCCCATCAGCAGGGCAACCGCCACCGACCAGTTGTAATGCCAGTCACCATGCGTATGCAGATAGAGTGCGCGCAGGGCGATCAGCCCGGAGGTAATCATCACCGCCGGCGCTACCAGATACAGTCGGGTGATCGAGAACCGCAGACCGGCGGCAAGCACCACGAAGAGCGCATAAGACATCCCGGTCAGTCCCAGGGCGGCAATCTGCCGGCTGTTGGCGCGGGGGGTGACGGTGTAGAACTCGCCCCAGAACACCAGTATTAGCAGCAATCCGCCCAGGATGTACACCAGCCACCACGCTGCCCCGGAGGGCAGTGCATACAGCGGCACGCCGATCACCCAGGCGGTGAGCGCCGGCAGCAGCCAATGCTGACTGCGCTGCCGGGGGGAGAGATCAGGGTAATCGATCAGCAGCCAGTCCATCCCCGCGGCAGCCAGCACCGCCACCCCGAACCAGATGAAATCACGGAAGTTAATGGGAATGGGCAAAAAGAAGCCCGGCAGTTGCAATGCGATCTGACTTTCCGGCGGACGGATAAACTGCGTGACCGCATACACCAGCAAGATGGTGGCGATCATGATGCTCAAACGGGTGGTATCCGGCTTGAATGAAGAGTTCTCCATAGGATGATTCTACCCTGAATCAGCTTATGGTAAAATATAGTGTCATATGAATGCACCCATTATCAAAGAACTGGAAGAATTGCGACCTAAAATCATCCCCAGCCTTCGGGCTGGTTTTGATGCTGTTGCATCACACATCTGGCTGATCCTGCCGCCGGTCATCATCGACCTGATCATCTGGCTTGGTCCACACCTGCGCATCGAATCCATGCTGCAGCCCTTCCTGCAAACCATGCAGGAGCTTCCCCTGCCCCAGGCGGCAGGCGAGCAGATGAAGCAGAGCATTGCCGCCGCCCAGCAGATCTGGCAGGTGATCGCCGAGCGCTTCAACCTCACCATGGCGCTGCGCTCCTATCCCATCGGTGTGCCCAGTTTGATGGCAAACTGGCTTCCCATCACCACTCCGCTGGGCAAGCCTGTATTCATTGATATCAACGGTGCCGCCAACGCCTTCGGCTGGTGGATCATTCTGGGGCTGGTGGGGCTGCTGATCGGCAGTTTCTTCTTCGGCATGATCGCCCGAGTTACCGGCAAGGAAAAAATCTCCTTTGCCCCCGGCGAACTGGGCTGGAGCACCCTGCAATCGTTACTGATGATGATCTCGATCATCGTGGCGGCTTGCTTGCTCGCCATTCCTGCATTGATGCTCATCGGCGCGCTCACCCTGGCCAACCCCCTGCTCGGACAGGTGGCTCTCTTCATGGGCGGCTTGCTGCTCATCTGGCTGATCGTTCCGCTCATCTTCACCCCGCACGGAATCTTTGGGCTGCGCGTACCCTTCGTCCGCGCCCTGGGGACAAGCGTGCAGGTGGTGCGTTTCACCTATTCCAGCACCGGGCTCTTCCTGTTAATCCTGGTGGTGATCAGCCAGGGGTTGGACCTGCTCTGGCAGGTGCCCGCCGAGAATTCCTGGCTGGCGGCAGTCGGCATTTTGGGGCACGCCTTCGTCAACACCGGCATTCTGGCTGCCAGTTTCTTTTACTATCGCGATGGTTTGCGCTTTGTACAGGGGATCATTAATCACACCCAGCAATTGCAGCAAGCCATGACCAATAATTCCGTCCAATCATAACTGGGAGGCAGAATGGCAGATTCAACCGCCACCAACAACTATGGCGCCAAAGATATCCAGGTCCTGGAAGGCCTCGAGGCTGTGCGACGCCGTCCCGGCATGTACGTGGGCGGCACCGATCTGAAAGCCCTGCACCACCTGGTGTACGAGGTGGTGGATAACTCCATCGATGAAGCCCTGGGCGGCTTCTGCAAGAACATCGATATCACCATCCACCCCGACTCCTCGGTGACCGTGCAGGATGATGGGCGCGGCATTCCGGTGGATATCCATCCTGAAAAGAAGAAGAGCGCCCTCGAAGTGGTGATGACCGTGCTGCACGCCGGCGGCAAGTTCGGCGGCGGTTCCTACAAGGTCAGCGGCGGTCTGCACGGCGTGGGTGTCTCGGCGGTGAATGCACTCTCGGAATGGTGTGAAGTGCATATTTGCCGCGAGGGACAGCTTTACTACCAGCGCTACGTGCGCGGCATTCCCCAGGAACCAGTGAAAGCCATCGGCAAATGCGACAAGAACGCATCCGGCAGCAAGACCACCTTCAAATTCGACCCCGAGATCTTCAAGGAGCCGGGCATCGACTTCAAGTACGAAACGCTGGTGCAGCGCTTCCGCGAGATGGCATTCGTCACCCGCGGCGTCACCATCCACTTTATGGATGAACGCAGTGAACGCGAGATGACCTTCCATTTCGAGGGCGGCATCAATTCCTTCGTGCGATACCTCAACCGCAACCGTGAGCAACTGCACCAGGTCGTCTTCATGGAAAAGGACATCGAGGGGATTGGCATCGAAGCCGCCATCCAGTACACCGACGCCTACTCCGAATCTGTTTACTCTTTCGCCAACACCATCAACACCATGGATGGCGGCACCCACCTTACCGGGCTGCGCGCTGCCACCACCCGTGTGATCAACGACTACGGCCGCCGCTCGGGACTGCTCAAGGAAGCCGATCCCAACTTCTCGGGAGATGACACCCGCGAAGGTATGACCGCCATTGTCAGCATCAAACATCCCGACCCGCAGTTCGAAAGCCAGACCAAGGTCAAGCTGATGAACCCCGAGGTGCAAACCTACGTGCAGCAGGTGGTGGGTGAAGGCTTCAGCCGCTTTTTGGAGGAGAACCCCCAGGCAGCGCGCGCCATCATCCAGAAGTGTCTTACCTCCGCCCGCGCAAGGGATGCCGCCCGGAAAGCCCGCGACCTGGTGATCCGCAAGAGCGCGCTGGAAAGCCTGACGCTGCCCGGCAAGCTGGCAGACTGCTCGGATAAAGACTCGAGCAAAACCGAACTCTACATCGTGGAGGGCGACTCGGCAGGCGGCTCTGCCAAACAGGGACGCGACCGCCACTTCCAGGCGATCCTGCCACTGCGCGGCAAGATCCTCAACACCGAACGCGCCCGCCTCGACAAGATCCTCTCCAATAACGAAGTCAAGGCGCTCATCTCCGCGCTGGGTACCGGTGTAGGCGACAGCTTCGACATCAGCGGATTGCGCTACGGAAAGATCATCATCATGACCGATGCTGACGTGGATGGCAGCCATATCCGCACCCTGCTGCTCACTTTCTTCTTCCGCTACATGCAGGCGATCATCGACGAAGGGCATCTGTTCATCGCCCAGCCGCCGCTCTACCGCCTTGCCTGGAAGGACAAGGTGCGCTACGCCTACAACGAAGGCGAAAAGGACGTGCTCTTGAAGGAACTGGGCGTGAGCGCCGACAAAGCCAGCATCTCGCGCTACAAGGGTCTCGGTGAAATGAACCCCTCGCAGTTGTGGGATACCACCATGAACCCCGAGAACCGCACGCTGCTGGTGGTGGGCATCGACGATGCCGCCGAAGCCGACCGCACCTTCGACATGCTGATGGGTGAGGCGGTGCCGCCGCGCACGCGCTTTATCACCACCCACGCCAAGGACGTGCGCAACCTCGACGTGTAACCCCCCCCGCTTCCCTTTCGATTTTCCCATCCCTCTTCGCAACCCGGAGGGGGATTTTTTATGCTCAAAATGTATTTAGTAATGAAATGAAAATTTTCAGGTTCGGCTTTCAATTCACCGATTATGGTTTCATACACCCATTTTACGCACAAAACGGGGCAATTTCCACCTGTCAAATGTGACAATAGTTTTCAAAACAAATGGTTGTTAAAAACGGAAATTCAACGGCAGGTCAGGCAAAAGGCAGTTCAGGTTGAACGAAGCACAATCAAAGCCGCAGGACGGGTTCGATTTCCTGGTTTTTTCCTGCATATTCACCTGGTTTAGCCAGCAGGGTGTAAAGCACTTTCAGAAAGGGTAATAAATTGAGCGCTTGTTTATTGCAGATTCAGAGCTTGCTTTTGGAACAAATTATGTTATATTAACAGTTAAAGGTAAGAATAATAATTACCTTTAACGTTCACTATGAAAAAAGGATTTCTGAAAGATATTCTGCGCTCCAAACAAACCGTCTTTACTTTCAAAGACCTGATTTTGCTTTGGGAAGGCACTAATGTTAGAAACGCCAAGTCCCGTGTCAATTACTATGTAAGAACCGGCGCTCTTTATTCAATCCGTCGTGGCATCTACGCCAAAGATCAGAACTATGACCGGCTGGAGCTGGCTACAAAAATTTTCACACCTGCCTACATCAGCTTTGAAACCGTGTTGGGCGGCGCCGGTGTTACTTTCCAATATTACAGACAGATTTTCGTTGCCTCATATCAATCGTTGGAACGGGACGTGGATGGGCAGGCAATTGTTTTCAGCCGTCTCAAGGGCTCCATTCTTACCAACTCAAGTGGAATTGAAGATCGGGAAACTTATTCTATTGCTTCTGCGGAAAGGGCTTTCCTGGATAGGGTTTATTTGAGCCAGGATTACCACTTTGATAACCTTTCCCCGCTAAACTGGGAAAAGGTCTATGAAATCCTGCCCGTTTATGAACCGACCAAACGCATGACCGAACGGGTAAAAGAATACCAAAAATCCGCGAAAGAAGAACAATAGTCATGTCGCTCGATCCGGCAAAACACAAGAATATGCTCGTCAAAATCCTCAAGGATATTTACACCGATCCGGTTATCGGACAGATACTGGGATTCAAGGGCGGGACTGCTGCTTACCTGTTTTATAAACTGGACCGATTTTCGGTTGATCTTGATTTTGATCTATTGGATGCCTCAAAGGAAGACATTGTCTTTGAAAAGGTGAAAGTCATCCTGGAAAAGTATGGTCAAATAAAAGTCGCGGACAAGAAACGCTATAGTCTGATCTATATTCTTTCCTATGACGAAAAAGACCCCGGGGCACAAAACGTCAAGGTTGAAATAAACCGGCGTAATTTTGGTTCCCGTTTTGTTATTAAATCCTATTTAGGGATTTCAATGAAAGTGATGGTCCCTGAGGACATGGCTGCCAATAAGTTAGTTGCCTTTTATGAGCGGATCGGCAAGACCAATCGTGATATTTATGATACCTGGTTCTTTTTCAACAACAATTGGCCCATCAATCAGGATCTGGTTGAGAAAAGAACGGGAATGCCATTTGGAGTGTTCCTTGATACTTGTTGCACTCTCCTGGAAAAAACGGATAACCGTCATATCCTTTCGGGCATGGGGGAAGTATTGAATGAGAAGCAAAAGGTTTGGGTGAAGAACAAGCTGAAGGAAGAATTGCTTTTTCAGTTCAGATTGTACCTGCAAAATTTCAACAACTGACAGAACTCCGTTTTGCCAGCAAGTGCATCCATGATGCAACCTGGTAAGCTGGATTAAAAGCAGCAATCGACCCACGGATCTCTATCACCGCTGTGCAGACCAGCGCGCAGATTTCCTCGTGCGTAAACGAGTCCCGCCTGCCATTATGCCCCCCATCGAATTCGTTCCTTCGCAGTCGGGATGCCATTTTCCACCCGCTGCCACGCACCGCCCCTTTTCACCTCATACGCTCGAAAGCAGCATGGGATGCCCTTAGCCGCCCACGGATCAAGATCATCCATCAATTGAAAGTGGAGATGCGGGGCGGTGGAGTTGCCGGAATGCCCCACGCTGGCAATATGCTGCCCGACGGTTACCTGCTCTCCTGTGCAAACCCGGATCGAGCCATTCTGCGCATGAGCGTACAGTACATAGCCGGCGCTGCTTTCGACAAGGACGGAGTTACCGGTCAACACACGCAGGTCTGGGATCTTCCGGGAATTGAAATTACGGGCATTCACGAACATCACATACAGGTCCCTTGCCGGGTGAACGGGCTCGCGTTCCAAAATACCTTCCTGCACCTGAACGACGGTCCCGGATGTAGCAGAAAAAATGGGCTGTCCCCAGCCATAACAATCGCCCAGCCGCACCCCCCGTGTCAGGTAATGGAGGGCTGATGGCTTGCAAAAGCGTTGGCTGTCCGTATCGGGTTCCACACCGACAAAATCGAACGCATAAGTTTCGCCGAACATATCCGTGCCGTGGCTGGGGATTTTGGTGCCGGGGGTGTTGGGGGCGATCCATTCGCCGCGCAGGGGAAATTCGACAACTACCGGTGAATTCATTTCAACTCCCTGGTATTGATATGCATAGGCGTTGATTGTACTGGAATAATATGGGTTGCGCCGGGGCGGTTTGAATGGATCGAATGATCGATATCAATCAAAACCGGGTTACAGGTCGAGCAAAAGCATGTTCTGAATCCGGCGGATATGTCCTTCGTCCACTCCCGCTTCAGCCGCAAAACTGTGCCAATCTTTAAACACTGTTATCACCCGCTCGAGCATCTCGCCTGCCCGCCGGATAAGATAAATCAAATATAAATAGTAATATATTGCTATTTATTAGACAAAATACCTGTTATTTAGTATTATTTTACCAATTATTATATTCGTGGATGATGAGCATGATCTTGATGTGCCCGATCACACCGCTTCCTTTTTCATCCTGCCCTGTAACCCGCGTACCAGCCCGGGCAGCCACAACACCAGCAGGGAGAGAGCGAACAGGCAGGCACACAGCAGGTAGATATTATTCAAGCCATCGGCTGCGATCAGGGCGTATGCCAGCGCCGGTCCCAGGGTGCTGCCTATATCCCCGGCAGTGGAATAAAAGCCCATCACGAAACCGCGCTGTGCCGGGGTGACCAGGTCCCCCAACCAGGCAACGATCACCGCCGAAACCGCCCCCGAGCCGCAGGCGGTGAGCAGCACCCCGAAGATCAACGTCACCAGCGAGGAACTGACCGCCAGCAGGGCGAAACCAGCCAGTGCGCAGAGAATGCCGCCGCCCACCACGCCGCGCCGACCCAAGCGCGTATCCGAAAGGCTGCCCAGCAGGGGAGTGGAAATGGCGGAGGTGATGGAGCGAAAGCCGAGCAGCAATCCGCCGGCGGTGGCGATGCCGATCACACCCGGCAGATAGCCGCCGCGACCCGCCAACGTCTGCTGCAACTTAAGGCTCAAGGTTGAAAGAATGATCCCCTCCCCGGAGAATTGCACCACCAGAAAGAGGAAGAAGATCATCCACACCTCCGCGCCAAGCGCGCGGAGCTTATGCCGCAGGCTGCTGCGGGGGGCGGGGGTTTGCGGCGCGAAGTCCTCCCCGCCAGCCCAGTGGGTCTCCGGGATGGAAAAGAGGGCAACGAAAAAACCAGCCACGCTGAACAGGCTGCCGAGGAGCATGGCAGTTTGAAAGCCGAGCAGATCCACCAGAAAGCCGCCCAAAATGGGACCCGCCGCCAGCCCGATCATATACCAGGCGGTGATGCGGCCGGTATAGGTGCCGCGCGTATGCGGCTGACTGAGGTCGATCACCATTGAGAACGCGCTGATATTAATGAACATCCAGGCGACGCCCCACAACACCCGGGCTGCCAGCAGCGGCATCAATCCACGAACCAGCCCATAGGACGCGGTGGAAATAAAGGCAAAGATCGTTCCCAGTAAAAAGGGCTTGCGGCGCCCCCAGCGATCCACCAGAAAGCCCGCCAGCGGATTGCCGGGAATGCGGATCAGGCGGTGGATGCTGAGTACCAGTCCCAGATTGAGGAGGGTGATGCCCACATCCATGTAATGGGTGGGCAGAACCGCAAACAATGAAAGATCGCCCACCAATGACAGGCACACCACCAGCCCGATACGATTAACCATCTTGAGATTGTCATCGTTCATGCTCATTGGTTAATGATACCGGGTATTTGTGAATACAGGCATTTGTTTTTCACCGGGAAGCAAAAATTTTATGGCAATTGATCTGTTAACCTGGTTGGTGATAGTGTTTGCGCTCTTTTCGGGTTTGCTATAAACTCATTGGATAATAGGAGGAAATATGAACAGGCGAACCAGAGTAACTTATTCACTGGTTGGCGCCCTCTTACTGCTGATCATCATTGCCTGCCAGGTTGCTGGCTACAACATCTCCAAAACAGATCAAGAACAGGCACAACCTACTTTCGAAATCATCCCGTCCGCCACCCCGTGGCCGACCGAGACAACCGAACCACCCACCGCGGAACCTCCCACCGCCGAACCGCCCACTGCCGAACCGCCGCCGCCCGAAGCCACCGCTACCGTCGAGATCATCCACAAAGATGTACCCCCGGGCAGTGTGCCCTTCGGCTTCCTGGTCTACGATGTGCCCTCCAAGGATACCGCCCCTGAAAAACGCGCCCCCTATGGCGATTCGTACAAGATCAACCGCCTCGAACGTCCTTTCCTGCAGGATATGACCTACGTCCCCGATCTTGACATCAAAACCTTCAACTTCCTCCAATCCGGCGCGTGGACCTTCGTCTCCATCGAGTTGATCGGTACCAATCCCAACAACGAGCTCGGCATTCAGTATGCCGTGGAGATCGATAAAGACCGCGACGGCTTCGGCGATTACATCATCCTCGCCAAGCCGCCTTTCTCAAAGGAGTGGAGCACGGACCGTGTGCAGGTGTGGCAGGACCAGGACCATGATACCGGCGGGTTGTCCTCCGTCAAATCCGATGCCCCGCTGGATGGCGACGGCTACGAGAAGCTGCTGTTCGACAGCGGTATCGGCGACGACCCCGACCTCGCCTGGGTGCGCATCAACGCCGGAACCCGCTCCACCGTGCAGTTCGCCTTCAAACGCGCCTTCCCTGCCAGCAGTTACATGCTGGGCGTGCTGGCCGATGCCGGAATGAAGGATCAGACCAAACTCGATTATGTGGACCGCTTTACCGAATCCGACGCCGGCTCACCCATCCGCGGCAACGATTACTACCCGCTCAACATGCTGTGGGGCGTGGATAACACCTGCCGCGATGCCATGAATTTCGAACTCACCGGTCTCGAACCGCAGAGCTGCCCGCGCGAAGAACCAACACCCAAGCCGGGTACGCCGACACCCACTGGAGTAGAACCCTGTCAGCCACCAACGTGGTGCACAGGGCAGTGGTATATATGGGATCCAAACACTTGTATTTGCAATCAGATCATTTACTAGTCATTACGAGTATCCAGCCACCCGTATAGCGGGTGGCTGGATACTTCCCTCTCTTTACCCTCCTGACGACATACAACCCTGCGTGAGTGTATTTCAAAAGAACACTCATTGCATTCCATTTGGGTTTGTTATACACTCATTACATAACAGGAGGAGATATGAACAGGCGAACCAGAGTAACTTATTCACTGGTTGGCGCCCTCTTACTGCTGATCATCATTGCCTGCCAGGTTGCTGGCTACAACATCTCCAAAACAGATCAAGAACAGGCACAACCTACTTTCGAAATCATCCCGTCCGCCACCCCGTGGCCGACCGAGACAACCGAACCACCCACCGCGGAACCTCCCACCGCCGAACCGCCCACTGCCGAACCGCCGCCGCCCGAAGCCACCGCTACCGTCGAGATCATCCACAAAGATGTACCCCCGGGCAGTGTGCCCTTCGGCTTCCTGGTCTACGATGTGCCCTCCAAGGATACCGCCCCTGAAAAACGCGCCCCCTATGGCGATTCGTACAAGATCAACCGCCTCGAACGTCCTTTCCTGCAGGATATGACCTACGTCCCCGATCTTGACATCAAAACCTTCAACTTCCTCCAATCCGGCGCGTGGACCTTCGTCTCCATCGAGTTGATCGGTACCAATCCCAACAACGAGCTCGGCATTCAGTATGCCGTGGAGATCGATAAAGACCGCGACGGCTTCGGCGATTACATCATCCTCGCCAAGCCGCCTTTCTCAAAGGAGTGGAGCACGGACCGTGTGCAGGTGTGGCAGGACCAGGACCATGATACCGGCGGGTTGTCCTCCGTCAAATCCGATGCCCCGCTGGATGGCGACGGCTACGAGAAGCTGCTGTTCGACAGCGGTATCGGCGACGACCCCGACCTCGCCTGGGTGCGCATCAACGCCGGAACCCGCTCCACCGTGCAGTTCGCCTTCAAACGCGCCTTCCCTGCCAGCAGTTACATGCTGGGCGTGCTGGCCGATGCCGGAATGAAGGATCAGACCAAACTCGATTATGTGGACCGCTTTACCGAATCCGACGCCGGCTCACCCATCCGCGGCAACGATTACTACCCGCTCAACATGCTGTGGGGCGTGGATAACACCTGCCGCGATGCCATGAATTTCGAACTCACCGGTCTCGAACCGCAGAGCTGCCCGCGCGAAGAACCAACCGGCACACCCAGACCGGGCACAGCGACACCCACCATCGTGCAAGGCTGCCAGCCTCCGCCATGGGGATGCCCCTATGGTTGGGCGGGCGAGCCCTATTGTTACTGTATCCCCGGATAAACTGACGATTGAGGGCTGTTCATTTTTGAACAGCCCTCAATATTTTTCCGGCATTACATCCCGTTCCCAACATTTCACGCCGTTATGCGCAGGCAATGATCGCCTCCACCATTTCCTGTGTTTTGATTGAATCCCGGGCGGTGGTCATGGGTTGGGAGCGTGTTCGCACACATTCCAGGAAGTGCTCGATCTCCGGTCTGAAGCCGCGGCCGCTGGCGGTATCCCTGCCCGATGCGTAATCTTCCTGCCAGGCGCGCTGTTCATCACCCTGCGAGATGGTGAGCCGCTGAAAAGCATCCACTTCGAGGGTCAGTCCATCCCCGGCGAGCAGGTAATGCTCACGCCACTGCCCGGCGCGCATGGTGGTGATCACCTGCGCGATCCCGCCGCTTTCCAGCGCGATCAGCGCCGTGGCGCCGGTGAACTGCCCATCGGTGCGCAGTTCGCTATGCACCACCCTGCCCTCACCGCAATAGTAGCGCAGGGCATCCACCAGATGGATGGTGTCGTCGTACAGGTGGGCGCGCACATCATCGTGGAAGGGGCTGACCCGCAGCTTGGTAAAAACAGCCTGCTCCACCTTGCGGCTGCCCCAATACTCCCTGGCGCGTCGATGCAGCGGCGCATAGCGGCGATTGAACCCCACCATTAATATCCGCTTCGCTGCATCCGCAAGTTCGGCAAGTTCGCGGGTCTGCGGCACGGTAAGAGTGGCGGGCTTTTCCACAAACACATCCACCCCGGCATTCAGCAGGGTTTTGACCAGCTCGTAGTGTGTGGCGGAGGTGGTCAGCACGAAAGCCGCATCCGGCTGCCATTCGATGATCTCATCCACACTGCGGGCGGTTTCCGCAATCCGGAAGGCCGCCTTCGCCTGTTCCGTGGATTCTGCGGTACGGGAATGTATCAGCAGGCGAAGATCCGGTTCTGCCGCCAGAACAGGCAGATAATATTTACGGGCAATGCCCCCCAAACCAAGAATGGCAATCTTCATATCAATTCCTTTTTGTTGTTCGGCATAGATAAAGTATACACAACCCGCCCGTTTCAGGGAATGCGAGTAAAAGCATCGCTGAAATTCACTCGAGCAAGGCTAAATTCTTCACAGTTCCTTTATTGCGCAGTTTGGCTATTAGTGATACAAAAGGGGTAATGAGCGAATTATCGCAAGAGGGACCCTTACCGGTAGAAGAAGGCACCCAGAACGAGATCATCTCGCTGGTGGCGCATGAGTTGAAGAATCCCCTGGTTTCCATCAAGGGGTATGCTGAGATTCTGCTCACCGGCGCCGCCGGGGATTTAAACCATCAGCAGACCGGCTTTCTCAAGACCATCATCAGCAATACCGAGCGGATGGCGGAATTGATCAACGATCTGCTCGATGCGTCGAAACTGGATACCGGCAGGGTAAAGGTCCACCTGGCGCTGATCAATGCCGACCTGGTACTGCGGGAAGTGATCAACGACCTGCTGCCCCAACTGGAAGAAAAGGGGCTGCTGTTGCTGACCAATGACCTCGAAGGCTTGCCTGCCGTGCAGGCGGATGGCAGCCGGCTGGCGCAGATCTTCACCAACCTGTTGAGCAACGCCGCCAAGTACACGCTGCCCGGCGGAAAGATCACCATCTCGGCCACGCATGCAGACGGCGAGGTCATCTTCTCGGTACGCGATACCGGCATCGGCATCAAAAAAGAGGACCAGAAGAAAATCTTTCAGCGCTATTACCGCACCGAAGATGTGCAGGTGCGGGATATCCCCGGCACAGGGCTGGGACTTTATATCACCAAGCGGCTGGTCGAATTGCAGCAGGGGCGCATCTGGTTCGAGAGCGCCTACAATCAGGGCACCGAATTTTTCTTCAGTCTGAATACACCCGACAAGAATTAACGCGGGTTTTTTCCCCCTAAATATCGTATTGCTTAATCGATGAAGTTTTCGTGCAGAACCGACTGCCAGGTTTCCTGAGGATTGGGGCGCAGATATGCGCCCAGCAGCGGATGCACCTGCCGGATCTGCTCTGCCATGCGTTGGGCAAGCAGGCGCACCGAGTAATGCGCGCCCGGGGCGGAACGCAGCTGGGTGAAGTGGAAGGCTTCACGCAAATTCATGCTGAGCAGCACCCGCCGGTAAAACCCGTTGGGCACCACGTAAGCCGCCGCGGCGGGAGCCTTTGTCTGCAATCCCTGCCAGACGGTGCGGGTCTCTTCCATCACCGCCCGATACTCTGCTTCGAAGCCAGCCTGGTGGAACAGCCGGGGCGTGGCAAACCCGAGCGAACAGACAAGTTCCTGGGGGGACTGGGTCATCATCCGGTGGCGTTTCACTTCGTAATACGCGCCCTGATCCATGATCGTATCGAAGGTGTAGGTAATGTATTCGGCTTCACGCAGCGGATAATCGAACCTGCCCATTCTGCCCAATGCGCTTTGCAGCAGCGCTTCCTGCTCTGCGGGCGACATCCGCTGCACCCGGTGCTGACAGGCGGCATAATCCGCCGAACCGTAGCGGTACAGACAGGCAGCCAGAAAGCGCGTTTCCCCGTCGGCGGTATGATCCACCAGGCGGCAGAAATCCCTCTCCGCGTGCAGGTCAGGCGGGGCAGCCGGCAGCGCCAGGCTCTGCGCCTCCTGCAAATACGGGTTGTGCCCGGCATATTTCACCAGGGTGGGGATCTCAGCCACGGCAACCGCCTTCATTTCCTCACCGATCCGGCGCACCTCAGCCAGCGGATGGCTGAGCATCTTGGAGATCAGGTGCTCGAGCGTGCGGGCGTTGATCGTCATCCCCACGTTTGCCAGGGATGCGGCGGGCAGCAAGAACCGGCTGGAATCGACATACACCGATTTCAGCCTGCGCTCGTAGGCGGCATCACTTTCGCCGGGGGTGCGCCCACAACTGGCGGCGATCACCTCGCGGCAGAGCGGCAGCGAATGTTCATAGGCTTCGAACAGGCGGCGGCAGCCATTCCGGTAATCCTGCTCCAGACCGGCATCCACGATCTCCTGCGGCGTGAAATACGCCTCGGGTGACCATTTTTGATAGCGGGTGGATTTTTCGGTAAAAGACGCCAGCCGGCTGGATTCAATCGCTTCGACCGCCAGGCGGGAGACGTTTTCGATGGCAATATGCAGCACCGCATGTTCCGCCACCGAGGAATGTCCGTAACCCACCACCCACTTTTCGTTGAATTCCCCACTCTTCTCATCCGAGAGCTCGCGGGCGATATCGATGAAGGATTCGGGGGAACGGGATGTCTTGGCAAACGCCACGGCGATCGTCTCGGGGCTGAATTCCCCGGGGTTGAGCAGATAAACCTGGCGGGGAAAATCGGTCATGCGAGAACCTTTCGTGCCGTCAGAATATCCTGGTGGATTTGCTCGATCAACTGGTTCACTGAAAAGAATTTCTTTTCTTCGCGCAGGCGGCGGACAAAGGAAACCGTTAGATCCTTCCCGTACAGGTCGCCTGAATAATCCAGCAGATGCACCTCGAAGACCGGCGCCGTGGGTGTGTCGACAAAGGTGGGACGCACGCCGATGTTGGTCACAGCGCCGTACATTTCCCCCGTCAGTGCCACCCGGCACACATACACACCGTTGGCAGGCAGCAGCCGCCGCGGCGAGAGCTGCACGTTGGCCGTGGGAAAGCCGATCTGATGCCCGCGGCCATCGCCGTGGATGATCTTTCCGACCACGGAATAAGGACGCCCCAGGAACTGGCTGGCTTTTTCCACATCTCCCAGCGAAAGGATGGAACGGATCAGGCTGGAGGAACACACTTCCTCATCCCGGGTGACCGGCAAAACCGTTTGCAATTCATAACCGAACCTGCTGCCGGCTTCACGCAGTACCTGCGTGGTGCCAGCTCTGCCCTTGCCCAGCGCAAAGCCCTCCCCTACGATGAGCCGCTTCACTTTTACGGCGTCCGTCACCGCCAAAAGAAACCTATGCGCATCCCAACCGGCGATCTCGCTGGTGAAGGGCATGCTGATCACGAAATCCACCCCCAGGTCGGCCAGCAGCATGTTTTTTTCTTCCGGGGTGGAAAGGTAAAAGCCATCCGGAATACCACGCAGCACCTCGGCAGGATGCGGTACAAACGTCAGCACGCCCGCCAGGCAGCCCTGTTCATGCGCGCCCTGCACCATATCCGCGATCAATTTCTGGTGACCGATATGCACTCCATCAAAGGAGCCTATCGTCAGCCAGGAATTCGTAATTTGCTGTGTCGGTAACCCACTGTAAGGCTGCATGGATGATGTCCGCTGATTGGCCGGTTGCGATCAGGAGAAGAAGACCTTTTTAGGCTGCCACTCCGAGCTGTCGGCATTCGCTTCCAGCAGGGCAACCAGCTCACCCTGCTCGCTTACACCACGCGCCCAACCGGTCGCGCCCGCCTCGGCGGGGACCCGGTGCCCGTGGCGGATGGCATCCACCTGGTCGGCGTCGAGTTCCACTGCCGGCCATTCCGAAAGCGCCTCGGCAGCCGGGATCAGATATTGATACCAGTTGCCCTGTTCGAAGGCTTCACGGAGTTTGCGCAGCGAGACCGCATCACGCAGGGTGAACCTGCCGCTCTTGGTGCGGCGCAGACCCACCAGGTAGGCGCCGCAGCCCAGCGATTTGCCCAGGTCGTTGGCAAGCGATCGCACATAGGTGCCCGAAGAGCAGTAAACATCGATCACCGCCTCCGGCGGCGCCCACTCCAACAACTCGAGGCTGTAAACGTTGATCTTGCGCGGAGAGAGGTCAACCTCCTTGCCTGCGCGCGCCATCTCGTAGGCTTTTTTGCCCTGAATTTTGATGGCAGAGTATGGCGGCGGAACCTGTTCGATCTCGCCGACGAATTGTTTCAATGATTCTTCGAATTGCGCTTCCGTAATTTCCACCGAAGATGAGGTTGTGATCTTGCCTTCTTCATCGTAAGTGTCAGTGGTGGCGCCCATACGCACGATTGCCTGGTAGCGTTTATCCGATGCGGAGATGTATTCGCTCAACCGCACCGCCGGTCCGACCAGAACCACCAGAACGCCCGATGCGCGTGGATCGAGGGTTCCGGTATGTCCGGCGCGGCGGATTTTCGTGCCGTTGCGGATCACCTGAACCACATCGTGTGAAGTCATGCCGATCGGTTTATCCACGACCAACACCCCTGAAATTGCATTTTTTACATCAAACTGATTTTGATCCATATGATTTTTTCCCCGGATACTATTTATTAATTCTAACCATTTTTATGTTTCATTTCCAGAAATTGTATGGTTGTGGCTAATGTTTGTGCCTGAATTTCTTCCAGCGTGCCAGGGATATCCGCCCCCGCAGCGGCGGCATGTCCGCCGCCGCCGAACCGGGCGGCAATCTGCGATACATCAATACCCGGCACCGAGCGCCAGCTAATCTTCACCGTACCATTATTCTGTTCAACATAGATCATGGCGATCTCAAAGCCATCAATGGCGGAGAGGATATTGATCAAGTCGGCATCGTCGTTCCCCGGGTAGTCGCAATCCTTACGATCCGACAACCGCAGCGTACCGTATACCAGCCCACCCTCGCTCTTCAGGCTGGACAGCCCGGCGCCCCAGTAACGGGCAGCCGGCAAAGACCTGCGCAAGAGCGCCCGGCTGTACTGCTCGGGCAGATCAGCACCCCGCTCCATCAGGTCCGCCGCATGCCGCAGCGCGGATGGGCGCATGTTGGATGTGCGAAAGCCGAGGGTATCGGCGACAATGCCAGCCATCAGCGCATTGGCAATATCCACGGTGAAGGAGAACCCCCACGCTTCAAAGTACTCGCTGATGATCTCGCAGGTCGCCACTGCGTGCGGATCGATGAAGTTCAACTCTCCGAATCCGTCGTTGGTCACATGATGATCGATGTTGATCTGCGGTTTGGCGTATCCTTCCAGCGCGCTGCCGGTCCGTTTCAGATCGGAGCAATCCACCGTAACCACCAGGTCGGCGGGTTGGGTGGCTTTCTTCAGCACCTGATCCGCCCCCGCCAGGTGACGGAAACTTGCCGGCACGCCATCCGAGAGCACCATCTCCACCTGCTTACCAGCACCCTGCAAGCCCAATCCCATTGCCAGCAGGGCGCCGATGGCATCGCCATCCGGTCGTACATGTGAAACTACCAATACTTTTTGTGCCTGTCCGAAGCGGGCACGCAGCTTCTGATGAAAATCAGCTTCCATGCCGGGATGTTTCCTCCGTGTCTGTTGTTTCTTGCTTTATCTGTTCGAAAAGTCTTTCCATTTTGTCGGCATGTTCGGGTGTGGGGTCCCAATGGAAGCGCAGTCTGGGGAAGGTGCGCAATTCAATCTGCGCCGCCAGTTGGCTGCGTAAAAAGCCCGAAGCGTGATTCAACCCCGCCAGGATTTCCGGGGCGGCATCCACGCCTTCAAACGAAGAGACATATACATCTGCAAAAGCAAGCTCGCGATCCACCTTGACATCTGTGATGTTGACATTTGCCAGGCGCGGATCGCTGACTCTTTGAACGATCATCTCCGACAAATCCTGCCGGATCCGATCTGCTATCCTTTCCAGGCGAATTTTCGAGGGCATCGTGTCTCCTTAATCGAGCAGGGCGCTTTTGGGCGCGCCGACTTTTTCGATCACGTAACACACCAGGGTGTCGCCCGCCTGGTAATCGGAGAAGTTCTTGAGCGCCACACCGCACTCGAATCCGGTGCGCACCTCTCTGACATCTTCCTTTTCATGCTTCAGCGAAGACATTTCACCTTCATGGATCGTTTCGCCGTTGCGCAGAATGCGCACTTTGGCATTGCGGCGAAGTTCACCGGAGGTTACCCGGCAGCCGGCAATATTGCCCAGCTTGGAGATTTTGAACACCGCCAGGATGTTCGCCTGACCGATCACTTCTTCTTTGAATTCCGGCGCCAGCATGCCTTTGAGGGCTTTCTCCACATCCTCGATCAGGCGGTAGATGATGTTGTACAGGCGAATGGAGATGCCTTCTGCTTCCGCCAGTCGGCGGGCGGGCGTTTCCGCCTGCACGTTGAAGCCGATCACCACTGCGTCGGATGCGGACGCCAGCAAAATGTCGTTATCGGTGATGTTGCCGGTTGTGGCATGCAGCACGTTGACCTTGATCTCACCCTTGTTCAAATCGTTCAAAGAGTTGATGATCGGTTCCAGCGATCCCTGCACGTCAGCCTTGATGATCAGGTTCAGTTCTTTCAATGAACCCTGTTCGAACTGTTTGAACAGATCTTCCAGGGTGGCTTTGGGCGCCTGGACAGCCTTTTGCGTGGCTTCCTTCACCGTCTGGACTTTTGCCCGCGCTTCACGATCTGAAGGAACGACCTCGTAAAGCTCTCCGGCAGCCGGGACATCGTTCAAGCCCATGATCGATACCGGTGTGGAAGGATCGGCTTTGCGAATCCGGCGTCCTTTGAAATCGAACATGGCTTTGATCTTGCCGTATGCCGTGCCTGCCACGATGATATCGCCCATTTCGAGCACGCCGTTTTGCACCAGCAGGGTGGCGATCACGCCCTTGGCTCGATCCACTTCGGCTTCGATCACCGACCCGATCTTTTTCCCGTTCGGGTTGGCGCGGATGTTCGCCGACTCTGCCACGATCAGGATGCCCGCCAGCAGGTCTTCGATGCCGATCTTTTGCTTGGCGGATACCGGGACGACCATGGTATTGCCATCCCACTCTTCCGGCACCAACCCCGCATCAGCCAACTGGCGTTTTACAAAATCGGGGTTGGCATCGGGGCGGTCGATCTTGTTCATCGCCACAATGATGGGCACCTGCGCCGCCTTAGCGTGGGCGATTGCCTCGCGGGTCTGGGGCATCACGCCGTCATTGGCTGCCACCACCAGCACCACGATATCCGCACCCTTGGCGCCCCGCGCGCGCATGGCGGTGAAAGCCGCATGCCCGGGTGTATCCAAAAAGGTGATGGTCTGTCCGTTGTGTTCCACCTGGTAAGCGCCGATGTGCTGGGTAATGCCGCCCGCCTCGCCTGCCGCCACTTCGGTGTGACGGATCGCATCCAAAAGGGTGGTCTTGCCGTGATCCACATG
The DNA here is from genome assembly GCA_036746315.1 of Anaerolineaceae bacterium. GTDB lineage: Bacteria > Chloroflexota > Anaerolineae > Anaerolineales > Anaerolineaceae > DAIOEK01. Next base: position 15,839 of record DAIOEK010000002.1, on the reverse strand, counting down.
CCCCAGAATGGTCACCACCGGCGGACGGGGGGAGAGTTTGGATGGGTCTTCCTTCTCGATTTCCACTTTCCATGAGGCAAGCTCGCCGGTCTCTTTTTCCACAACTTCTTCGGCTGCTTCCAGGGTGGCTTCGAACCCCAGCTCGGATGCAACAATGGCAGCCGTATCGAAATCGACCAGCTGGTTGATGTTTGCCATCACACCGTTGCTCATTAATGCCTTGATGACCTGGATCGGGTTGGCTGAAAGCTTCACCGCCAGGTCTCTCACACTAATACTCACAGGGAGTTCAATCGGTTTTGTCTTCGTTTTCTCGCTCATGTGGCACCTCCATGTATTTGTTGTGCGCACCTGCCTGTAATCCTTTTATCAGGTTAAGCGACCCCAACCGGATCCTTAACCATCTCGATGAGCGAGATCGGTTTCAGGTGATCTAGTTAGATCAGGCAGGTTTCATCGGATTCTCCGATGGTGTATCAGTTTCTTGCTTTTCTACCGGCGATAAAGTGGCTGCGAATTCGGTCAGGCGCTGACGATCTTCATCCCTTAACTCCACCCGCAATGCGTTGGATATGGGACCCTTCAGCGCCTTCTCCCAACAGGTAATATGGTCGTGCAGGTATGCGCCCCGTCCATTCAATTTCCCGCTCGGGTCAACGAACACACCTGTTTCGGTCCTCACGATCCGAATCAACCGCCGCTTCGGTTGCACCTGGCGGCATCCCACACAGGTACGCTGCGGGACGTGTTTACCGGATCGTTGTTGCTTGCCTGTTTTCCCAGCCACAATCAGTCACCTATTCCACCGGGGCTTACCAATCGCCCCAGGAATCTCCGCGCTTATGCTTCTTGTGAACCACCACCAGATCCCGCTCGGGATCATATTCCACCTCGGCGTGGCGTTTCTTCTTCTTTTTGGAGCCCTTGCCCTTGCCGCCGGCAGTTTCTTCATCCTCATCGGATGGAATGGCTGCTTCCAACACTTCGGGCTTCATGGCAAAGATCTCGTTCAAATCGGAGGGTAATTCCTCCTCCGCTTCGCTCTCTTCGGGTTCCGTCTCCGCTTCGGCTTCAGCGACCGGTTCAGCTGCCTGCGGTTCTTCCGCTTCCACTGCCACCGGCGATTCCGCTTCTTCCACGGATACCATCTCCGGCGCTGCTTCGGCTTCGACTTCAGCCTCTGCCTCGGGCTCGGCTGCGACCGCCTCCACCGGGATCAGCTTGCGTTCCTGCAATACAGTCTCGATTTCAGACATGCCCTTGGGGCTCATGCCCTGCAGGGCAAAGACCACGTCGCTATCCATGCGCATTTGCACTGCCAGGTCTCCGGCGGTCATAAAGCCGGCATCCAACAGCATGCTAGTGATGTGATCGGACAGCTTCAACTCATCCACCGGAGTTTCAAACGAACTGGGCGGCAGCAGTTGAATGATCTGCTGGCGGCGCATTTCTTCGGGCTTCTTCTCTGCCTGGCGGCGGATGGCGGTCTTGCGCTCCACGCGGTCTACAAAGCGGGAGAGCAGGTCGGTCTCGTCGATGCCCAGGGGGCGCCCGTCGCGCTTCTTGGCAAGTGCGGATTGCACCTGCGGGATCATATCCGCTTCGGCTTCGGCAATCGCCGTGTAAGCCGGGTCGTCGCTCAGCTTGGTGAGGGCATCGGCGGCGGCTTCATCGAGCTTCTTGATGTCGATCCGCCAGCCGGTCAGCTTGGCAGCCAGGCGGGCATTCTGCCCGTCGCGGCCGATGGCAAGGCTGAGCTGGTCTTCGGGCACCACCACAGTGGCGGTCTTGCCCGTTTCGGAAGTGTCGTTCAAATACACGCCATTGACGCGCGCGGGGCTGATCGCCTTGGCAATGTACACCGCCGGGTCGGAGCTCCACTCAATGACGTCGATCTTTTCATCATGCAGTTCGCGTACAATCGCCTGGATGCGCACGCCGCGAATACCAACGCAGGCGCCCACCGGGTCAATGCCCTGCTGGGTGGCGGCAACCGCCACTTTGGCGCGCTGACCGGGTTCGCGGGCGATGGAACGGATCTCCACCACCCCGTGATAGATTTCAGGAACCTCGGTCTCCAACAAGCGTCGCAGGAAGTTGCGATGCGCGCGAGAGAGGATGATCTGCGGTCCGCGGGGAGAGTCTTTCACTTCCAGCAAAATCGCCCGCACGCGTTCATGCACGCGGAAGCGCTCGCCGGGGATCATTTCCTTCTTGGGCAGGGTGCCTTCCGCTTTGAGATCCATGCCGATGGTGGTGGCAGCCGCATTGACCGCCTGCACGATGCCGTTGGTGATCTCGCCCACCTGCTTGTCGAAGTATTCCATCTGTGCGGAACGCTCGGCTTCGCGGATGCGCTGCTGGATGACCTGCCGCGCGGTTTGCGCAGCCACACGTCCGAAATCCCGGGGGGTCGATTCAACCACCACCAGGTCTTCCAGGTTGGCTTCGGGGTTCACCATGCGGGCGGTTTCCAGGTCCACCTCGGTGGTTTCGTTGTCCACCGACTCCACCACCTCTTTTTCCGCGTAGATGGTGACGTGCCCTGTATCGGGGTCGATTTTTGCTTCGACATGCTGTGCTGTGGAAGCGTTCACCGCCCTGCGGTACGCAGAAACCATCGCTGATTCCAGTGCCTTCAGAATCACTTCCTTGGGAAGCTGCTTCTCCTCCAGCACTTCATTGAAGGCAAGCACAAATTCGTTCTTCATGTGTTACTCTCTCCAGGGTTTGTTACATTGTTTGAAATTACGCAGAAAAGTGGGGGTTGCCCACTTTTCAATGAATGCGGTATAGACTATTACCAATAACACTGTTATTTTAATCGAAATGTCGTGCAGATGCAAGATAATGGAAGCTGTAACATACAGTTTGGCTGCGTTTTCTTGCCGATTCGGTGTGGCGGATTGGGTTTCGCGCAAATCTTCGAAGCCAATCTCGTATCTTGTCTGCATGCTTGACGGTGAAGCCGCAAAGCGCGTCATTCTGCCAGCCCCGGCTGGCCAGGAAGGGAGCAATCGAGCAAGCTTGTCATGCTGAACGCAGTGATCGGGAACCATCCTCGGAGAGGAAGCATCTCTGCGAAAGTCTGTTGTGCTATTGGTTCGGGTAGAGATTCTTCGCCCTTACAGGGCTCAGAATGACAGGCCAGGGATGTTGGTGATGACAGGGGAGAAATGTCATCCTGAGGACGTATTGTGCCCGAAGGAAACTCTGCGCTCCCGAGTAATCATGCCTATGCGAATTCACTCACCTGCCATTTGTTTCTTTTTGTTCCCAGGATGTCTGAAAATCGGAACAAATCATTTTTGCAATTTTTTCATACCCCGGCTGAATGTATAATGGATGCATTCAGGGAGATGAGAACAATGATGAAAGATTTTCTGTGGTGGCGCGACGGCGTTATTTATCAAATTTACCCCCGCTCATTCAAAGACAACAACGGTGACGGCATCGGCGACCTGCCCGGCATCACCTCGGAATTGGACTACCTGCAGGACCTGGGCGTGGATGCCATCTGGCTTTCCCCCATCAACCCCTCACCGGATAAGGACTTCGGCTACGATATCAGCGATTACGAAAATATCGACCCCAAGTTCGGCACCCTGCAGGATTTCGACAACCTGGTGGCGGAGGCGCACCAGCGCAACATCCGCATCGTCATGGATGGCGTTTTCAACCACACCTCCAGTGAGCACCCCTGGTTCAAGCAATCCCGCTCCGGCAGGGATAACCCCTACCGCGATTGGTATATCTGGCGCCCACCCAAACCCAACGGCAAGAAACCCAACAACTGGCAGTCGGTCTTTGGCGGCGACGGCTGGGAATTCGACCCCGCCAGCGGGGAATACTACTTTCACATGTTCGTCAAGGAACAACCTGATCTCAACTGGCGCAACCCGGCGGTGCCCCGCGCCATTCTCGAAGTGCTGCGCTTCTGGCTCGACCGCGGTGTGGATGGCTTCCGGCTGGATGTCTTCAACGGCTATTACAAGCATCCCGATCTGCTGGATAACCCGACCAAATTCGGCATCCGCGGCTTCGACCGGCAATATCACGTCAACGACAGTTCCCAGCCCGAGATGATGCCCTTCCTGGCAGACCTGCGCAAATTGCTGGATGCCTACCCCGAGCGGTACGCGGTGGGTGAATCCTTTTTGCGCACCAGCGAGCAGGCAGCCGCCTACATGAGTGAAACCGCCCTGCACGCCGCCTTTGATTTCGAGTTCCTCGAGCAGCCCTTCCGCGCGCCAAAGCTGCTGAAGGCGATCCAGAACTGGGAGCGGGCGCTCGGCGAAGCTAAACATCCCAACTATGTGCTCAACAACCACGACAACCCGCGCACCGCCACCCGCTATCACTTTGCCGAAGATGATGTTCAGGCAAAGCTGGCGATCATGCTGCTCTGCACCCTGCGCGGCACCCCCTACCTGTATTACGGGGAAGAGATCGGCATGCGCGATATTCATCTCTCGCGCAGTGAAATCCTCGACCCGCCCGGCAAGAAGTTCTACCCCTTCTACAAGGGACGGGATGGCTGCCGCAGCCCGATGCAATGGGATGCCTCGCCCTACGCCGGATTCAGCTCCGCCAAACCCTGGCTGCCGGTCCACCCCGATTACCTCACCCGCAACGTCAAAAGCCAGGGCGCCGATCCAAACTCCCTGTTCAACTTCTACAAAAAGATGCTCGCCTTCCGCAAGGAAACGCCGGTATTTGCCCGAGGAACCTGGCAGCATCATCCGCTGCCAGACCGCAACAGCATCGCCTACAGCCGCGCTTACCAGCAGCAGGAATACCTGGTGGTGCTGAACTTTGCCTCCGGGGCTGCGGCTGCCACCCTCCCGGCGGAAGGCAATTACAGCGTCAGCCTCTCCACCCATGAAACAGCCCCTCCCTGCAGCCAGGCACAGATCAGCCTGAGACCATACGAAGGAGTCATCCTCAAGAGGGAACCTTAAGCTTCACCGTTCCGCCTCTCCGCGGATAACCGGCAAGATGAGCAGCGCGCCGCGTGAGTTTTCTCAAGCATTTGCCAGCACCCTCTCCGCCTACCGGATGGGAGATGCGCCTCCGCGGCACATTCCGCTGGACAGGTATCTGCCGATGCTGCCGCAGGGAATGGTCACCCGCCTGGCCAAGGCGGATCTTCCGCACGGCGGCTGGATCTTCGACCCGTTTGGTCTTTCCCCCAGCCTCGACCTGGAACTTGCCGGATCGGGTTTTTCGGTGCTCGTCTGCCAGAACAACCCGATCCTCAATCTGCTGCTGGAGCTTCAGGCGGAACCGCCCACCCGCGAGGAGGTAGTGCGCTGCTCCGCCCTGGTGGCAGGCGCCATGAAAGGCAGCCAGCGGCTGGAAGTTGTGCTGCAAAAGCTCTATGAAAGCAGCTGCCGCAACTGCGGCATGACCCTGCCCGCCGATGCCTATCTGTGGGAAAAGGGAGCCGCCACGCCCTACGCCACCCAGATCGACTGCCCCAACTGCGGCACCCGGGGCGAGTTCGCCTGGGATGAGGTGGATGCCGCCTCGCTGGCGCTCGCCACCCAGAACAACCTCCCGGCGGCCTGGGCAATCGAAAAAATTGCCGCCCGCGAAGAAGCCATCCGTGACGAAGCGGAAGAAGTGGTGAACAGCCATTTGCCGCGTGCGTTATATTTCATCTTCACCGCCATCAACAAGATCCAAACCCTGGAGCTAACGGTACGCGAAAAGAAGATCATCTCGGGCATATTGCTGGATGTGCTGGACGACGCAACGCCCATCCACCAGATCGGGCACAGCCTGCCCCGACCGCGGCAGTTCCTGGTTCCGGTGCGCTTTCACGAGCACAACCTGTGGAAATCATTCGAGCAGAGCGCGATCCGCTGGCAGCAAAAATCCACCCAGCTGCCGATCGCCATCTATCCCGAGCTGCCCGACGGAGCGGGCATCTGCCTATACCGGGGCAGAATCCGCGAACTGGCGGAGGAAAGCATCCCGGCGGATATACAGGCGGTACTGACCGTTCTGCCCCGACCGCAGCACGCCTTTTGGACGCTTTCCGCGGTGTGGTCTGCCTGGCTGTTCGGCAGGGAGGAAGCCAGCCGCATTAGCATGGTCATCAACCGGCGGCGCTACGATTGGAACTGGCACACCCATGCCCTGGTGAGCACCATCCAGGCAATCGATAAAGCTTGCCGGACGGACATTCCCATCCACGCGCTGATGCCCGAGGTCGAGCCATCCTACATCTGGAGCGGTTTCACCGCCTTTCAGCGCGGTGGGTTCACCTGCTCGGGTTTTGCCCTGCACGCCGAAGATGAAATCGTCCAGACCATGTGGGCAAGGCAGGGGAAAATCGACAAACCGCCGGGAAACCGGCTGGTCGATCTTGCCCAATCGGCGGTGATCAAGTACCTGGATGAAAAAGCCGAACCGGCAGATTACCTGGAAATGTCGACTGCCGCCATCCTGGGCATCAGCCAGCAGGCGGGCATACCGGATGAAGCCCCAACCACCACGCTGTTATCCCAGGTGAAAACGGCTTTCGCAAACCCGATCCTTTTCCGGCATTACGGCGGCGGTGAACAAACGCAGGAAAGCGGCACCTGGATGCTGAAGAATACCCATCCGGGCATGACCAGCCAGATGGACCGCATCGAAGCGTATGTGGTGCAGATGCTGGCAGGCGGAGAAAGCCTGCACGCCGATCAACTGGAAGAGCGCATTTACCGTGAAATCAAACCGATCTTCTCGCCGATCCGCGAACTATTGCAGCATATCCTGGGGTCGTATGCAGAAGAAGACACCAACCTGCAAAATCAATGGCTTATCCGGGTAAATGAACATCCCGCCCTGCGCAGTCTGGATCAGCAAACCATCCGCGGCATGCTCGACAAGCTTGGCAGCCGGATGGGGATGACCGTGAATCACCGTGAACACATCCTGGAGTGGGTCGACCCGCAGGATGCCTCACCGCTGTACCGCTTCGTCATCGTTACACACGCAAGGCTCACCGAGCTGCTGGCAAATGACGACGGCTCCGTGCCCAACCGGGTGTTGGTCATTCCCGGCAGCCGTTCGAACCTGATCGTTTACAAGCGCAAAACCAACCCCTGGCTGGCAGAAGCGCTGGAAGAATGGCATCTGCTCAAGTTCAGGCACGTGACCCGCCTGGTGGATAATCCGATGCTGACGCGTGAAAGCTTCGACCTGCTGCTGGACAACGATCCGCCGGAATACCAGCCGATGCAGATGGTCTTACTCTGAGAGGGAAACAACCGATTATGGCGTAGCTGTAGCCGTGGCGGTGGCGGTTGCCGGCGGAGTGGTTGGCGTGGGCGTTTCGGTGGGAACGATCACCGTGGTAGCCGTGGGGGTCGCAGTCGGCAGGGGTGTCTCGGTGGGAAGCGGTGTCTCGGTGGGGGTCGCCGTTGGGGTGGGTGTCGGAGTGGGCACCTGCAGGTTGAGCCGGATGGTCTTCTCGGCATATCCATCGGACTTGTTCACCATGTACAGCTTCAACGTCACCGGTCCTGCCGGAAGTTCATCCAGGTCCCAGGTGTAGATCAGATCCGCTTTTTCAAAATCGCCGGTATCCTCACTGACGAGGGTCTTCCACTCATCGGGATCGCTGCCCAAACCGTAGGACAGGCTGACATTCTTGAAGCCCGTACCATACGCCTGAATATTGACCTCCAGCGGAGATTCATCGATGCGTTTATTCTCTGAAAGTCCGACAAAACGCAGCGTGGGGTGCGGATCGTCAGCGCTACAGGATTGCGACGGCGTGAAGGTGTAAGGCTTTTTGAACTTCATTGCCTTTGCCCAACTCTTGCCGTCATCCGTCTGGCGAATCCATTTTCGGGCGAACGAATCACTCACATTGATGGTGGAAATGTTCTCGGTAAATTCAGAGCAGGCGTTCGAAGCGCGCTTGCCGGTCCAGGTGTCGATGGAGATGTTCTGCCAGAGGTCTTCATCCTTCGACAGCGGCGGCTGATCCGAAGCGAAGATCTCATCCTTCTCGTCGGGGCACGACTTGGAAGGCTCGGTTCCGCTCACCGCGCAAATCTCACGTTCGATGATCCCGGCGGGCTCACTGAAATCGGAAGGGTTATTGCCGGTGAGTTTTTCGATGCCATATTGCATCATCTCCGCCCAGATGGGCGCTGCACCGGTCAAACCGGTGGTATTTTCCATGGGCGTGTAATCCGCGTTGCCCACCCATACCCCGATCGCCAGGTCGGGCGTATATCCGACCGTCCAGTTGTCACGGAAATCGTTGGTGGTACCCGTTTTCACGGCGGCGGTAAAGGGCAGGTTGATGACCGGGTTCGCGCCAAACATGGGCACCCGGGCTTTTTTATCCGAAAGGATGGAGGAGATAAGGTAGGCATGTTCCGCGCGGATCACCTGGTGCGAGGGTTCAGGCTGCTGCTCAAAGACCGTGTTGCCTTGATAATCGGTGATCCTGGTGATGGCGACCGTTGGTACAAAGTTGCCGCTGTTGGCAAAGATCGAGAACGCGCGGGTCAGCTCCAGAAGCGTCACCTCACCGCCGCCCAGGGTCAGGGATAACCCGTAGTCATCCCGGTTGAGTGTGCTGATCCCCATCCGGCGGGCAAATTCGATCAGCCCTTCCTTCTCCGGTGTATCGGGATCATCATAAATGCCGACGAAATTGAGCGCCTTAACTGCGGGGACGTTATAGGAATTGGATAATGCGTCGCGCACCAGCACCGGACCGTGGAACTTGCCGTCATAGTTCACCGGCTTGTAGGGGTCGCGGGTATCATCCGGGTCGCCGGAAGGCGGGAATTCGGAGGGCACGTCCCAGATGAGGGTGGAAGGTGTCCAGCCTTTTTCGAAGGCAGCCACATAGGTGAGGGGTTTGATGGAAGAGCCGGGCTGGCGCGGACTGACCGCCATATTGACCTGCCCAGAGATGCCTTCATTATAGAAGTCGGCAGAACCAACCATCGCCAGGATCTCGCCCGTGGCTGGCTCAATGGCAACCAGAGCGCCATCCTGCACTTTGTGATCCACCAGCGCTTCCACCTGTTCGCGCACCACCTGTTGAGCCCGCTCCTGCAGATCGGGGTCAAGGGTGGTGTAGACGGTAAAGCCGGAGCGATAAATTGTTTGCGGGTCATACTGCTCTTCGAGAAGCGAGCGGATGTAATTCACCCAGTGCGGATACTTCATTTCATAGTGCACCGGCTTGAACTCGTAGCCGCTGATCTCATCCAATGCTGCCAGGATATCTGCCTGGGCAACGCATACCGGTTGCGAATTATTGCTGACGGCGATGCAGTTTTCGTTATCACTCAATTCCAGCATCAACAACAGCACCTGCTTCAACCTGCCGATGGTCGTCTCCCGGTTGGTGTAGATGTCGTACACCGCAGGCGCCTGGGGCAGACCGGCAAGGAAGGCGGCTTGCGCCAGATCCAGTTTATCGGCCGAGGTGCTGAAGTACGTCTGCGCCGCCGCCTCCACGCCATAGGCAAGGTTGCCATAGTTATTCTCGTTCAGATACATCTCCAGAATCTCATCCTTGGAATATCTGCGGGTGATCTCCGCTGCCAGAACGATCTCGCGCGTTTTGCGCTGGATGGACTGTTCGTAACGCTCTTCAGGCGTGAAAAGCAGGGTGCGGGCAAGCTGCTGGGTGATGGTGGATGCACCGGATGTGATCTCGCCGTGGGTATAGTTCTGCCACATGGCGCGGGCAATCGCCAGGGGATCGAACCCGGGGTGCTGGTAATATTCCTTATCCTCGGTGGCGATGGTCGCCGCCACCAGGTAGGGGGAGATTTTATCCAGCGAGATAAAGGTCCGACGCCCGGCATTGGGGTCGAGAATTTCATACAAGACATCGCCGTTGCGGTCGAGGATGCGGGTGGTCTCGAATTGCGATGTATGCGAGCGCAGATCACTGATATCCGGCAACCCCTGGGCGATGCGGAAATATTCAAATACCGTGAAAGATCCGATGCCCACGAAAACCAGGAGCATCGCAAACAGCAAGCCGATGAATCCTTTCACCAGACATCCGCCCCAGTTGAACCCGGAGCCCTTGCCTTTGCCGGGAGCGCCCCTGCCTGCCCCGCCATTCTGCGCGCCGGAGCGGACGGTTACGGCGGGCTGACTATCGGAAAGGGGACGCACCGGGATGGTGTTCGCCGGAGGCGTAGCGGACCGCAAGGTGGGCGTATTCCCGGTGGAACGGCTGGCCGGAGTCGGTGTATCACCGGCAGACGGAAGATTACGCTTGATGGGGATCACCCGGGTGGCATTCACATCGATCTGGTCCACCCGTTTGGGCAGCGGCATGCCATACTTATCGACCGCCGGTTTGGTGAGCGGCGGTGTGGGCGTCAGCGAGATCGGCGGGGGCGGATTGGGAATATTGCGCGGCGTATCCCCCCGCACGGACGGAGCCGGAGGAATCAGATCAGAGGAAAGGGAAGAAGGCACCTGCCTGGCGGCATTGACCGGCGTATCCTCCAAAGAAGAACGCGGGGATGCCGGTGGTTCAGCGGCGGCATCAGGTTCGGCAGCAGGCTGTACCGGCAGGGTAACATCCATCTCCAGCGTGGCATTCGGATCGATGGCGGTATCTCCGGCGTCGAGGGAAAAGCTCATCTCCTCGGATGAAATCAGTTTTCGAAACTTCTCGCGGGGATTTTCGTTTTCTTCGTTGTGGTTCGCTGATTTTTCAAATTCTTCAGATTCTGGCACCGTCATTTTTCTCACCTTCTACAGCCATAAAACCTTTGACCCGTGGCACGCTCACCCTTAAAATAAATGTATGCCAACCCAGCAGCCTGGTTTTCAATTATCATTTCAACCGGTCATTTCCGCCAGTTGCCAATATGGCTCCACCGATTACGCCAATGATCAAACCTGGGAAATATTGCCAGCCGATCATCATCCCCTGGGCCTGTGCTGCAAGACAACCTACGGACTGCGCGCCAGGAGTGTTGAAATTATACCGGTAATTCTGGATGCAAATAACTTGCCGTTTCGGGATACACCGCCTGCATTTATCCTTACGCATCAACTGCCCAACCTAGTCCGCTATCAAGTTAAACTCTTTCCAGACATAGACGTTGCGCTTACGCTCGCAGTTCCAAATTCGCACACGCTGACGGGGCATATTTCCCTCCAGACTTTGAGCAGCCGGGAAAAGCGATTGCGGGTGGGCGTACTGATGCGGCTGGTACCCATTCAACCCGGACAGCAAATGTCCGTTCAGGAACAGGACGGAAAAAACATTCTGGTGGGGAAAACGGAAGAACTGTATCCGGTGTGCATTGTGGCTGGAATGCCCAAAGTCATCAACCGACCCCAACCAGGCTTGATCATCGAGAATATCGTCGCCACCAACCAGCCCGTGAATGTACGGTGGGCTGTCAGCGCCGGAGCGAGTAAAAGGCAATCCATCGAAGAAGCCCGGCAAACGGTTGAAGCCGTCCAGGCGCCGACCTTTATGCGGCAAATCAGGGAGTTCGACAACCACGGATTACACATCCACACCGGGAATGACAATTGGAACGAATTGTTCCACCTGACCCGGGTGCACAGCCAGCGGCTGGTACATTCTCCTACGGATGTCATGCCATTCGCGCATCCGATCGATGCCAGACAGCCGGATGACGGGTACTCCATGCGCGGAGATGGAAGCGACTTCGACCCCGAACAGCAGGGGATCACCGCGCTCGAGGTCTACCATGGAATTCGCAACTACTATCTGCCGGAGAGACCCGACCTGGCACTGGGCATTTTCTCCAACTTTATTCAAAAACAACAGGGATTCGGCAATATCGACGTTCGTTACGGATTGGGCGGCTACCAGGCTCATCTTCTGGCTACGCCCATCATGGCAGCCACCCTGGCGGAAATTCAGAAATGTCATCCACAGCCTTCCATTATTGCAGAGAGCTATAACCTGCTGCGGCATTTCATAGACCGCTGGATCGACCTGGATCATGACCGGGACGCCGACCTGCTGCCGGAATGGGACCACGCGGTGCAAACCGGATGGGAAGAGAATCCGCTTTTCGACCGCTGGCAGACAAGCGGGAAAGGATACCCGCCCGAGATCATCGAAGCGCCTGACCTTGCGGGATACCTGTTCCACGAGTGCAAGTCGATGGCAACTCTGGCTGAGCTGATCGGACGGGCGGAAGACAGGCAGCAGTACACCTCCCTGGCTGAACGCATCCACAGCCAGGCGCAGATCTTCTGGGATAAAAGAAAGAAGCAGTTTTGCTACCGCGACCGTGATTCGCACACAACCCCCGACGGGAGCGTGCTGTTCAGCGGGGAAGGCAGCGGCACTTATCACCTCGAAAACTCCTTTGCTGCACCAACGCGCGTATGCCTGAAGATCAAACAGGCGCCCGCCGTGCCCGCTCCGCTGGAAATTCAGATCGTCGGCAAGAACGCAAAAGGGGTGCAATATCTGCAGAAAGTGAGCAGCAGCGCGGCAAACTGGAAAGCAGAGGGAATCATCATCGCCTGCATGGACGCATTTTCCGCGCTGGAACAGATCACCATCTGGAATCTACCTGCCGACATTCAGTGGACGCTGGAACAACTGAAACTGACACAAAGCGACATCACCCAGTTCATCCCGTTGTGGGCGGGAATGTTGGACGAAAAGCAGGCGGGTGACCTAGTCAGGAAAACCCTGTTACCCAACTGGGCGAATCCCTTTCCATACGGGGTGCCGCTGGTTCTCAAACCCGATAAACCAGCTCGCAGCAGGGAGCCCAAATTCCCCATGCATCCCATGTTCATGTCCATGCTCATAGATGGCTTGATCAATTACGGCTACTACAGCGAGGCAGCTCAACTTGTAAATAAACTGATGGAAGCTATAATTAATGTAATCCAGTCCACCAGCGGCTTTGCCGGGACACTGGATGCAAAGACCGGGCTGGCTGCCGGAGCTAGAAATCCATTTTCGAGCATGCCGCCGACCGGATTGTTCCTGCGAAGTCTTGGATTGGAGATTAACTCGCCTGATCGGATCACCATCTCAGGTGTTAATCCATATCCATGGGATGTGGATATCCATTTTCGGGGTACCAGAATCCTGCGTGGAACCCGGGAAGCAGAGATCGTATTCAGGGATGGTCAAACGATCAGGGTCGCGGGTCCGGAAAAAAGAATGATCTCATGGAAAGGAGACGGTGAAAAGACATGACAGAGAACGAGAACTCCAGTTTATGGATCGCCGTTGTTCAGGCGCAAGACAGCGATAACGCCGCCGCCGCACTCAGCGAATTGGGTGTCACCGTTACCCGGCTGCCCAGCGTGGGCGGTTTTCTGGGCAGAAGAAATGCCACGCTCTTGATCGGCTTATCCGGCAGTATCGAAAACAAAGTGATGGCTGAACTGCAAAAGAACTGCCGCCAGCGGGTTGAATATATATCCATACCATTGGAAAGCGCACCACTGCCCCTGCCCGCCCCCACACCCATTACCATCGGCGGGGCGGCAATTTTTGCACTGGAAGTGGAACATTTTGAGGTGATATAACGATGAAACTGATAATTGCGATAATTCAAGACCAAGACACAGAACCGGTTTCCCGCGCATTAACCTCGATGAGCTTTCGGGTTACGCTGGTCGCATCCACCGGAGGTTTTTTGCGCAAGGGCTCATCCACTTTGCTGATCGGTGTGGAGGATCATCAGGTTGAGCAGGCTTTACAGATCCTGCGAGATACCTGTTCCCTTTCCAACGATCCCAACCAAAAACGGGCAACCATTTTTGTACTGAACGTGCAAAAAACAGCTTATCTGTAAATACGTCGTATCCGCAGATACAAACCGGGATAAAAGTCTTTTTTATGGATTAATTTGAGTTTTGTATAAAGCGGATGCATGCGTTTTTACTTGCATCCGCTACGTTTTGCAAGTATGCTATGCTAAAGCAATAATTAATCATGCGAAATCAGGAGGAAAAATGCAATTCGGAAAACCATTCACTTACGTATTTGAGGACCCCGACTGGCTCAAAAAAGTGGTCATTATGGGCCTCATCACCCTGATCCCGGTGCTGGGACAAATTGTCCTGGTGGGGTGGGTGATCGATATCATCAAGAAAATGATCAGCCACGAAGCGGTGACCCTGCCCAATCTGGACTTCGGCGGACAACTCTCGCGCGGGTTCGGGGCTGCGGTGGTCAGTGTTGTTTATGCACTGCCGATCATCGTACTTGCGATTATTCAATCCATTTTCCTGGCAATTCTGACCAGTGTCACCAATGGAGACAGCGGTGATGTAGTCGGCATTGTCACCATCCTGCTGTCGGTATGCTTCGGTCTGCTGTATCTTGTTCTGGGTATCGCCCTGTATTTTGCGCTGCCCATGGCTTACGGCAAATATGCTGAAGCGGGCAAGATCTCTGCGGCGCTGAAATTCGGAGAGATTTTTGGGCTGATCAAGAAAGCCCCGGGTCCGATCTTCATTGCCCTCATCGGGGCATTGATCGCCTCCCTGATTGCACCGCTCGGATCGATCGCCTGTGCCGTCGGTGTCTTATTGACACTGGTATATGGTTCGGCAATTTCCGCTCATTTCTACGGACAGGCGTATATGATCGCCTCCGGCAAATAGGCAATTACCGCGTTCAACATAACAATCGCCTGCCATAATGGCAGGCGATTGTTTTATTCATGGAATTCTTCCACCCGATAGGTGCTTACTTCGAGCTGCTTTTTTCGCCAAAAATCCACCGGCGCGCCCATTTTGAGACAGAGATGAGACAAAAACTCCTCGGGGGCGGGCAGCTTCTCCCACACCTGGGGCAGGAATGTTGCCCGATGGCGACCTTCCCGCAGAATGACTCCATCCAGGTTAGGCTGAAGTTTTGAAATCAAATCTTCCGGTCCCTTGTAGTCCAGCTTTACCGGTGTGGTCAGACGGGATATTTCAATATGAATTCGAGACAGTTCGAAAGGCTGTACAGGACGAAAGCGATAATCTTCCATTGCGGCGGCAATGGCATGTTCCCACACATCATCGATCAGGGGCTGATACGCCTCCAGCGCGCCAATGCAGCCACGCAAGTCGCCGTCAATGGTGAGGGTAACAAAAGCAGCGCCATCCTGAAGCAGGACAGGCGAAACGCCGGTATGAGCCGGCATATCCAATGCCTGATGGTTCGCGGCCCGGGTAATGGCATCCCGCGCCAGCCCAAGGAGCATCTTTCGTTCAGTGGAAGAGAGCAGGTTTTCTGGCATTATTTTTGCAAGGTTTGATAAGCTCGATTGGTATAGAGCAGCGGGTTGCCGGACTGTTGATATCGAAGTGCCTGAACTTCACCAAAGAAGACGGTGTTTTGTCCGAACTTGATCTTTTGGACCACTTTGCAATCAAAAAAGGCAATTCCGCCCTGGATGAGAGGCGATCCGGTCTCCATAGTGAATACCGGAATGCCGCTGAAACGATCACCATCCTCAGAGACGCGACCGGCGAAGCAATCCGACACCGTCCCCTGCGATTCTTCCAGAATGGTGACACCGAAAACACCGGATTGTTCGATCAACTGATGCGTTCGCGCCTGATTGTTGAGGGAAACACACACCACCGGTGGAGTTGCAGAAACTGAAGTGAAGGAGCTGACCGTCATACCATGCGTTTTTCCCTGAAAAGCGGATGTCACCACCGTTACGCCGGTAGCCCAAAGCCGCATGGTCTGTCTGAATGCATTTTCTTCGATTTTCATGAGATCACCTGTAAATCAAGAGTATGTATTCTTTATACATGTTGTAAATGCCTACGTCAAGCGTAGATGTCATTCAGCAGATGGGAGCATCAGCGGTTTTGGTAAAAAG
>DAIOEK010000001.1:98850-178007 GCA_036746315.1 Anaerolineaceae bacterium | reverse complement strand
AGATCAACGTGGAAGGCGCTTACAACCGAATTATGAACGCCGACATGGCCGAAGAACAGGTGAACGCTTCCAAGTACTTGATCCTGCAACAGACCGCGACCGCGATGCTGTCTCAGGCAAATGCAGCTCCTCAGTTCCTGCTCTCACTCTTCCAATAAAAGTAAAAGCAGGCATGAGGGCAATAAGCTCTCAAATCCGCCGATGGTATAAAGCGGGGCGCGCTGGCAACAGCGCCCCCGCTCCACCTAAAGAAAAGAACCAGAGGTACCCATGGCAAACACAATCGGTCAACTAGATTCCACCTTTACAAACCTCATCAGCAATCTGATGACGCTGGAAAGCCAGCCATTAGTGTCTTTAAACTCCAAGCGTGATGATCTAAGTGTAAAGAAGGCCGTCTATACCGATCTGAAAGACAAGCTCGATGCTCTGCAAACCGCCATTCGTACCCTGAAGCCAAGCGATGCCTTCTTCAGTTTAAACCCTGGCAGAAAGGTCAGCGTATCCTCCAACACGACCGGTTCAACCATCGCCACTGCCGCAGCCGGCTCAACTTCGGTGCCCGGAACCTACACAATCAGCGAGGTGACACTGGCAAAGTCTCACAGTGTGATGTCCAGCCGCCAGACCTATACCGATCAGGCACTTGGCTATTCTGGTTCAATCGTAATGGGGGGGTATGATGCTCGCGAGATTACAGCATCTTCCACCAATACGGTCGTGGATGCCATCACCGTCGGTTCTTCCATCCTCAGCGGACAGCAAGAACTTGGCACCGATAATTACTACGTTGAAACCCGGGAATTAAATGGCGTGCAGCAGTTCCGACTTGTGAATGAAGATGGCAAAGCCATGTCCATCCGCAACGGAACCACTTCCAGCGTAACCGCCAACTGGCAGAAATTACCAACCGCTGGAGAATTCGACACCGGGCGTGGCTTGGTCCTGAATTTTACCGGCAATTTCGCGGCGAACATGAAGGACAACGGCGCTGCCAGCGTCAGTTACAATGCGCAGGGAGCAGCCATCGATATTGCAGAAAGCGACAGCCTGGTTGAAATCGCTTCAAAGATCAACAATGCCAAATACGCAACCGGAAATGAAGTGACGGCAAGCATTATCGATAAACAACTCATCCTGACCGCCAAAAACAGTGGCAGCGGCAAGGAAATCATTTCCAGCGGTTCCGTACTGGAAGATCTGGGAATATTGAACGGAGGGGTTTACACCAACGTTCAATCCACCCCCTCTGACGCCAGTTTCAAGGTCAATGGAATGAGCATCACCCGCAGTTCCAATACCGGTTTGACCGATGTGATTAGCGGCGTAACCCTGAACTTAACCAGCGACGCCGAAGGTGACCGTAAAGTTGCCACCATCACCATTACCGGAGATACCACAGCACAGAAAACTTCCATTCAAGACTTTATCTCCAAGTTCAACAGCCTGCAATCATATATCACGCAGAAAATGGCTGTTACGAAGAATACTGATGGTACTTATACCCGCGCCACATTGGCAGGTGATTCGATGCTGAGCAGTCTCAAGACGGATCTTGGGCGGATGCTGACAACCACCTATACCAATTCAGGCACTCTGAGTTCACTGCGCCAGATCGGAATTACCATGGACGAAAGCGGTCAACTGACCATCAGTGATTCAACAAAACTCGACAATGCACTCTCGACTGATTACAACAATACAAAGCTCCTGCTGGATGCCGTCATGACCGGAGTGATGAACAAGATCAACCGCTATACCGGAACAAGCAGTTATGTGGATACAGCCATTAAAGCTGTCGAGAGAGAAGCCGATAATATCAATGATCAGATAACTTCCATGAACGAGCGCCTGGAAAAGAAAGAAGCGCAACTCTACGATCAATTCGCCGCAGCACAGACCACGCTCGAATCACTGGAGTACCAGCAACAGGCTATCGCCGCAGGCATGAGTTATCTATCAGGTATTTATAGTTAAGTCCCGGATCAGCCGGGAAGCATCTCAGCGGCATCGCAGCATACCTTTCTGATCCCTGGCATGGATGCCGGAGGGCAAAATGTACGGAGAAAATGTAACATCCATCAACAAAATAGATCTGGAACGGGCAACTTCAGTCCAGACCCAGGCACAACAGGCTGCGCAGACAAAACAGGTTCAATCTGCAAAGCCCGCCGAGTCACAACAGGTGGAAGAATCGAAAGTTTCTGAGGCAAAGACCTCTGAAACAAAATCCACACCGGTAAAGACCTCGGATGTGCAGCTTCGGTTCATCGTCAATGGTGAAACCAACGATATAACTGTTTTGGTTGTCGATCGGGAAAACCAGAAGATCATACGTGCAATTCCACCCGAGGAACTGAATCAGTTCAATCAGGGAGATTTGCTCTCGCTCTTTGCGTAAAACAAGGTCCATACTTTTATCCAGATTTTACGCGAAGATGCTCAAGTATAAAAAGGGCAACCCGATAACAATAATATCGAACGACCAAACAGTGATTGTCAGGAGTAAAGCCGTGTATCAAACTTCTTACCACCGCAACGAATATCGCACACAGGACGTGATGGGCGCCAGCCCCATTCGACTGGTTATCATGGCATACAACCTCGCCATCAATTCCTGCGAACAGAAGGATTTTTCCCAAGCGACGAAAGCGATCACGGTTTTACGCGATGCATTGAATTTCGATTATCCTGATGTATCAGTTGGCCTCTTTCGACTTTACCAGTGGTGCCTGGATTGTATCCGCCAAGGCGATTACACCAGTGCGATCCACACCTTGACTGAATTACGAGACGCCTGGGTGCAGGGTGAAAAAAGCTTGCAACACCTGGCTGCTCCAGCGCTGCAAAATCAGAGAATTTCAGCAGCCTGAGAGTTATTTTCACTCAACCTACTCACTGACCCGGGGCAAATCACTGCCCCTCTAAGGGTTTAATTTCGTTCCTTTATACATTTTTTATATCTTCTTCATCAATGCTTTACTGTCTCACGCGGATGGTTCTGTTAGCATACATGCATCCAGAATTATTTATCGAGGAGACAGGTATGAGTTTCTGGAACAGCATTCGAATCAGTGGCAGCGGCTTAACAGCTCAACGGTTACGCCTGGATATGATTTCGAACAATATTGCAAATGCACAAACCACCCGGACCGCCGAAGGTGGCCCTTATAAACGCCAGGATGTTGTTTTCGTTCCACAAACGCCCAGCAACAATCTACCGCCTTTTCTTGCCAGCCGGTTTGCCAATTCCCCCATGGCAAGCCGCATCAACCAAACCGGCGGAGTAGAAGTTGCGCAAATCGTTACCGATCAAGAAGAAGGTTCTCGCGTTTACGATCCAACTCATCCTGACGCAGACGAAGACGGTTACGTGACATATCCAAACGTGGATATTGTGGTGGAAATGACCAATATGCTTTCCGCCACCCGCTCCTATGAAGCCAACCTGGCAGTCGTCGACGCCGCAAAGCGAATGGCTTTGAAAGCACTAGATATTGGTAAATAAATAGAAGGATAGTCTTATGGCAATTACCCCAATCACTCCTTTGAACATAAATTCGATCAACCCGCTTGGTTCCACCGGTAAAACCAATAGTACCTCCGCACTGGATCAAGTTGGGAATTCCTTTGGCGCAGTACTTGAGTCCCTCAACGAATCCCAGCAAAATACCGATTCGCTGATTCAAACCCTGGCATCCGGCGGTGATGTAGATCTACACACCGTCACAATTGCCTCCGAAGAGAATGATGTCAACTTTCGTGTCGCCATGGCAATCCGCGACAAGCTGGTGGATGCCTATCGTGAAATCATGCGGATGAGTGTATAAGAACCCATTTTATTAATTCACAAGAGTAAAAACTTATGTCAGTACCTTTGCAGCAACAAGTATCTACATTCTGGAGCAGACAATCCACCTCCCAAAAGATAACCCTTATCGCACTTATTTTGGCTGCGGTAATTGTTGTTCCCTTGCTCATCACGTGGGCAACACAGCCCAGTTATGAAGTCGCCTTCAGCGGCATGAGCGAGGAAGACGCAGGAGAAGTGATTGATAAGCTGAACGAGTCCGGCATCGAATACCGCCTTCAAGGCACTGGTACCATCCTGGTACCGCAGGACCAGGTATATGAGGTGCGACTTCAAATGGCGCGCGAAGGGCTGCCTCAAAACGGCACGGTAGGCTTTGAACTTTTCTCCGGTTCCACACTAGGGATGACGGAATTTACGCAGAAGGTGAATTACCAGCGTGCTCTGGAAGGTGAATTGGAACGAACGATTGGCAGTCTGGCTCCGGTTGAAGCCGTCCGCGTGCATATTGTCACACCCGAGAAAACCCTCCTCTCCAGTGATCAAGCTCCAACCACCGCTTCCATCATGCTGCAATTAAATGGCAGCCGGTCGTTGGACCAGGCACAAGTGCAATCCATCACCCATCTGGTCGCTTCTTCTGTGGAAGGGCTAAAACCAGAAAACGTGGTGGTTGTTGATTCATCCGGTAGAATGCTGGCAAGTGGAACAGGTGGAAGTGGCGAAGCAGGTGTTGCCGGACAAACCGATACCAGGCGCGCAGCAGAAGCTGCTGCGGCACTGGCGATCCAGCAGAAAGCGGAACAACTATTGCTGCAGGTGCTGGGACCCAATCGCGCAGTGGTGCAGGCAGACGTATCGCTGGACTGGACACAAAAAGAAACCACTTCACAAACTTACGAACCATCCACAACAACAATCCGCAGCACCCAGAAAACAACGGAAAATTACACTACAGCAGGTGGTGCAACGGGTGGAATTCCCGGTGCAGAAACCAACCTGCCGGAAGGAACGGATACAACAGCGACCAATGCCAGTTCATCCAACTACACCCGGTCGGATGAGGTGGTCAACTACGAGCTGTCCTCCCAGCAAGCACATGAGATCATCAGCCCGGGCTCCATTAAGCGGATCACATTATCGGTGTTGGTGGATGATGTCACCGACCAGACCCAACTGGCAACCTTGCAAAGTGCAGTTGCGGCTGCGGTAGGCATCGACGAAACTCGTGGCGACAAACTGGTGGTTGAGAACACCGTTTTTGACAAGACTTACCTCGAAACACAAACCCAAGATCTGGAAAAGGCATCACAGACTGACCTGTACTGGCGCATTGGCGAAATTGCCGGGGCAGTGATATTACTCTTTGTCCTCCTCTTCTATGTTCAACGCCTGCTCAAGAACCTCAAACTGGCATCTGCAGATGCCTGGGTACCGGTAATGAAGCCACTCTCAGAAGCTGCCCTGTCCGCCCCGGCATCCATGAATGCACCGTTATTCTCCTCCCAAGACGGAGTGGGATTACCCAGTTTGGGAGCAAATACCCAGGAAAACGCCGCCCCTACACCCCGCCTGGAATCATTAATCAAGCCACACAAAGCCCATCCCGAGGATGAACAATTACAAAAAGTACTTACCCGACTGACAGAAGAAAACCCCGCCAGTGTAGCCGAAATCATCCAGATGTGGCTCACAGAAGATGAGAAACACATATGAACGACTCATTGCTAGCTCCTTCCGGTCTTGAAAAAACCACCGCCTTGCTGCTCAGCCTGGGTGTCGACCTTTCTTCCAAAGTTTTGCAATATCTGGGGGAAGGGGAAATCGAACGCGTGTTGCTTTCCCTGTCGCATGGCGGCAATATCTCCCCTGAAACACGCAGAGAAGTAATGCTCGAAGCATACGAGCTCTCCCAGGAGGGCGTGGGGTTGATGGGCGGAGGGGTTGAATACAGCCGCCAATTGTTGGCCCGGGCTGTAGGTCCACGGCGCGGCGCAGAAATTCTGGAACGGATTTCTGCACGCGAGCAACTTTCCTCATTCGAGATGTTGCGCAACGCCGACCCGGCCCAGGTGGCAACCCTGCTTCAGGATGAGCTTCCCCAGACCATTGCTCTGGTATTGTCATATCTGGAAGCCAAAGTTGCAGCTGATATTCTTTGCAGCTTTCCAAAAGATCTGCAAATCGAGGTGGTTCTGCGCCTGGCAAATATGGATCGGGTCTCACCACAGGTGGTTCAAGTGGTGGAACGAAACCTGAAAAGCAAGCTTTCCGGTGTATTGAACGAAGCTGATTTTCGGGCTACCGGTGGCGTCTCCTTCCTGGTGAAGATGATGAACCAGGTAGACCGCGGCGTTCAAAAATCCATTCTCGAGGCATTGGATACAACGAACCCCAAGTTGGTGGAAGAAATCCATTCCAATATGTTTACCTTCGATGATCTGGCGAAGCTGGATGACAAGACGATGCAGCGAGTATTGCGCGATATCTCCAAATCTGATCTTGCCATGGCGTTAAAGGCAGCCTCAGAAAAATTAAAAGATCTGGTCTTCCGCAGTTTATCAGAGCGTGCCCGCGAAAACCTGAAAGAAGAAATCGAAATCCTTGGGCCGCAACTCGCCAAAAATGTTTATGGTTCACAAAGACGCATCGTCGATGCTGTCCGCTCTCTGGAAGAAGCAGGTGAAATCGTCATAGCCGGTGGAGGAGGTGAAGAATATGAAGTCATCGCGTAGTTTGAACCCCAACGGGACCGTACAAAGCTGGCTGCCAACCGATCTGGTAAAGAATATTCTGGATTCTGCCACCGGTAAAGAAAGCAACGATCCGCGGCCATTGTTCGGTTCAGTTCAGGATGGGGTCATTGCTGAAAAATCTTCAGGAAATTTATTAAAAGCAGATGTTGATGTCAAGCCTGCCGCCTGGATGCCTGGCGATTTTGGCGCCGCCAGAGTCGATCACAGCAATCCAAAATGGCAGCCTGCTGTTCGTTACAACACACCGGCTAATGCCGCCGACGCCGCCACCCAAATAATTTTGGATGCCCGACGTCAGGCAGAGGAAATCATCAGAACAGCTGAAGATAATGCCAAATCCGTCCAGGAGCAGGCATATCAGGATGGCTGGAACACATCCATGAATGAACTACAGGCGCAATTCGCTACCGCCAAATCCCTGGTGCAGGAATTATATGCCTGGCGCGAAGAAGTATTTACACAAAGCGAGAGCATGGTGCTGGGTTTGATCAAGAACATTGCCCAGAAACTGTTTGGGGAAGGATTCACCCTGGATGCAGCCACCCTGCAACAGACATTCACAACCGTGCTGGACAACGCCCGCTCGTTGGGTAATTTACGAATTTATGTCAACCCGGAAGATGCCACACTACTCGGTCCCTATTGGCGCGAATATCAGGAATCAATCACCAACCATCAGATTGAGGTGATCCCCAGTAATTCGATATCGCGTGGCGGATGTTACGTAAACGGTCAATGGGGCTCGGCAGACGGACGCATTGAAACCCAGCTCAAAGCCATTATGGATACCTTGACCCCTGAAAGCAAAAATAAACCCGAGGCTCCAGAAGAATGAGTGACACCATCAAATTGCCTGACCTGAGTCGTTATTCTCAGGCGCTAACCCAACTGAATCCCACCCGAACATCCGGTCGGGTAATTCAGGTTTTGGGATTAACGATTCAGGCGATTGGATTGGATTGTCAAATTGGCGAAGTTTGCGAAATCAACCCCACCGACGCGGAACCCATCATGGCTGAAGTAGTGGGCTTTCACGAAGAACGGGTGCTGCTGATGCCCCTGGGCGACATGCAAGGAATTCAGCCAGGTTCTGAAGTATATCCAGTCAGCAGAGCGTTCCGCTCTCCGGTCGGCATGCCCTTATTGGGCAGAGTGCTGGATGGGTTGGGGCAGCCAATCGACAGCGGCCCTACTCTTGACAGCGTGGAATACGCTGCCACCAACAATGCCCCACCACCGCCCCTATCACGTCCACCGATCAATCAACCTTTGGTCACCGGCGTACGGGTCATCGATGGCATGTTGACCTGCGGTAAAGGGCAGCGTATGGGTATTTTTGCGGGCTCAGGGGTGGGTAAAAGCACCCTGATGGGCACCATAGCCCGCAGTTCCAGATCAGATGTATCTGTGATCGCTCTAGTTGGAGAACGAGGGCGTGAAGTCCGTGAATTTCTTGAAAGGGATTTGGGTGAAGATGGTCTTGCCCGCTCGGTCGTCGTCGTTTCCACCTCCGATCAACCTGCCCTGGTCCGGCTGAAAGCAGCTTTTGTCGCCATGACCATTGCGGAGCACTTCCGCGATAACGGCATGGATGTGACCTTCCTAATGGACTCGGTTACCCGTTTTGCCATGGCACAGCGCGAGGTGGGGCTGGCTATTGGCGAGCCGCCCGCGAGTAAGGGATATACGCCATCGGTATTCGCGCTCCTGCCCAGGTTGCTCGAAAGGGCCGGTGCAAGCGCAAATGGTACAATCACCGGATTTTTCACTGTATTGGTGGAAGGTGACGACTTCAACGAGCCCATTTGCGATGCAACACGCGGTATCCTGGACGGGCATATCATTCTGAGCCGAACCCTGGCTGCACGCAATCATTACCCTGCCATCGATGTTCTCAACAGTGTCAGCCGTGTGATGCCCGCTGTAACCACCAGGGAGCACATACAACTGGCAGCGAATGCCAGAAAACATCTTGCTACTTATGAAAAAGCCAGAGATCTGGTCAACATTGGCGCATACGTCAGCGGATCAGACCCTGAAATCGACGAAGCATTGCGTGTCCTGCCAGCCCTAACCACCTTCCTGCAGCAGGAAACCAAAGATGTGACGCCTTTTGAATCGACCTTGTCGTTACTGGAACAGAGTCAAGCGTGAGGTAAATTATGCCGCCTAAATTCAGTTTACAAACCGTTTTGGATGTTCGCCACAGCAAAGTCGAAGCGCTGGAAATTGAGTTGGGTCAGCTCATGCAAGACAGGCATCAAAAAGAAGAACTGTTGAT
Source organism: Anaerolineaceae bacterium (assembly GCA_036746315.1). Lineage (GTDB taxonomy): Bacteria > Chloroflexota > Anaerolineae > Anaerolineales > Anaerolineaceae > DAIOEK01. The sequence goes on along the minus strand of DAIOEK010000001.1, from coordinate 169,159 downwards.
TTCATTGCAATCTGCACAAAGTAACCTATACGAAACTCTTCATGAGCGGATGACAGGTGAAATTGACCTGTTTGCCATCGATCATCTCCGATCCAATATACATCAACTCGAAGACGGCATCGAAATGGTAAATGCAGCCATCCAGAAGCTTTCTGAGCAGATTGAGCAAAAAAGACTCAGCCTGATAGAAGCCAAGAAAGAAGAGGAATCTCTCAAAATCCTTAAAAACAAGGAATATGACCGATACCTTGAGGAAGAAAAAGAAAAAGAGAAGCGCTTCATCGATGATGTGTATATTTCGCAGGGATTTCGTGCGCGGAAAAATGAGGTGTGGTTATGATCGGTGACGTCTTCAATTCCCGTGTTCAATCGATCATGTATGAATTGCTCCTGAAATTGTTGCAAAACTCGCTTTCAGGAGATGAGCAGACTGAGGAGCTATCAGGGCTGCAACGCTCTCTTCAGAGCGATGATAGCAGCGGCTCTCTACAGGGTGCCAAATTTACTGATCTGATAGCACAAGCGGCAGAAAAATATGACGTAAACCCCAGGCTCGTTCAAGCAGTCATCAAAGCTGAATCCAACTTTAACCCTAAAGCAGTTTCTTCAGCCGGAGCAGAAGGTTTGATGCAATTGATGCCGGCAACGGCAAAATGGCTGGGCGTTTCGAATTCGCTTGACCCGGCGCAGAACATCGAAGGCGGCGTTAAGTTTCTTTCATCGCTGTTGGATCGTTATGGCGGAGATACAGAAAAAGCCCTGGCAGCTTACAATGCCGGTCCCGGCACTGTGGACAAGTATAATGGCATTCCCCCCTACCGTGAGACACAGGTCTATGTGGAACGAGTGATGGATTACTACACGAATCAAGATTGGAGCGCGTGAGATGAGCGGACTATTCAGTGACAATGCAATTCAAGCCGCCAAAATGGCGCTGGATGGATTATCCCTTCGGCAGCAGATTATCTCACGCAATATTGCCAATATCGACACGCCGGGTTATCGCGCCCAGGAAGTCGAATTTGAGAGTGCCCTTCAACGTGCTTTGCGTTCGAATGGGCAGGTGCAGATGGCTGTTACCAATAGCGGGCATCTGGCTGCATCCAGCAATAAAACATTTTATCAAGTAAAAGCACAAGCAGGAGGTACAGCGCGAGCAGACGAAAACAATGTAGATATTGATACAGAACTCTTAAACATGTCGGAAACTGGTATTCAATACCAGGCAGTCAGTCAGGAGCTTAGCAAGAAATTGCTGCTCTTGAAAACTATCGCATCGGGGTAAAGATGAGTGAACAAATTCAGTGTCCTATCATCACCTCGCCGCCCTCGCCTCCGCCAGTCTCACGGACAGGCTACACTCCAGGACGTGAGGGAAGCAGTTTTGAAGATGTCTTGAAGTCGCAAATGGAAGCCGGAAACACAACGCTGGCAGAAAATGCGGCAACCAAAACATCCGATAAGCCCACTGCGAAGGCGGTGAGTGCTGAATCACAACCACCAGACATTCAAGGAGAAAAACCATCCGAAACAAAAGACGAAAAAGATCATCAACAAATCGATAAAGACATGCCCACCGAGCAAATCACCGAGCCTGCCATCGCGTTTACAGCGCCACCAGTCCCGGTGCAAGTTGTTAAGGTCGAAGCACCGGTAGCAGAAAGTGTGACTGTTGAGGAACCAACGGTTGATTTGGTATCGAATGATAACCACACAACCCCTCCAGTTATTCACAGCGAACAAACCGCGGCAACCAAAGCCGTTGCACCGGATACAGACGCTTCGCCAAGGGCGAAAGTCAGCCCGGGGGTTGCGCAAACCGCCACTGCACAGGAGGCAGACCAGCCAGAAGAGATCGTGGAAAATACGCAAGACATCTCTCCCGCCGTTGTGGATGATGACCACAGTAAAAGCAAACTCCAAACCCCAGCTCCTGCTCCTGCGGAAGAAAGTGCAATCAAACCATCTACTATCCAGCACTCCGAGCAAAATCTTGCCGATCAGACTCCGGTTGCAACCGCAACACCCAAGGTTTCGACTAGCAGCAAGGTGGAAGTTCATGGCAATGGATTGCAGTCAGAGGCAAGTATCGAACAAGTTGAAGACAGTCCACCACAAGTGCAGGCATCTCCTGGAGAATCTCCGGGAAAGATGGTAACGGGTGCCGAGACCACCAAAGTGGAAAGCACCGTTCCGCAATCGATTGGGCCGGACCGCCTGGCGGAAGCTCAGACAACCAACATCATCGGACAAATCACCCGACAGATGGATAAGCTGTCGCAGTCAGGCAGACAAACCCTCCGCGTACAGTTATATCCCCAGGAACTGGGGCATATCGATCTCAAGATCACTTCCACTCAACAGGGAGTTGGTGTTTCCTTGCTGGCAGATAATCCATCCACAGGTAAGCTGCTGGAAAGCCAGATGGTACAGTTACGCCAAACTCTGTCGGATGCCGGCATCCAGATTTCGAATATGCAGGTCGGTACACAATCTGATCAGCAATCACATCAAAACACATTTCAGGGCAATTCAAATACAACATCGCAATACAAAACGACATCTGCGTCATCGGAACCCGCCCTGGATGAGCAAATTCGCATTGTCGAATCGCTGATTGATTACAAAATTTAGGAGAAACACATATGGCAATCACACCTATTTCCCAAGTGATGTCAGATTCATCCACCAGCAGTACATCCACTACGTCTTCCAGCTCCAGCAGTCTGCTGGGGATCGGGGAAAGTGATTTTATGTTGATGCTGATGGCGCAGCTAAAAAACCAAAACCCAATGGACCCCATGGATGACAAAGATCTGATGGGACAAGTGACCCAGTTGAATATGCTGAATGAACTACAGTCCCTATCAGAAACGCTTGAGCAGATGTCGCAGTACTCACAGACAACTTACGCAGCCAGCCTGATCGGCAAAGAAATAGTAGCATCCAGTGATGGAACGCTGCTTGCCCAAGGGGAAGTCACCGGCATGGAAGTATCGGGAAGTGACGTCTATCTGATCGTTGATGACAACTATATTCCCCTCGAATATGTTACCCAGGTAACACAAACAGCTGCGGAAAGCGAATGAGACCATGACGGATCCCATCAGAATTAACGGCAGCCAACCCGTCACGCCTGTACAGGGGCAAAGCCAATCACTGGCCAGCCAGGTTCAGGGAACGGACGTACCCAGTTTTTCCGATGCGCTGGAAAAAGTACAAAACCTGCGCTTTTCGAACCATGCGCAAAAACGACTGCAAGTCCGGAATATCAATCTCGACGATGAGGGAATTTCCCGGTTGGCCAACGCAGTTGAAAAAGCGGAAAAACGCGGCGGCAAAGAATCCCTGGTACTGGTGGATGATCTGGCATTCATTGTAAATGTAAAAGAAAGGCTGGTGATCACCGCTTTAGATGAACCCAGTCGCGGTGAGGGTGTGTTCACCCAGATCGATAGTGTGGTTTTTGCAGATCCTGCTCAAACCCTCAAACCTGCCGATAATGATGTTGAGGCATAAATTAAATCAAGTCACAGGCTGGCCCTCTTGGAGGAAGCCTGTGCCCAATACCTCTAGGAGAAAATAAAATGATTCGCTCAATGTTCACTGCTATCAGTTCATTGAACCTTAACCAAAACTATCTGGATGTAATCTCAGACAACCTGGCCAACTCCAACACCACCGGTTTTAAATCGTCACGTGTGGTTTTCCAGGATCAATTTGCACAGATCATGAACTCGGGCGCTGCGCCATCCACCACTACGGGCGGTATTAACCCAACCCAGATCGGTCTGGGTGTAAAAATCGGTTATATCTCCCCCAGCTTCACCCAGGGAATGCTGCAAAGCACCGGTCGAAGTACCGACCTGGCTATTCAAGGCAACGGCTTCTTTATCTATGCGCAGGGCGAAGAGCTGCGCTATTCCCGTGAAGGCTCCCTTGAAATCGATGCCAATGGTTACCTGGTAAACAACTCATCCGGTATGCGCATCCAGGGTTGGAGCATGCTGCCGGGAGCAACTGCCATTGACTCCAACCAACCTATCGGTGACATCCAGATCACGCTGGACGCTACGCTGGCGCAGGCAACATCAAACATCTTTGTAGGCGGAAACCTGGATTCAACGACAGCAGTCGGCGACAGCGTGGATACCACTTTCGGTGTTTACGACTCGCTCGGTTCGCTGCATACCATTTCTGTCGAGTTCACCCGTACAGCAGATAATACCTGGGATTTCAACTTCCTCACCCCGCCGGCTGGCACCACTGGAGCAGGGACGCTCACCGTGGATACCGATGGCGCTTATGTATCCCACACACTCACCACACCCATCCATGTTGACGGCAGTGCTGGTGCAGACGACATCGATCTGACGACAGCCGCACAGTTGGATCTCTCCAACATCACCATGCTGGATGCCGCGGATAGTGTGGCAGTTCGCAACCAGGATGGTCTGCCCGCAGGAACGGTAACCGATATTTACGGAGCACCCAATACCGGTGAAATTTACCTGGTGTATTCCAACGGGCTAAAACAGCTGATCGGACAATTGGCACTGGCACATTTCACCAACCCCGCCGGTCTCCTGCGTGCCGGACAAAACATGTTCAAAGAGGGATTGAACTCCGGTGATGCCCAGGTGGGTCTGGCTGGCAGCGGCGGGCGTGGAACAATCGCAAGCGGTTACCTAGAAGCATCCAACGTTGATATGGCACAGGAATTCACCAACATGATCCTGGCACAACGCGGCTTCCAGGCATCCTCCAGAATTATCACCACATCCGATGAAATTTTGCAGGAATTGGTCAACCTTAAGCGATAACAACTAGTTAAGGGTCCTGGTGGTTGATCAAGGATGATCAACCACCAGACTTTCAAAATATGTTTACCATACCCGGTCCTCCTCCAGTTACACCCTTACAAAACCCAGATGATGGGAATTTGTTTCTGCGCGTTAACCAGAGGGTAGCGGGTGAAGTTTTGCAAGTAGGAAATGAGCAGGTAGTCCTTTCCATTCAGGGTGTGCAGGTGGTTGCGCGCATGACAAACCCTGAACAATTAACTGCCCTGATCGATCGGCGTTTCGCCCAGTTCGTTGTCAAGGACATGAGCAACCAGGTCGTTACATTACAACTCCTGGATATGCAGACTCCACAGAATAATGCCGAGGCAACATCCGGTAACCATGAAGCAGTTCTATTAAAAGGGTTGTTAACTCAAATCGGCCTGCCTGCCACAACGGAAAACCAAATGCTTGCCCAGGCAGCGATCAGACATGGGTTGCCGGTTACCGCTGAAATTCTGCAAGAGTTGAGCAATGCGCTGAGAGCAATCCAACCCTGGGGTGAGACTGAAGCTAATTTGGCAGCCACACTTAAAGCCAGCCAGGTTCCGGTCAGTCCTGAAGCATTGCGATTACTGGCAAATTCAACGACAGAAGTCACCCAAACTTTTGCCAAAATAGTACAACAGTTGGGTCAACTTCGTGAAGATGGATCTATCTCCACCACCATGCGAGCGCAGGTTACCCAGGTGCTGAATGTATTCTCGCAGGCAGTTATCCCCGGAGATCAGCCCGCCGAGCAGATGATCTCTCGTTTAAAAAGTGCAATTACTCTGTTGGGGAAATCTCTGGAAGGGGAGCTTGCCAGAGCGTTAACCACGGATGTCAATGATCTTGAACGTGGTCTCATGGCGCTCACCCGCTTGCGAACCGAACTGGCTGCACGTGGGTTTTCTTCCCTGGCTGGTGAGATTGACCGTTTCAATGACAATCTGCGCCTGGTACATCTTTTTAACACAAGCACCGGGGAGGGCAAACAAAATGAATGGTTTCGCCTGGAAGTACCCGTACAATATCCGGTGCAGGGAAGCAACAATCTCGAAGAAGAACTTTGTCCGGCAAGGATCAGGATCGCCCGGGAACAATCACCAGATGGGACCGATCAGATCAACCCGCACTATACGCGCATCATCGTTCAAGTTGATCTCACCCAAAACCATAGTATCGAAGTTGACCTGTCGGTTGTCGCACATCAACTGGGGCTCACAATTACCGGATCGAATTCCGATATCAGCCGTGCGGCAAAAGAAGAATTGGAAGAATTAGAAGAGGAATTGGGTACGCTGGGATATGAAACCAGATATGCCCAGGTCGAAACAGGCACCGCAATGCATGTTGGCAACAATACTCGGAAGATCACCAACCTGCTTCAATCTGATGTAAATCTGGAGATATAAATGACAGATCCATCTGCAGAGAACAAATCCTTCAGACAATCGGCAACAGCATTGGGATACGACCCCGATAAAGATCAGGCGCCTTTTGTAATTGCATCCGGTCATGGTAAAATTGCAGAACAGATTGTAAATATTGCCCGAGCCAATCAAATCCCCATTCATGAAGACGCACTGCTGGCAGAGACATTGGCTAAAATTAATATCAATCAGGCAATTCCACCAGAGTTATACCTGGTGATCGCACAAGTATTCGCGTATATTCAACGAGTGAGAAGTCATCTTGAGCCGCAACAAATGAGATAAATACATGGATCAAAAAGCCCCCACCAATCGAGAACGCCGCGCTTACTTCAGAATTGTTTATCCAGAGGATCAACGCCCACAGATCGCCATCCGTGGAAAGTCTTTTCCTATTATGGATATATGCGAAATTGGGATCAGATTCTACAACCCGGAGCAAAATAAATTACCCGGTGATATTTTTCAAGCGGTTGTGACGCTGCATGATGATGAACCATTCAATATCATCGGTCGAATCATCCGTGTGGCGGATGCCGAAGCCGCCATGATGATTACCATCCGCGGTATTCCATATAAAAAGATTATTGCTGAACAGGCTTATTTGCGTCGGTTGAATCGTTAACTACTTGCTCTTCTGCAGTATCGCTGGAGCTGGAAGCAAGTAACTCTCGAAGTTCTTTAAAGGAATCAGGTTCAGGGCTGGTTGCAAGGAATTGCTCCAGCTTGTTTTGTTCCTGCACTGCCTGATAAATTTCTTTTCTGAGAATGGTGATCTCACGCGGTGCCTTGATACCAATCTTGACCTTATCCCCTTCAATGGCCAGGATCGTAACTTCGATAGAATCACCAATGTTCAGGCTTTCATCCACACGCCTTGTTAATACAAGCATTCATCACTCTCTGGGATTAGCGAAGCAGGTCAAACAGGTTTAATGAAGAAATTGCCCGCTGCCCAACTTCCAATACCGCTTCGTAGGTAGTCTCCATATTGGTCAGGTTCACAATTGCTTCAGCCATATTAACATCTTCTTTCTCAGAAAGCAAGCTTTTCAAAGTAAGATTTGATTTCTCCAGATAGGTAATGGCATTGTCGACTTGGCGCATCCTGGCGCCATTGGTAGCCTGAAGATCGCCAACGGTATCCTGGGCGTTATTAATATCAGTCAATGCCGCTTCCAATTCAGTACGATCATCAGACAATAATGCATTTCTCGCCCGGATTATGGCATTGAACATCGCTTGCATGGATGAAGAGCTGTTAACATTAGTGGTAACCGTCTGTCCCGTGCCAATATCGTGCTGCATTAGCCCATCATCGCCATGATACAGCACCTGGCTGCTATTAGTTGGGTCGATTTCATAAGGTTTGGTGTTTACCTGGTATCCAGAAAAGATATATTGATCCAAGTAGGTTGTATTGGCGATATCCAAAGCCTCATCGAGGATACCGCTCATTTCCGGGGCAAGCGATGTTGCCCGTTCATCTGCGCTCAGTGTATCCGACAATCCACTCTGAATTAGCGTGGTTGCTCTGATCATCAGGGAAGACATTTGTGAAAATGCCTGATCAGATGTGTCCATCCAGCCATCTATACGATTGGCATTTTCCAGATAGGTTTTTCCGGTCTGTAAAGTAGATTTTATGGTCATTGCCGCAGAGACATCCGCAGGATTATCCGAAGCGTTCTCATATAACTTACCGGAGGCAACCTGAAGAGACAAGGCATCTTTTTTTGCCTGGGTATCATTCATATACTTAATCATCTGGTTGCTTATCATACGATCCGAAACGCGCATCACTCACCTCCTGCCTATCTGCCTACCAGCCCCATACCATTAATGATGGTATCCAACATCTCGTCGATGACTGTCATCAACCTGGCTGAGGCTTCAAAAGCTTTTTGCGCTGTCACCAGTTTGGCAGCCTCTTCGTTCAAGTTCACTCCAGAGATCGATAACCTCTGTTGGTCGATTACATCAGCAATTGCCTGCCTATCGGTCGCATTGGTTGAAGCGCGATTTACCTCCACACCGAAGGTCGCCACCTGAGAAGTATAGAACTGATTTATTGTACTCAGCCCCCCATTCATCAGTGTTTCAGTTCGTACATTTGCCAGAGCCCTGGCTAAATCACCATTCCCAGGTTGGTTCGGTGCCGTAGCTGTTGCCAGTAAGTTGGAATTGGAAAGTATATTTGCATTAACAGCTATGGAGAGCGCATCCGTTCCGGTAAAGAATGCCTGTTGCTCATAGAATTGCACCGAAGCTGCACCCGTTGTATAACTGGTCTCTGTGTACTGGGAAGAATCGGTGCCAAATTGTAAGGTTAACCCACGCCCGGTATCATACGATCCACCCGAGGCGGGAATGTCCTGCCAGTCATCGCTGTAACCGCTCAGATCAGTTAATTGAATACTGGCTGGCGTCCCGGTGGCATCCACAACCCTGAATTGCCAGGTGCCAGCATTTTGACGTGTTTCGATAAAATACTGCCCCGTTGATAATTCGGTTTGTCCAGTCGCCAATTCTCCAGCTTGAATGGATGTTATCGTATTATTGGCTGAAACGGAGCTGGTCTTGCCGGATGCGTATCCGCTCAAATGGAGTTCATTTATGCGCGTGATCAATGCATTGGATAGATCATCCAGCACTTGCATTTGGTCGCCCAAAACGCCATCACGGGCAGAAAACAGACCGGCCAACTCGCCCGAGGTGGGATTCACTTCCTGCCCATCGCTCCAGCGAATGGCATAGAGATTGGCATTTGCAGGGTCGGCATACGTCTCCAGATCAAAAGATTCAACACTCTGCACCAGCACATGTCCGTTGATAGAGACAATGGCATCGCCATTGGTCTGCATGGAAACGGAAGCGCCGCTCACCTTGGCAAGCTCATCCAGCAGCGTGTCGCGCTGATCCATCAGGTCGTTTGGCTGCTCCCCGAGGGAAACAACCCGCATAATCTCCCCATTCAAACGCGCCACCTGTTCGGCAAGTTGATTGATGCTATCCACTCGTTGCGTGATTTGGGTGTTCTGTTCCGCCTGCACGGTGCGAATATTCAGTGCCCGCGATTGAATGGCCTGCGTCAGGGTATTGGCAACATCCACCAACTCAGCACGCAGCGCGGAATTACTGGGGTCAACGCTAAGCTGCTGCCAGCTCGACCAGAAACTATCCAGCTGGCTCACCAACCCGCTGGAAGACGTTTCAGAAAATTCATCCTCAATCTGGGACAAAATGGAAGACTCGAGATTGTACTGGGCTGCGGATTGGATCTCTGACCGATAACGCATGTCATAAAAATCCGTGCTAAACCGGCGGATGCTATCCACCACAACACCCGTACCCAACTGTCCAACCCCCATCAAGTAGGATGCACCAGAATACGAGATGGCAGGTCCAGCTTTTAGCACTGCCTCCTGGCGTTTGTAGCCTTCCGTGTTTGCATTGGCTACATTATGCTCAATCACCTGCACCGCAGCCTGGTGACTAAGCATTGATTGTAAGGCTAAACTTACACCTGCGAATAAATTAGGCATGAGACACCTGCTTGAAAACGATCAGGCTTTGTGTTCCACACCCCAGGCTGGTATCTGCTCCGTACTGGGAGTAGGACCAGGAGGCGAATACGTCGCCTGGTTTTGGTAGAACCCAAAGATGAAAGCTCTGGTAGCTTCCAGCCAATCCATAGCTGTCACTGCCAGGGCCCGGTTGCCGTAATTCAGATCGCGAGCCTGCCCGACAAGCATCGCAATTCCATCACTCAACCGCCGTAAACGACCGGCTGTTGCAACTTCAATCCATGGGAGAATTTCTCCCAATGAGGATGTACCCGGGGTTACACCCAATTCCCGTCCCAGTTCTTCAATCACGGTGCGCCGCTTCTCTTCGAGAAGAGACATTTGATCCAGAATGTTTTCCTTGCGTTCCACAAGTTTCATCAATTCATCCGGATCACCACCGGGCAAAAATTTGCGTTCTTCGTTGGTAATCACGATCAAACTCTGCAGAAGCCGAAATTCCTGTACCAGATAATCTTCCAATACATTCAGCAGAGAACGGATTTGGGTGTTTTCTTTCATTGCCGGGTATCCTTATCCTTTGATATCGATATTCCCCAGGATCTTCTTCGCTACATCGGCATATGGAATCTGGTATGTACCCTGGTTGATCGCTTCTTTCAATGCTTCAACCTTGTTCTGGTTCACATCCTGGGTTTCATCCAGTTCCAAACGAGCCTTGGCTAAAAGCCTGGCTTTATCCGAGAGTTCCAGCCGGTCGCGTTGCTGCGTTTGCTGGGTATTCTCCACCATACGCTGCTGCTTTTCGACCTGCTGAAGGCTTTCGGACTTCTGGGCATTCAGTGGATTCAGATGATTATTGTCGATTTTCATAAGCGGTATACCTCCATGCGATATCGGGCAGGACTTGTTTAGCCTGTACCTTAATTATCGACAATCTGCACAAGAACTTAACTCTTGCGGACATGAATCGCCTCATTAATCATCGTATCCGTTGCCTGAAAGATCCGGGTGCTCATCTGGAAGTTGCGCTGAATGACAATCATATTCGTCATCTCGTCCGCTATGTTCACATTCGAGCGCTCCACCGCTTGCCCCAGCAGTGTTCCAAACAATTGCGTCCCCGGAGCTCCCGTTTGAGCCGTACCTGATGCAACTGTTTCAACCAAAACATTGTTGCCATTCAACTGCAGGGCGCTGGGATTGGCAAAACGTGCCAGATTGATCGTACCCGCATCCTGCCAGGTATCCCCCGACCGTGTTTGCACGGTACCATCCGGTTGAAAGGCTATTTCTTCTGCATCGGTGGGGATGGTACCCGTCCATATCAGCGGATTACCATCCGCCGTTACCAGCCTGCCCTGACCATCAATCATAAACTGGCCATCCCTCGTATAGCCGGTTTTGCCATCCCCAAGGTTAACCATGAAGAAACCATCCCCTTGAATGGCTATATCCAATTGATTGCCCGTTTGCACTACTGCTCCCTGCGCCGTGTTGAGCTGCGTAGAAGTAAGATGGACCCCTTCCAATTTTGCCTTATCGAGCATTTCTTGAAAGTTGGAACGGCTGCCGCGGTATCCCATGGTATTAATGTTGGACACGTTGTTGGAAACGGTGTCCAGAGCGGTCATGCGGGACATCATATCCATGCGCGAGATATTCAAAATATGAAAAAGTGATGTTGACATTGATTACCTCTCTCAACCAATTCTGCCCAAAGAAGAGATTGTCTTTCCCAGCAGCTCATCCTGGTTGGATACCATCTGCTGTGCAGCCTCGTAAGAACGCGTTACTTCAACCAATTGAGTCATGATCTGAGTTGGATCGGCATTAGACATCTCCAAATAGCCCTGTACAACTGTGCCTTTTTCCGTTCCATTGGGTGCGCCCGTGGAGCTGAAAGTATTTTCTCCATCTCTGACCAATTGAGTTTCAGGGGTCAGGAAACTTACAATCCCCAATTGGCCGGCTGCCGTACCATCCACAGTAATCGTGCCATCCTCTGCAATACTGATTTCGCCATCCCCCAATTTGATGGCGGTGCCGCTGGTATTCAATACGTTATATCCATCGGTAGTGACCAGATTTCCTGCCGCATCCTTCAAGAATCTTCCGTCGCGTGTATACCGTTCACCGGCAGCAGTTTTCACCCTGAAGAAACCGGGGCCATCCAGAGCAATGTCCAATTCGTAACCGGTTTCCTTCAAACCGCCCTGGCTGAAATCATTAAGGTTGGTGATACCTTCCACGCCCAAGCCAAGTCTACCCAACACATTCACAGTGCGCAGCGGGTCGTTGGGATTTACCTGATTGACCTGCGTGGTAATAAAATCATCCATAGCGGTCAGCACCTGTTTAAATCCGGGCGTATCCAGGTTGGCAACATCATGCGCAAGTGCCTGCTGACGGGTAATATTCGCCAACATTGCTGAAGCAGCCGCATATAATCCTTTAATCATTCCTACCTCCTATTTACCCTGTACGCTCAGGATGAGCCTTACTTCTTCACGCGTCATGCCCATCTGGCGGGCTATATCAATATCCTGCATATTTCCAGACGACATTGCCACCACCATTTGATTGCGTTCTACAATACTTTGAGATGGCATGACACGCTGGGCACCGGGTACACTTTTTGCCGCCTGAAGCAATGTCTTGAAATCAGACTGCGCCATGATCCCACTGGGTTGCACTGGAGCCAAATTTTCCTGCGAGCTTTTAACCAAAGTCTTCAGGTCGTCGACTACAGGAGTAAGTTTTTGCGCCTGGGCATTCTTACCCTGCGCCATGGCTGTCTCACGTGCCAGTTGCACCAAACTCAAAGTGTCTGTTAATAAACCAGGTACGATGGTATTAGCCATGTGTCACTCCGGTCTTTAAAATTGCCTGGAGGTTCAGAACCGCCCGCGCATGCAATTGGCAGGCACGCGATTCGGAAACTCCCAGAACTTCACCGATTTCCTTCAAAGTCAATTCCTCATAGTAATAAAGCGATAAAACCAATTGTTCGCGTTCCGGCAGCTCTTTCATTGCTTCGACCAGTCGGGTTTGCAAATCCTTGCGGGCAACCTGCTCAAAAGGATCCTCCTGGTCATCATCAGCGAGGGTATCATATAATGAAGTCTCGCTCTCGTCATCCACATCGATCACAGCATCCAGCGAAACCAAAACGCGGCTCGAGTCGACTAGTGCCTGCTGGACTTTTTCAATATCCATGCCAAGATATTCAGCCAACTCCGCATCTGTGGGAGTCTTCTGGTTCCGTTCAGTAAGTATTGTGATTGCCTGCCGAATATCCCGTGTACGGTGTCGGGCAGTCCGGCTAAGCCAGTCGAGTGAGCGAAGGTAATCAAGTACCTTGCCGCGAATTCGGACAGTGGCATAAGTAGAAAACTGAGTATTGTAAGCCGGGTCATATTTATCAACCGCCTCGATCAAGCCAATCAATCCCTGGTTGACCATGTCTTCGTAATCGTTTCCCAGTTCCTGCGAGATGCCCAAGCGACCCAATACAAAATGGACCAGCGATACATAGCGCAATACCAGCTCTTCGCGCAATTCCGGAGAGCGCGTGGAAACGAAACGAGTGAGGAGATCAACTTCTCCAGCCATCAAGATCATCTACTACCTAACCGCCAAAATCCATCGTTCTGCCAATTCCTTGTTGTTTGCGGATCTCTGCCTGCCGCTCAACATACAGGTCCTTCATCATATCCACGCTACCGCGGGCTACCATCCAATATATCAACCAGACGATCAAGCCAACTGCCAACATAGACGCCGCTGCCCGGATGGCGCACATCAAAAAAGTTGCGCCATTGATATACGATATGACTGCCACAGAAATCCCCAGCAAGGTGACAACGATCTGACCGAAAGTATTGATGGTCTCCCACAGAATCGGTAATCGTGTCCCTTTGGGCGCTTTCGGTGCTGTTTTTTCTCCGGCTTTTGTTTCGGTTTTGTCACTCATCCGCGGAACCCTCCTGCAAAGATCGCATCAATCAAAGTGACCGGATCGCCTGGATGTATTTTCCCTACCACCTGGGTTCCATGCGTAATATACATCAATGGCAAATGGGTCTCGTGCATCAAGTTAAAGATTTCGCCATAAGCATATGTCTCATCCATTTTGGTAACGATAAAACCTTTCAGGTTGAACGGAGAGAACGTAGAAACGGCTTGAGATAAATCAGCCAGCTTGGTGGTTGCCGGCGTGGTCAGGTAAATTGATCTCCCAGGGACCTGGCTTAGATAAGTGCCCAATTCAAGCACTTTATCTTCATCCAGCATATTCACCCCGGCGGTATCAACGAGGATCAGATCAGCGTCGTTTTGCATGCTTACGATCTCCCCAAGTTCCTGCGGTGTATATGCAAAGAACAGGGGAATATCCAACACATCCGTATAAGTCCTGGTTTCGGTTATCGCACCGGCGCGGATGGTATCAGCACACACCCAGACCACTTTTTTACCCATTGTGCGGGTATAAAATGCGGCAAGCTTTGCGCAGGTACTGGTTTTTCCGCTTCCCGTGGCACCAATCAAGCACATAATCCGGGATGGGATGACCGCCATGTTATTCTTTTGCGGCTTGAGCGAAGCCTCCAATTGGCGCTTTACATATTTGGTTAGCTTGTCATCATCGTGCAGAATGACCGGGCTGAGCGCATTGCGATTTGATTCAACGATCTTGTTCACATAGAGCGGATCGAGTCCCTGGCGAAGCAGTTTCCTCGAGATCCCTTCCAACAGGTCTGGTTGATCCAGCATTGGGGGTTGAGATTCAACCTGCTGCTCCTGCAAAATCTCATCAACGAGATCACCAAGGCGATCTGTTATGTTAATGTCGGAAGCTACAGCAAATTCAGTTTCGAGTTCACCGTCCAGGTTGGGCGGAGTCCATTTTGCCGGTTCAGCCCTGGTACCCAAATGCGCCCGCTGCCTGATTTCGCGTGCCGGCGCAACCACTTGCGGAGATGACGCCGAGGTAAAGCCCTTTTTAGCTGCAAGTGCATTGAGAATGTCTTCAATTTCCTTGCGCCCAGGGATATTTTCCTGCTGGGGCTTGGGGGATGCCACCGGGATGTTGGGAGAGGGAAGTTCGGTGGTAGCGACAATTTCCACGCCCGGCTTGCTCCAAACCTGCCATGCCGGTCCGGAGGGGATTTCACGCATGGAAAGTACAATCGCGTTAGGCCCCATGTCGCGTTGTACTTCCTGCAGGGCAGCCATCATATTAGGAGCTCGAAAGGTTTTTGTACTCATCTTTCACCTCTACCATCAATTCATTTCAACCATGCCATGTGCTTTTACTTTTGTTCCGGGGCTGATTTCCGAATAAGCCAGAACCACGAGGTTGGTAAGGGATTGTTCCACCAAACGTTTGAAAGCCATACGCAGTTCACGCGGGCAAAGCAGGATCGGCATGTGACCCAGCCCAGCCAGTGTTTCCATTTTTTCACCGGTATTACGCAGAATAATCTGCGCGAGAGAAGCATCGATCTGAAAACCGACGCCAGAATCTGAAACACCAAGCGAAGATCGCAGAGTGCTCTCCAATTGGGGCGAGAGTGTGAATACATGCAATGTGTTTTCCGTATCGCGATAAAGAGAAGAGAGGGTATGCGACATGGTCTGGCGAACAGCCTCTGCCAAAATGTTAGGGTCACGGGTGACTGTAGCATTATTGGCAACCACTTCGAGAATTCCACTCAAATCGCGAATGGGAACCCGTTCGCGCAATAAATTACGCAACACGGTTTGAAATTCACTCAGGCTCAAGATCTCAGGCACCACACCTTCCACCGATGCCGGGCTGCGCGATTTCAATTGATTGAGCATTTCCTGCACCATCTGTCGATTGAGCAAATCAGGTGCGTAGCCACGCACAATTTCAGTCAGGTGGGTGCTGAGAACCGACAGGGGATTGACCACTGTGTATCCCATCAGTTCCGCCCTGCCCTGCTCGGCTTCGGGAATCCATTGCGCAGGCAAGCCAAAAGCCGGTTCCGTTGTGGGCATCCCCTTCAAGTTCGGATCAGCTTCATTACCGGGAATCGCGAGCATATTACCCAACATCAATTCGCCCTTGGCAACCTCCTGCCCACGGACCTTTATCCGGTATTGAGAAGGCTGCAGGCGCAGGTTATCGCGGATGCGTACCACCGGCAGGATCAAACCCAATTCGGCCATAATCTGGCGGCGGATACCGGTAATCCTTTTCAACAAGTTATCGGTCTGATCGTTGTCGATCATGGGTATCAGGCTGTAGCCGATTTCCAACTCCATCGGATCGACCACCACCATGTTAAGCATATCTTCGGGAGTCTCCGGTTCAGCCGACGCCACCGGTCCCGCTGCGCTCTCCGGTAACTGCTTCATTTCCTGTTCTTTTTTCTGGTACTTGGAAACATAGTAAGCCGCCACACCCAGAGAACCACCCACCCCCACAAACGGCAACTTGGGCAAACCGGGGACCAGTGCCATCAAAGTGATCATTCCCGCAGCCACCGCCAATGTATTGAAGTTGGACAGCTGTCCAAACAGATCCGTGCCCAACGACTTTTCGGAAGTAGATCGGGTAACAATCAAACCGGCTGCCGATGATACCAGGAGCGCTGGAATTTGAATTGCCAATCCCGCACCGACCGTGAGCAGGGTATAAGTCTGCAACGCCTGGGTTAGTTCGAGGTTACGCTGGACCATGCCAATGACAAAACCACCAATTACGTTGACCAGCATAATGATAATTGCTGCAATGGAATCGCCCCGCACAAATTTGCTGGCGCCATCCATCGCTCCATAGAAGTCAGCTTCAGTCTCCACCTGCTTGCGGCGGGCACGAGCTTCATTCTCATCAATAATCCCGGCGTTCAAATCCGCATCAATGGAAAGTTGCTTGCCGGGCATGGCGTCCAATGTGAAGCGGGCGGATACTTCTGCCACACGTCCGGCACCACTGTTGATTACCACAAACTGAATGATCATCAACATGAGAAAAATGACCACACCCACGACATAATTCCCGCCGACGATCAAGGTGCCGAAGGTTTCGATCGCCTTGCCGGCATTGCCTTCAAGCAGAATCAGACGGCTGGCAGAAATATTAATGCCCAATCGAAACAATGTGATGAGCAGCAAGAAGGTTGGAAAGACCGAAAACTCCATCGGCTGTGAGATGTACATAGTCAGCAGCATTACACCGATGGATAAAGCCAGATTGAGCGCAACCAGCAAATCCACCAGAACAGGCGGCAGGGGGATAATCATCAAACCAACAATAACTATCAAGCCAAACGCGAGTGCAATATCCCTGGATTTGAACAGGTTGCGCAGGCTGGAAAGATTTGCAGTTGGATTGGATGCGACCATTGAATACCTCTAAACCTCTATGAATTGGCGTGCATAGGCTGTGTCAAAGATGGTTTGTTCAGCCGGTACACATAAGCCAGAACTTCGGCAACAGCCAGATACATTTCCGGCGGAATTTCCTGATCCACTTCCACCATCCGGTAGAGTGAGCGCGCCAGGGGCACATTCTGTATGACCGGAACGTGATTTTCCCTGGCAATGTCGACGATGCGCTGAGCAACATGGAATGCACCTTTTGCCAGCACTCGTGGGGCATGCATTGCATCCGCATCGTAATCCAGTGCGACTGCGAAGTGGGTCGGGTTGGTTACCACCACTTTGGCTTTGTGGACGTTACTCATCATTCGGGTACGGGCAATCTTTCGCTGCTGTGCTCGTATTCTCCCGCGCAGGAAAGGATCGCCTTCAGAACGTTTGAAATCTTCCTTCACTTCTTCCTTGGTCATCCGCATGGAGCGCGTGAAGCGCCAGCGTTGGAAGGCATAATCGGCGGCAGCCAGTGCCAGGTATGCCGAGCCCACGCGGATGCCCAGCGTCAGCGCCAATTGAGACCACTCGGTTACGCCAGATGCCAGGTCATTGTTGCCAAGGTACAAGATTTCCTGCATATGTGCCTTCAGAAAACTGTAGGCTACATAACCCACCAGCGCCAGTTTCAACAACGCCCGACCAAGCTCAATCAGACCCTGCCCTGAGAAGATACGCTTAAAACCGGAAATAGGGTTTACCCTTTTGAAGTCAAAACCGATCTTCTTGTTCGCCCATAGAAAACCGGTCTGCACCAGCGTGACAGACACCCCGGAAATCAGCAGACCAGCCAAAATAACACCGATGGTCGGAGCAAAACTCATCACCTGTTGAAATGCAAAATCCTTTAACCATGTGCCACTGACTTCAATATCGGGCATCATCAAAATGGATGAAACGATCAACTCCTTGATCAATCTGACAAGTTCTGCACCCGGTCCGCGAAGTAAAAGTGTACCCACCAGCAGAATCACAGCCGTATTCAATTCCAGGCTGCGGGCAACCTGCCCCTCCTGGCGGGCTTCCTCCAATCTTCGATGAGTAGGTGCTTCTGTTTTATCCGACATAATGGTCTATCTGGTTATTAATTCCAACATTCGTGGTCCAATAGATTGAAACATCCGCTGCATCATTGGGATCGCAATGGTGAAGCTGAACGCAACCGCCAACATGCCAAGCCCAATCTTGAGCGGCAAACCTAAAAAGTAAACCTGTACCTGGGGAGCCACCCTAGCCAACAGCCCCAGGGTGAGATCTGCCAGCAAGAGTGCACCCACAACCGGCAAAGCCATTTGAACCCCGGTTGCAATCATCTGCGCTGCCATCCTAACAAGCGTTTCGGGGTCACTAAATGGAACAGGCTGGTTCACGGCAACAATCTCAAATGATTTGTGAATAGCCTGAATCACCACGTGGTGACCATTCATCACCACAAACAGCAACATCCCCACCATGATAAAGAACTGATCGACAGCAGAGCCAGACTCACCCAGGGTCGGGTTGAAAACTCTGCCGGAGCCGAATCCGCTGCCAATCCCCATCAATTCGCCAGTCATCTGAATCGCGCCAAAAGTCAGCACGGAAGCCATACCTGCGATAGAGCCAACGATCAGCTCACGGAAAATTCCACCGGCAAATGCAAACAAACCCAAAGCCTCCGCCTCTGCGGGTAAAGGCGTCCAGGGAATCAGAATGGCACTGAGAATAATTCCCAAAGCAATTCTCACCTGTGTGGGGATCGTTTGACCTCCCAAAACAGGTACCGGCAATACCATCGCCATAATGCGGGTAAAGACCATGAAGAAGATTTGAGCTTGCGCAACAGATATTAACATAATGGCTAAACCGTCCTAATACGGTCTAGCTTAAGGTTATTCGTGTTTCGCTTTTATGTCAGTAAAGAGGGAATGAACTGGTTCTAAAGAACGCGTAAATATTACGTTTAATCTATTCAGGATTTTTTACACCAGCCGATAACGTTTTGTTTACCATTTTATTCAAGCGAGCCCTCAATTGGTCAGCATCCAAGGGCTTTGCTACGAACTCATCCACGCCGGCCTTTTGCGCTTTTGACACAATTTCAGGAAAGGTAAGAGAAGAAATTACTGCAATCGCAGGTGCACTGGATTGCATATCCTTTTTTATATTCATCACGGCATCCAAACCATTCATGCCAGGCAATACTACATCCAGAATCAATATAATGGGGTGAGAGCGGATCACCGTATTGACCAGGTCCAAAGCGGATTCGATCACTTCACATTGAAAACCCGAGCGTTGCAATACCAGCCGGGTCAAGTCCCTTTCCATAGGATCGTTCATGCAAATCATCGCCAAAGGCCGCCGGGTTATCATCGCTTATTGAGGTCGGGAAGAATTTGAAAACTGGTACTCCAGTACCAATTCGCGCATGCGATTAAGTTGAGGTTCATCCATGCCAAGAATATTCATCGCTTCCGGATGCACCCGCTGTCCATGAGGATCCAACAACGCGTAAGTCGCATTTTTACTGAAAGCATTGGCGATATTTATAATTGCGCCCAATGTCGGTTTTGTTTTTGCAAAAGATGGCGCATGATGATAACGGATCGCTTCGACCAATATGGGGGGAAAATTCCATTTTTGTGCCATCAAGCTGCCCACCGCCGAATGGTCAATACCCAACAGTTTTTCTTCCACCTGCCATAACGCCAGATCATAGTTACGCATCAATTCCAGAATACGCATGTAATCAACATTCATATACTGATCCAGAATCAATTTGCCCATATCATGCAGCAGACCGGCAACGTACGCTTCTTCAGGATCAGGATAGTGGAGAAAACGGGAAATCCATTGAGCAATGGTAGCCGTGGCAACCGAATGGTTCCACAACTCGCCTGCACCCAGGCGATAGCCATTCAAACGACGAGTGAGCGGACCTGAAGAGGCAGCACCCAATACCAGGTTTTTGATCCGTTTGAAGCCAAGACGCATAACAGCATCTGAAATTGAGGAGCAAACGAAGCTGAACCCCATGGAAGCAGAATTTGCCATCTGTAAAACCGAAGCTGCCAATGCCTGATCAAGACCGATCAAATCGCTGATAACCCCGGCGGTGTTGTTAGGATCATCCAATGCGTTGAGAATCCGGGTGATGCTGGTTGGCATGGGACGCATTTTGTCCACGGAGGCAAGGATCTGATCAATCTGTGTTGTTGGCATCCTTACAGTTTCCCCTTACTTTACAAAGTTGGGTAGTGAATTGAATATACCGGTTGTAAATACCAATAATTGCTGAAGCATCCATGACCCAAGAAATGCCAAAACCAAACCGATTGCTATCATTTTTGGAATGAAGGTCATGGTCACTTCATTGATCTGGGTGGCGGCCTGTACCAGACTGATTAGTGATCCCACCAGCAAACTGACCAGCAAAATCGGCGCAGCCAGAATGAGCATAACCGTGATGGCATTCTGTGCCAATGAAAGTACGTAAGATTCAGTCATACAGCCTCATCACATAAAACTCAGCATCAATGATTTTACCAGCAGGTACCAGCCATCCACCAACACAAACAAGAGGATCTTGAAAGGCAGTGATACAAGTGACGGCGGAAGCATCATCATACCCATTGACAGCAGCACACTGGAAATAACCAAATCGATGATCAGGAATGGAATATAAATAATGAAACCCATCGTAAAGGCGGTTCGAAGTTCGCTGATGACAAATGCCGGGAATAAATCCACGGTATCAATATCGGAAAGCTGTGCCGGGCGTTCCTTACCGCTCATGGACATAAACAACTCTATATCCTTTTCACGAGTCTGGCTGAACATGAATTCCCGAACCGGTTCTATTGCCCGCTCTATCGCCACTTTCTGACTGATTTCATTATTTGTGTAGGGTTGAATGGCATTCTGGTCAATCTTGTTATACGTCGGCGCCATTACAAAAAAGGTCAGGATGAGCGACAAACCAATGACCACCTGGTTGGGTGGAATTGTCGGAGTACCAATCGCATTCCGCAGCATCGACATGACAATCACGATTCTGGTAAAAGAAGTTGCCAGCATCAGGATCGCCGGCGCCAGGGTGAGCACAGTGAGGAGCACAAACAACTGAACGCCTGACGTCACCTGCTCGGGCTGCCCTTCCGGCTGGACGGATAGTGTCACACCGGGTGCCTGAAGCTCAGAATTCCCCGCGCAGGAAGTCAGCAGCAATACGATAACCAGGCTCAAAACAAGGAGGAGAATACGTTTTTTCTTAGTCATCCAATCCTCCCAGGTTCGCATCTGAAACTGCTTTCTTTAAAGCCTCGGGAAAATCTTCCATACTTTCAGAAAATTCGAGTGACATATCCTTTATCAGGGTGATTTGCTGGTCGGTCGCCCCGATCAATAATGTAGCTTCGCCTATGCGAATGATATGAAGCGCTCTTTTGGGGGTCAGACCCAGCGTCTCCACCACCTGCATCTCGTGCATTTTTACACCAGGGGCATTTATCATCCAACGTTTCATGACAATGGCGGCGCCAAAGATCAGCATCAAGACGATAAGCAGCTTGAAGAATACGCCTACCATCCAGGTTCCCGAGCTGGTCAAGTCTGCCGCATTCTGCGTTTCATCAGGGTTAAACATGGTCAACCAAAAACCGACCACCAGAATTACAGAGACCCCGACAATAATGCTTATCTGGACAAATCGTGAGCGGGATTTAAACCAACTCAGCCACTTTGCTGCATAATTCATTGGACATCTCTCACGGCTTGCTTGTGGCAGCCTGAGGGTCAATCAGTTCGGTGATGCGGACAGCAAATTTATCGTCCACCACTACAACCTCACCTTTTGCCAGCAGGCGCTCGTTTACGAACACATCCACCGGGTCACCCGCTAGTCGATCCATTTCTACAACAGATCCCTGGACCAATTCAAGCGTCTGGCGTAAGGACATCCTTGTCCGACCTAATTCAACGGTAATTTTTAAAGGAACATCCATCAGCATATCCAGGCTGGCCTGTGTTTTGGGCGATCCGGATGCATCGGGAGCCGGTTTCGCAACAGGCGCAGGAGCTGGAGATGGTGCAGGTGTCTGCACAGGAGCCGGTGATGGATTTACAACAGGAGTAGGTGCATCAGACATAGGATTACCTCATTCGATTTGTTGCAGGTTGATGGCAGGATCATGGATCGCTGAAACCACCTGAACGGCAAGGTTGGTTCCCACCTTGCCAATATGAACATTAAACAGCTTTTGTCTGGCAACTTGCATTACCAGCGGATCAAATTGGCGGTTATCCAGTTGGATAATATCGCCGGATGACAGACCCAGGATATCGCTCATGGACAATTCGGCTTCGCCCAGAATAACCTCGACCGGCAAATCTACATTGAAGAGATTTTTCATTGCCAGTTCCCGAGCAACCGGGTCAACCACTTTTTCTTTACGACCAGAAATCCATACGTGAGGATTGAGTACCGCTCCGATGGGTTTAAGTGTGCCAAAGGGTAAATAAAAATTCATCGAACCGGTCGTACCCTGGATAGTAAGCTCAAAAGTCAGCAACATCACTTTCTCATTCCCCATGATCATCTGGACCCAGTGCTGATTAGTGGTACTGTCTTCCAGTGAGGGTTCCAGGGCAACCAGCTTGCTCCAGGCACTTTTCAGATCATTGAGCATATGCTCGACCAATCCACGCAAGAGGGACTGATCAATATCCGTTAAGGGACGTTCTTTGGATTCCCCTTCGATTTTTCCGCCCAAACGCTGTTCCAATACCATATAGCTGACATTGGGACTGATGGTAACCACCATATAACCCGGCAGTGGCGCGAGTGTAAGCATGTGGAACAGGGCATTGGCGGGAAGGTCTTTTAGAAAATCATGGAAACGGCCCTGTTCGGTATGCACAAGACGCGGTTTTAGGTTGGTGCGTAAAAAGGTTGGAATGGAAGTGGTCAGCTTTTCAGACAGGTCTTCATGAACCAGTTCTACAGCCCGCATCTGCTCTTTGGAAAACCGATCAGGAGACCAAAAATTGTATGCTGTTACTTTTTTCCCGCCTGCCGGTGTATCAGGTCTTTCAGAACCTGCTGGCGAGTGACCCATAATTTCGGCCAGGTTAACATCACCGCCGCCATCTTTGCTTTCGATGGCTATGGCACCACTCAGCAGTGCATCGATCTCAGCTTGAGTTAGCATAATGCCCTTTACTCGACCACAAATTCGGTGAAATATACACCGAGGATCTTGTATTCCGGCATCATGCCCTGTAATTTTTGGATAAGTTCTCCCCGCAGAGCTTCCTTGCCCGTAGCGGTATACAATTCTTCAAATGTTTTCGAAGAAATTAATGTGATGATGGTATCGTTAATCATTGGCATTCGCGCATTTACGCCATCCGTGACCAGGGTGACAGCAGGATCAACTGTCGTGTCGCCTTCTTCACTTTTCCCGCCGCCTTCCGCCGCAAGCGCTTCCGCCTCTTCATACATTGGTGCAAATTCTACAACCAAACCAATGCGAATGTATTTTTTACTGTTTACTTCAGCCAAATTAATGATCTTGGTTCCGGTATCAATCATGACTCCTTCGCCAGGTTTTATGTCATGTACCACTTCCGTAGGTACTTCAGTTTCCATTACTACGGCATCCGGGGTGGGTGTGGGATACAGATAGGAAAGACGGAATGGTTTAGGCAGATCATCTGGAGCCAAAACAATGTAC
Source organism: Anaerolineaceae bacterium (assembly GCA_036746315.1). GTDB lineage: Bacteria > Chloroflexota > Anaerolineae > Anaerolineales > Anaerolineaceae > DAIOEK01. Next base: position 145,253 of record DAIOEK010000001.1, on the reverse strand, counting down.
GCGGTCGCCAGGCTGAGCAAGCTGCCCGAAACAACGACCAGATAAAGGAATATTTTGCCTACCACACCCAGTATTTTCAATACACTCTTCATGGCACTCCTCCTCGTGGATTACTGCGTTGGCAGCAAAACGCTTCCACTAGGTGATACAACATTTTTTTCAACGTTATAAACTACGATAATATCCGCCCTGCTATTCATGGCTTTGTGCTCCGGTGTATCATTTGGGAAGATGGGTTCATACTCCCCACGCCCGGATACAATCATCCGCTCAGGAGCAATGCCGGCACTGATCATATACTGTGCGATAACAATTGCCCTTTCGGTTGAAAGTTGCCAGTTATCGCCAAAACGAGGGTCTGTGGGGGGGGAATTATCAGTATGCCCCATAATTTTGATCTGATTTTCTGTCGGGCGAAGCATCTCGATGATTGTATCCAATACCGGGTATGCTTCATCCTGCAAAGTGGCTGTTCCAGGATCAAACAACAACTTCTCGCTCAATGAAATCAGTACACCATCGATATTCGTTTGTACACTTACCGCCGTTCCCAGATTGCTTTTAGCAAGCATATCCGCCAGGTTTCCAGCAACTTCCTCTGAAGCTGGCGGCTTTTCAGGGATGCCCGGGACGACGATCGGGTTGGGTACACCATCTGTTGTGCTGCCACCTGCCTGGTTAATATTGGCATCCACTATTTTTACCGGTCCACCGCCCAGGGTAAAAGCGGCACGCAAAGAATCGGCAAGCTGCTTATATTTTTCAACATCCACCTGCCCCATGGAATACAAAACCACAAACAACACCATTAATAAGGTGATGAAGTCAGCATAGCTGACCAGCCATCGATCTCCACCACCCTCGCCGCCGCCGTGACTCATGCCTGGGCCTTTCCTTTCTCAGCTGCCGCAGCCTTGGCTGCCACAGATGGGGGCAGGAATGCCTGCAATTTTTCACGAACAATGCGCGGGTTCTCACCTGACTGCAGTGATAAAATACCTTCGAGCAGCAGATTACGATACGCAGCTTCATGCCCATCTTTCGTTTTCAACTTTGCGCCCAACGGCAGATAAACCAGGTTGGATGACAATAAGCCCCACAATGTCGCCAGGAAGGCTGCCGCAATGGATGTGGCCAGCTTGGCAGGGTTGTCCAACTCTTTCAACACTGAAATCAATCCCATCACGGTACCGATAATGCCGAAGGTAGGTGCAAAACCACCAGCCTGGTTGAACAAACTATAGTTTGCCGCATGGCGTTCCTGCATGTGATAGATCTGTGTTTCGAGAATCGCTTTTACCTGCGCCGGGTCCACGCCATCGACAACCAGCATAATCCCCTTCTGCAAGAAGGGATCTTTAATTTTTTTGCTTTCTTCTTCGAGAGCCAACAAACCTTCACGGCGAGCCTTATCCGCCATCCGCGCCAATGTTTCGATTGCTTCCTCTTCACCATAGTGGGTTTCTTTGAAAGCAATTCCAATTAACTTGGGGATCAGCAGAAAGTTCTTCATCGAAGTGGTGATGAATGTTGCCATCAGCGAGCCGCCAGCGGTCAACAAAATCGCCGCAGGATGGGTCACCAATTCCACAGGTGAACCACCATCCATGATCATCACTACGACGACAATCATAATCGCACCGATCAAGCCTAAAATGGTCGCAAGATCCATTAACTACTCTCCCGACTTGGAAGAATTTGCGGTATGCACAACCAGTGAAGCATACACATTCTTCCGATAATCAATAATTCGCTCCACCACTTCTGCGGCGGTTTCATGAACAACAACCTTCACATTCGTTGTAAGGGAAATAATAGTATCCGGGGTCGATTCGATCATTTGAATCAACTCCGCGTTGATAAAGAATTGCGTTCCGTTAAGTCTCGTAACTTGAATCACGCCAGCTACCTCACACGATACTGGAAGGCCTTTATGGAAGTCCAGCAAAAGGATAGCATAGCCATAAAACCGTCGATGTAAAACATCCGTGAAAGCGGAGTAAAGGCGAAATAAAAAAATTAAACATGTCAGCTTGCTTTTTTCAGGCGGTTAACATATGATTAAGAAACTTAAGAATATGATTAGAAATGCTTACATGATGGGGTTGCGATGAAACCGACAAACATTCTGGTAATTGAAGATGATGAAATTGTGTCGAGAACCATCGAACGTTGCCTGCGCGGCGATGAATTTCATATTGGGATTGCCAATACCGGCGTGGATGGTTTGCAGAAAGCCCGCCGCCAGACGCCTGATCTGATCATCCTGGATGTTATCATGCCAGGCATGGATGGATATGCAGTGTGTCGTGAGGTAAGGGCTGATCCATTGCTCAAAGACATCCCGATCCTGTTTCTGACCGCAAAAGCAAAAGATGAAGATAAAATCACCGGCTTTACCCTTGGTGCGGATGATTATCTGAGCAAGCCCTTCAATCTTGATGAACTGACTTTGCGGGTTCGAGCAATTTTACGCCGCACAAAAAACCAGGCTCACTTTAAAACAGAAGAGGCTACAAAGCCCTTTAATCTGGGCGGCATCTTTACCAAAGGGAAGCCGGCTGTAAAAGAAGCGCCTGAAGAGCCCTCGCCAAAACTTTCGCGCACCATCAGCATCCGTGGTTACACTTTGGATACTCAGACGTATGAATTAACCACCAACCAAAACGTAAAAATACGCCTGACGCCGGTACAATTTGACTTGCTGTACCATCTGATGAGTCATCCGGAAGTGATTTTTTCTCCCAGCCGATTACTCGATGAGGTGTGGGATTATCCCACTGATGCAGGCAGCCCGGACCTTGTGCGCGTGCATATTAAAAACCTGCGTGAACGTATTGAATTAGACCCGCACAACCCAAAATTTCTTGAAACTGTTCCCGGCTACGGCTATACCATTCGCGCAGAAGATTAATTAGATTCTTGCTGGCGGTTGTCACCAGACTAATATCCGGGTATATTTATTGCACGCAAATGACAAATCTTGTCTTGTGCCGGTGCAAATAATGCCACATGTAAAAGAAAACACCAATCCCCGTCTGCGCGAAATCATTTCCGCCCTGCAAACTCTTTCCGGCGCCATTAGCCAGGAATCAGATCTAAATAAAATCCACCTGCAATATGCCAAGCTGGTAAAACGATTGTTAGGTTCCGAAATGGTCGGGATGCTGTTGGTGGACAATGATGATAATCGGATCATGCTGCGAAAAATGTTGTTGAGTGATGGCGATTGGTCGTTGGTTGACAGCCACCAGATCGATCTTCCAGCCATTCAAAAACTATTTAATGAAGAGCGAATATTACAATTTACGCAGCGTACAAAACTTTTGGATGATTTCCCATTTCTCGATATAACAAAAGACCAACCTTTTCTAAATAACATTTGCGTTGCCATCCAACCGGCTGATCGGATGAACGGCATCATTCAGGCTATTAATAGCAAACCGTATCCCCTGGACCCGGTAAAAGTAGATCTGCTCATGTTGATATGTAATTCGTTTGCCAATGCTCTTAATAGCTATGCCGCTGTACGCCAACTGAAGGTGGATAACGCCAACCTGGAAGCATGGCGCTGGGAGCTTTTGCAATCCCGTAACACACTTCGAGCAATGTTCGACAGCATTCCCACATCGATCTACATTATCGACACCCGTTACCGGATCGTCGCAATCAATGCAAGCAGATCGGAACGTGCCGGAGAAAAACCAAGTTTTCTTGTCGGGCAGGTTTGCTACGAGGCGTTATATGGTCGCACACAACCATGTCAGGGCTGCCGGGTCAGTGAGACATTTTTATCGGGCAGGAACACAACCCGGACAGACCGTCAGTGGATCGACAACGATCAGGTGGCAGATTGGGAGATTACCACCTACGCCATACTTAACGAGACTGACATACCCGTTCAAGTCATTATCAACGAACAGGATGTAACGGTGGAAAAGCGTCTGGAAACCAATTTGATCCAATCGGAGAAACTGGCTGCTGTAGGTCAATTGGCTGCCGGCGTGGCACACGAGATCAACAACCCGCTGTCGGCAGTCATAGCCAACGCACAACTACTTAGACGCGACCTGCCCCAAGATGCCGCAGATGCACTTGAATCCGTCGAGTTGATTGAAACCGCCGGCCTTCGTGCCTCACAGGTGGTCAGGAATCTGCTCGGATTTGCCCGCAAGGAGCAATACGAGTTTATGATGATCGATCTAAACGAGACGATCTTGAATGCGTTGTCGTTGGTAAAACATGAATTAGTGACCCGAAATGTGGATGTTGCTACTGAACTGGCAGATAACATTCCAATGATCAAAGCCAGCCGCGATCATCTGCAGAGTGTTTGGATCAACATGATCCTCAATGCACTTGATTCAATGGACAAAAAAGAAGGTGCCATTTCCATCGCATCGACTTACAAAAATAAGGAATTTCGTGTCGCAATTTCGGATAATGGCAGTGGCATTCCGGCCGATAAGGTGTCGCGAATTTTTGAACCGTTCTTTACCACCAAGGCTCCAGGCAGGGGCACCGGGTTAGGGCTTTCCGTCTGCCATCGAATTGTAAAACAACATGGCGGGTATATTCAGGTGGATAGCCTGGTGGGGAGCGGAACCAAATTTACAATTATCATCCCTGAAACCGCACAGTAGTACTGACAGGTTTCGTTATCAGTATCACCGGCAAATTATTTCACTTTGCCAGGCGAAAACCCAGAGCGGGAGAAATATAATCAGCCAGTACGCCTTCACGGCTGGAACAGCGCGCCAGAGCGCGGCTGTAATACCATGCACCGCCGCGAACAACAAACTTCTGATTGGGGGACCCGGCAGCTTCGCGACCATCCTCCGCTTTATAGGGGTAAGGCATCAAAATGGATCGCGTCCACTCCCACACATTCCCCACCATATCGGCAACCTCATAGATGCTATCCCCACCGGGTGAATATGCGCCGACCGAAGTGGTAAGTTTCTTGCCGCTTTCTATGGTATTACAGCGCCAGGGATCAAAGCTCTCTCCCCACGGATAAATTCGCGCTTCGGTACCCCGCGCAGCCTTTTCCCATTCAGCTTCTGTCGGCAAGCGATACCGGGAACCACTTGCTTTATTGAGCCATTGGATATATGCCTCCACATCCGTTTTGGAAACATTGGTTACGGGATGGTCATCCAGTCCTTCGGCAAATTTAAATCCCACCCAATTTTTGGGTACTTTATATCCGGTATTAAAGACAAATACATAATATTCAGCGTTCGTAACCGGATATTTTGCTATCTGATATGAATTCAACGTTACCTGATGGGCTGGTAATTCCACTGCAAATAAATCCGAGCTATTCCATTCACTCGCCCAATCTTCCTTCTCCAACAATGCAGCGATATGCTGTTCGGGTGTACCCATCTGAAAAGTTCCCGCCGGTATGGATACCATTTCGGGTAATCTGGCTGATAGATCCTGACCTTCATCAACCGGGTTATCAATTGGATTCTGTTTTCCACCAAGTGGCATTTTTTATTTCACTCCATCCCAAATTTGTGTGTGAATTTGAATGCAAGTGGAAATCAGTCGATCAAAATTCTCATCCAATCCCTGCCCAATTGCATACAGATAGGAGTCATCCGTATCTCTACGATAATTATCGATATGTTCAATCAAATCTTCAAGAACTTTGGTCCAAGATGAATGCTGGTTGCTCACCAACCAGCCGTATGAACGCTGGGCAAATAGGGAAACCGATTCACTCCCCACCCATGGAATTTTCATTGCCATAAACTCCAACACAGATTCACTGCCCAAACGGTCGTCAATATCCCCCATTCTGGGCAGCAAGCCAATATCAATGGAGGGCAAAATTGATTGCCATTGTGCCTTTTCCAAAGATGGAATGAAATACTTCCGTTCGGGGTCCACCTTTAGCAGATGCGCATGGTGAGGATGCTCACCATACACAATGACTTTGACTTCTTTATGGCGTTGAAGAACTTTCTCCAGTGCAGTCTGCAAGCCTGTTTGATACAGCTTGGGCATACCGCCGTTTGCAATGTTAACCCCAAAGATCAGGCCGGTATGAGATTCATAAGGGTAACTAAGGTATTTATCCAATTCCAGCATATCGGGGAGATATTTAACCTCAAGTATTCCCTTCCAATCTTCTACAACCAGCCGGGAATTTGTAAGTCCATATTCCACCAATTTCAACAGCCAGGTAAATTCGTTGTCATCAACCATAAGCGGTGTAATTTCTTCACCTGATAACGAAGGGATCACTTTGACGCCGATCTGGTATTTGTGTGTTGCTTCGTTATAAACAATCGGTTCCGCTAGATCTGCGATAACGGTTTTGTCCCGGGCGCGCCAATGCTGAACTGACTTGTACGCGGAAATCAATATAGCTGCATGAACAATAATAATGTCGGCTTCAGAGCACAAACGAATTGCATCAGCAGTGAGTTGCCCAAAAGAAGGACCATCCAGCAAATCAATAGTTACCTGATGGTGTTTATGCATCACCCGTTGCAAGGCACTATATTTCTGCTGCACAAATGGATAATGTCGCTTTTCAGGATACACAAAAAGGATTTTCATTCAGCCTCCTGCTGATGAAAATTCTTGTCTTTTGACCTTGTCGATGCAGCAGCCCAGGGTGTTTGAGATACCTCTTGCAGTACATTCCGCCAATAGGGAATCAATTGCTCAGTCTCTCGACCCATCGATTTTCGATAGCCTGCCTTTCCCAATTTTTCACGAAGTTCGGCATCCATCACTAATTGACGGAGGTTGGTATGCCATTCCTCCAAAGTTGAAGCCGTCAGCCCGCCGGAATTCCATTCCAAAGCTGAAGCCGTTTTACTGGCAACCCAGGGAATTTGTTTGATGCCGGCATAGATGAACGGTGTATCCGGCAATGAATGATTGAAAGGAATATTTCTTAATGGAACTGCCAGAATATCTATTTGATTGTAAATATAGGGATAATCCTCTTCCGCCACTTCCGGCAGAAATAATTTGCGATTTTCAGGTACGCTATCGAACAATTGAAAAGCTTTTGCGTCTTCCGAAATAATCAATTGAGTATTGGGGAATTCGCGAATCACACGGATAAGTATCCGGCGGATTTCGACAATATCATCAAAACAGCCGGTATTCCCAACCCAACCGATATGTATGGTGGGGCGCTTTGGAGAAAGTTTCTGCCACAAGGGATTGTTATGTGACCATCCTTCAGGAATGCAAAAAGCATGGTGTCCGGCATGATTTAGCTGATCGGCAAACATTTTACTGGGGGTGGTGATCATACCGGCGAGCACCATGGCGGCAGTGTATGCCCTGGCGTTCACAGGCAAACCCAATCCTTTTGTCATATAATCCGGGTGAGTGATGGGCATCTTTTCGAAATCCATCTCCAGATCCAACACCATCGGTATCTTGCCTGCAGTGTATCTGGCCATTTGTTCCAACAACCAGGGATCCAAATGGGGATTGGATGCAATTACTAAATCGGGGGTGGAACCATCATCTGGGGAATCCACTGATTTCAAGATCACATCTGCACCAAGCTGCTTGAAGATTTCCAGCATCATTTGAACGCGTGAAGCAGATTGCATCTCACCGCTGACCAGAATAGTTATCCTGTCCGGAATCTGTGCCGATAACTGCCGGGGTAGACCGTAATTACCAAAAGCAGGCTGATCGGGTTGATTGGAAACCAGCGTCTGTTTTATTTGCTCCAATCCGCGCTGCACATCATTGCGATTTTCGGCTTTTGCCTGGCGAATATTCAACTCAAGAAAAGCAGGTAAAAGGGTTTCAATGCGATCCAGATTCTCGGCAACCAATTCCGCCGGCTGTTGGCTGGAAATAATCTCCTGCAATAATGCACTCGCTTCCGCCAGAGATTCATCGGATATCGGATTCTCTCGACTTGCAAGTGATTTCAACCATTTGCGAAACTGATCCCCGGCAATGGTGGCGACTTGTCCATATTCAGCACGAGTCAGCTGGATCCTTTTTTGCAATTCGACCCGATCAGGGAAAACCATCAACGCCGCCTGATAACAACTTAACGCGAGCGAAGCATCCTCAGCAGCCAACTGTAGATCACCTAAAACAAGGTACGACTCCAAATCTTCCGGGTAATCAATAATACAAGTAGCGAAAACCCTGGCAGCTTCTTTAACATCATTACTTCGAAGATGCCCACGGGCAATGCTGATTCGAAATTGCAGATCGGTTTGTTGAAGTGTAGTAAGCGTCATAAAAGAAACCTTGATACGTACAAACATCCAACCCCAATATAAGGATGGATTCTTGCTGTTTTCATTTTACAATCCAATTTTTACTTGGGAATAAAAGCGAACTGAAAGACGCATAAAGGCAGAGTAAAGGAAAAAATTAACACCCATTCGGCGGCTGACAATTCCGCATAGAAACACAAAGATTGGGGAATTTGACTGCGGGTGGCTGTGATCTCACGAATTCCGATCATACGATTACCGCCCTCCAAGAACCATGCAAATGGATAATGCCTCATGCATAATGGGATGAAGAAACAAACAATCCTCAATAAACAAATATCTGCAAGCTTGAGCCAGATAAAACTGATTCATGCTTTGAAATAATTTCACTGTTATGGCGGGATGACAATGTGCATGGATATTCATGTCCTCTTAGCACAAATTTTACGCTTGGTTTATAGAGCTTTCAGTTTCATCTGTGTTACAACTCAACCGGAGAGCATATTTTAATTTCTCTGCGGTTATTTGTTTGACGTAACGCTAATAGTAGTCCTCCTGGAGGATATGTATGGATTTGGTATTTGATATAAGCCCGGACGAAATGCCCATATTTTTGGCAGAAACAGAAGACCAGCTCACCGTACTGGAAGAAGGGCTGGTACATCTGGAGCAGCAATCTGACGATGAAGACCTGGTGCAAGCTCTCTTTCGAGCCGCTCACACCCTCAAGGGAATGGCGGGGATGATCGGGCACAAACGCCTGGTGGATCTGACTCATGCCCTTGAAAATGGATTCGATGGCATCCGTAAGAAGACGTACCCGGTGACTTCGCAATTTGTGGATGTTTGCCTGCAATCCATTGACGGCCTGCGTCTTCTCAGGGAAGAAGTGATCGATCTGCATGAATCCGAGGTGGATGTGGCTTTCCTGGTGGAAGCAATCCAGAATTACATTACGGCTGTCTCTGCCGGGGCTGCCCCATATTCCGGAGCTTCCACACAGCCAGCCAAGGCACAGAGCCTGGCACCCAAAGCTCAACCGATAATCGAAAAACCACAAGTGAAAGCAGAAAAATCCGTTCCGGCAAAAAAACCGCGCAAAGTAAAAGCGGTTGAAAATGAGGCAATTGAAAATCCGTCAGAATCTATCAAAGAAGAAAAAGCAGAATCCCCTAAACAACCCACTACGCCGGCAACCCCCACTGTACCCATCAGCGATAAATTCATCCTGGTGGAAGCAGATATCTCGCCCAAGAGCATTGCTTCTGCAGCCAGAGCCTTCCAAATAATGATGGCACTGCAAAGCGCCGGAACCATTCTGGAAATGGATCCCGAGCTGGAAGAGATCGAAAGTTCCAAACCTGTGACCCATTTCAAGGTCAAGTTTGTGCCTACACAACCCATTAACATCATTCGACAGGATCTCACCCGTATATCCGAGATCGATCGCCTTGTTCTGGATGATTCGGTAATCGAACTTGTTCAGCCAAAATCACTTTCGCCCGCAGATTCTGATGAAAAAAGTTCTCGTGAGCCACCACGTTTGGGCGATTTCTTGGTGGAAAACGGTACCATCACCCAGAAGGACCTGGAAGCGGCATTAAAGCGTCAGAAAGAAATCAGCAAAGCAAGTGGAGCCCAACCACCCCTGTTAGGCCAGGTGTTGATACAGATGGGCGTTTGCGACCCGGAACTACTTGAACGGGCAACGGCAAAATATATGCAGGCTCAACGTGCCGCATTGCAGGCCGCACAGGATGCTGAAAAAGCCAAAGAGAAATCCGTTGATAAGACCGTCCGAACCAGTGTGGAACGATTGGATGCGCTTATGAACCTGGTAGGCGAATTGATTACTGATCGCAACCGATTGTATCAATTGCGCAACCAACTTGAAGTCTCTTATCGCGGGAATGAAAAAGTCAGTATGCTGTCGGATACGGTTGTCCACATTGGCAGAATCACCGATCAACTACAGGAAGAAGTAATGCATATTCGTATGCAGCCGGTAGCCAATGTGTTCAGCAAATTCCCGCGAATGGTGCGCGATCTGGCACAGAAAACCGGCAAAGAGCTCGACCTGGTAATCCGCGGTCAGGATACTGAACTCGACCGCTCCGTAATCGAAGAAATCAATGACCCGCTCATCCACTTGCTCCGCAACTCCGTGGATCATGGAATTGAAACGCCAGCCGAACGAATTGCCGCAGGAAAGAACCCGCGAGGCACGGTTGTTCTCTCTGCCCGGCATGAGCAGGGGCGCATCATCCTGACTGTGGAAGATGACGGCAAGGGATTGGATGTGGATAAGCTGAAACGCAGTGCGGTTCAAAAAGGCATTATTACCGAAACCGATGCCACCATCATGGATAATGAAAAAGCCATAGATCTTATTTTTGCTTCTGGTGTATCCACCGCCAAAGCAGTTTCTGATATCTCCGGTCGAGGTGTCGGCATGGATATCGTCAGGAACAACATCGAGAGATTGAATGGCACCATCCTGGTTGAAACACACAAAGGCACAGGCAGTGTTTTCACCATCTCATTACCACTTACTTTGGCAATCGTCCCAACTCTGCTGGTTCGTGTCCGAGATATTACCTTTGCCGTACCTTTGGTAATGGTGATCGAAACGCAACGACTGGAAGGCAAGGATATTTCTTATGTGAGCAACCGTCCAGTGACCAAGCTTCGCAATAAAGTTATTTCACTATTAGATCTGGCTGAAGCATTCGAACTGGGAAAAGAAGCCAAGAAAAAGGACGACTACTATATGGTGGTTGTCCGGTCCAGCAAGGTGGAAATTGGCCTGGTCGTGGATGCACTGGTTGGCGAGGAAGAGGTGGTTGTAAAATCCCTCAGCTCGGTCGTAGGCGAAACCATTGGAATTTCCAGTGCGGCAATTCTGGGGGATGGTCAAGTGGCTCTCATTGTTGACGTTCCGGGTTTGTATAAGCTCGCAGGATTACATTAATCAGAAGGAAAAACACATGACGAATGAACCGGCATACTTCAGTGAAGAATTGATGAAAGTTCTTCAGACTATAGCAAAGGAAGGTCTGGTTTCAGCCGCAAATGGGTTATCCACTATGATTGGTGGAACACTAACTGTCGATAATCCCTGTGTAAAGTTGATGAAGGTAACTGACATTCCTACGGCACTTGGCGGACCGGAAAATGAGGCCGTGGGAATTTATTTGAAAGCAGAGGGAGATCTAGCTGGACATTTCATGTTGGTTTTCCCCTATGAAAAAGCACTGGAAATGGTGGATATGCTCATGGAAATTCCACCGGGTTCCACACAACAACTGGGGTCCATAGAACGATCTGCTTTAGCCGAAGTAGGTAACCTCACCGCCTCGTTCTTTATGAATGCGGTTGCAGCCAGCACTGGGATATCATCGCGACCAACACCCCCGGCGGTCATGGTGGATATGATCGGCGCGATCCTCGATATTATCGTAGCGACAACGGGGGGTATCAGTGAATATGTACTCACCTTCCAGGCAAGTTTCAAATATGCCGAAAGAGCCGTTGAGGCAGATTTTTGGGTAATTCCCGATCCAGCCAGCCTAGAAACTTACTTTGTTCAGAAGGATATATGACAAACACGCTAAGTGTTGGTTTGGGAGAATTGGTGATCAGTAAGAATCCAGAAGACATTCTGGTTGCTTACGGTCTTGGATCTTGCGTTGGCGTTGGGATGATTTGCCCTACCAGCAAAGTCGGAGGATTGCTGCATGCGGTGTTACCCGAGAACACCGATGGTGATAAAACTTCCACCAAGTTTGTTGATACGGGGATTCCGGTCATGCTCGAAAAGATGAAACAGGCTGGGGCTGATATGCGTAAGATCAAAGTCTATATGGCGGGTGGGGCGAATATGCTCATAAATACAACGTTAAGCAAGACTTTTGATATTGGCACCCGAAATGCTGCAGCTGCCAAGGCAATGTTTGATAAGTTGAACATCCAGGTTATGAATTCAGAAGTAGGTGGTAATACTGGTCGCACCGTGCGACTATATGTAGCTCAAGGCAAGATGACCGTACGCATGATTGGCGGCACGGAAAGAGATTTATAACTTTCAGAGGAGTCACAATGACAAAAATCTTAATTGTTGATGACGCAGAGTTTCTTCGGGTGAGGATTTCCAAAATGCTCACCACAGACGGCTTTGAAGTTATCGAGGCTGACAATGGGTTAAAAGCCATCGAAGCTTATAAAGCCAACAAACCGGACATGGTGCTCATGGATATTACCATGCCGGAGATGGACGGCCTAACCGCGCTAAAGGAACTACGGAAAATTGATCCAAATGCCAAGGTCGTGATGCTTACCGCCCTCGGTCAAGAATCTGTGGTACTTGAGGCTGTCAAATCAGGGGCAAAAGACTTTGTAGTCAAACCATTTGAAAGGGATCGTGTCTTGAGTGCCATTAACAAACTATTAGGTTAGGGAGAACAGCTCATGACGATTCTAAGGGGATTGCCGGAAGAGGAAAAGAACATCCGCGTACTGGTCGTGGATGATTCTGCCTTCATGCGCTTCACCATCGCCAAACATCTTGGAGATCACCCACGTATCACCGTGGTAGGTTCTGCCCGCGATGGTAATGAAGCCCTCGAACTTATCCCCAAACTGAATCCCGATGTCGTGACGTTGGATGTGGAAATGCCTCACCTGGACGGCATATCCACACTACGTGAAATAATGACCAGGTTCCCCCTGCCGGTAGTGATGTTGAGCAGTCTAACCTCTGAAGGTACGGTTGAAACCGTTCAGGCGCTTACTCTTGGCGCAGTAGATTTTATTGCAAAACCAGGCAACAAAGCCAACATCCATGCGGTGATGGCTGATGCTGCCGAAAAAATTATTAAGGCTGCTTCGACAAAGGTATATTCACTATCCACACATCAACGGCGGATCCCTATTCCGGCTTCGAGCCTCAAGCAGGGCATTAAAACAACCAGAACCTTGGGCGCGAGTGACAAAGTACTGTTTATTGGTTCGTCTACCGGCGGTCCGCGGGCACTTAACACGTTGGTACCGGAACTTCCAGAAACTTTGCCTGCGGCAGTAGTGATTGTTCAGCATATGCCAGTGGGGTTTACCCGCTCTTTAGCTGACCGATTGGATTCAATCTCACGTATTAAAGTGAAAGAAGCTGAACCCGGCGACAAACTCGAAGTTGGTCGCGCATTACTGGCACCCGGTGGATTCCATATGCTTTTCGACCGAAATGGACAGGTTACGCTTAATCAGAACCCTACCGTACATGGTGTCAGACCTGCAATTGATGTGACCCTGGCATCCATGGTTCCACAATATGGAAAATCCATGATGAGCGTGATATTAACCGGAATGGGTAGCGATGGAACAACAGGCTGCCAACTGGTGCATGAGGCGGGTGGATATGTTATTGCAGAAGATGAATCCACCTGTATTGTCTGGGGGATGCCGCGTTCGGTATATGAAGCTGGAGTCGCAGATGCTGTGCTTCCACTCACCGAAATTGCGGGCGGCATTCAACGAAAACTAGCCAAATTCTAAAACCATTTTAAATTACATGGCGAGTGCAATATGGAACTGAAAGTCTACGAAAACATCAAAATACAGGTAAAGAAACTGCTCAATATTGATCTAAATCAATATAAGAGTGAACAGATGCAGCGCAGGCTGGATTCCTGGTTGGTTCGTTCGGGCGTTCCCACGTGGGAAGAATATATCCAAAAATTATCATCCGACCCCAAAGAATTATCCAAATTCCGTGATTACCTCACCATCAATGTTTCAGAGTTTTTTCGTGATCAAGATCGCTGGGCCACTTTACGCACAAAAGTCATGCCGCAATTGCTGAAAGAAGCAACATCTAAAAGCGATATCGTTAACAGAAACAGTTTACGCGTGTGGAGCGCAGGTTGTTCCAATGGGTCAGAACCATACACACTTGCAATTATGCTCGATGAACTGTCAGCTTACAAAAATCATTTCATTCTGGCTACTGATCTTGATCGCTCCATCCTCGCAAAAGCCCGCGGCAGGGGTCCCTACACTGCGGATGACACCCGCAATGTCAGCCCAGATCAGCGAAGCAAATATTTTGACGCAGGCGGACCGCCCTGGTATGTAAAAGAATCCATTTCGAAAAGAATTACCTTTCGTGAGCACAACCTGCTCATGGACCCATTTGAGAAGAACCTCGATTTGATTGTCTGCCGCAATGTAATTATTTATTTCACCATCGAAGCAAAAGATATTCTCTACCGAAAATTCCATGATTCACTTCGCCCCGGTGGTATTTTATTCCTGGGTGGAACAGAAATCATTCCCCGCCCATCCGAAATTGGATATGTCAATTTAGGTGGCTCCTTTTACCAAAGAGAGAGCAGGTAACCATGCCCAGCAGTATTGATGAACTGATCCGGCAGGTTGGAGACCTCCCCCCCCTTCCGCAGGTCGCACAAAAAGCCCTTGGGTTGATTAGAAACCCAGATTCCAACATGGAAGACCTCGCCAATGTACTGGTAATGGACCAGGGGCTTACCAGTACCGTTTTGCGTTGGGTAAATTCATCGTATTATGGTCTGGCCAGCCCCGTATCCACTGTACAGCAGGCTATTGTTTATTTGGGTCAGAATACAATACAAAGTTTAATCCTGGCAGCATCGGTCTCAACTTATCTATACAAGCCGGTACCTGGCTATGCTCTCGACCGTGGTGACTTATGGAAACATTCCATCGGAATAGCCACCGGTGCACAATGGCTCACTAAAAACCTTGGTTCAGCCACATCCGAAGAAGCTTATCACGCCGGATTATTATGTGATATCGGTAAACTGGCTTTTGAAGTCATTCTTCGTAATATTGATACGAGCCGGGTTAACTGGCAGGGGCGTTCCTTTAATGATCTCGAAATCGAGATTTTCGGCATTGATCACGCACGAATGGGCGCTGAAATGGCAAAACGCTGGAAACTACCATCCGGCCTACAAAAAGCGATTGAATTCCATCATCATCCATCATCTGCTGGTGAAAACCTGGTGCTGGCATCTGCAGTTCATATAGCAGACGCTGCCATGATGATGCTGGGGATTGGTTTAGGTAAAGATGGTTTGCGTTACGAGCTTGATCCGGTGGCTATGGAAACACTTGGGGTGAGCGAAGATCATTTCTCGGTGGTTTTCGATAAGATGTCCCAGGCAATCGAAGCGGCCGAAAACTTTATCGGTATGAACCCGGTTTGAGAAAAGTGAGGAGGAGCAACTTATGGATGTGAAATATCTAAATCCTTTTCTTGAGGCTGCTGCCCAGGTAATAAAAGCAGAACTTAAGTTGGATATCAAGCGCGGAGCCATCACCGTTCATAACGGGTCCCATACCACCGAGGATGTGACCGTATTGATCAATATCGTCGGTCAAATCCAGGGGGTGGTGCTGCTGGAATTATCGAAAGTAACCGGGCTGGCTTATGTATCACGGATGATGGGACAAACATTCTCCGAATTCAATAATCTGGCGCAAAGCGGTATAGCGGAACTGGGAAATGTTATTTCCGGTAAGGCAACGGTGGAACTTTCGAAAACAGGGGTGGATTCAACCATATCTCCGCCGACCATGGTGATAGGCAAAGACACCCAGATTTCCACCATTGATTTTGCCCGATTGGTAGTACCCCTGGAAACAGAGTTGGGCACGATTACCGTTCATCTCGCTGTAAGGGAAAGTCCTCCCGATCAGCAAGACGTCAGTTTCGTTCCATTAATCCAAAAAGCTGTATCCACACATTAGGCTGTAGCAATCAGAAAGTGCAGGTAGCAAATGAATGTAAAATTCCTAAACCCGTTCCTGGAAGCAGTAAGCGAAGTCATAAAAGCTGAAACTGGCAGCGAAGCAATTAAAGGCGACCTGACTTTGGACAAGACAGCCTATATTACCGATGATGTTACGGTAATAATTGCCTTGGTAGGTTCAGTGGAAGGCATGGTCATGTATAGCTTAAGTAATGACACCGCAATAAAGATTGTGTCGACCATGATGGGAGAGAGCTTCCAGGAATTCGATTCACTGGTACAAAGTGGTGTGGCAGAATTGGGGAATGTCATCACAGGTCGTGCATCCGTGAAACTTAGCCAGACTGGCTACGAATCTACAATTTCACCGCCTACTCTGATTATCGGGAGTGGTTCTCAAATCTCCACTCTTGATTTTCCACGGCTGGTTGTTCCATTAAGAACAAATCAGGGCGATATTACAGTTCAATTAGCCTTACGTGAAGGAATGAATCACGGGCAAAAGACCGCCCAAATCCCTGTTCCAGCCAAACCTTCTTTATAAACCATCGAATGGATCTGTACAGGCAACCAATGTGACTTAGCTCATATTAACCTGATTATTACCTACCCTTTATGGTGTTTATACGCCATAACCTTTATTACTAAAACAGCGATTTCTACTTTCGCTGTTTTTGCTTGCTCTGACTTGTGGATCTCCCTGATAGCCATTCATTTCATCGGGTCCTTTTTTCTTTGGCAAGTTGCAAGCTATGGGCTGACTACACGCCAATATTCCTGTTTATTTTGGAGGTCGAAGTATGAAGAGTCATAAACCGGGCAATTTTTCAGTCAACCCCATGAACTGGAAAATTCAAAACAAGATCGTCAGCATGCTCCTTTTTGTGCTAATTCTGGCATTGGGAATTATGACTGTTTTGAATTATCTGACATTATCAAATTCGGTGGTAAAGAGTACGGCAGACAGCCTGGGACATATCGGTAACGAGGCAATCCAACGCTCAGTGGAAGTAATCAATGGCGACATTAAATCGCTTCAAGCGCTCGCCCTTTCTCCATCAATGATACGCAGTATTCAGCTTGCAAACAGCGCTTATGAAGGCAAGACCGATGCAGAAGTTTTAGCTTCGATCAGCGTAATGGACAAACAGTGGGTGGATAACTCCCCTGAAATAGAGCCTGTGGTCCAGGATATTCTTACCAATGCCACCAGCGATGAGATAAATTCCTTCATGAAAGAATTTCCCAACGAGGTGGAAGTATTTGTTACGGATCGATACGGAATGAACGTTGGTATGAGCGCTCGTACAGGTGATTACTGGCAGGGTGACGAAGGTTGGTGGGAAAAAGCATTTGCAGGCGATATAAGTTTGGGAGCGATCAGTTTAGATGAAAGCACCAACATTTATGCAATGAACGTCGGTGTTCCCGTCCGGAATCCTAAAAACCAAGAAATTATCGGTGTTCTTCGTGGAACGGTAAATGTTACCGCGGTATTCAGCGAATTGGCAAAAATCTCTTATGGGAATACCGGTAGCGCCGGATTAATGGACAACAGCGGAATCATTTTGTATTCACCCAACGCCAATCAATTAATGCAACCCGCACCGGAAAAATATATTCAATTGATGGAGGGGCAAGAATCTGCCAGCTCATCAAAGCTGACAGATCTGGATGGAAAACCAGCTGTCATTTCCTTTCAAAGATTGCACGGCAACCTGGCAGATTCGTTGGGATGGGTGATTTTTCTTGATCAAGACCTGGCTGAGATTCGTACACCGGTAATCCAATCGAGCTTACAAAACCTATTGATCACATTGATTATCGGTACCCTGTTGGCATTTATGGGATTTATCCTTGCCAGAACAATCACAAAACCGATTCTCAAGATGGCGATCAATGCCGAACAATTGGCCATTGGCAACGCTTCATTCAACAAGGCTGAAGAGCTGGAGTTGGAAAAAATTTCGCACAGAAAAGATGAACTGGGCACCATCGGTCAGGCATTCAGGGCGATCATTGAATACTACAAAGAAATGTCAAATGTTGCCCGTGAAATTGCCGGCGGAAATCTTACGGTGAACGTAAATCCAAAATCGCAAACCGATGAATTGGGCAATGCCTTTGAGCAAATGGTAAAGGATCTGCGCGATTCGATTGGCAAAGTCAATCTAAGCGTCTCATCGCTGGCTGAAGCATCCACTCAGCTTTCCTCAATTGCAGATCAGGCCGGTGAAGCCACCGATCAAATCGCCACGACCATTCAGCAAGTTGCGAATGGAACTTCGCAGCAATCAGAATCGGTCAATCTAACCGCAGCTTCGGTTGACCAATTGGCAAGAGCAATTGATAGTGTGGCATTGGGCGCACAAGAACAAGCCGGATCGATCACCAAAACCTCTTCCATTACCGTGGATATTTCCAACATGATATCCCAGGTTGCAGGAAACGCCAGATCTGTCGTGGAGGAATCCAACAATGCCGCCAATGCAGCCAAAGAAGGTACGCAGATTGTAGAAGAAACATTGACAGGCATGCAGTCCATTAAACAAAAAGTGGACGCTTCTGCCCAAAAAGTACAGGAGATGGGCAAACGCTCCAAGCAGATTGGCGAAATCGTTACTGCCATTGAAGACATCGCCTCTCAAACAAATTTGTTGGCACTTAATGCCGCCATTGAAGCCGCCCGCGCTGGTGAAGCCGGTAAGGGATTTGCCGTGGTTGCTGATGAGGTGAGAAAACTTGCAGAGCGCGCTTCAGCGGCGACCAAGGAAATTGGTGACCTTATCAGGGGAATACAAAGTACTGTGCAGGAAGCAGTAACAGCCATGGATGAGGGAGCAAAAGAAGTGGATTCTGGTGTGACCAAAGCAAACGACGCCGGAAACGCATTAGTGGCAATTCTAAATGCTGCCGAAGCTGTGTCACAGCAGGCAGTTCAGGCTTCCAATGCTGTTGAACAGATGTCATCTTCAGCAAATGAACTGGTCACTGCGGTTGATTCAGTCTCAGCAATCGTTGAAGAGAATACCGCGGCCACAGAAGAAATGGCTGCGTCATCCTCCGAGGTAACCAGAGCCATTGAAAACATCGCCTCCGTCTCACAGGAAAACTCTGCAGCAGTCCAGGAAGTATCTGCTTCCGCAGAAGAAATTGCCACCCAGGTACAACAGGTTAATTCATCTGCCAATTCACTATCAGAGCTGGCAAAAGAGTTGAAAGTAGCCATAAGCAATTTTAAGGTTACATAAAGGCAAAGCCAGGCAACCGCTTCAAGTATGGGAGACAGATGTTTCAATTAAGTCAACGGAAAGATTCACATGAAACTAATCAGTCCTTTATGTAAGATTTATCCACCACAGGATATAAACATTGAGGAGAGATTTTCTCAGATCAACACCTGCCACATGGACAGTTATCTTTATTTACTTGAAGGAGTAACACATGGAACAACAACTGGTTGTATTTGAACTGGCAAATGAGCATTACGGGTTGGATATCTCAGCCGTTGAAGGCATTATAAAAATGCAGGCAATTACCAAAATGCCACAGGCTCCTTCGTTTGTAGAGGGAGTGACTAACCTTAGGGGAACTGTGGTACCGGTGATAGATCTGCGAAAGCGCTTTACGCTCCCGGTTCTTGAGCACACCAAAGACACACGAATTGTGGTCGTTTATATGGAGAAAACAAAAATTGGAATGATTGTAGACGGCGTATCTGAAGTATTGCGCATACCAGAAGAAGCCATCGAACCAACGCCGCCCATGGTATCAACTGTCAATACTGCGTTCATCCGCGGCATAGCCAAACTGGAAGGTCGCCTGGTTACATTACTCGATCTAAGCAAAGTGCTTTCTTATGAAGAGCAAGCCAGCTTGGGTCGTCTTTCAATATAACCCGGTCGGATTCTCAATCATTCACCTGTAAGTGTCTGATCTCTTTCTCTTAACCTCCAGCCGCGCAGGATGAGCGGCTGGTTGACTAAAAAAAGGAAATTATGCATTTTTTAATTATTACCCATAATCAGCTTCTCTATTTTACAGATTAAGAAGGTCGATATGTCCATACAAAAGAAAACTCTGCTCGTCTTTTTTGGAACAATGGCCACTATTGCATTCTCGCTCTTTATATTTACGCAAATCTTTTTATTAAATAATCTGAACCTGTTAGATCAGGATGTAATGGCAGAGAAGGTTAGATTACTCAATAACGCCGTAAATGAAACCATCAATAACCTGGGTAGTTTTGCAAATGATTATGCAATATGGGACGATGCATACGAGTTTATGAACGACCAAAGTTCAGACTTTGTGTATTCTAATTTAGAGACGGCTGATCTTCCTAACATGAAAGCATCTCTGCTCATTTTCGCAGATATGCAGGGGAAGGTGGTATATGGGAGAGCTATTGATGTGACCAATGGTCAAAAAATTGAAGCCACTTCCTTACTCACAAAACTGGCTTTAGAAATCGCTTCCAAAAATCAGGCCACCGTAAGTGGGTATTTTTCAGACGGTGAAAAGCCCTTGCTATTCTCGAGCAGCGCAATTACAAAATCAGATGGCAGCGGGAATCCAAAAGGGTATGTAATTATTGGGAGAGAATTGGATGATTCCTTGTTGTCCTCCTGGGAAAACAAATCCGGCGTCCAGGTCCAATTCTCACAATATGATCCAACCCTCCATCAAAAATTGACCCCGCAAACTCCCATGCTGGTGTTTGTAAAGGATGCACAGAATGTTGCCGGACAGATCCTTATATCTGATCTGACCGGAAATTCAGCACTGGTTATCGAAGCCACCGCGTACCGGATGATTTATAAACAAGGCATTAAATCAACTCTCCTCTTTATCGGGCTGGTCGTGCTTATCGGATGGATAGGTGCTTTTCTGGTGGTAATCGTTTATAACCGGATCATTTTCAAACCCTTGAAGAAACTAAGAGACCTGGCAACCGTTATCAGTTCAGGCGATTTCACAACCCGCGTTGATAATCCCGGGCGTGATGAGATCGGAGATGTTTATCGCTCATTCAATGGGCTGACTGATTATTTGAATAATCTAGCCCAAATCACTGCCCAGATATCCCGGGGTGAACTTACCGCCGCGATCACACCCATATCGGAAAAGGATGTGCTGGGGCAATCAACCGGGAAAATGATCGGAAACCTGCGTGAAACTATTCAGGGGTTGCAAGCCAACGTTCAGCAACTTAATCAAACCTCGGATATGCTCGTCCAGGCTGCCGAGGATGCGGGGCAGGCAACAACTCAAATAGCCACCACTATCCAACAGGTTGCCAGGGGGGCTGCACAACAATCCGAATCTGTGAACAACACTGCTCATTCGATTGAACAAATGGTCAATGCCATCGAAGGGGTCGCGAGTGGAGCTGATAGCCAGGCTCAGGCTGTTAACCAGGCTGCACAATATACTACTGAGCTTTCCGAAGTAATTGAATTGGTAAGGCAATCTGCCGATCAGATGGTGGAGCAATCAGAGAATGCTGCCGAGACCACACAACATGGGTCTGACGTAGTGAAATCCACCCTGGAGGGCATGCAGCATATTAAAGAAAGCGTGGAAGTTTCCAATTCCAAAGTGCAGGAGATGGGTACCAGATCAGAAGAGATCGGCAACATCGTTAACACTATTGAAGAGATCGCCTCGCAGACCAACCTACTGGCACTAAATGCTGCCATTGAGGCAGCGCGCGCCGGTACCCAAGCGGAACAGTTAATTGAACATCTATTGAACACAATGATGGTAACACAGGCAAGATTGGTTGACAGCCTGATCGGTTCAATCAAGGATAGCGATTTATCGGTTGCGTATCTACAAAACTTGGCCAAGCATTGCAACCTGGATACTGTACTGGTGACCGATGAAGATGGTGTCATTCGATATTGCAATGATACAAGTCTTATAGGTTTTAGATTCTCTGAAGATCCGAAAGAACAATCCTATGCTTTCCGTAAATTATTGACCGAGAAAAGCGGCATCGTCACTCAGCCGGCGCAGAAAAGATCTGCTGACAGCAAAGTTTTCAAATTTGTTGGCGTTTCCCGGTCCAACAAATCGGGCATCATCCAGGTTGCATTTGATGCAGCCTCTTTGAAGGCTTTCGAACTGCAAATCGGTGGATTCAGCGTAGTCGCCAATGAAGTGTACCGCCTGGCAGAGAACGCAAAATCATCGGCAAAAGACATTTCGATGCTTGTGAGACAGATCAACAAATCCGTTCACGAAGCAACGCAGGCGATGAAGGAATCTACAAATGAAGTGGAAATCAGTGTCTCATCCGCCAATAAGGCTGAGACATCGCTACAAGAGATTTTGCAGGCATTTCAGGCTGTATTAACCCAGGCACAGACTGCCAGCCAGTCAACACAAAAGATGACGACAGCCACCGAATCGTTGGTTCAGGCTGTCGATTCAGTGTCAGAAATCGTTGAGCAAAATTCTGCTGCGACAGAAGAGATGTCAGCCGGCGCAAATGAAGTCGGAAGCAGCATTGAAAATATTGCCTCCATCAGTGAAGAAAACTCTGCCGCAGTGGAAGAAGTATCCGCGGGGGCATCAGAAATGAACAACCAAGTCCAAGAAGTCAGCAATTCCGCCAGGAATTTATCAGAACTGGCGGCTAATTTGCAGGAGATTATCAATCATTTCAAGCTGTGAAATCTGGTTTACCCCCTAAATTCGCAGCGACCTCTCACCAGGGAGACAACATGATCAAGAAAAGGAAACCGGTTTTCGCATTGCAGCCAAATAAAATCAACAAGTCATCCATACAAACCAGCCTTTTATTCATGGGAGTAGGTACGATACTCCTTGTCGCTGTTGTTCTGACGTTGGTTAATGCTCTTCAATTGAATTCTCTCAGTACACAGGTATCACAGGATGCACTGGGGTTGTACGATGCGGATCTGAATCATATTACACAGGGACTGTCCAATCAGATCGCTTCGCAGGATCAAATGATGCGAATGCGATTAAAGTCTGATATCAATCTCACCGAATACCTGATCCAACAAAATGGCGGCATTTCCCTCCTCGATGAGCAAGCTGGCGTTCCCGTAGTTAACCAACTGACCGGTGAAACCATCACTGTCTCCATGCCCATCATGGCAATCGGTGGAAAACCAATTGTTGCCAATGATGACCCGGATACAAACGAGCCCATTGTGGATGACGTAAAAAAAATATCCGGGAATGTGCTTACAATTTTTCAGGTGATGAACAAGCAGGGTGACCTTCTTCGAGTTTCCACAAATGCACTTAGCAATGGAAAACGTGCCATCGGAACCTTTATTCCCGCAAAGGACCAGGGTGGGGTAGACAATCCGGTTGTTCAAGCAATCATGAAGGGGAACGATTTCACCGGGATCACTTTAGTCGTGAACACTTGGTATCTTGGCGCATATCGACCCATCAAAGACGGAGAAGGTAAGGTCATTGGAGCCATTTTTGTTGGCATAAAGCAGGAAAGCGATGCCACGCTCCGGAACACAATTCAAAATTTGAAAGCAGGTGAAGCGGGATACGCTTTCATCTTGGGGGCAACCGGGGACCGAAAGGGCAAGTACATCATCTCACAGAATGCCGGCACAGATGGGAAGAGCTTGCTCGGTGAAATCTCTGCCGAAGGAGAAGATATTGGCGAAGAGATCGTTTCCCGAGCGATCGGACTAAAGTCAGATGAGACAACCACGTATGAATACACACCCGCCAATTCGGGAGAAAAGCAACATCTGCGCCTGGCATATTATGCTCCATGGGAATGGGTTATTGGGGTAACCATACCATCCTCAGAAATACAGGAAAGCATCAGAAATATCGATGAAAAACGGACATCTTTTATTCTTACCGGCATAGCCATCGGCTTCGTTGCAATTATCATTGCGGGTCTGGCTTTCCTGTTTTTCTCACGCAGCCTCACCAACCCCCTGATTCAACTGACCAAAAAAGCGGAAACATTGGCGAATGGAAATATCCAGATAAACATGCTGGTAAATAGCCGAAATGAGATTGGGGAACTATCGAAATCTTTGCAAAATTCAGTTGTATACCTGCAAAGAATGGCGGAAGAGGCAGAAAAGATCGCGGCTGGGGATCTATCCAGCGAAATCCTGCCCCGTTCTGATGAAGATGCCCTCGCCCACTCTTTCAAGAAGATGATCGAGAAGTTGAAGCAGCAAATGATTACCCTGAGGGAGAATGCAGATTCGCTGGATCAATCCGCAAATATCCTGGCACAGAATGCTGTGGATGCGGCAAATGTAACCAGCCAGATAACCACCACGATTCAACAGGTAGCGAGTGGCACATCGCAGCAGACTGAATCGATCACCAATACAGCAGGGAGTGTTGATCAACTCATTCGCGCCATAGAGGGTGTCGCACAAGGTGCACAGGAACAGGCAGCTGCGGCAACCAAGGCAGCAGATGTTACGCATCAGATATCAGCTGCCATCGAACATGTATCAGAACGTGTAGAGCAAGCTGCAAACTTCTCCAGGCAGGCATCCAGTGTGGCAGAAAATGGCTCGTCCATTATGGATGAGAACCTGCAGGGTATGCAAGTCATCCGCGGAAAAGTCGAAATCACAGATGGAAAAATGAAACAAATGGAGGAGCGATCCAATCAAATTGGCGATATTGTGCTCACCATTGAAGATATTGCCAGCCAAACCAATCTTCTGGCGTTGAATGCAGCCATCGAAGCCGCCCGGGCAGAATCCCAGGCATCGGAACTGATCGAAACCCTTCTAAACCGTCAGATGCTCTCACAGGCTCAATTGGTGAACGAACTGCTATCCGAAGGCAGCAAACGACCGGAGGGATTCTGGGCAGAACTTGCAAAAAAGACCGGTCTGGATGTAATTTCGGTTGCCAATCAAGATGGAGTGAATGTTCATTCCAGCGACAGCCGCCTGATTGGCTTTAGATACTCTGAAGATCCGAAAGAGCAATCATATGCTTTCAGGAAAATCATATATGAAAAAGACGGGTATGTCTGTCAGCCACCCAGAAAAAGAAACGTGGATAATTTACTATTCAAGTACGTGGGAGTGACACGCAGAGATACCCCCGGCGTCATTCAGGTCGGTTTCAATGCTGAATCGCTGGCAAATTTCAGCCTGCAAGTTGGTGGATTTGCGGTGGTAGCAAATGAAGTCTATCGCCTGGCAGAAAACTCAAAGTCATCGGCAAAAGATATCTCCGCTTTAATCCGGGAAATTCGGAAGAGCATGAATGAAGCCACCAAGGCAATGCGTGAAAGCACAGCCGAAGTGGATCATGGTTACTCGCTGGCAGAAAAAGCCAACCAAGCATTACAGGAAATCATCCAGGCGGCTGATGAGGTGACCAAGCAAGCGGAAGAAGCCGCTTCATCCACACTGCAAATGAATGAGTATGCCAGGCAACTGGTCGCATCGGTTGAATCGGTCTCAGCCGTTGTCGAAGAAAATACCGCTGCAACAGAAGAAATGGCTGCCTCATCGGGTGAGGTGAATTTATCGATTGAAAATATTGCTGCGGTAAGTGAAGAAAATTCAGCAGCGGTTGAAGAAGTTTCTGCATCCACAGAAGAAATGAAGGCACAGGTGGATATGGTAAGCTATGCTGCCGATCAACTGAAAGAAATGTCCGAAAAAATCAAGGACATTGTTTCTGAATTTCAAATTTCACAAGGGTAAAAAAAGAGGGTGAAATCCATGGAATACGTTCTTTTTATCACTGCAACTTTGATCGGTATTGGTATTAGTTTGGGTACCATCTTTCTGATATATCGAAAAGGCATTGCTCTGTCGCTCAACCTTTTGATTTGCATATTATGCGGCATGTTTGCCAACGCCGGTTTTATTCTGGGAAAAATTGGAATAAGTGTGCTCAATGTTGCCATTACATTAGCAATATTGCTACCGCTGGCGATCAGTGCCGTCATCCTGATAATGAATCAGCTTGTAGTGCCCATCAGAAAATTTAACCTGTACCTGGATTGCCTGCAAGTAGGCGATCTGAGTAGCGATCCCCCATCCACAGGATCAAAAGAACTTGGTGAAATGCAATCGAAGTTTTCCAATTTTGTTTGTTATATCCGCGAACTATCCAGAGAGTTGAGCGAACTATCAGAAGGCGATCTTACAGTATCCATTCAAGCGCTTTCCGAGAAGGATACACTTGGAAGTTCATTCATGAAGATGATTGATAGCCTGCAAATTGCGATACAAGGAGTCAATGGCGAAGTGAGCAAAATGCATAACGAGGCTGCTCTCCTGGCGGAAAATGCGCGCCAGGCAGGTTTAGCGTCTTCGCAGATTGCCACCACCATTCAGCAGGTTGCGCTTGGGACAACACAACAATCTGATTCGGTCACCAAAACCGCCGCATCCATTGAGCAAATGAGCCGGGCGATCAATGGCGTTGCCCAGGGTGCGCAGGAACAGTCACTCTCTGTGAGCAAGGCAGCAGAAACCACCGACAAACTAAATTTAGCAATCGCAGAAGTTACCCAATACTCTGAACGGGTAAAATCTGAAAGTGAGAAAGCCACCCACGAGGCAACCAACGGGTCTCAGACTGTACTGGATACTGTTAAAGGTATGGAACAGATAAAAGCAAAAGTCAGCCTATCCGCGAGCAAGGTTCAAGAGATGGGAGAAAAATCTGAACGGATTGGCTTCATTGTGGAAGCAATCGAGGAGATATCTTCCCAAACCAACCTGCTGGCGCTCAACGCCGCTATTGAAGCCGCCCGGGCAGGGACTGCAGGTAAAGGGTTTGCCGTGGTTGCCGATGAGGTTCGCAAGCTGGCAGAAAAAACATCACTGGAGGCAAAGGAAATTGCCAGCCTGGTAAAAACCATGCAATCAACAGTTGAAGAAACGATCACATCCATGGAGGAGGGCTCGCGGGAAGTTGAAGCTGGGGTCAAGCTGGCAAACAATGCCGGAAATGCACTCAAACGCATTCAAACCACCGTGGGTACCGTGACCGAGCAGGCAGCCGGCTCTGCAAATGCAGCCGAGCAAATGCGGCTCGCTTCTCTGGAATTGATTGAAGCAGTCAATTCTGTGTCAGCGGTGGTTGAAGAAAACACTGCGGCCACAGAGGAAATGGCAGCCAGCTCCAGCATTGTTACACAGGCTATTGAAGATATCGCCAGCATCAGTGAAGAGAATTCCGCCTCAGTGGAAGAGGTTTCCGCATCAGCGGAAGAAATGTCGGATCAGGTGGAAGAAGTCAGCCGCTCGATTGAGCAGTTTACACAAATGGCTGATTCCCTGCGCCAATCCGTCAGCTTCTTCAAAATGTAAAATCCTGAATAAATATTACATATCAAAAGTAAAACCTCCATCACAAGAATTCCTGTGGTGGAGGTTTTTGCATACGTGAGTTCCCCCGGTTTTGCCGTCTTACAGATGAATACCTTGTAAAGAACACGCTACCGGACAATCCCAGCGCAGGCTACCCGGTCCACCGGCATGGTAGCGGAATCGGTTTTCCATGTTTGCCCATCCAGCTTCAGGGTGCATTTCAGTGTACCTGTTTGCTGATAATTCCCCGCTGATAGGTACACCTCGGTACCGGAATCCAAAACAAAATCTTTTTGCCACGGGGTATTAAATGTCTTTTGCGAATCGGTCTGTTTATCTGCTCCAGCCTTATATTGTATGGTGACCGAGCCTGAGGATGCTTCCACCCGAAAAGTTACTTTCCGTCGATCGGGTTTGGCGGTTTGCGGAATGAAAATTATTGCAGCAACAATAATGCCAATAACAAGGACAACCACAAAAATGATTTGAAAGATAATGGTTCGTCGATTCGGTTCCATGGAAGGATTCTCTTTGAAGTACAGATGAAGGTGATAAATATATTATATACAAAATCTTCCAGACAAAAAAAGCTCTGTCACACTTTTATGACAGAGCTTTTCATCAATGGCAATCTTACAATGATCTTTTCTCACGATCGTAGTTTTGCCCCAAGAAACCTGGCACGCTGGATCGTTTGAAGGTAAAAATCATTACCAGAATGGTAGCGATATAAGGCAGCATTAACAGGAATTGGTATGGAATGCCAAAACCGGAAACCTGCACCTTATAGGAGAGAACTTCAATCCCTGCAAAGAACAATGAGCCAAGCAGGATATTGATCGGTTTCCAGCCGCCAAAGAAGGTCAGGGCAATCGCCAGCCAACCGCGTCCCTTTACCATTCCTTCAGTAAAGGTGCCTGTGTAAACCATGGGCAGATACACTCCAGCCAGGCCGATTAATGCACCGCCAACCATGGAAGCCAGATATCGCATTCGCGTCACATTGATTCCCAAACTATCTGCCGCCTGTGGATACTCCCCTGTTGCGCGCAGAGAAAGACCAAAACTGGTTTTATAAAGGAACCACCACAGGAATACCGACAGCAGTATGGAGGTATACACCAAAATGTTCTGATCGAAGAGCATCGGACCGATATATGGAATCTTGCTGAGAAGTGGGATTGGGATATCCTTCAAAGTTGGGATCAAAGGTGGGGTCAACGTAACACCAATCAGCAGCTTGGGGAGCAAGGTCGATAAACCAACGCCAATAAAGAACAGAGCCAGGCCAATGACGAACTGATCCATCTTCAAAGAAGTGGTAAAGTAAGCCAGCGCAAGACCAAAAATTCCACCCAACAGCATGGCAGCAAGCACACCGATAAACAGGCTATTTGTGTAGTAACTCACCAAAAAACCCACCGAAGCACAGACCAGCATAATACCTTCCTGTGCAACATTGAAAACGCCTGTTCTTCCACCAATCATGGTTCCCTGACCAGCCAGAACAAAAGGCACCATCGATAGGAGGATCAATTTTGCATACAGGATCAGAGGAGCGTCAAAACCAGTCATGATTATTTCCTCCTGACCACATCAGATAACAGTACAAAGAGAAGCACCAACGCTTCAACGATAAAGACCATTTCCACTGGTATCATCAAGGTGCGCTGCATGGCGCTTGCTCCAACTTCCAGTACAGCGATGAAAAAAGCGACAAAAGGCACTGCCAGATTATTGCCCTTGGCAATCAAGCCAATAATCAACCCGAGCACCAGGAAGTTATGCTGCAACCCTTCGATCAACCGGTGATGCACACCAGCTACCTCGATAGCTCCAGACAGACCACCGATCGCGCCTGCCAGAATCAGCGACATCACGAACATATTTTTGACATTGATGCCAAAAACACCGGCAGCACGGGGATTTGCACCAGTGGCTACCAACTCATAACCGCCCGTGGAACGCGTGGTATAGATATATACTCCGGCAGCAACCAGGATTGCCAGAATAATCCCTGCGTGGAGCGGGGGATTGTTGACCAGAAGCGGAAGAAAGCCTCCCGAGCCAATTTGTATGGTCGTCGGGTGACCGGCCGCCGGATCTCTCCACGGTCCGGTGGCGACATAGTTAATCAACGCAAAGGACACAAAATTGAGCAGCACGGTGGTCAGAATTTCATTGATATTGAATTTATAAAGCAACCATCCAGGTATCAAACCCCAAATTGCACCGGCTACAATGCCACCTAAAAGCACTAATGGAAGCAGTATTGGAGCTGGCAAATCGGCAAATATGATGCCCGCCGCAGTCGCGCCAATTGCGCCAACGATCAATTGACCTTCGCCACCGATATTGAACTTGCCGGCAGCCAGCGGGACGGTAAACGCATACGCCTGAAGCATCAATGGTATCCATTTCAATAAGGTTTGAATGAAACCATTTTGGGTGCGAAAGGAAGTAAAAAGGATCGTGGCGTATGCACGAAGTACATCAAAGCCCATGAGAGCAATGAATATCCCTGCCGCGGCAAGGGAAGCCACTACCGCAATTAAGTATGGAAGCAGAGATTTGAAAATGGTTGGTTGGGTTTTTGTTGCTGTTGTCATTCTATGCCTCCGCCTTGTAACCGCTCATCATACGACCGATTTCATATTTCTCGAACCGGCTGCGGTCAAGGATGCCGACCAACTCACCGCGATACATTACCGCGATTCGATCACATAACAAAATAAGTTCATCCAGATCTTCTGATAACAACAAAGTCGCCATACCGCGGGCTTTACCTTCCAGAATGCGGTTGTAGACAAAATCCATCGAGGGAATATCCAAACCACGGGTAGGATTGTGTGCCACCATAAAACTGGCCGGTTTGGAAAATGCGCGAGCGATCATTACCCGCTGGATATTCCCACCGGAAAGGTTTCCGCCAACATCACCCGGTCCGGAGGTCTTGATATTGTAAGTGGTGATCAAATCCTCTGAGACTTCATAAACCTTTTTCCAATCAATAAATCCTTTGGATGCATAAGGTTCTTTGCGATGAAACCCCAAAATAAGGTTATGAGCTACACTTGCCTTCGGAAGAAAACCATCGTGCAGTCTATCTTCTGGAATATAAGCAATCCCCTTTTCCAGACGATAATTGGTCGGATGCGTAGTGATGTCTTGTTGGGTTAAAACAACTTTGCCTGAAGTCAGGCTGGCAATTCCCAGAATTGCCTCCGCAAGGTCACGTTGTCCATTCCCGGCAACTCCGGCAATGCCAAGGATTTCGCCTTTTCTCACTTCAAAGGAAATATCGTTTAAGATTGGAACATTCCCTGAACCTGCGATCGTGATATTTTGGGCTGCTAAAGTCACCTCTGCCTGGATCTGTTCGATCCCGCCCATAGATTTTGCGTGCGAGAAGATCACGCTATTCTGGATATCCATTTCATCGCCGACCATACCACGCACAAAGGCTTCTTCGCTTGCTTCACTGCGCTTCAGTGTGACCACATTCTTTCCATTGCGCAGAACGCTGATGCGGTCACAAACACTTAGTACCTCGCGAAGTTTATGAGTGATGAAAACAATGGATAAACCTTCCTCAACCATTACCCGTAGTGATTTGAAAAGATCATCCACTTCCTGAGGTGTTAAATTGGTTGTTGGCTCATCCAGAATTAGTACCTGTACTCCACGATACAGAGCCTTAAGGATTTCCACCTTTTGGCGGGTTCCCATGGGCAGTTCTTCAATGAAAGCATTCAGGTCTACATCAAGGTTAAATCTCTTTTGTAGATCCTGAATGGTAGCGATCTCGGTCGTCAAATCCATGCTGTATTTCTTTTGAATATTTGTGCCGAGCACAATATTCTCCAAAACCGTGAAACTGGTAATTTGAAGAAAATGCTGGTGAACCATCCCGATATGCAAATCCAACGCATCTCGGGGTGAACTGATTGAAATCTTTTGGTTGTTGAGCAAGATTTCACCAGAATCCATCTTGTACAAACCGAACAAGATGTTCATCAAAGTTGTCTTACCGGCGCCATTCCCCCCAAGCAAGCCATGGATCTCTTTTGCATTCAATTCGAAATTTACATCATCCAGGGCGACACTTTTGTCAAACGTCTTGCGGATACCCTTCATGATGAGGATGGGTGTATCTGCCATAGTATTTCCTGCTCTGGTTCTAAAAATAACCTTGCGAAGGAAAAATATCCCCTTCGCAAGGTTTGTAATCAATAAATCATTGGAAGTATTTCCCGCTGATTACTACTCAATGGGGGTAATATCCTTTACAACCTGGATCTTGCCGCTGACCAGATCCGCAATTACGGCATCCATTTCAGTGGAAACAGATTCCGGAACGTTCTGCAGAGGGCTCTGAATTTGAACGCCAGTGTCGAAACCAAGCGGATAGTAGCCACCCGTAGTGCCTTCTTTAACTTTGGTAACAATGGCTTTCAACGGACCGGCAAAATCGTAAATGAGGGATGCAATGTAGTTATCAGGAGCAAATTGGCTCTTGTCAGAGTATTTTGCCGTGACCAGAACTTTGCTTCCGGTATTGGCTTTTACAGCTTCAAAGACACCCTGCATGCCAAGGTTGAGTGAGCCGACAATAACATCCACGCCTTCTGCGATCATGGCATCTGCCACCTGGCGGGACTTAGCGGGATCATTGAAGTCACCAGCCCAAACGTACTTGAATTCAACATTCTTGCCAGAGTCAGCAATAGCCTGCTGCATGGCATGGACCTCGGCGTAAGAGAAGGGCAGGGTCAATCCACCAACATAAGCAATCTTGCCAGTCTGGGTTGCGCGGGCAGCCAGGGCGCCAATGCCGTAGAAACCAACATGGAAATTGCGGTCGATGAACCACACATTGGCAGGAAGATCCGCAGGCAGATCATCGCCTTCAGCGATAAATACGACATCGGGGAAGGATTTTGCCAACTCGATGGTTTGGGTTACAAATTGACCGCCATGCGTCCAAATGATGTTATAGCCACCATCAATGTATTCACGCATCACACGGTCAACATCAGGAACAGCCACGCTTTCCGAGTAAGCTGTTTCGACGCCCAAATCTTTCTTGACTGCTTCAATTCCCAGATAAGCCATGCTGTTGTAATCAGCATCGGTGATGACACCGGGGAAAATTGCAGCAAGTTTTAGTGCCTTAGTATCCTGGGCGGCGCCCGTTGGACCACAAGCGCTCAACAACAGGGCGGCGGTAATAACCAAGGCAAAAAGGATATAACTTGCTTTCTTCATGGAAACCTCCAAATAAGTTAAGTAAGTACCAATTTATTATCTTAGGTTCTAAGCCAGTTTGCAATATGATTAAAGTCAAATACTGATACATGAATGACACGAAAATTTATCATGTTTGTCGTAGGAATCTGAAACCGGAACTTACCCGGAATTCTTGAACAAGCCGGGCAACTGGTCAACAAGAAGACGATGGTTTGATATTCTAGTCTGGAAATGGTAATTGTTCTATTTTTGTAAATTGCTGCAAACCTTGCCAGATGATCCGGCCGGAGGAAACGCGATTCAGAAGATGATGCGAAAATTGCCTCTCCAGGAGTAAAGCGGTATGCCCGTGAACCAGGCTCCACAGGTTGACCGCCTGTATTTCCGCATCTTCCGCAGCAAGTACGCCAGCCTGCTGACAGATATTTACCACTTGCAAGAGAAGCTCAAAGCCTTGTTGAGATGTTTCAACAAAAGCAGGGTATTCCCCTTTTTCATTCTCCATAATCCCAGAAAACATCAACTTAAAGTAAGCGGGATTTTTTAGTGCAAAATCACAATAAGTGAGTGCGAACTTCACCAACATCATTGGCGGATTTGAAGAATACTCATCGATCACAAATTGAAGTTCATCCGATAGTAAATGAAATCCATACGTAGATATTGCCGCAATCAGCGATTTCTTGTCAGCAAAGTGGGCATAAGGCGCTGAATGGCTGACCCCCGCTTTTCTGGCCACACTGCGCAGAGACAGCGCCCCGACTCCTTCTGAGAATAATATTTCTGCACCTGCCTGAATTAGTGCATTACGCAAATCGCCGTGATGATAATTTTGTTTCGTCATAAGGAAATCTTATGGGATTAACTTGACAATGTCAAGTTTAAATTCTACAATCTAGACAATGTCAAGTTTATCGGAGGGAGTTGCATGACTGATTATCTGGAGCAAAGGGAAGTCGTTGCCCAGGCGGCAAAGTATCTCGCCCAGCATGGGTTCCTTTCTGCAACGGGCGGAAACATCTCCGTCAGGTTGAACGAGCCGGAGGGATTGGCAATCACACCATCCAACTTTGACTATATGAAGATGACACTGGAGGATATTTGCATCCTCGGTGTGGATGGTGAAATCCTGAATGCCAGGTTGAAACCCTCCGTGGAAAGCAGCCTGCATGCTGCCATCTACCAGACACGCCCGGATGTAAACGCTATTATCCATACCCATCAGGTATACCCCAGCACGCTGGCAATCATCAACAAACCCATCCCGGCACTTTTTGATGAACAGGTGAGATTCCTGGGGCGCGCAGTCGAGATCATACCCTACGCACCCTCAGGAACCGGCTTGCTGAAAAACAAGGTCGCAAAATTCGTTGGCAATCACCATAATGCTTTTATGATGGCAAATCATGGTGCCTTGGTTCTGGGTGATACTATGGAAAGAGCAATCCATAACGTGGAAGTCCTGGAGAAATGTTCGCTGGCTTATTTACTTGCCATCTGCAGCGAAAAGAAAGTCAGCAAGATCCCGCTACTGGTTCGAGAGGTTGCCTTCAGCAAATTACGCAGTGACCAAAAAAAAGCTGAAGAAGCGAATTCCAACATTTAGTTTCATCGTGATGCCGGAGGAAGTATGCCATCAGAAAGTCAATATGCCATTTCTGAATACCTGGATGTGGATGCAGTCTACGCCAGGTTGAATAAACTGGTATCCCAACCTTTACGCAAGATCAAACGCGAGAAAATGGCAGAGTATTTGGAATACTTCGAAAAGAAGTGCACCAGATCTCATTCACTGATTCAAGAAGCGCAAAAAATCATTCCAGGCGGTGTTCAGCACAACCTGGCATTCAATTTTCCATTCCCAATTGCAATTGAAAAAGCCGACAACGCCCACCTGTGGGACGTCGATGGCAACCAATATATCGATTTTCTTCAGGCGGGCGGACCAACCATTTTAGGCAGCAACTACGCACCGGTCAGGGAGAAAGTGATCGAAATGCTGCAATCCTGCGGACCGGTAACCGGGTTGTTCCATGAGTATGAATTAAAGCTGGCCCAGCTGATCCAAAAACATATGCCCTCCATAGAAATGTTCCGTATGCTGGGGTCGGGAACCGAAAGTGTCATGGCGGCCATACGAGCTGCCAGAACTTACACGCATAAAAAGAACATCATTAAAGTGGGCGGCGCATATCATGGTTGGAGCGACTCGATGGTTTACGGTCTGCACATCCCGGGAACTGGCAGATTCGAAGCAAAAGGCATTCCTGCTGGCGCAAGCGCCCATACCCAGGAATTCTTTCCAAATGATCTGGGAGCCCTCAGACGACAATTAATCCTAAACCGACTTTGGGGCGGTACAGCCGCCGTGATCGTTGAGCCGGTTGGACCGGAGAGCGGCACGCGCCCGGTGCCTTTTGACTTCAATCAGAAAGTGCGCGAGTTATGCGATGAGTTTGGCGCCCTGTTGATCTTTGATGAAGTAGTTACCGGATTCCGCCTTGGAATGGGGAGCGCCCAGGGCTATTTCAATGTAAAGCCCGATCTGACCGTTTTTGGCAAGTGCATTACCGGTGGATACCCCATGGCGGGTGGTGTGGGCGGAAAAGCTGATGTGATCATGCGTTTTGCTGCCGGAATCGGCGGTACGGGCGAACGTGCCTATATCGGTGGGACATTATCAGCCAATCCCCTGTCGTGTGTTGCCGGATATTACGCTCTGAAGGAAATGGAACGGACCAATGCAGCAGTCATTGCCGGCAAAGCCGGTGACAGGCTGACCAGGGGGCTACAGCAAATCATCAACAAGTACAACCTGCCCTACGTTGCCTACAACCAGGGTTCCATTGTCCATCTGGAAACATCCGGGGTGATGCTGCTCGATTTCCGAAACCCCATCCGGCTGGCAAAAGAAATGAAGCCGCGCAAACACATGATTGAAGAAATGGGAGCTGCTTATATGGCAAACGGCTTGGTCACCCTGGCGGGAAGCCGAATGTACACCAGCCTGGCTGATACGGATGAGGTCATTGATGATGCACTTGCACGATTTGAAGCCGTACTTGCAAACATCGAACTGAATTGAAACGATCACTAAAGGATGAAATATCCTGAACGGATGATGGCTTAAAAAACGCAAGAGAGAGGACGAAAATATATGCCCGAGAAATATGAACCGGTTTATCTGGCTGTAGATCTGGGCACTTCCAGTATGAAGGTCGCCCTGATAACTCTCCGTGGGGGTGTTCTCGGATGGGAGGCTGAACCATTACAGCTCTACCTGACCCCGGATGGCGGAGTGGAACAATCGCCGCAGGAATGGTGGGACACTTTCATTTTAGTATCGCGGCGATTAATCGACAAGAAACTTGCGCCGAAAGAATCCATCCGGGCAATATGTTGCTCCACCCAGGGGGAAGGAACCATTCCGGTGGATCGAAATGGAACTGCCTTGATGAATTGCATCCTGTGGATGGACATGCGCGGAGCCCCCAACCTGATAAAGCAATTCCGTGGCACGATCAATATAACCGGATTAGGTTTACGAAAAACAATAAACTGGATCAACCTGACCGGCGGCATCCCTTCGATCACCGGCAAAGACCCGGCTGCCCACATGCTCTATATTCGTGACACATACCCACAAATCTATTCCCAAACTTATAAATTTTTGAATGTACTTGATTACCTAAACCTGCGATTAACGGGGAATTTTTGCGCCACATTTGATTCAATTTTAACTTCCTGGGTTACCGATAACCGCGACCCGGCCAATATAAAATATCATTCAGGGTTGATCCACAATTCCGGAATCGAAGCGGATAAATTTCCACAGATAGTGCCTTGCACGGATATGATCGGCGAGTTGCTTCCCGCTGTAGCCTCTGAATTGGGTCTAAAGCCCGGTGTCAAGATCGTCGCCGGGGCAATTGATACCACCGCGGCAGCCATTGGGTCGGGAGCAACAGAAGACTACCTTCCCCATCTTTATATGGGTACCTCATCCTGGTTGGCTGCTCATGTGCCTTTTAAGAAAACGGATATTCAATACTCACTGGCTTCTGTACCCTGCGCCATTCCAGGCAGGTATTTGTTGACTGCACTACAGGCGACCGGAGGCGGGAACCTCACCTTTCTTCGAGACAAGATCATCTATAACAAAGATGAATTGCTGCAAGAAGCCAATGCACCTGATATATTCAAGGTACTAGACCAGATTGCAGCGCGTGTCCCCGCCGGCGCCAACGGAATTATTTATACTCCCTGGATATGGGGGGAAGAGCGCCGGTTGAGGATAAAGCGCTTCGCGCCGGTCTATACAATATATCGCTTCACAACAACCGTGAAGATATCATCCGCGCCTTTCTGGAAGGGATTGCCCTGAACACACGCTGGCTGCTTGCTCCGGTGGAAAAATTCCTGGGAAGAAAACTGGATACAATGCATATTGTTGGCGGTGGAGCACAATCCGACGTCTGGTGCCAGATATTTGCAGATGTGCTGAATATCCAGATAAAACAGGTTCAACTGCCCATGTATGCCAACGCCCGCGGTGCAGCCTGGATTGCTGCAGTTGGGATGGGCGAAACAACTTTCAGCGAGCTTTGGAGTATGGTACAGTTTAAACGGGTATACGACCCCCAGGCACAAAACCATGAATTGTACCTACGCAGGTTCAATCAGTTTAAACAGATTTATCGACAGATGCGTAGCATCTATCACCAGCTTAACGGGTTAGATTCTTTAACACAAACTACAAAGTCATAACCACAGGAGCTTTCATGGAAGAAAAACCTTTCAAATTATACGGTTACCGCTGGGTTGTTCTTGCTGTATTCATGTTTATCAACCTGACCATGCAGATGCTATGGATCACCTATGCCCCCATCACGGGTGTGGCTGCAAAATTTTATGGCGTGGATGACCTGCAAATTGGATTGCTCGCAATGACCTTTATGATTGCATTTATCCCGCTCTCCATCCCGGTATCCTGGGCAATCGATACTTACGGATTTCGGATTACCGTCAGTATCGGCGCGATATTAATGGGTATATTTGGTCTATTAAGAGGCCTGGTCGGGGAAAACTATACCTGGGTACTGCTTGCCACCATTGGCGTTGCCATTGCGCAGCCGTTTCTGTTAAATGCCTGGACTAAAGTTCCCGCGCAATGGTTCAGCATCGAAGAAAGAGCCACCGCAGTAGGGCTGGTTATCCTTGCCAACCTGGTCGGAACCGCTTTGGGAATGGTATTGACGCCAATTCTCATTGAGACCATGTCAATTCCTTTTGTGCAGATCATCTTTGGCGGTCTGTCGGCACTATCAGCACTTAGTTTTCTCATCTTTGCCCAGGAAAAACCACCCACCCCACCCTGCCCTCCGGGACAGGAAGTTCGCGCACTCATGCTGGACGGATTAAAACATGCGCTTAAAAATAAATATTTTTGGATTTATCTCTTCGTTGCATTTATCGGTATGGGTATTTTCAATGGTGTAACCA
Source organism: Anaerolineaceae bacterium (assembly GCA_036746315.1). Taxonomy (GTDB): domain Bacteria; phylum Chloroflexota; class Anaerolineae; order Anaerolineales; family Anaerolineaceae; genus DAIOEK01. The sequence continues at coordinate 107,162 of DAIOEK010000001.1, read as the reverse complement.
CCTGGGTGGAAAATATCATCCGTCCCAGAGGCTTTTCCCCGGCTAATGCAGGTATCCTCGGGGCATTGATGCTGGCGGGAGGTGTAATAGGGGCAGTTGTGCTGCCTCCCATTTCGGATAAACAACACAAACGAAAACGCTTTATCTTCGTGGGTTTTTTATGTGCGATTCCCGGGTTGATCGGTCTGACCTACGCTACAACAGCTTGGCTGTTATTCGTATCAGCATTCGCAATGGGATTTTTCCTTATCGGTACCAGTCCCATTGGAATGCAGTATGCTGCTGAAATTACTTTTCCGACCCCTGAGGGAACATCCAATGGATTGATCCAATTATTTGGACAAGGTGCAGTAGTTTTTGTTTACATCATGGAAGCAATGAAGTCAGCTGATGGCGCATTTACCCCAGCAATGCTCCTGGCGGTAGGGCTGTTGGGAATAAGCCTGCTGCTGATCCTGAAGCTAAAAGACCCGGATTGGGAAACGATCCAAACAAATTCTTAGAACACAAGGTCCTCTCATTTTTTTTGAGAGGACCTTTTCTTTCAATGCAGTACACTAACACCTTGAATATGGTCCCTGACACAAGGGAAGCTAAATAAACTCAGTATTCCAGCTCGGAATAGAAAAATATTCCTTCCAGCCTTACATCAAACAGTCTGGCCAGCCTGAAAGCCAGGATCAATGATGGATTATAGCGTTCATTCTCCAGAGAAATAATGGTTTGACGGGAGACACCAACCCTGTCAGCCAGTACCTGCTGTGTCCAACCCCGGGAAATTCTTAATTCAGCAAGGCGATTCTTCATTTCTCAAACCTTATAGTAAAGTTTACTTTACTTAGTATAGCAATAAAAATATAATTGTCAAATTTTCTTCACTTATTTTTAGTATTTTTTGCTTATTATCCATATTCATGCAATTGAACAGCATTTTTTTCACTGTATTAGTTATCCTGTCGCCCGGTTCGGGAGAAGTATAATGCCCGAATGCATCATTCGTACCTGCTTTTACCAGCTTTGTCTTTTATTTGGCTCCACTAGATATCACATTCACTATGAATTCACAACAGATAACTCATATCAGAAAATTATATTTACTATCTTATTATTTATTGTAAAGTTAGCTTTACATGTGTATTAAATAATATCAAATGGATGGCATTTTGCCTCTATGAATCTGACAAACCGATACTCATCCATTTATTTTGCTTCATTCACGATCAGAAACGACTCGAATCCAGCAGTGAATGTATAATGGTTTTGGAGGAAAGATGCCCAAGAAAAAAGCCAACCTCGTCATTGATCCACAACCCCTGCCACAAAAAGTGGGAGTTATATTCAGTGATGTTCAGCGGGAATATTTCCCTACAGAAGAACAATACATAACAGAAAAAGACGCCCGGACCGATGCTGAGATTATTTCCAGGTATATTGACGAGTTGGGGATAGTACCAATCCTTCACGCCGGTAATGCCGCCTTGCCAGCCTGGCTCCGCAAGGAAGCCCCGGATATGGTCGTTAATCTCGTGGATTCCATCAACGGGACCGAAAGCCTTGCCTCGGCCATTCCTGGCGTACTCGAACTGCTTGGCATCCCCTACACCGGCAGTGGCATTCTGGGCATGTCGCTGGATACCAACAAATTTGTTATCAAGAAACTGCTTCAGCAGAACGGCGTTCCGGTACCCAATTATCAACTGATCAATCAAGCGGATGATTACCTGGACCCGGCGATTCGATTTCCACTAATCTCTAAGCTCAATGCCATCCACGGTTCAGTTGAAATTACAGAAGATGCCGTTTCAGAAAACACAAAACAATTGCGAAAAAGGCTGCGTCGTTTGATCAACATTTACAAACAACCGGTTCTGGTGGAAGAATTTATTTGCGGGCGGGAGATTACAGCCATCGTAATCCAGGAAAACAAAAAGAAAAAGGTTTACCTTGCAGAGAAAATATTCACCCATGTCGACCGTAAATATCAATTCCTTACCTTTGAGGATCAATGGCTGACTGAGATGAATGCGGCTTTTCACTACGTTAGATATGAAGATCCGCTGCTAAAGGAATATGTCAAAATGGCTTTCACGGTAACCAGAATGACCGGGTATGCAAAATTTGATATTCGGTTGGATCAATCGGGCAGGTATTTCTTTATTGATTCAAATTGCAATCCTGCCCTTGGCCCCAAGGAACTGGATGTGGCGCTTGCCGTGATTTTAGATCTGTACGGCATTGGTTTCGCAGATATTCTGAAACAAATAATTATCTCTGCGGGTTCGCAAAAGAACAATCAACATGGCAGGCACAAGACGAATGGCAGAAAATCTAAAAACCAGACGACACAATCTCAGGCAGAGGTTACCGCGGTTCCCATTCAGAAGATAAACTGATGTATAGAAACAAAATGGATTGAGGTCTCAGCAACCAACAAGCCGAATACCCCCGTAATTGGATTTGTTGTGGTCAACAGGCAGATCAGCCTGTGGCTAATTTTGTTTCAGCAGAGACATCCCTTCCCCAAATGGCAAAGAAAAGGGTGCCAATCACGCCAAACCCAAACGCTGTTAAAAAGTTTGCAGCGGGAGATATATTCCATAAAAATCCTGCGCCGAAGGCGGCCAGGGAGACCACTACATCCCGTAGAAGATAGTACAGACCGAACATGGCAGCTTTTTGTCCCTCGGGTGCCAGGTCCATGATCAGCGCCTTGCGGGTTGGTTCGCCAAACTCTTTTAACCCTCGAACAATAAATGCAATAATAAACAACCAGATATTATTGGCAAATAAAAGAATCAAAGGGAAAAGGGTGAAAAAGACAAATGTTGTGGTCACAAATGGTTTCTTGGTGCTCTTGTCCGCCAGATATGCAACGGGAATGTAAACCAGCATGGCGGTAACCATTTCGATTGTAGTGAGAAGTCCGAATGTCACCGGAGATATGCCATGGTTATTAATCACCCAAATAGCCATAAATGCGTAAGGGATCTGTTCGCAAAATCGAATCAAGATATCCGCTACAAGCAGCTTTCGAAAATCACCTGACATGCGGTCAAACAATCGAAGAGGATTAATCTCTGCTTTATTTTCGCTTTTCCGATCTTCAACATAAATTTGCTGCAAAATGACAGCGATACTGGCAAAAAACAATGCCAGCACAAACGCCAGCCGTACTCCCAGTATTTCACCTTTCCAGGCAATCAATAATCCACCAATCACCGGACCCATGGCCATGGGCAGTCTGCGTACCAGGGAATGCATTGAAACTCCCATGGTACGCTTATTGTTCGGCAGAATGGCAGCCACCAGACTCATGGTTGCCGGCAGGGAAATAGCTGACCAGGATAAGAACAATACCGCCCCCGCTATCACCGCCCACCAGCTGGGGATGAAAATTACCAGCAGGTACCCGGCCATCGCAATGAGATTGAATACAAGCAGCGCGCGCTTGTAGCCCAGCTTGTCACTCAGGTAGCCGCCTGGAAATGAATACAGGGCACTTAACAGATTATCCATCCCATTTAAGAAGCTCACCGTCAGAGCTCCTCCGCCAAGGGCTACCAGGTAAATGGGTAAAAATCTTTCCGCCATGTTTTCGCCCATGCCTACCAAAATCACCATCGCCAGCATGGCGACCATGCTGCGGCGAAGACCGAGAAATTCTTTTATTCTTTGTACAGCCGGGGAGGGAGGAATAGTCTTCAATGAAGTTGCCACATCTTTCCTGATCAAGTTAAGTAAATGATTATTGAGATATTATATTGCTTAAATATGTAAATCCACCTGGCAATTACGCCCGGTGTTATTCTTCTGAATCGTCTTGATTGTCATTGACAAAAACGGGTGCGAATAAATGCACTCATATAAGATAACTGATCTATGATTTTTTCACATCCCACGGTCAGACAAGCTCAGGATTGAGCAGGGTTCATCATTGTTAATAGTCGTACACCTCTAACCTGGGGAAATGCCGCCCCCTGTTGAATGGTCAGCAGGGCAGCATCTTCATCCATAACGCGTGACCCCGATAGATATGTAACACCATAATTAAACAGCGTGGCTGATAAAGGTGTGGATGGGCCTAATATCATTACCGTGGCATCCTTGCGACAGATGGCAAGTAAATGCTCCATACTGTGATTGATAAATGCCGTCCCAGTTATTGCCACCACATCCGCTTGAGGGATGTATACATCTGACGCATCCTCGGGAAAATCATCCCCATATGGACGCTTCTCTATGACCCAGCAATTCTGTGCGATGGTTTTCATGCGGTCAACAAAAGGAAAATGCCCCACGACTGCCAGGTTCTTATCTCTGGTACGTTCTGCAATGACTTCAGCTGCGTTGATCTCTCTGACGTTAGCCTCATCGATTTCTAGCAGAGAGTTCAATGCAGCCATGCCAATGCTGGCTTCCAACAGGTTATCCGATAGTATCCACCTCGCCAGGTCCTGTGCGGATTTTCTGTGCAGCTCACCCACATCCCGAATATTTCCATGTCCGTGTGGACCTGCTCCCACCAGGGTAGACCCCAATCCGCAGTATTTACTTGCAACCAATATCCAATGGACGCCAATAACCAGCTTCCTGACCGGGATTGGCTCCGCCGGTAAGTTCTCAAGGATTTCGTGAATTACCTTCATTGTCCGCTCCATTCATACAAAGACGATTGCTCAAACACCAAATATTCCGGAAAGAATAAATACAAAAATTGCACCCAAAATAATGCCAATCGAAGTGTAATGTTGATGTCCATACTCTCTGGCGGTAGGAATCAATTCATCCAGGGTGATAAAGACCATTACACCACCGGCAAAAGCAAGCGCCCCTGGCACCAAATTTCCAAAGGAAACAAGGAACACACTGGCGATCAACGCGCCAACTGGTTCTGCCAGCCCGGAGAGCAGTGCCACCTTAAAGGCATCCCAGCGGCTTACTCCGCCCTTGCAAAGGGGTAAGGCAGTGGCAATTCCTTCCGGGATATTGTGCAGCAAAATAGCAAACGCGACAAACAACCCAAATTGCGGACTGTGTAGATAGCCAGCCCCCACTGCAATGCCTTCCGGCAGGTTATGCAGTGTGATACCCACTGCAAGAAGCAGCCCTGTGTTTACCAATTTCAAATCCAACGGTCGGTCTTGCCGCCGCAATCTCCCGCTAAAACGATTTCTGCCCCAAAATCGGTTATGTGGCTGGTGCTGAAGCACAGTCTCTTCTTTACTGCGAACCTCTTTTTCTCCGAAACGAATATGCGGGGCAAAACTATCCAGAAGGAACATGAATGTGGCACCAATGCCAAAACCTACCGTGGCCGTAAATGCCCCGGCAAGCTCCCAAGCCTGGTTGACAAGCTCCAAAAAGGAGAGTGAGATCATCACCCCGGCTGTAATACCCATCAGCAACCCATAAGAGCGGTGACCGGGGCGTCTAATAATGGCGATCAAGCCACCCAATCCCGTACCCAAACTGGCTAAAGTGCTGAGCAGGAGAATACTGATGATCGGATGAGTATCAATGAGCATAGAATAATTATATTTTCACTTTTAAATTCCCGGGAATATATAGCAATAACAATTTCTTATTAGGGCAAAATAAAAAGAATCCACCAACGAATTGGGTTGTTGGCAGAAACTTTTCAGGGAAAAGAATCTTGACTACGCCTCGGCATTCATGGCACGGACAGCACCCACTGCATCTGGTTTGAAATCCTCCGGCCAGATTGTGCGATCATCGTAAATTGCCCCATTAAACGTAGAGCCAAAAATGACCGCGCCTGTTAGATCCGCTCCCCGCAGGTCAGCATTATCGAGGTTCACACCCTTCAATGCAGAACAACGCATATTAGCATCTTTTAATATGGCGCTTTCCACTACTGCATGTTTGAAGTTTGCCTTTTCCAGATTCGCTCCCTCGAAATTGGTGCTCCACATCAAAGCACGAATCAATATGGCGCCACCCATTTCGGCTCCTTTAAGGTTGGTATTTGCCAGGTTGGCGCCATATAAATCCGTTCCAGTAAAATTCGCCTTTTGTCCGCCAGCCTCCCCCGTCAGATACTTTCGGTGGAGATCAACGATCTCATGCAGTTCCTCATTTGTATAGATCATCTTTTCCCTCGCAAGTAATCAGTCAGACCTTTGGGCAACGACCAATGCCAGACCAGCCGGCATCCTGATGTAAATTTCCTGGAGCATGGATGAAACAAGAACGGACATTTCCATGCTAGTGCAATAATTCAGTATGATCCACCAGATTGCCCGTAACATAGCCCTGTACGGCTGCGTCGATATCGGTTTCATCTGTAACAAGGGGTGTGATGTTCAATCTACGCATACTATCATATGCACCCATCCCCATACCACCACAAATTACCGCTTCGCAATCGGATATGGTTTCAGCCATACTCACATGCTTGCCATGAGATGCGCCATCGTTTCCATGGTCATGGGTATGTGAATGATCTCCACGAGCATGTTCTTGTTGAGCAAAATGGTTGTGTCCCAGCTTCTCACGCAATTCTCGGTTTACGACCTTGCCATCCTCAACAGTAACCACCATATAGTATGAAGCTCTTCCAAAATGTTTGCTGATTACCTTGCCGTCATCTGTAATTACTGCGATCTTCATTGTTCCTCCTGAAAATCAGTCATCGACATTCGAATACTATTCAACCACAAACTGAATGGGTGTCAGCTCATGAATGTTGTCAGAAATCGGGCAGCGCGCATCAATGTCTTTCATCAAAGCTTCTTTTTCATCCTGGCTCAAGTCTGCATCGAATTTTGTCGTTACCCGAACCCCAGAAAAACCAGCACGCGTTTCCGTATTTTTACCCATTAACACGTCGGTGTCCAATTCACCTTCAATATGAACTTCAATGTTTCGTACCGGTAATCTTCGTTGCTTTGCAATGATATGCCCAATTGTTACAACGCAACCTGCTAATGAAACGAATAAGTACTCCAACGGCGTAGGTCCGGCATCCGTTCCACCGCCGGCTGGGGGCTGATCTACTATTGATAAGTGTTGGCGAGAGCTAACCTCTATCTTAAATCCGTCCAACTGTTTTGCATCTACTGTTATGGTTTTGTTCGGCATTGCATGTCTCCATTTAGTGTAATGATATACCACTATTATAGTAATTAATTAAAATTTATACGAAATATTTCACATTATAATGATATTTGTCATAAGATATTTATGATTAAGCTGCTTCAGTATTGGTGTCAAAAGCATTCTGTTGAACCATGCAGAAGGTAAATATGGTGAAACGAAAATGCCCGGAATAATATAGGCGAATAAAAGAGAAAAAAGCTGGAAGAGTATTCTTCCAGCTTTTTTAGTCATCGCCTATTGATGACGCATCATCAACGAATCCAGATCCTCATCCAGCGATTGCAAGTCTTCTTCATGTTCTACCTCGTCCTGCAAGATCGTCAAGACGATATTGTATGTAACCGGATCTTTGTCCCTGACCAGTTGAAGTAGATGCTGATACACATCAATGGCACACTGTTCGCCCTTGATATTTTGCGCCAGGATCACTTTCACAAATGGGTCGGTTGGAGCTTCGTACCCACAATGGGTATATTTCAACCATTCTTCCGGTCGAATGAGCGGCGTACCACCCAATTGAATGATGCGCAATGCCAGCATATCCGCATGCCCCAACTCCTCAGTTGCATGGATCAACAATTCAGAAGCAACGGCATCTTTCATAGGTCCTTTAACTATTTTTGCTCCCAACCAGTATTGATAATAAGCGAGCCATTCATCTGCAAACGCCTGGTTTAGCAGCTTTAATAGCTCATCCACATCCATCCCAACAATTTGACGACCTTTGGTACCCATAGAAATCTCCTTTCAAGATTTTTAATTTATAGTGGTTTTAAGAAACTTCGATGACTCCGGATGCAGTTACTTCCCCAATTTGCCGTACTTCAATACCTTTTTCTTGTGCCAGTCGTTCGCATAAACCTATATTTTCCACGGTGAAAAACCATTCTCTGCAAGCGCTTTTGCCTCCGGGGAGAATAACATCATATCAAAATAAAACGGTCTCCCACTTTGGAAGTACCATCCACATTTCCAGCATGGACAAGCAGGTTGAAACCGGTTATATCTGCTCAGATATCGATCCCATTTTTTACAGTCGGTCATTGTGGATGATCGATTTAGTGATGTGGTTTATCGAATGACCGGATTGATCTCTTCCCGCTTAATTTTATCTGTTTTTATCGCCGATGCAATTATCGCAGGGATGTATTACCGAGATGTTGGGCAACTGAAACCCATTGCAGATATACAGC
>DAIOEK010000001.1:0-98750 GCA_036746315.1 Anaerolineaceae bacterium | reverse complement strand
TCATTAGCGCCAGGGTCCGGTTATGGCAAAACACCAGGGCCTTGAGTTGCCGGTGCAGTTCAAGGCCCTGTCCCTATCCCGTTCAAAACAGTTGAAGTAAATCCCCAACCTTTTGGAGCAGCCATCTTTTTTTATCGAGTGTAATCCGGCAAGTTTAGCTTAACGTATATCCAATTTGTTTCAATAGAGAAATTGGAAATTCAAAACGCACCGTTTTTTCGGGGTCTACAATCTGACAGAACTTTAGTTCACCAGCAAGGCTCATCAGCATCCCCGCATCATTAACAGACAGCCCAACAAACCGGGTCAGGAATTCTGCCATGGCATGGGTTGCCTTGCTAGCAGCTTCATCAATGGTCGGAGCAGAGAAGACAGCCGCAACAACATCTTTATTGCGAATGAATGGAGTCGGTAATCCTTTCAATTGTGGCACAACCTGGGTACGAAAGGTGAATTTTCCGGGCGTTTCTGCACCGCAAATCACAATTTCGCCATCGCCCATGGCAGCATGGAAATCTCCCGCACCGAACAAAGCACCCTCAACGCCCACCGTGAAGTAAAGAGATGCCCCGGTAGTCACCAGGGTGCAGTCCATATTCCCACCGTGTTGACCCGGAGTGCCATTGGGGACACTGCCATCAGCCGGCGCAACACCGATCACGCCGATCATGGGGCGGGCCGGAACGCTGAACCTGCCCTTAAATGTCACCTTTCCTTCTTCATTATCAAGCAACGTGGTTTCCATTTCGGTAATCATCTCCCCCAACGCTCCTTCACCGGGAAGCGTAACCATAATGGATTTTTCGCCAACTTCCATAGCTAGGATATCTACGCGCAACACATCGCCCGGTCTGACGCCCTCGATGTACACAGGACCGGTCGCGGGATTGATGTGATCCCAATCCAACTGATCCAACAAATCGGATGATGTTTTCAATTGTCCTTCAAAGCAATCATGAGTTTCCATGGTGACGACCTGGTTTTGTTCTACCCGAACAACCGGACTCAATGATTTCTCAAATGCAAAAAACACCTTTGTTCGCGGAACGACAATATCAGACATTGGAATTTCCTTTCTCTCAAACAATATTAATCCTTCTTCACCGGACCATGCGCAAAATAGCCTGCTCGGTAAAATTACCCAAGCCAAAATGATTTAGCAGCATGCCCATCAGGATGACAACCAGCATAATCGTTATAAATATGAAATCGTTCGTTTGGAAGGCAAATTCCCGGCGGAAGGTTCTTTGGGTGATATTGTAATCGAATCCCCGCGACAGAATTGCGATGGAAATATCCTGTGAACGCTCCATGGTCGTCATGAAGATGGGAATTAATAAAGCCGTCAACACTTGAACACGTCGGATAAGATTCTTGGGCTTGACATCATATCCGCGAGCTGTCTGTGCATCGGTGATCTTTTGGGTTTGCTTTGTAAGAATGCCCACCGTAGAGAAACCGAGCATAAGTGCCACCCCCATCTCGGGCGGCAATCCACGATTGAGTATTCGCTGCGCAATAAATGCTGCCAGGAAACACATGGCAATGATGATGGCATTGACCGCAGCCGCTGGGAGATGTGAAAGTACCTGAACAGAACTCGCCCCGGATGCCATCATCGGCAACGCAGATACCACCAGGATCGATCCAAGAACAACAGTTGCTCCCAGGTCGCCACGGTTTAAACCACGCCTGCCTCGTTCTGTGATGGTCAACGCCAATTCTACGGGAGGTGTGGTATACAGCATCAGGTGGACCGACAGGACAACACTAAAGAAGCGAAAGAACACAGCTACACCACGAATAACCCCTTCAACAGTGACCGGTACATAAGAGGTAAAAGGGATTAAATAAAAGAGAAAGTGTGAATTCTCGGGGGTGAAGAAAATGATTTGAAACAAGGAAAAGGTCAGAAAAATAATGACGAGAGATTTCAAGTTTTGATTCAGTACCTTCCTATCAATTGCCCTGGTACCCAACCAATACAGCGAAAGGAATAGAATCGCCATAAGAATTGGATCGACAATTACTACTGCGACAATCGTAATTGCCACAAACATCATCAACTTGGTTCTTGCGTCGAACTTGTGTAAGAGCGATGCCCCTTTCTGATATTCAATTGCCATGAGGCGCCTCCAATATTTGGCTAAGATAATGATGCATATCTGAATAGGCAACGGTGTATGGGGGTATCCCCTGATCTTTTAGTTGAATGGCAAGTTTGGTGATCTCCGGCAGATCAAGTGCATTTTCCTGCATTAAATCCAATTGGGTCAGCAAATCACGAATTGCCCCATCAAAAGATACTTTCCCCTGTTTCAAAACGATCGCACGTTGGGCAAACATTGCAGCATAATCAACCCGATGGGTAATCAATAATATGGTTGTGCCCAGTTCATTCAGCCGTTTGATGATATCGAAAATATCATCGATCATTTCCGGGTCTTGCCCGGTGGTGGGTTCGTCGATCACCAGTATCTTAGGTTTGAGTGTCAATACGGATGCAAGCGCCAGCCGTTGTTTTTGTCCTTTTCCCAGGTCGAATACTTCCGTATCCAGATAATCGGCAAGGTCGACGATCTCCAGAGCTTCACGGATGCGCGCCTCATGTTCAGCGGGATCTATGTTATGTGCTTTCAAGCCAAAGGTCATTTCATCCCGTACATTGAATGAAACAATTTGGTGATTCGGGTTCTGAAAGCAAAATCCCACATCCTGGGCAAGGATATGCGTCGGTGTCTGTGACACATCCATTCCGTTCACCAGAGCCGTGCCGCTGGATGGATGGTGCAATCCAATCACATGACGGACGAGGGTGGTCTTTCCTGAGCCATTTCTCCCCAATATGGCTACCAACTCACCTGAATTGATTTTCAGACTCACGTTGTGCAGGGCTTCCTTTTCCTCGTTGTATGCAAAACTGACGTTTTCGAATTCAATGACCGGATCGGCAGACACCGTTTTCTCGGGATGCAATCCATTCGATCCCAATTGTTTTAATGTGTATTTTTCACGTAACCGGTTTACAAACAGTTCAGGCGTAAGTGACATTCCGGGCAATTGAAATGCCTCTGCCAGACGTAATAAATCTGGGCGTTTAAATACATGCGGAATATCCCCACCAGCAAGCGCATCAACAGTTGCTGCATCGCGAACAATCTGCCCATGATCCAAAATGATGACGCGGTCAACCAACGGCAGGGTCTCTTCCAGGGCATGTTCAACAATGATTAACGTTTTTTTCCGTTGTTTTGCCACCTGAATGATCAGTTTCAAGATGAACGCCCGCCCGGCTGGGTCCAAATTTGCCAGTGGTTCATCCATAACATACACTTCCGGATGCATGGCATAAGTTGCAGCAATGCAACAGGCCTGTTGCTCGCCGCCCGAAAGATTATGCGGTTCCCGCTCCTCATACCCCAACAGGCGGGTCGCTTTCAGGGCTTCGTTTATCCTTGCGTTTATTTCTTCTCTATCCACGCCAAGATTTTCCGGACCAAAAGCGACTTCATCCAATACAGAATTGGTTACAAGCTGTGATTCTGGATCTTGAAAAACCATACCAATCAGTGAAGCCAACCCACCAACACGCGCCTTTTTGGTATTGTGGCTTCCAATTATTACATTCCCTTCCAGATTTCCCTCATGATAATGTGGCACCAGCCCATTGATACAAGAACAAAGTGTGGTTTTCCCACTACCCGCCGGACCAGTTATCAACACAATCTCGCCCGCTTTGATCGACAGGTTTATGTTCTGAAGTGCTTTGGTATCACTGCCTGCATATGAAAATGAAACATCATGAAATTCGATATCGTAAGTCATAGCCTGCTTTCTAATTCATTTATTGGTTTCATACTCCGTGGATCACCACGGAGTATGAAACGTTCTGCAAAGAAAAGTGATCAGCCTACCACAACGGACGACGGAACCGTTCAGGAAGAGCTGCCATAATAATGGTAGTGACAACCGTGGTCAACAGCATCTCAGGCATTGCCCCTGCTTCGATGGTCCCCAGGAACGCGAGGAAGCTTCCATATTCTGGATCAGGATAAAAAACTGCGAGCCCAACACCAAAAAGTGGCACAACAATCAAGACATAATACAACATTACCTGAATCGCCCAGGCCGCCAGGCTTAGCACCTTGTTATTACGGAAACGCCAGGCAAAGTTTTTATATACGACACCGTTGAAAATTCCACCGACGATGTGCGCCAGCAGACTGGCAAGAGGAATACCGGGTTCGGCAATACCGGCCAATAAACCGATTACAATGCCCCCAACCGGTCCGGTTAGGGATGCGCCAATGGTTGTAAATATCTCTCGTGGATCTGTGACGATGGGAGTTCCAGGGATGGGAATGGTCACACCGGCAAGAACCAGCGCCAGGGCTGCTCCACCAAATGCCGCAGCTACACCTACCTGCCTGGCGGTAAGAACTGGCTTACGTTGACTTTCAATTAAATTCTGTGCTGTGGTTTCTTCTGACATGATAATCTCTCCAATTGAAAATATGAGTGCTTCTTTATAAATCGCAGAATGATCTCTATCTCGTTGTCCTCCGATTCTGATAACAAAAAACCACCCTGCGCTGGGTGGCTTTTGTTATCTTTTATAATTAGGTTATTGATTTTGATTACTCGTTTGAACCTGCCATCCAACGCGAATTTGTCCATTCTCAAAATAAAGAAGGACAACCATAATAATCGCAAGAATGCCAACAAACTGGTTCATTTTTAATCCATTTCTCAGAAAAAGATTTTGCCAATTATATCGCGCTTAGCGGATATGTCAATAAAATCCATCATTTTTGACAATGTCCCATTTATTTGGATATAAAAGATATTCTTAAGAAAGTGTTCAACTTTAAAAGCACAATCCGGTAAAATGGAATTGAAATGAAGCAAATAGCCGAGCCAGGTAATTACAATAACCCCCTTTTTGTTTACAACCCTGCTGCGGGTATCCGCAACAGGGAATATGTAATGCGGTCATTTCATCGAGCCTGTCAGAGATATGGTTGGCAAGGTTGGATACATGAAACCAATGAGGGTGAGGATATCACCCGGATTATAAGAGAATATATCGTTCGGGGATGTGACGTTGTCTTTGCTGGCGGAGGAGACGGCACCATTTCCGCAGTAGTCACTGCATTGGTTGGTACGTCCATCCCTCTGGCAATCATTCCATTGGGCACCGGCAATCTGCTTGCCAACCAATTGAGAATCCCGCTGCAAATTCATCAGGCATTTGCTTATATAAAACGGGAGACCACTTTCCGATACTTGAACGCACTGCATATCCATGACCGTTATGCGGTTTTGAATGCAAGCATTGGTTTTTCATCTGGCCTCGTTGAAAACACATCCCGACAGGAGAAGCGACGTTTTGGTATATTGGCTTACGCCTGGCGTGGACTACAAATCCTCATCGGCATACAGCCATACCGGTTTCACCTGGTTGTCGATGGAAAGCAATACTCTATCCGGGCCTCGGAAGTGTATATCACAGATCCGATGCTGCTTGCGGAAGAGATTTTTCTCAAAAACCTCCCTCCGGAAGCATATCAATCGCCCTTTGGGGTTTTCATTGTCCGCGCGCGTACTTTACGGGATTATCTTGCGCTAATTATCGATGTCGTCCAGGGGAAAGCGGCAAAATCCCCCCGGATAATTCACCTGCCAGTGAACAGGGCGATAAAGATTCTTACAGCCAAACCAATGGCCATTCAGGCGGATGGAGAAGTTGTCTGCCAGACGCCAGTTACCGTGGAAATCCATCCCAAAGCCATAGCATTACTGATCCCATCCTCTGCTGAAAAATCCAATATTCCGTATTACCTTCGTATGCTCAAGGAAAAACAATAGCCCATAGTTGATTGCTTGGTGCATCAAGTGAAGGCACTAATACCCAAAAGGACCTTCCAATTATGGAGGGCCCTTTTGTAATCTTTGATTAGTGGTTGTAATGAAATTGGCTACTATAACTCAAAAAGTCATTATTGAGCATAGTTGCATGCGGCCGGCAAGTGTCGGGCTTCGTTCCGTTGTTTCTGTCGATCCATCTTTTCTCCGAGACGAATCAACCACTGTCCCAAGATTAGTAATCTGCTGGAAAACCAACCAGAATGCCCTTTGCCTTCAACAACCCGTTCACCCAGGCTGATTTTGTTAACATCCATTTGGATTTCATTCAAATGCAATTTGATTAATCGATCTTCAACGATAGGATTCATTCGTTCATCCTTTCATTTTGTGTTACTTAACAAAAAGGCTTCTACTGCCTGAAGCGTTTTTTGGATCCGCTCCAGATTCAGGGAATAAACTTTTGCGCTGTTTATCCGCTTTTCATTCAGATACCCATTTGCCGTCAATTGCGCAAGGTATCGTGATGTACTCGGCTGACTTAACTTGATCTCATCCATAATTTCTGTGGATCTCATTTCACCTCTGGCACCCAGAAGTTGTAAAATCGTAAGCCTGGTTTCATCCGCAAGTGCAGATAACTTGCTCACGATTTCTGCACGATCCAATTCAGGGATATGGATGTTGGATCCCTCCGGCAGATGTGCACCAAAAACAACGTAGGCTGCATCCCTCACAAATGCTGTTCGAATATATGGGCCGATATGAGCATTTGGAAGAAAGTACACCTCAGATACTGAATTGATTAATCCTGACCATTTTGAATCATTCTTCTCCTTACCGGTGATAAACCGCACTAATTCTTCACGTGACATCCTGCTCAGATTCAGATTGCTGAATGCGCGGGCAGATTCGTCCAACAGTGGCTTTACTCTTTCCCATTCCGGTTTCAGATGCTCTTCCCAAAACCAGCGGATGTGCCCCACAATCAGTTCCTTGAGCGTCGAGGGGTCAATAACATATTGATAAGCACGAGTTTCGATATCGACATCGGTTCTT
Organism: Anaerolineaceae bacterium; assembly: GCA_036746315.1. GTDB lineage: Bacteria > Chloroflexota > Anaerolineae > Anaerolineales > Anaerolineaceae > DAIOEK01. Next base: position 91,826 of record DAIOEK010000001.1, on the reverse strand, counting down.
TCCTCGCCAAAAATGGACTTTAACTGGTTTACATAATTCGCCGCAGAGATCAGAGCAACATCCCAATCGGGCTTTTTCATCTCAGGATATTCTTCCCGGTACATTTCAAACACATTATCATAACCACTTAACAAGTTATGCCGATATTCCAAAGGAGGAGTCGCTTCCAACTGATCAATAAAAGACTGGAAGTTCCCGGCATTTGTTAAAGGTATTAAAGAGAAGTAGAAACCATTTGTAACCAGTTTGTGGCGAAAACGTTCCTCTGTTGATAATTTTGCATAAGTCTTGCTTACCCACTCATGAATTCCTGGCTCATTTTCATCATTCACGACAAGAACCATGCTAACAAAAGCATTTATGGCTGGATCAACGACCACAATGTTTTGATTGGCTTTGATGCTTTCAAGTCCGGTATCAATGGGGACCATATTTTATCCTTTATCTATTATTCGAATTATTGAATAATTCAAATTTATTATATAGACTTTTCGGCAAAAGTCAATAGTCAAGTGTCCTATTTCAATAATCGAGTGTGCCCAATTACTTTTATTTGCCGTCGCCTGTACCCCGTTTTGTCAGCAGAATGGACCATTTTAGAAGATTTAGAAAACAAATTCTTTTAACCCAAAACGGCCACTCCTTATGTTGTACTGGAGTGGCCGTTGGCTTGAAGAGTAGACTATTCTTCGACTACCAGAATATACACACCTGCCATTTGGATGAACGCATCCAGTCTGTTGTAGTCTCCGGTTTCCAATTCTGTCAACTGGAAGGAAGGTACTTCCACCCAGGTCATTTGTTCTTCATCCCAATGCCAGATACTCAGACTATCCGGGTTGATACCCTCCGGAATTACGAATGAGATCCGCTCGATTATTCTGGTCTTCTTGACCTCAATGCCATTGAGCCAGTAGTCTATCCTGATTGAGCTGACCAATCTCTTCCCAACCGGCAGCGGTGCAGGCAATTCCAATTCAGGCAACACGGTCAAACTGGCAAAGCTGCTGGCTTCAAGTCCGAAGTATACCTGGTCGAAGTTGGGCAATTGCAGGATGATGCCAATGACACCCGGGCAATTGACGCAGAAGAGTTGTTCCTGCTGTTCGCTTTCCACCGGTATCACCAGATAATAGCCACCCGTGACCGGGATATATCCTTGGCCGCCAGTATTATCTGGTTGCGGTTGACGATAGTTTTGCAGGCTTTCGATATCGTTCAATGGCACAACATAGATAGCGCCGCTCCAAATGTAGGCAGTATCATATCCATCGCCGCCATAGAGTATGTGGTCTCCCGGTTGGACGTAAAGCACATCGTCACCGTCATCTCCATAAACTATGTCATGACCGTTGCCGGTGTAAAGGGTATCGTTACCGCCCCAACCGTGGATGATATCATCACCGCCACCACCATTCAGGAGGTTGTCTTCGTCATTGCCGTTCAGCACATCATTTCCGCTTCCGCCGATCACATTTTCCACACTGGTAACACCACCCACCAGCGGACTGATCTCTCCATTGCGCAGATCAGCAGTGACCCCGGAAGTGTAGGCAGAGAAGTCGATGGTATCATTTCCGGCACGACCATCAATACTGCCGCCCAGCGTCGCGCCATCTTGGAAGACAAACCGGTCATCACCGGCTGAACCGGCAAGGGTTTCAATACTGGTAAATGTAAGCGTCCGGTTATTTGCGATATACGAACCGCCGGTCGGCGTGATCGTCCAGACACCCGTATCATTGGTGCCGCTCAGTTCATCCACCTCAAACCCGCCGGCGATATGACTGATATTGGTAAACACGCCATTGATGCAGAACTCATTGCCGGTGAACCCAGTCTGACTGCCATAACCAGTCAAGAATATGAAGCGGGAGGTCAGGTAGTCTGAGAAGTCCAGAGAGTTCATTCCTGTCTGTCCATCGATATTCCCGGTTAGAGTTGCCTCATCGGCAAAGCTAAAGATATCATTGCCGGATCCGCCAAACAGTTCAAAGATCTGGTTCCCGGTTGTCTCGAATGTGTCGGATGCAGACCCACCGTGCAGGATGCCGAAATCGCTGAAATCGAGCGTATTGCCACTGATATAGCGGTTGGTGCCATCCAACTCAAAGGTAGCATCACTGTTGCGTCCGGTCAGGCTGCCGCCAGCGCTGGATGAGCCCAAGATCTGATCGATGTTGGTAAAGCTGCCCGAAATGGCGTTTTCCGTGCCACTGAAGCCGTCAACGGAACCTGTGCCGGTCAACACAACGTTACGAATGGTCGCGTAGGCTGACAGATCAAGTGTGTCATAGCCAGCCTGTCCATCAACAACACCGGTTAAAGTCACGCCATTCGACAACACGAATTGATCGCTTCCGCCACCGCCTAGCAACGTCAGGGATTGATTCGTAGTTACCAGGAAGGTGTCATTTCCCTCGCCCGCCTGGATGGCTTCCAGATTGTTGCCGGCATGGTGGACTGTGTTCGTGCCATCCGTTACATCAATGTCAACCAGGGTGATGAGCAGGTCAGCAGTAACTGTACCGAAGTCGAGTTTATCCGAGCCGGCGCCAGATGTTTCAAAGACTTCATCAGCGCCCCAACCATCCGCAAACACATAGCGATCATTCCCATCGCCGCCATATAGATCATCATCACCAGCGCCGCCGATCAAGGTGTCAGCACCACCCAGACCGTAGATTTGGTCATTTCCGCCATTACCGGAGAGAACATTTGCATATTGATCACCGGTAATATGATCATTTCCTGCACCACCGGTCACATTTTCCACCAGGCTCACCGAGCCGGTAACGCCCTGCGCTGCCCCTGTGGAAAGATTGACTGTGATATCCGTTGTGTAAGCGTTGTAATCAAGCAGATCGATACCAGCGCCTCCATTGATATTGCCAGTATGCCCGGCGCCATCGGTGAAGACAAAGGCATCCGCCGCTGTTCCGCCTACCAAATTCTCCAAACTCGTGAAGTTCAGGGTCCTCCCGGAAGACACATAAGTTTCAGTTGCTGTACCTGTGAGATTCCAGGTGGCGGAAGCATTCATACCGGTGAGCGAATCCGTAAATGAGGTGCCAACGATCTCATCCATATTATCAAATCCACCCGGCAAGCTCGCTTCAATGCCTTTGAAGCCATCTACTGTGCCAATACCGGTCAGGATAAAGTTCCTGGCAGAAGCATATCCACTGTAATCAAGTACGTCACTTCCGCCGGCGCCATCCAATTTCCCGGCGATGGTCGCATTTCCGTTTACCTGGAAAGTATCTGCCTGGTTTGTTCCGATCACATTTTCCACATTGTTGATCGTGCCGGTATCCACGGTGTTCGTACCGTCGGTAACCACCAACGTCGTACCATCCAGAATTACGGTAACGCCTGTACCGGTCACCCCACTGAAGTCGAGGGTATCATTACCCTCATTGGGCAGCTCAACAACGTGATCCGTACCCCAACCGTCGGTGAAGATATAGGTGTCATTACCCTTACCACCGATCAAAGTATCGTCACTCGGCCCACCCACAAGGATATTATCATTATCGTCACCATACACGGTGTTGCTGGCTGTGTGCGAACCGATGAAGTTTTCCATTCCCGTGACTGACCCGGAGACAGCGGTCGCAGTGCCTGAAGCGAAGTTCACCGTTACCGGAGCCGTGTAATTGTAGTAATTCAAAGTATCCGTACCGGCTCCGCCCTGGATGTTACCAGTCAGTTGGTTGGTGTTTGAGAAGACAAATTCATCGTTTCCACCGCCGCCATTCAAATTATGGGTGACGTTTGCATTGATCAGGAATTGATCCGCCCCATTGCCTCCGTTCAGATTTTCAATACCGGTGAACAGCAGCGTGCGTGTTCCCGTATATGTACCTGCAGCTAGATCGAAGACCGCAGCCGCATTAAGACCCGTAAATGTATCACCGGTGGCAGCACTTCCAACAATATTATTGATGTTGGCAAAGGTTCCCGTTAGAACGTTGGTCGTGCCGTTGAACCCGTCCACATCACCCAATCCGGTTAGGACAAACGTCCTGGCAGTCGTATACGCTGAAGTATCCAGAATATCCTGTCCGGCAGCGCCATCGATCGACCCGGTCAATATTGCATTATTTTTGAAGATAAACTGGTCATTGCCACCATGTCCATACAGATTGTTGCTCTGATTGCCGGTAATGATAAACTGGTCGGCAGCAGAACCGCCATGCAGGTTTTCATAGCCAGAGAAGTCCAGGATGTAACCGCCCAGGATATACTGGTTCGTCCCATCGATGTCGAAGATGGATAGGTTGTCCACGCCGGTCAAACTATCCGTCTGATTGGAAGCGACCAGTCTGTCGATATTGGCAAAGCTCGCCAGTCCAATGGAGTTACCATCAAAACCGTCAGCATCTGCACCTGTTAAAGTGGTGGCAACAGCAGAAGTATAAGCGCTGTAATTCAGTGTGTCATATCCGCTTATGCCATCTACGATGCCGGTAAGCGACCCAGTGCCATTCAAATTGAAAGTGTCATTACCGGTACCACCGAGCAGATTTTCAACGCTGCTGAAGGTCAAAGTACCATCTACATTCCCTGCATTCGAACCGGTAACATTGAATGCAGTGCCGCTATTTCTTCCGATTATGGTGTCACTGAAAGCGCTACCAATGAACGCCTGGATATTGGTCTTTGATCCGGTGAATGCGTTGATGGCACCCGTTTGCAGATTGTAAGTCACCGGACTGCCATAACCGGCATAGTTCATGGTGTTGGTGCCCGTACCGCCATCCAGGTTACCATTCAAAGATCCGCTTCCATTGAAGTTGAAGCTGTCATTCCCGCCATTTCCGAACAGATTAACAACAGCGTTACCGGTGATATTGAACTGATCCGCCCCACTGCCCGCCACCAGATTTTCAACAATGTACCCGGCACTGGTAACACTGTTGCTGCCATAACTGACGGCAATGCCCGTATTCGTGAGATCGAACACCAGATTGTCGGATATATTCGAGAAGTCCATCCAATCAATTCCGCCGGCACCGGTAACCACATCGCCATTACCCCAGTTGGGCAGGAAGACATACGTGTCATTACCAAGTCCACCATCAAAGATGTCCGTTCCACCCACATCTGTTAGAACATTATCTCCACCGTCACCGGTAATCACATCATTTGCCTGACCGGACACAATATTTTCGATATTGCTGACAGTTGTGGATACACCGCCTGCTGCCGCAATTCCCGTCGAAAGATTGATGTTCAAGTTGGTGGTGTAGGCGCGGTAATCCAAAGTATCCGTGCCGCCATTGCCATTCAGCGTTCCGCTCATGGTTGCATGATCGGCAAAGACAAACGTATCAGCCATACTTCCGCCGGTGATGTTTTCAACAGCGCTGAAGCTAAAGGTTCCATTCGCTGTACCGGCATTGGCAGCAGTAATAGTGATGGTATTCACCGCATTCGGGACAAGTATTGTATCCGTTGCACCTGAACCAGTCAGCGCGCCAATATTGCTGAAGGTTCCGCCAACTCCGGTCGCAGTCATTGCTTGCAGACTTACGGTTATGCCGCCGGCGGTGTAGGCACTGTAATCCAACACATTCGTGCCGCTTCCACCCTGGATGCTCCCAGAGATGGAACCAGAACCGGTGAAGTTGAATGTGTCTGCGGCGCTGCCCCCAGTCAGATTTTCCACCTGGCTAAAGGTCAGGGTTCTGCCGCCAGACTGGTAACTGTTCCCACTGTTATTTACATTCCAGACCGAAGTGGTGTTCATTCCGATCAGCGTATCTGTTCCGACAGTAGAGCCGATCAGGTCGGTGATGTTATCAAATCCTGCGTTCAGAATGCCGGCAACATTTCCGCTGAAACCGGTTATCGTTCCAAGCCCGGTGAGATTGATTGTTGAACCAGCCGTGGCAGAGAGATCCAACGTATTGTTGCCGGAGCGTCCGTCGATTGTGCCTGTCAGGCTGGCTCCGCTGCCGAAGCTGAAGGTATCATTGCCTGTACCGGTGATGATATTCTCAATCACGGTGCCGCTGACGGTCAGGCTGTTTGCGCCGGATGATACGCTCAAACCGGTGGAGTTCACTTGAACCACCAGATCACTGGAAACAGCACTGAAATTGAGTGTATCGGTCCCGGCTGAATCTGTGAGTGTGTCCACTCCCCAATCAGAGCCAAAGACAAACGTATCATTTCCGCCGCCACCAGCCAATGTATCGTTACCACCGCGTCCGTCAATGACGTTATTGCCGTTGTTGCCGGTGATAACATCAGCAAAGTTGGTTCCAATCACATTCTCGATGCCAACCAACGTATCCGTGCCTGTTTCTGCACTGGTCACGGTATTGGTTACAAGATTGACATTGACGCCGGCATAAGTGTTGCCGCTGTAATCCACGGTATCCACACCCAAACCGCCATCCAACAGATCGTTGCCACCCAAGCCGATCAGGGTGTCGTTGCCGCCCAAGCCGTATATCTCATCCTCACCGCTCGTGCCGATGAGAATATTGTCATTGTTGTCACCGGTGATCACATTTCGCACCGGGCTGCCGATGACATTTTCGATGCTTTGAATACCCCCGGTAACTCCAGTAGCTGTACCAGTGGTGAGGTTGATACTGACGGCGGTGGAGTACCCACTGTAGTCAAGGGTATCCAGTCCATTGCCGCCGTTAATCCTTCCAGCGAGAACCGCCGTGCCCATCATACGGAAGGTATCATTTTCCGTTCCGCCATTTAGATTCTCCACCGAAGTTAAGTTAAGGGTGTTGCTGCCGGACTGGTAGATGATGCCGGTGGAAGCAACTGTAAACGTGCTATCAGCATTCGCCCCGGTCAGGGTGTCGATTCCGCTGCCGGACTGAATGGTGTTGATGTTGTCAAACCCACCGGAAAGCGGAGACACTGTCCCGGCAAAACCATCCACACTGCCCGGACCGGTGAGGGTGTAGTTCAGGGCAGTAGTGAATGCAGTCAGGTTCAACACATCCACTCCAGCGCCGCCATTGATACTGCCCGGCATGGACATGCCATTGGTCAGGGTGAATGTGTCATTTCCTGAACCGCCGGTAAAGCTTTCAATATATCCGCCAGTATGGTTGACCGCATTCGTCCCATCCGTAGCGCAGGTGCCGGATGTACAGGTACCGGTTACGCCACGTGTGAAACTGATGGCAGTGGTTGCCAGTGCAAAGCTGATGGTATCGGTACCGCCACCGGCCTCTTCAATAATATTGTCATTGCCCCAGCCGTTGCCGAACAGATAGGTATCATTTCCGCCCAATCCGATCAAAACATCATTGCCAGCTGAACCGTTGAGAGTGTTTGCCCCGGATGAGCCGATGAGGATGTCATCCGCTGCACTTCCGGTTACCGATTCAATATTGGTGATTCCATTTGCCATTCCGCCATTGATACCCGGGGCAGATTGCGGCAGATAAACAACAGAGTTGTAAGTGACAGCTGTATCATTCAGGTTCACATGAACTGCTATCGTATACAGATGGTAATCTACAAAGTCGTTTCCTGCCTGTCCATCCAGGATACCGGTGAGCGTGGCACCATTCTGGAAAGTGAAGGTGTCATCTCCATCTCCGCCCAAAAGGGTGTAATTGGCGTTTCCGCTGATGGTAAAGGTATCATTGGCGGAGCCGCCCGCGATAACCTCGATATGGCTGAAGCTAAAGGTATGACCGCCATATACATACTGGTTGGTGGACGGGGAGATGTTCCAGTTGTAAGCCACATCCATACCAGTCAGTTGATCGCCAGACATACCACCTATCAACTCATCCATATTCGCGAAGCCATCGGTCAGGTTGGTTTCTGTGCCATTGAAGCCATCAACTGCACCCAGCCCCGTCAATCGCGCGTTCACCGGTACAAGTGAAGCCGTGTAATCAAGCGTATCGGTTCCCGCACCACCATTCAGCCGCCCGGTGTGAGCCGCACTGATCAAGAAGAGATCATTGGCTGTTCCGCCATTCAAGTTTTCGATTGCGTCCAAATCAAGTGCATAGCTTCCGGTCAGATAGCGTTCCGTGCCATCGATCTCATAAGTGGATGCCTGGTTCAAACCAGTGAGTGAATCTACTGCCGCAGAACCGATGATTCGATCCATACCGCGGAAGAAACCGCTCAAGCTGGATTCTGTGCCTGTGAATCCATTGACATCAACGCCGGTCAATCCGATATCGCGTCCGGTGGTATAACCGCTGAAGTCGAGCGTATCGTAACCACTGCTACCGTTCAACGAATCCACCGCCGTGAAAGTGATCGTGCTGGTAGTGGACGTGTAGCTTCCCGAATTCGCACCATTCACATGGAAGGTCCCACCACCGGCCATTCCAGTTAGATCGTCAACTTGAGCCGTTCCAACCAGATCGGTGATGTTATCGAACCCGCCCACGACACTGGTCGTTGTTCCGGCAAAGCCAACCAGAGTCCCGGCGCTGGTGAGAATGATATTCTGCGCGACACTATTGCCGCTGAAGGAAAGTGTATTGCTGCCACCCTGACCATCTATATAACCGTTGAGTACACTGCTTCCGGTAATATGGAAGGTGTCGTTACCCTGTCCGCCGATGAGGTTTTCGATGTAGTTAGCACTAGCATTGACCAAATCGCTTCCGCTGCTAACCGACAGATCGGTATTTTGCGTGAAGAGCAGGTTCACAGTAGCGGCAGAGAAATCGAAGGTATCCGAACCGCCTGCTGCCTGTTCAACCACAATATCCGTTCCCCAACCATTCTGGAAGACATAAATGTCATTTCCGGCAAGACCGGTCAGCAGATCATTACCGCCAAGACCATTAATCCGGTTGGCGCCACTATCACCGGTAAGTGTATCAGCGTAAATTGAGCCGGTGATATTTTCGATCTCGAAGATACTGGCTGCCACGCCGCCATTTACGCCGCTGGCTGACCCAATCAACAGATCCACAGTCGCTGCGCTGCCATACAGGCTGTAGTTGATCTCGTCTGATCCGTCGCCCGCATGGATGCTGTTGGCAATGGTACCGCTTCCGCTCAAGAAGAAGGTATCCGCCGCTGAGCCGCCTACCAGATTATCGAAGGAAGTAAATTCCAGAGTGTTCGTTTGATTGGTATAAGTACCACCATTGGTTCGGTCGATCAGGAAGCTGCTGTCACTATTCAGGGTAGTGAGTGTATCCAGGGCAGAGCCGCCAATTACTGCATTGATTTGGCTGAAGCCAATCCCCAGGCTGGTCTCAGTACCAGCAAATCCATCCGCGCTTCGCTCAGTAAGTACCATATTCCTGGCTGTAGTGTAAGCGCTGTAATCCAGCGTATCATTTCCCGCGCCTCCGTTGATCGAACCGGTAAGGGTCACACCGTTTCCAAACACAAACCGGTCTTCCGCACCCTCGCCGATCAGTGAATCGATGTAAGAGAAATGGAGTGTACGACTCTGGGTAATATATTCGCTCTTGAGATCAGTGTTGACCAAATTCCAAACACTGTTGGTATCCAATCCCTGCAAGCTGTCATATCCACTGCCAATGCGCCCCAATATATAGTTGAAATTGAAGAAGCCACCATACAGACTGGCAACCGTACCATTGAAGCCATCGGTTATACCGATTGCTGTCAGGTCAAAAGCAGAAGCGGAGCCGTAGCCGGTGTAATCCAACTGGTCGTATCCGGAACCGCCATCCATGTAGCCGGAGGAGAGAGTATCTCCAGCGTAAGCAAACAATACTGCATCATTGCTGACGTAGAAGAAGTCATCCCCACCCTGACCAAACATCCGTCCGATATGGTTGCCCGACATATGGAAGGTATCCACATAGCTCTGGCCATAGAGGTCTTCCACCAGGTCAAAGTGCAGAACACGCGTATCGGTGTATGTATCCACGCCATTGACCACATCCCACGTGGCGGGTACATCCCTACCGTACAGGCTATCCAGCACGGTACCGCCGATGATCTGTTGGATGTTGTAGGCGGCTACACTGATGCAGCTTTCATATACATTGAAGCCGTCAGTTGTGCCCAGCACTGCACCCAGATGGAAGTTATGCGATTCTGAAGACAGATGGTAATCGATGGTATCGTAGTCACCCTGTCCTTCGAAGAAGCCGGTCAGCCGTGCACCGTCTGACATCACCAGTGTGTCATCGCCAGGACCAGCATAGATATTGATCGTCTGCGTACCGGGCATGATGGTAAATACATCATTTGCCGACATACCGATCAATGTATCGAAGCTGGTGAAAGTCAAGGTTCGACCGGAACCATCAACCGTGTAGGTGTAAACCGGAGTCTGTGCCGTCCAGTGGCTGTTCAGGCTCAAACCGGTGAGGGTATCGACTGCGGTTGTGCCGGTGATCCATTCGATATTATCAAAGCCCGCCGGAATGGTACTATCGGAACCGGCATAACCATCCAGGCTGCCAAGTCCGGTCAATACAATTGCCCTTCCAGTAGTGTAGGCAGAAAGATCGATTCGATCATCACCCAGCCCGCCATTGAGAACACCGCTCAATTGAACGCCATTTGCAAACACGAACAAATCATCACCTGACCCGCCGATGAGATTTTCGATCTCTGACAGCGTACTGGTCACAAGATTTGAACCGTATCCAATGGTAAGTGCGGTCGAAGTTAGATTTGCGGTCAGGTCCTCTGTTACCGCTGAGAAATCGAACACATCATAGCCGCTGCTATCGGTCACGGTATCCACGCCCCAGCCGTTACCAAAGAGGTAACGGTCGGAACCGTCCATGCCGATGATGGTATCATTCCCCGCTCCGCCCTTGATGATATTGACACCATTATTTCCGGTGAGATGGTCGTTCATCTCGCTTCCGGTCAGATTTTCCACCGTTCCATAAACAGTCAGCAACAAATTACTATTGATCGTTTGATCCGATTCTGTGTTCAGGCTGACTGTCACACCGATCGTGGTTGTCAACGAGAAATCAATCGTATCCACGCCCCAGCCACCATGGGCTGCATCTTCATAGATATAAACGTGATCCAGCAGGTTGTCAGCGTCAAAGATATAAGTATCATTTCCGCCACGTCCATAAATCCGATACCCGCCTGGACCGGTGATGATAAAGGTGTTGTCATTATCGTCACCATAAATTTCGGTTTCACTTACCAGCGAACCAATTACCCGCTCTATGCTTGCCACACCATTGGTAGTACCAGTCGCCGTGCCACCAATCAGGTTGACGTAAACGGGTGTGGTGTATGCACTGTAATCCAAGGTATCGAAACCAGCCTTGCCGTCAATACTGTTATTGGTTCCCGGAAGCGCCGCGCCGTCATCAAAGATGAAGGTATCATCGCCAATACCGCCGACCAGGTTTTCGACATAAGACAGGTGCAAATTGGTGCCACCGGCATCATAATCCACACTGCTGGTGTGAATATGGAAAGTACCATCAAGGTTGACGCCTTCCAGCGTATCCGCACCCTGTCCGGCAATGATCTCATCGATATCCGTAAATCCGGCAGAGATGGTCGCTTCGGTGCCATTGAAGCCGCTTGCACCGATACCGGTAAGTGTAAAGTATCGGGAGGTCAACAGCGTGCCAGCGTCATTCTGGTAATCCAAAACGTCATGCCCCGCTCCACCAGCAATCAGCCCGATAAGTAATCCGCTGTCAAAGAACCGGAATGCATCATTTCCGCCATTACCGTACAGGTCGTAATCCTGGCTGCCGGTGATGTTGAACACATCGTTACCTTCTCCGCCGCGGATCACATCGATACCATTGAAGGAGACCGCTCCACCGGCGTCGCCGGTAACAGTTCGAGTGAATAGATTTACTGTCAGGTTGATGGCGCTGGTTACCCCTGAGAAGTCCAGTGTATCTTCACCGGTATTGCCATTAACAGTATCACTGCCCCAACCGTTGACAAAGATAAATGTATCGTTGCCGCCGTTTCCGGTGAGGGTATCATTTCCTGCATTTCCGGTAATCACGTTATCGCCATTGTCGCCGGTAAGATTGTCATTCGCTGAACCGCCCGTGATGTTCTCGATTGCCGAGACGCCATTGGTACCGGTGGCTGTGCCTGTCATCAGGTTTACAGTGACTGAAGTGGTGTATGCACTGTAATCCAGTGTGTCCACACCTGCCCCGCCATTTAGCGTTCCCGGGAATGAGGCACCGTTGGCGAACAGGAATGTATCCCGTCCGCTGCCGCCGATCAGACTTTCGAGCCGTTCAAAGTCAAATGTATGTCCACCTGCCTGATACTGGTCGTTGCTGCTAATCGAGAAGACAGCATCCAGATCGGTTCCGGTCAGGCTGTCTGAGCCATTTCCGCCTATCAGCCGATCCATATTATGGAAGCCGTTGGTCATTCCGGGTGCGGTTCCATCAAAGCCATCAATGGCGCCCAGACCGGTCAGAATTACATTGACGTCGGATGTGTAGTCATAGTAAGTAAGGATATCCACACCGGCACGGCCATCAAGACTACCTTGATAAGTCACGCCTTCATGTACATGGAAGGTATCTGCCAGCGCCCCACCCAGCAAGTTCTCAATGTCCGTGTAGCTGATGATTCTCGCATTGAAGTCGTAGGTACCGCCATTTGCAGATGTGATCTCCCAGTTGGCAATGCCGTCGCGTCCGGTCAGGCTGTCATTTGCTGAAGGCGTACCGATCAGCGCATTCATACCGCTGAAGCCTACCGTCAGGTACTGTGCAGTTCCGGAGAATCCATCGGCATTATCACCGGTCAGAACAAATGCCACCGGTCCGGCAAATCTACTGTAATCCAACACATCCGGACCGCTACCACCCTGGAGATGTTCCACCGATACAAAGGTAAAGTTGTCATCCACATCGCCCTGGTCCTGCCCGGTCACGTGGAAAGTACTGCCCGCAACCCGTCCGATCAGGGTATCGTTATACGGACTGCCAATCATACCTTCAAGGTTGACAAAGGTGCCGAACAGCGCCGTAGCATGTATGCCACCCAGATCCACAGTTACCGCGATGTCATACAGATGGTAATCCAGTAAATCGGTCCCCAGGCCGCCATCAATGTCGCCGGTGTAGGTCGCCAGTCCCACAAATTGGAACAGGTCGTTACCGTTGCCGCCGACCAGGCGATCGAAATCGAGGAAGGTGGCTGATACGCTTTCGCTATTGTATGTATAGGTCGTATCAAACCGGAAGATGGAATCCGAGTTGATGCCAGTCAGAGTATCGCTGCCCGAACCGCCAATTACAGTATTGATATTGGTGAAAATCCCGCCCAGGTTGGTCGCAATACCATTAAATCCATCTGTTGCACCGATTCCGGTGAAGGTAACGGCGACAGGAGTGCTGTAATCAGCATAAGTCAGGGTATCGTTCCCACCTTTACCATCAATACTGCCAGAGAAACCATAGCTGTTGAGGAAGACAAAGCTGTCATTCTCATCGCTGCCGTTCAACTGTTCCAGAGCAGAGAATTCCAGATCATGTCCGCTGTTGATGTAACGACTGATCAAGCCAAATTCGAAAGTACCAGCTGTGGATAACGCATTAAGGGTGTCCAGTCCGTCGCCACCTACCAGTCGATCAATATTCATCAATCCGCCAGCGATACCCGGAGCTGTAAGGTTGAAGCCATCCATGCTGCCCAGACCGGTCAAGTCAACCTGTACATCGGTTGTGTAAGCGCTGTAACTCAGCGTATCTTCTCCGGCTGCGCCATCCACCGCGCCTATATAAGTGATGCCTTCAGTAACACGGAAGGTATCAGCATCGCTGCCGCCAATCAAGGATTCGAATCCGGTGAAGGTAAGCGTATTGGTACTGACATATGAGCCGCCCGTCTCTTCGGTGAGTGTCCAAAGAGCTATGGCGTTCATACCAGTCAGGCTGTCATCTGCCGCCGTTGTACCGATAATCCGATCAATATTATCGAAGGTGTAAGGTGTGGGCGTATATTCCACATAGCCCATGAAGCCATGATCCGTTCCCAGGTTGGTCAAAACCACATGACGTCCGGTCAGATAGGCAGACAGGTCAAGCGTTGTCTGTCCCAAAGCACCCAGGAAGTGTTCGACATAGATACCTGTATGGCTGGCATCGTTTACACCATATGTAACATGAACCGTGGTGTCGGTAACTGTCATGGTCAACATTTGGGTAACAGCCGTGAAGTCCATGGTATCTTCGCCGCCCAAGGCAGCTTCGACTATGCTGTCCACGCCAAAGTTATCCTGGAACAGGTACAGATCATTACCGCCCAACCCGGTGAGCATATCATTGCCCGCGCCTCCGGTAATGACATTATCGTGGTCATCACCTGTGAGCGTATCCGCATAGTTGGAGCCGATCAGGTTTTCGATGTTGCTGACACCCAGTGTACCTGTTGCCGCACCGGTGGATAGATTTACATTGACACCGCCAGTGTACAGATGATAATCAAACGTATCAATGCCGGTGAAACCGTTGATGCTGCCATTGAACGAACCGCCTGCCGTGAAGTTAAAGATATCGTCAGCCAGGGAAGCGATCAACACCTCGGCTGTCAAACCGTTGAGGGTGATGCTATTGGCGCCATATCCACCTGTCAGGCTGGAGGCATTGATGTTCAGCGAAAGCCCATTGGTCACTGCGCTGAAGTCGAGCGTATCAGATCCACCTGCGGCTGCTTCCACAATGGTGTCCTGTCCAAAGCCATCCACAAAGATGTAAGTATCATTTCCGCCAAGACCGGTCAGGGTATCGTTGCCATTCAATCCGCGGAAGACATTGGCACCCGCATCGCCCGTCAGGCTGTCATTGAAAGCCGAACCGGTGATATTCTCGACATTGCTTAATCTGCCGACCACACCGCCGCCAAGAGCGGTTGCCATTCCGGTATTCAAATTGACTGTTGCACCGGTGCTATATGCGCTGTAATCAATGGTATCGGTACCACCGCTGCCATTGATGGTGCCTGACAGTGTTCCGGTTCCAATAAATGCAAAGGTGTCAGCTGCTGATCCACCCACCAGATTCTCATAACTGCTGAAGGAGAGCGTGTACCCGCCAGAGGTATAGCTATGTGAAGCTGCAATATTGAATACAGCTTCAGCATTCAGACCGGTAAGCGTATCCGTCGCAGCAGATGAGCCGATGAGCGTATCGATTCCGCCGAAACCAGCTGTGATGGCAGCCTGAGTTCCGCCAAAACCATCCGCACCGGCAGATGTGAGCACAACATTACGCGCCGAAGTGTAAGCAGCGAACGATAATGTATCATTTCCTTCGCCGCCAGCGATAGAGCCGGTCAGAACTGCGCCATTGGCAAAGTTGAACACATCGTTTCCTGCTCCGCCGCGCAAAATGAATACACGATTTCCACTGATATTGAAAATATCCGCTGCGCTGCCGCCGATCAGTATTTCGATCGCCGTGTAAGACAACTGGTTACTGCCATTGCTATACAGGTTGGTACCATCTACCGCCCAGGTCGTATCCACGTCCCGACCGGTCAGGCTGTCGGATGTGGAGGTAGAGCCAACATAAGAATTGATATTGGTAAAACCACCGCTGATACTTGCTTCTGTACCGCTGAACCCATCCAGGCTGCCCAATCCAACCAAAACCAGATTTCGGGCAGTTGTGTACGCCGCATAATTCAACGCATCATTACCGGCACCTCCATCAATAGTACCGTTGAAAACCACACCATTGGCAAATGCAAAGGTATCCGCTGCGTTACCGCCGATCAAATTCTCCACGTTCGAATAAGTGAACACCCGGCTTGTCGATGTATACGTACCGGAACCGACATCCCAGGTGGCTGCCGCGTTCATACCCGTCAGGCTATCGCCAGAAGCAGTAGAAGCAATCACATTCTCCAGATCGCTAAAGGCAACTCCATTAATGGTGCCATTGAACCCGTCGAGGGTACCGATGGCAGTCAACACAATACTGATTACACCCACCTGGCTGCTAAAGTCCGCCTGGTCAGAACCGGCACCACCTGCCAGCACACCGCTAAAGAAAGAACCTGCCGGGAAGATGAACCGGTCATTTCCACCGTTGCCGCTGATCACATCGACGCCGCCGATGGCATTGATGATATTGGCATTGTTATCGCCAACCAGTGTGTCATTGAACATGGAGCCCTGAATGTTCTCCACACCACTGACGCTACCTCCCACAGTCGAGGCTGTACCGGTAAGCAGGTTGACGGTAACGCCTACACTATATGTGCTGAAGTCGATCATATCCGTTCCAGCAGCACCGTTCAAATTGCCGGAAAGAGTGCCGCCAGTTTGGAATGCAAATACATCGTTGCCGGAGCCGCCTGTCAGATTTTCGATGCTGGTAAAGCTGATTCCCGCAGCAGTCCCTGAATTGGTACCGGTGATTTGATAGTTCGAAGTAGCGTTCGGACCGGTAATAGTGTCACTGTATGCCGAACCGGCCATCGTTTCGATTGAAACAAATCCGGCAGGCAACCCGGTGGCGGTCATGGTTTGCAGGTTGATGCTCACTGCCGAACCATAGCCATTGTAGGTCAACAGGTCTGTCCCGGCATTGCCATTGACAACACCGCTCAAGCTGCCCGAACCGGTCAATTGGAAGGTGTCATTCCCGGCCGCACCGGTAAGATTTTCAAATGAGGTAAAGTTCTGACCATCCACACTGACGGCATTGGCAGCATTGACAACGAATATGCTTCCGCTGTCGCGGGCAACGATTGTATCGCTGTTGGCAGAACCATTGACGAGTTCGATCGCAGTAAATGATAACAGCCCGGTGATCGTACCTGTCTGCATATTCATGGTAACCGCAGATGCGTAGCCGCTGTAATTCAGCGTATCCGAACCGCTGCCGCCAGCCAGATTCTCGATCGAGGTAAAGCTGAAAGTCCCATTCAGGTTACCCTGTCCGGCACCGGTCATATTGAAAGTTGTACCAGTGTCGGCGCCGGTGATCAGGTCACTGGTGGATGCCGATCCGCGCAGTCCCTCGATGGCAGAGAAGGTGCCCGTCAGACCGGTAATCACACCCGTCTGCTGGTTATAGTGGACAGCCGCGCCATACGCCGTGTAATCGAGCCAGTCAGTACCGCCTGCACCGTTCAGCGTTCCGGTAAAGTTATACGTTCCATTAAAGGCAAACGTATCTACGGCACTTCCTCCGGTCAGATTCTCAAAACTCGAGAAAGACAGGGTATTTGAACCGACAATGTAGCGATCGGTACCATCCAGCTCAAAGGTAGCCGCCAGATTGGCGCCAACCAGGGTATCGGTGCCAACAGTACCCTCAAGTTGATTAATGTTACTAAAACCGCCGGTTATGGCAGTATCGCTTCCGTTGAAACCATCCACACTGCCAATTCCGGTCAGGCTGACAGTTCGTGCCGCCAAAGCTGAAAAGTCTACGGCATCATTACCGGCGCCGCCATTTATAGCTCCGGTTAATACTGCACCCGCAGACAGGATGAAGCGATCATCACCAGCGCCGCCATTTAGGGTATTGGTGTGGCTGGTCTGAATTCGGAATATGTCCGCGGCGGTTCCGCCATTCAGGATTTCAAAGTTGCTGAAATCAAAGGTGTTGACGCTCACATATTGATCCGCGGCACCCAGGATGAACTCGGCGTCGGCATTCCGTCCGGTCAGCGAATCGCCATTGAGTGCAGATGCCGTCATCTGGTTCACATTGGCAAAACTACCACGTGAAGCGATCGTTCCGTTGAACCCATCCACACTGCCCAATCCGGTCAGGGTAACCTGGATGGCACTTGTGACTGCGCTCAAATTGACGGTGTCGTATCCACCACGGCCATCGAATGTACCCAGAATACTTCCGCCAGCCTGGAAAATGAAGTTGTCATCAAATTCAGAACCGGTGAAGTTCTCAACATTACCATCCGTGGTAACAATATTGCCAAAGGCATCTGTCACCGTGGCAGAACCGGCTGCAAAAGTAAAGGTTACGCCATAAGAAGTATGGAAGACCAGGGTATCGTTGCCGCTTGTATCGTAAACGTAATCCGTACCCCAGTCATCATAGAACACATAGGTGTCATTACCAGCCAGACCATGCAAAATATCATTCGTCGAACCGCTTTCCAGGATGTTGTCGAATTCATCACCCCAGATCTCATTGAAGCTCGTTCCACCGAGGACATTTTGAATACGGTCGATGCCGCCTGGCAGACCGGCATTCACACCGGTCGCCGTGTTGGTGGTCAGGTTGACAAAGACATCGGTTGTGTAAGCGGTGTAATCGAGCGTGTTATTGCCCAGACCGCCATCAATGAATGTACCTGCTCCGCCGCCAGCAACACCCACACCGTTCTCAAAGCGGAAAGTGTCATCTCCGGTGCCGCCAAGCAGGCGCTCAACTACATTACCACTGGTAAAAGTCAGCGTATTGGTGCCATCGGTCACCGAAGGCGTACCGGCAGCAATATCAAAGAGCAAGTTGCCGGTTGCAGCCAGGAAGTCCACTGTGTCAGTCCCGGCACTGTCGAGAAGGGTATCGGTACCCCAGACATTACCCGAGAAGACATAAGTATCATTTCCGTTGCCGCCATTGAGCGTATCATTTCCGCCCAGACCGGTCAGGGTATCGTTACCGTTGCGACCCTCGAGAATATTATCACTGGCGCTACCGGTCAAACTGTCACCTGCCGATCCGCCGATAACATTTTCAATGTTGATGACGCCAGCCGGAACGCCGGTAGCGGCGCCGCTGGTCAGGTTGACCGTTACACTGGTGGTATAGGCACTGTAATT
The DNA here is from genome assembly GCA_036746315.1 of Anaerolineaceae bacterium. Lineage (GTDB taxonomy): Bacteria > Chloroflexota > Anaerolineae > Anaerolineales > Anaerolineaceae > DAIOEK01. The sequence goes on along the minus strand of DAIOEK010000001.1, from coordinate 73,108 downwards.
GAGCCAGTCGGAACCGCCTGAGCCATCGATCCTCCCGGAAGCCGGCAATGCGAAGCCATCGGCAAAGAAGAAGGTGTCATCCAGCGTACCGCCAATAAAGCGCTCGATCTGATTGCCATTGTAGGTCAGTGAGTTGGTCCCATTTGTCAGATTGAAGCTGGCAAGATTGAAGAGAACGGTTGAGGTAACCGCAGAGAAATCGAGCGTATCCACCCCGGTGGTCTCCACCAGTGTATCCTGTCCGAAAACATCTTCAAACAGGTACACATCATTGCCGTCGCCACCTGCCAGGTAGTCGTCGCCGCCATTACCCTTGAGGGTGTTTTCGCCATTGTTGCCGATGAGTGTATCATCAGCGGAACCGCCATACACAGATTGGATCGATCCAACCAGCGTAATATTCGTGGCGATGCCATCCGCCAGATTTACATTAACCGGGGTCGTATACAGGCTGTAATCCAACAGGTTGACGCCACCGCCACCCATTACCGAACCGTTCAAGCTGGCGCCGTTCATCATTCTGAAAATATCGTCGCCTGCATTACCGAACAGCAAACCGGTTTCAGCACCATGCAGGAGGAAGGTATCGGCATATTGCCCGCCCTCCAGCCGGTCAAAGTACAGGAAGTTGATCGTATTGGAACCGACAGTATACTGGCTGGATGCTCCGTTGATATCCCATTGGGCATCCACATCCATGCCATATAACTGATCATTGGTCGCAGTGGGTGAACCATACACCCGATCAATATTACTGAAGCCGCCTGCGACGGTACCAGTGACATACCCGGCAAAGCCATCCACCGAAGTACTCACCAGATGCACCGCCTGCGAAGAAGCATAACCGCTCAAATCCAGCAAGTCCGAGCCAGTACTGCCGTTTAAAGTGCCGGTCAGACTGCTGCCATTGTTGAAGCGGAAAATATCATTACCAGCGCCGCCATCCACAATATAACTGCGGGCACCGCTAAAGATGAAGGTGTCTGTCAGGCTACCGCCAACCAGCACTTCGTAGCCTGTAAAAGCGATCTCATTGAGACCCACGAAGTAACGATCTGTGCCATCCAGTTCAAAGGTGGCTGCCAGATTTGCGCCGGTAATGGTATCTGAAATGTGAGTGCCGCCTACCAGGCTGTTAATATTGTCAAAGGTTCCCAATAATCCGGTTGTCGTACCGGCAAACCCATCCACACTGCCTAAAGCTGTAAAGACTGTTTGCACCTGGATGCTTGCCGCGCTGTAATCAAGAACATCCAATCCAGCCGCGCCGTCAAAAATTCCGGTGAATGCAGATGCATCATCAAAGCGGAAAGTATCGGCTGCATTGCCGCCCACCCAATGTTCAAATCCGGTGAAGGTCAAGGTTCGGGTTCCGCTGGTATAGCTCAAACCAGTCACATCCCAGATTGCATCCTGATTCAAACCGGTTAATTGATCACCAGTCTCCGCAGTGGCTGTGATGCTGTTGAAATTATTGAAACCAGTCGTGAGACCGGCAAATGTACCGGCAAAGCCATCTACCGTACCCAGTGCGGTCAAGGTCACCGAAACAGCGCTGCCATACCCGGACAGGTTCAAATGGTCAGAACCGGTTTAACCGATCAAGGCTTCGATTGCAGTTAAGGTTAACTGCCTGCCACCTGATGCATAAGAGCCGGCATTCAGAGAAGTCACCGCCCAGTCAGAAGCAACACCCAACCCTTGCAACGAATCTGCGAAGGTCGTACCAATCAACTGGTCGATATTCTCAAACGAGATGCCGGAGTTGGTCTCAGTTCCATCAAAGCCACCCAGTGTTCCAGCAGCGGTCAGATCAAATGCCGCGGCTCCCGTATAGGCGTTGTAATTCAGAATATCCGTTGCCGCCGAACCGGTCAGAATATCCACCGAATTGAAGGCGAACCAGCCATCCACCATACCGGTCTTGTAGTCGAACACCGCAAACACGCTGCCTGCATCCTGACCAACCAGACGATCTGCATGGCTGGATCCGTTCATGGATTCAATGTTACTGAATGTGCCATCCAGAGTGGATGCAGTCATTGCTTCAAGATTAACCGTAACGCCCGAATCGTATGCTGAGAAGTCCAGGATATCGGTTCCGCCGGCTCCATTCAACGTACCGGTGAACGTGGCATCGCCCAGGAACGCGAAGGTATCCACACCATCCCCACCCACCAGATGTGTGAAGTTGCTGAAGACCAGTTGGTTCGTTCCGTGGATATAGCGATCATCTGCACCAAATTGCCAGGTGGCATTATCCGCCGTACCGGTGAGGGTATCTTCCGCTTCACTGCCGATAATTTCATCCACGTTGACAAATCCGGCAGTAATGCTTGCTTCAGTACCGGAGAATCCTTCCGTGCCCGAACCGGTCAGGGTCACAGAACGTGAAGTTGTATAAGCGCTCCAATTAATCGTATCAGACCCTGCACCGCCATCGATCATACCGGTCAGAACGGCACCATCGGCAAACACAAATTGATCATTACCGCCCGTACCGGAGAGATTAGCCGAACGAGAAGCATTGACATGGAAGCTGTCGGCTGCTGTTCCGCCCAGATAATTCTCAATCTCAGTTCCGAATGATACGACACCATCCGTTGTGGTAATCGTTGTGGTGGTTGCCTCAAAGACAAAATCCAGGCTGGTTGTAAGGGCGGTAAAGTCAACCCCATCCACGCCTGCCGGATCTATGATGGTATCCGTTCCATAAGCATCCAGGAAGACGTAAGTGTCATTTCCACTGCCAGCATTCAAGTAATTGTTGTTTCCATCACCGGTGAGGGTGTCATTGCCGCTACCGGTCAGCACATTTTCAATGTTGAGGATGGTATCGTTGCCCAATCCGGTTGTTTGAGCAGTGGTGATATTCAAATTGATGCTTACATTGACTGTAGCATTGCTCTCGTCGAGCGTATCCACACCGCCCCGTCCGTCAAGAACATCGTTACCGGCATTGCCTCGCAAGACATTCGCCAGATCGTCGCCATAGATTGTATCGTCGCCGCTGCCGCCGTATACGTCACTGATACTGACAATACCGGCAGTGCCTGTGGCTGTACCGGCCGCCAGGTCGACGGCAACACCACTCGTGTAAGCGCTGTAATTAAGGCGATCCTGTCCCTCACGCCCATCGATGGTCCCAGTACCTTCGGTAATCTCCGCACCATCTTCAAAAAGGAACTCATCTTCGCGTTTACCGCCAACCAGCTTTTCGATCACATTACCGGTGACTGCCAGTGTACCGCTGCCGGCAACATTCAAGCTGCCCGCCGAAATCACAAACAGCAGCGCGCTGGTGATCTCTGAGAAGTCCACTTCGTCAAGAGCGCCAGCCAGGTCGGAGAGAATATCGTTACCCCATTCATCCAGGAAGCGGAAAATATCATTTCCCTCACCACCTTCCAGGGTATCATTCCCTTCGGCGCCGGTGATATCGTCATTGCCTGCCAGACCATTCAAGAAGTTATCCCAGGCATCACCGATCAGGGTATCGTCAAAGAGCGAGCCGATGACATTCTCCACGTTGGTAATTCCGCCTACCAAACCGTTATAGATCGCCGTTGCCGTATTGGCTGCCAGGTTAACAATGACACCACTGGTAGTGAAGAATTCGTAAGTCAGCGTATCAATACCGCCCTGCCCATTGATCTTACCGGGCACCAGAACATCACCCATCAGGGCAAAAATGTCATTCCCGGCGCCGCCCAGGTATTCCAACACCTGGTTGTTGGTCTCACGATAATTGAATGTATCCACCAAACCGCCGCCGCTGACATATTCGAACTTATTAAAGGTCAACGTGTTGGCGCCCACCGTGTATACATTATCGGTGGCATAGATATCAAAGGTCGCATCTGCATCCATACCGGTAATATGATCCGTGTTGGCTGCCGATCCGTAAATTACACTGATATTGTCAAATCCGCTGCCCAAAGCCAGCTCGGTGCCGGCAAATCCGGAAATCGATCCGGTAGCGGTAAGCAGAATGTTGCGACCGGTCAGATAGGCAGAGTAATCCAGCGTGTTGCTGCCTGCGCCACCATCGAGCGTACCCGGTAACGTGGCACCGTTGTTCATCACAAAGGTGTCATCACCGGAACCGCTGATCAGGTTTTCCAGAGCGTTGCCTGTGTATGTAACCAGATTCGTTCCATCGGTTACGGTCAATCCGCCTGAAGTAAGAGTATGGGTTAATTCACTCGAGACAGTGGAGAAATCGAGCGTATCGTTGCCTTCATTTGCGGCTTCGATCACAATGTCGTTGGTTCCCCAACCTTCGCCAAAGATATAAGTATCATTACCCAATCCACCGGACATAACATCGTTGCCTGCGTTACCGGTAATTACATTATCGCCAGCGTCGCCGGTGAGGATGTCATTCCCTGAACCACCGATCAGGTTTTCCAGGGTTGCCAGTCTGCCTGAGGCACCTGAAGCAATATTGCTTGCCTGTCCTGTGGCAAGATTGATATTCACAGGTGATGTGAAATCACTGTAATCAAGTGTATCGATACCACCCTGTCCATCAATAGTGGATTGGAAGCCATTGTGAACGGTGCCTGTCAGGTCACCCAGGTGGGTATTATTCACGAAGGAGAAGGTATCGTTCCCGGCACCGCCATGCAGTTCGAAAACCTGGTCTTCCAGAACATTGAATAAATCATCAGCGGACCCCGCAAATAATTTTTCGATGTTCATGAATTCCAATGCTGTACCTGAAACCAGACCGGTATATGTGTTGGTCTCGGTCACGGCCAGTTGGATCATGGCAGTTTCAAGCATGAAGAATGGATCGGAGTCATAAGTGCGCCCGTCCAGATCGAAGACGCTGTTCTCATTGAGCGTATGCATTTCATCAATGCCGGCGCCGCCATAGATGTATTCCACCTCATTAAAGGTAAAGTCCACCTGGTTGCCAGCAGCTTCCATGTCGTACACGCGGTTGAATAAATGGCTGTCATCCAACCAGATTGCCAGATCATTTAGCACCGGGGTGACAGTTGAGAATACGGTGTCGCCGGTGTAGGCATAGAAAGTAACCGTATCGATTCCACCACCGGCATCTTCGATAACAGTATCGTATCCCCAGCCATCGACAAACTGGTAATAATCATCCCCACCCAACCCGGTTAGAACATCATCACCCTGGCGTCCGTTGATGGCATTACTGTTGTCATCGCCGGTCAGGCTATCATTACCGTACCCGCCGGTGATATTCTCGATATTGGTGACGGTTCCGCCAACTCCGGTTGCCTGGAAGAGGGACAGGTTGACGGTAACACCAGTCGTGTAAGCGGTGTAATTCAACAGATCGGCTGTGCCGTTGTAGCCATCAATCGCCGCGGAACCCGCCTGGTCATTCCGGGCCAGAATGGCGCCATCCAGGAAGTTGAAGCTGTCACTTTCCTCTCCGCCAAACAACTGTTCGATGGTATTACCGTAGGCAACGGCCGTGTTGGCGCCATCCGCCAATGGGTCAGCTGCATCGGTTGCAGGAGCCGCCACATCCTGGCTGATCAAAACTTGTTCCAACTCCGGATCGGTCAGATTGGGGCTGCCAATTACCACACGTACGCGATAGGTTACATTACGGAAATCAAGCGTATCCAGTCCGCTGCCGGTATCGGCAATGTGATCCACCTGCCCCCAGTTGTTGTAGAAAATCCAGGTATCGTCATTCGCTCCACCATCCATGCTGATATTGACAGGATTGGCGGAACCATTGCTATGCAATTGGAATATATCATTATCGGCATCACCATTCAGGCTCAAAGTGCCCGAAGAAGTACCAGCCAGATACATATGGAATGTATCTGCACCAGCACCGCCGTTGATGTTGACGACATTGCTGGTGTCATACAAACTGAAGATATCTTCACCGTCATCGCCATAAATATCCGTTTGCGAGCCGGAGATATCACTGAAGCGGTACAGATTGACTCTGTCGTTTCCGGCGCCGGAGTGAACTGTTGTCGTAGTATCAGCCACAGTATACAGATTGATGGTATCCGGCCCACCGTAAGTGTTAATGTACATTCCCGTTGGGGCAGTGAGAGTACCCTGTGTGGTAATGACTGCTCCATGATTGGTTGAGTTTACCGGCTGTGCGTTCAGCGTTGTATCGAGAGTAGCATCTTCCCAGTCGCCGCGGATTTCAATATAAGTAGCAGCTGTCAAAACAGTCGTCGGATTCACTGTAATGCTATCACCTGCCACCAGCAGGATATAAGCAGTGGATGATTCCAGGGTCATGTTTTCAGCAAAAGTAATGGTATCGGTGTCACTGTCATCCATTGACCAGAGGACAATTTCGTCAACAGCATTGATGTTATTGGAAACAAAGATCGGGCTGTGCGCAGTGATATGGGCAGAACCGCCGGCATTCACGCTTTCAGGGGCACCAGGAGTGATACCACCGGTAGTCAGATCGCCCGTGTTAATGATGAATATATTTCCAGTTGTTGCAGTGCCTTCCAGATAACCGACCATGGAAGTCAGATATCGGTCGGAGGTGCCGATATGGTTGGCGGCAAACAGCTTGGTACGTCCACCAATAACGTTATGGCCGTCAGTACGCCCATTCCAAATACTGCCGGTTGGAGCAGTGATGTAAGCTGTTCTGTCATCACCTGTTTGAACTGTATTCAGCGTGAGATCGCCATCAGTTTCGATGATGTAGGCGTTCAACAGATTTCCGCTGGTGGAAGTAAGCATACCCGCATCGAAGTAAGCGGAATCGATATCCAACGCATTCGCTGAAGTACCAATACCGCCCAAAGTGGCAGTCAGCGTAATACTGTTCGCGATGATATCCGCTCTGGGCCAGCTGCCTTCCACACTGTTTGTAGCATCCACTGATAATGGGTCATATGGGTCAGACAAATCCACCGCATCCAGGATGGAATTAATCGCCACGAGATCTACATTGCCTTCATACGAACGAATTACCCGAATACCCATGTCGCCATCAGCATCTGCCAGATAAATATCGTTCAAAGCAAATGCCGTCAGGTTGCCATTGGTCGGATAGTCGGCAGAGAAGCCCGTATGAACTTCCAGGTAGTCACCATCTTCCCCAATACCATCCCCTGCGGTCAGGTATACAAACCGGGCAAATATCTTGGTGAAATCCGTACCCAAACCGTCGATGATCGAGCCATCGGCTTTCAGGTAGATATTGCCTGTTCTTGAATAGACGGATTCAATTGGAAGATCACCCGCAGTACCGCCGGGCAGGTAGCTGTATGTGGAGTTGGCCACACAAGCCGAAGTTGAAGCCGGTGTACATTCATAGATGTAGATGTTGCCATTGGCACGGGCGGTCAGGGTGCTGGCTGCGCCGGTGAGGTCGGTAAAGATCGGCGCCAATTCGGTACCAATCGTACCATTTGCAGCTTCCAGAATAACCGTGCCGCCGGCAGTGATATTGGTAACTGCATCTCCCACATTGTAGATGCTGTTGCGGCTCTTGATCCGAACATCGCCTGAAGTGGTTACCGTTTCAATATTCAAATGATATGATGTTGCGTTACCCGAACCGATAAAGACATTGGTGCTGTCAGTGGGATCGCTCCCTTCCGGTGTGGTTACGTCCGTTGTAATATTGATCTTTCCTGTCGAATCGATATTAATGTCATCACGCTGAAGTATTTCAATGTATTTCACATTGTCGGCATACTGCTCGACATCCAGGATCACCGGAACGATTTTGATCGTCTGGTTTGCTTCGGGATTCAGTGTGACGCCATCCAGAGTGATGGTGTAGCCGCTTACGCTGGCTATTTGATAGTATTCGCCATCGCCAGTGGCATTGGTGGTTGAGCCAGCGATCTTGACATAAGCACCGACCACATAACCATCCGAAGCAGCCCAACTCTGCATGTCAGTCCTTGAGATCGATGATCCATTGAAGGAAACCATCACTTCCGCCGGGAGACTGGCTAGGAAGTTGATATCCTTCCGCTCTGCTGCAGAAAGCATTACTTTTTGATCTGTGGTAAATTGAACCGGTTTATTTGTAACATCGATATATTCAGATTCGGTATTGCTGGAGCCAACTCCATTGGACACAACAATGGTAACGTCTGTGGCGACAATGTTGGGCTCTTCGATGTTAACCTGAGTGCTCGGGATACTCTTTAACAATCCCGCGCTGATCAAATTCAGCAGATCGGATTCATCCCAGATCTTCACGCCGCTTCGCAGTTCAGCTTCCTCATCAGATGTGAGGTCATAAACGTATGTCGATTCATAGGTGCTGGTCAAGCCGCCATAGGTCGCTGCCAGATTCTCGTATTGATCCTGCCGCGAGTTCAGCAGCGTGGTGATCGCATTTTCGACATAATCATCCAATTCAGAACCGGAGAGACCATCATCCGTGCCCAATTGGGTGTAGTAATCCCGGTAATAAGTCTCTTCTGCACTTGAAAGAGTTACATGTCCATCGCCATCCAGCGCATCGTGGTAACGCCAGTAGGTCTGGTACTCAAGCGTCTTGGTAGCCTCGAGGGAATGGATCAATTGTTCAATCCACGCGCTGGCGCCGGTAGATTCGGTCAAATGCAAGTCCGCCCAAACCCCATCCTTCAATTCATTGTAGGTACGCTCATCGCGCACAGCATATTTATTGGCATCCAGGAGGCTGCCATTTACCACGCGGATCCATGCACGGCCGGTGGTGATTAGACTCTCCAGCATCAGGTTACCGTCAACTTCAGAAATAAATACGTTGCCGCCGGCAGTGATGCTTACCTTGGTATTGTTGGTGCTGATTGTGCCAACCGGCAGATAACTCGAATCCAGTGATAATGGATGATCTGTACCATTACCGATACCTTCGCCAGCAGAAAGGGTAATACTGCCACCCAAAATCAGACCGTCGTACCAGGCTGTTCCAAGATCCTGTTTCGCAACCCAAATTGCACCTGGCGAGACCAATTTGACCGCTTTTCCGCTGGCTGCGGAAATGGAGTTGACATATAAATTACCCGAAAGCTGCGAGATATAGATCCCGCCATTGGTCGATGAAGCAGTGATGCCGGGATAGTATTTAACCAGCGCCCAGAGTGAGGTATCTGCGTAATTGGTGGTGCCGAGGTTAATGCTGGCGGGTGAACCAACATACGTGAAGTAGAGATCACCCACTTTGATAACATCCTGCTCGGATGCGAATACCTTTACCCATTTGGTCGTATCGGTGTAAGTCGCCGTCGCCAGGTTAATGGTCGCGGGATTACCAACATATTTGTAAACACTATTGCCGACCAAAACGGTGTCATTGGTAGTCAGCTTGATTGAACCACTGGCAGATGTGTATCGATAATCCGGTGTGTTCAAACGCTTCGTTCCATCCGAATTCGCCCACAGATATTCGATCTCAGTTGTTTGAACTGATAACGGATTGGCATTTGTACCAATACCATTTGCCGCGCTGATATTGATGTGGCGCGCGACAATGGTAGCGCCTTCAGCCTGGGTAAGCACCTTGCCATTGCTGGTAATGGTGGTTGTGCCATCCGGGTTATTAATGGAACCTAGAATGTAAACATCACCTGTTCCAGTGGAGTTGATGATAACTGTACCTTCGGAAGCACCGATGAAGGTTATATGGATATCTCTGGTAGCTGTAACCGAATGATTATGAAGGATTTGCTGTCCCTGGATTTGCTGGTAGTCGGCAACATACACATGACTGCCATACCACGTCCAATAATCATCGTGGTAAGTACAAACCACGCCCGTATCACTGGTTATCACAACTCGCTTGCTATAGGTGTATTCCTGTGTAACGGAAGGATCATAATAATAGTAAGGACCCGAGCCGGCATAGTATGGCTTGCCTTGAACTTCGATTGAATCCCAACTAATGTTTTCATCCTGGAATACATCGGGTACAAAACCAAGCCAGGAACCGCTCTTGATATGCTTTTTCTTGATGACATTCTGTTCCACCACAGTAGTCCAGCCATAGCGCCAACCGGCTGCGGGGGTATAAATGGAAGAGTAACCTTCCACCAGTGTAGCAATCTCGCTGGAACCTGTTCCGCCATTGGTGGTGATGACCATACCGCTTTCAGTCCATTGGTAAATGGTAGCGTACGGTCCGCCATTCGTAACAACATCTGCCTTCTCGCTGCTATCGATTGCAGGGCTGCCGTTATTCTTATCGACAATGATGAGCGTTCCATAACCATGTTGTGAAACATCGATCCGTTTGACGGCAAGGTTGTAATTTGTGGCGTTGGTAATGGTAATAGTGGGATATCCACCCAAGAGTTTGACCTCGCCATATCCGGTATTAAGAATACGGCCAATTAATTCAATATACCCGCCGCTGGTCTTCATTTCATCCACTTCAAACTGCTGTGTGGCGGTATTGTAATAAACGCTAAACCCGGGGTTGTTCTTGGAGGTTGCGCTGAGATAAATTCTGCCGCTCTTGCCTTTTTGCATTTCGGCAAGTACTTCATTCACCGCTGATTGGTCCAGCGTAAGAGTGTATTGGTCTTGACCGCTCTGGATAATACCATTGATGTTTAGATATTCAGCTTCGATATGAACGCGGTCGCCGGCGATGCTGTAGGGAGATTTCGGAGCGACATTGATCGTAGTATAGAATGCAGATTTATATACAGGAACCCACTCTGAGCCAACCAATTGCCAGGTAAGTATGGCGGAGGCTACACCTTCTCCCCATGAACTATTCCCATATATGCCGGATGTGGCGGAACCAAGAATGGATGCCGGTTCGCCGCCTACCGCGTATGTCGACAGCCCGTCAATATATACATCTCCGCCGGCTACAATGGATATATTCTTGGCGCGGATGGTGCTCAAGATTCGAATACTGCCTTCACCTTCCGGATTCGTTTCAAGATAAACATCACCGCCATAGTTGTAAATACCCAATCCGCCATCAGCAACCGAGAGTATTTTAATATTGGGCCATTGATAGGTATTCCCGTCATTTACCGTATTTATATTTAATGTATTGGTAATGGTTATTGTGGGAACATTTTGCGAGGGGACCGGCAGGGTGCTGAAGCTGGCAACGCCGGGTGTCACTTCGCTGTCGACACCATCGTAATTATTCCTATTATCATCCTCGGCATGGTCTTCATTCATTTCATTGATGGTGGCATTGCTGGTCACCAGGTCACCCACATAATACACACCGCCGTTGATATCAGGGATCGTGATACCCATGATATTCAGGAATGCCGGTGTATTGTTGGTGATGGTTACATTTGCATCACTGGGTGCAATAAAGGTCCCCGAGCCCTGTAACTGATCGGCACGAATGTCGATGATGCCCGCCTGCGCCCAGATGGGGTAAATGGTGACAGTCAGAACCATGACAGAGGGGAAGATAAGGTCTGTTCCACCACTTGGATTGGTGACATATTGAGCCAAACCATCTGCCAATAATTCTGCCTGAATGCGATCGACTTCGCCTTGATAGAAATTCTTCAAGGTGGAATTGTAAGGTCCGTATAGCTTGAGCAATGCCTCGGCTTCGTGCAGCGAGTCAACCAGATTGCTTGCTAACGCCTCAATGGAAGTGCGGAAAGTAATTCCGCCTGTCGCTGTAGCAATCACCGAATCATTCGTCCAACCGGTAATGGTCAGCGATTGTGAACGGTTAATACCGGTTTCCACAGTACCATTGACGATCACGGTGCCGTGGGCTTCTGATAACGAATGACCGTTATACTGTTCCTCACCACCGCCGCCGAGCAGCCCGTTGATTGCATCCTGCACACCGCTTACCCAACTCACAGCTTTTGCCTGACCCAGTAAATCAACCACGCCCAGGCGTTCGGCGTATAAATTGATCTGCCGTCCGCTCTTCAGGTACGCATTCGAATTGATCGTAATTTTGTTTTCCTGGACGATATAAGCTTCGGCATCCACATCATCGATCGGAATTGCAGAACCGGCAAAACCATCCCAGATAGCTTTTACTGTATAGGCGTCGGCAGAGTTTACGATTTCTGTATCTGAATTGCGCCCGGCTACCAGGCTCAGATCACCGGATGCAGTCAACTGTGCATTGTTGTCAACAATTACTTCATTCCAGGGGTGAACATCGACTTTCGCATTTCCCAATGTAACTGTTCCGAGACCGTAAGTTTGCACCGCTACATTGGAGGTAAGTTCGCCCTTTCCGCGGGCGGATAGCGTCATTGCACCAGCCGACTTGAGAACTGCATAGCGCCCAATAGTCACAATTGCTTTGTCGGTTAGAACATCTATCGTTGAGTATGCACCAGCACCGGTTAATGCCCCACCGGTATAGAATGCAATGTGATCCTTGGCATTGACAATGTTTAATGCACTGATTGAAACAAGTTCCTGGTTGGAGACAAATCCGATTGCTTCAAGATTCGCATACCGACCAATGCTCGCATTGGTATTGAGCGTAATGCTCATGTATGATCTGGCGCCAGCAGCACTAACTAAACCACCCGTTCCACCGGTTGAGTCATTGTCAATATCCGTTCGATTGGTGGCGGAGACTTCAATCAATCTTGCCTGAACAGTTACGCCGTTACCGGATGTGGCATCCTGTGTACCGATCAGGGCATTCACGGTGGAGTCGATATAATGTTCCGCTTCTGATCCCGCTCCTGAGAGAACACCACCGGAGGCAGCCAATGTCTCTGAGTCCGCAGCAGCAGTATGTTCTGCAATCAATTTAAATTCACCTTCACCGGCATTGGTCAGCACAATATCCGAATTATTGCCGATTGAAGCGTTCACTGTACTGGTGTTAAATGTTTTGGATGAAGCAGCGGCAACACTGACAACACCTCCAGAGCCAGCCGTAGTTTCAGCAGAATTGGTATCGGTCCCTGCGGCATTGATCTCCAGTCCGCCAGCATTAATGTAAGCTGAACTTCCCAGAGAGGCTGTTGTCGTGGTATAAGCGTAAGCCCGGGCAACCGAAGCTCCGGCTGCCAGCACACCACCAATGGTTACATTGGAAGCAACCGCATCCTGTTTGGTTGTATTACTCGCTCGTATTTCAACAACGCCGATAGTATTAATGGAAGTAGAATCTCCAATCCAGCTTGATATCGTTCCATTATTTCGGGCGTACGCCACACTTGCATTTACTCCCACCAGTCCGCCGCCACCGGATGCCTGTGCATATGCGTAGACGGATTTCTCTGCATTATAAGGTGCCTGTGCAGCCAGAATTTTTATGTTGCCGCCCTCATCATCACTGAGAACAGCAGAAACGTTACTGACAACTTCATCCTCAACATCAGTTGATGGCAAAAGGTAAATGGTCGACCCATCGGCAGAGATGGACGCAATAGTAAAGGTAGTGTTATTGGATGTTGTCCCGGAGAAAGTGATTTCTGATCCCTCGGTAAAGCCATCCAACAGCCAGGACCCGGTTGAGCGATAAATCGTGCTGGCAACATCAGCAGTCTGGTAAACCTGATAATCGGTTGAGTTTTGATTTGGTCCGGTAGTTCCCGTAAACGGTGAAGTCGATTCGCTTACCGTCAACAGAACTAATGTCTTCGGGTCATCGGGGTCAATTTCCTGAATACCAAATATCTTGGTTGGGCGCGTGCAGCCGGTGCCGGTGCAGGGCATATTGATTCTGATCGTCCCGGCAGAGGTAAATCCGTAATACTCCCAGGTTTGCCATGCTTCACCAGAAGTAATGGAAAGTGTGTCATAGACAATGGTCGGTTCATCTTCCTCGGTTTCCCCGGCTGTATAAGAACCCGGAGTGAAGGATATTGTTAAGCCGCTGGGCAAGGTGGCAACAGTGACAATTTGACCGTTGTTATTGGTGAAGGTAATGGTAGGAGTACCGGTCAGATGGGTGCCGCCATCTATGGTTACATTATTACCGATCCAGGCCTTCACATCAGGTGTGGATGTAGCCACACTCACGGATCCGGCAACAGAGACATACAGGCTGACCGACACACCAAAAGCATATGCACTTGCATACGGATTGAACCGTGCGGTCATTTCCAGGTCGCCAAAATTGTGTATGCGGGTACTGGAACCCTCAATGTAGGTGTAAACTGTTGGGGTATGGGTGGAAACAGAAATATTGAGCACACCGCCATAAATGGAAATGCTCCCGGCGGTAATCTCAGCCTTTGTCACCTCAGTGACGTGATTATCCATTACCAGATCGCCGGTGTTGATGGTGGCATTGGTAATGTATGTCTTATAAGTACCGGTGGAAACAGCCACAGAAAGATTGACGTTTGCAGCAACTGCCCCGGCTGTCGCTCCATAACCCTGCGCTACCGTCTTTGTATATACCCGGGAGAGCAGGGAGAGCGATCCAGATGAGAACACTTCGGTGCCCGCCGAAATATAAGTTTCCACGACCGGATTGCTGTTCGCCGAGGATACGGCGCCCTGAACGGCTACTACTCCGGCAGAGCCTGAATACGAAACTGCTGCCGCGCCCTGATCGGAAATGTTTGTTCCGGTATCATCATAGTTGAATACCGTGAGCAGGGTAATGGAAGGTGACCGCAAATAGACTTTCTCACCCGAGGTAGTCGTGCTCTGAATGTAAGCTTTAATAGTCGGATTAAGAACAGTGACTGCCACGTTCAGACCGCCAGCAACAGCGCCTAAATTCGCACCGGCTGAATGAGCTTCGGCTTTTGCTCTGCTGATGGCTTCTACATTGATACTGTCGGTTGTGGTGATATCCGCGCCCTTGCCAATAAATGCCTGGGCGGTGGGGGTGGTGACATTCACAGAGATGGCTGCGCCTAATGCAACCGCACCGCCGGAAAGATTGATCGTCAGAACGGTGGAGTCCTTGATATCGCTGACCGCTTGAACCTTTACGCTGCCTACAGACTTACCGCTGGCTTTCCCGATCTTGACCAATCCGAGATATGCCAGTGAAGTTCCACTAACTGTCGAAACGGCAATCGACGCACCGGCGGCTGCTCCGGAGATCGCAATATTCACACCGCTGGCATCTGCCAGGATACTGCGTTCGGCGGAAGCCTGCACTAATACCTCGTCAGCGGCTTCCAGGAATACTGCATCGCCCGGCGTAGTAACCAATTCACCTATGCTGGCGCGCTGCATACCCTTATCCACAAAGACCACAACCTGACCGCCAATGCTCATACTGGCGGAGAAGTTGCCAGCAACAGCATGTGCTTGCATATCGGTTATCAGTTTTGCTTTCACGGTAATATCATCGCCAGTGTTAAGCACTACCTGGCGCATGATATATGCTTCCACATTGCTGCCCACCACATTGATGGAAACTGCTGCACCAACCGCGGCACCGCCGCCGGTTACCGTACCAGCCACACCAACAAAGTGTATTCGTTCAATCGCTATGACATTGATATCCCCGGTCTCAGCGGTAACAACGCTTCCGGTGCCAATGTAAGCAATAGTGCCTGATCGGCTGGCATCTCCCTGGGCTGCCAGGGCGTCCTGCCAGGTTGTATTCAGATCCTCGTTGTTCAGGTAGTCTTGCATATCATCAGCGGCATAACCGGCATCATTATCTCCGTAACCGCCAAGATAATTTGCAATGGAATTCATGCTTCCCGTGGAATCTTCCAGGGTGCCATTCAGATTATCATGTCCGTCTTCCTGGTTTTGAGTCAACGGATCTTCAGTAATGGTCTCATTGTACCGGTTGTCTGTCCCAGTCTTGGGAGTACCATCTTCATTGCGATCGGTTTCATCATATTCCACGGTATAGGTGGTGGTAAATTCCGAACCGACAACATTCACCAGAATGGTCAATCCAAAGCCACCGCCGCCAATCCCAATCGCCGCTGTTACGACAGTGATATCTTTGTTGTTCAATGCAGAGAGCGTAACATCCCGGCGTGCAGTTACCCAGGCTGTATTTGCAATATATGCTTTCGCATTATTGCGGATAACATTGGTTTCGATTGCGCCACCCACCCCGACGATCCCGCCGCCCACAGCACCGGCAAAATTGAAGATCTTGGAGTAGTTATTGGAATTGATGATCACATCCTGAACATCATTTACACCCGCCCGGTCCTGGTTGATCCGTGCCGCGCCGCCAATCCAGGCGTATGTATCAGAAAGGAACACGTCCACCATGATCGAGCCGGCAACACCGGTATACAAACCGAATGCACCGCTGCCAGCCACGGTGGTCATAACGTCATGCGAGTATGCCTGTACCACCACACCGGCAATTTCGTCATACACGCTCAGGGTGCCATCCGTGTTCATTTCTTTTGCGTTCACCACAGAAGACAACCGGGAACCATTTCCTTTTCCATTTACAATGGCATAGGGGGCAATGAACGCGCTGGTATTCTTTACTTCCACCAGCACACCGATGCTGGCACCAACGCCGACCGCACCGAAACCCAACCCCAGGCTGCCAACCACGAGTACAATATCCAACGTGTCCGTCGCGTTGACAAAGACATTGCCATTTGCGTAAACGGTTGTTACAGTCGAATCACCATCGTCCTGCCCAATGTACGCCTTTGTCTCATCAGCGATCGTAATTACAGATACCGAACCCGCCACAGAGACCAACCCAGACCCGGTGGCGCCGATAGAGACGGATACGATTAAACCGCTGGATCGGGCGCTGACCGCCACATCTTGCAAAGCATATACATTGGCGCCATCCGCGATATAGGCATGAACTTTATTTACCACCACCGATACATCTGCATCCGGTGTAACAGATACAGTGCCTGCGCCATTTGCAACGGCAGCAATGCCAATATGATAGAAGTCGTTGCCAGCCAAAACGTAGACGCTTTCGCCGGTGGCAGCCTTGTTGCTTGCCTGCACTTCCTTATTAATGAAGGCACCTTCACCAATATAGGCATATACATTTGCCTTCATCACATTTACCAAACCACTGATGTTAACCGCAACCGTACCGGCGCCGCCGCCGCTCAATGCAACCGTAACCGAAAGGTCCTGGTTCAAAGCAGATACTACCACGCCTTTTACCAGAGTGGTGGATGGCGCTCCTTCGCGCTTCTGGGAAAGACTGTTGGGGTTGTAATCCTCATCTTCTGTACTGTCTGGATCAAGATCGATCTGCGGACCCGGAGTTTGAACTTCGGGCGACACGTTATCTATTTGACCATCCCACAAAGTATGGGCGGAACCGGTTGCTCCGGCGGAACTGAGTTCAATGGCAACGCCATTGGAAGCATCCACCCAATCCATTGCCAGCTTCAAGGTATTTGGGCTGGATTCATCAGCAATCACATAATAAGTACGACCTTCTTCCAATCCGCTGATAGGTGTTCCACCGCCCGCGCTGTAGACCAGTGCCTGCCCGGTCTTAAACCCATGCGCGTAACCCAGGTCGATCACATTATCAGCCAGAATATCGGTGGAAGGATTGAACGTCGGGCGTTCTACGACCACAACATTTGATTTGGTGATTTCATGGATGATATCGCTGCCCAGACCAGATTGGAGGGCTATGGCATTTCCCGCCAGTGCATCCGCTTTTGTAGCAGCCAGTTGAATACTGTCATCATCCACTCGAATGACATAATATGTACCGCCATTGACCAGAGGGGTACCATCGCTCTCCTTGATGCTATCCTCGTCTTTGTTGGTGCTGTTATTGTAGATAACCATATCGCCGGTTTGCAGACCGTGCGAGTAGGTGAAATTCAGGGTATCACCGCCGCTGATACTGATAACAATATTTTGTGGGTCATCCACCCAGGTTTCGGTGAAGCTGCCGTTGAAGGCAACAACACCATCTCCATTGCCTTCCGCATCCACATGCGCGCTATTGTCAATATAAGCCTGGATGTTCTTTACCACCACCGAAACATCAAACGATCCGCCAACGCCTACTGTTCCCGCGCCTGAAATGCTTCCAGCCACCAGGATGATATCGGTTTTGTCGTTGGAATTAACCAGCACCGAACCGACCGCATACAGATCAGCGGTGGAAGCAACCGAAGCGATTACATTCAGTACCAGGGTATAAACACCCACCGAGCCGGCTACACCTACCGTGCCGGCTGCCCCCAGAGAGGCGGCTACCGAGATGATCTGTTCGCTGCTGATCGCCTGTACCAGGATGTCACCAACAGCATTAACCTTTCCGGCAATAAATGCTTCTACGGTCTTGGTAATTACGCCTACATCCAGACCAGCTCCCACACCGACTGTACCTGCACCAGCCAATGCCCCAGCCACACCCCATAATACCGTACTACTGCCTGCAAATACGTTTACACTTTGATGTGGCCCCGACGAGTCATCCTCCGCATCGGAATTGTCTTCATTTACCGATGAGTTGCTATCGATGTGCGCCCGTACCGTATCAACAACCGTGGTGACACTCACAGAGCCCGCCACAGCTACAGTACCCGCACCAACCCCGCCAACTGCGAAACTGCGGAAAGCATGATCGGAAGTGGCAGTAACCCAAACGCCACGCATATTTGCTTGCTGCCAGTCTCCTGCGGATGTGGTGCTGCCGGTGTAAACCTGCCTGGTGCCTTTCTTCCCGCGTCCTTTTACGGATGAATACTCACCGATATATGCCTCAACGAGATTGCTGGTTACCAGAGTGGTAAGTGAGGCACCCACAGCAACCGTGCCTGCACCGCCAACCACACCGGCAATCATAATTGCTGAAATATCGTCCTTTGCGGTGACGCCGACATTTCCCTGGGCAATGATTTCCGCCTTGTTGGCTGCGGACAAACCAGTGATATACGCCTTGGTGGTATTCCCCAGATAGCCAATGGACACAGAACCGCCAACCGCCACATTGCCCGCGCCTTGTCCGCCGGCAGCAATCGCGATCATCTCCCCGGAATTGGTTGCACTCAACAGAATGTCGCCATTCAAAGATTGAATGTCAGCATATTGAATATATGATTGCGTAGTTGCACCTGACCAGTTGAAGGATATGGAAGCTCCAACAGCCACTTTACCGGCGCCAGCCACATTTCCGGTGAAGGAATGAATATTCGACTCGTTGTCGGCGCTGATGGAAACATCACCAGCCGATTTGATCAAAGTGCCAGAACCTGCAACATAAGCTTCTGTAGTAGTTAAGATGAGATTGACGGATAGTCCACCAGCTACTGCAACTTTGCCTGAACCCGCTCCACCCGCAGAAACGGCATCGATTTGTGCCTTATTCTTTGCAGAAACTGCCAAACCGGATGTATCTGTGGTTCCGGTGGTCGTATTACCCACATTCAATGTGGAATCAATTACAGCAGATCGAATATCAGGATCAATATAATTGAAGGAGATGGCAATGCCGATGCCGGCAGTATCGCCGCCGCCCACTGCCCCGGCAAAGTTGTAGATATTGGAAGTGCTGTCAGTTTTTACTTCTGCCGCGCCATTTGCCGTTGATATAGAGGTGTTAACATCTCTTGCAATTGCTTCAAGCGTGGAGAGGATCAGGTTTACCGCAACCGTTCCGCCAATGCCGACCTTGCCCTTGGAAGCACCCAGCGCTCCCGCCCCGGTAATGATTCGATTGGCAGCATCGGCTATGACTTTTAAGGAACCTGCGTGAGAGAAAGTGGAAGAGGCTAACAGAGCACGGGTTTCGCTCAAAATCAGGCTGACTGCAAATGCAGCGCCAATACCTGCTTTACCGCCGTAAGCCAATGCGCCAGCAATGGAAGTGGCATTCGCGGTATCATCTGAATGAATATTCAAGCCACCAGCCAGGCTGCTGCCACCCAGAAGATCTTCTACGATTGCTTCGGTAATATTTCTTACAATGCTCACTGCCACTGAACCGGCAATGGCAATGCCTTTTTCCTTTGGAGCGCCAGCTCCGCCTGCCGCAAGAGCAATGATATCTCCGGTGCGGGTGGCGGTAACATTCACCCCGGTCTCGCTGGTCGATGTACCGGACTGCGTAATCTTTGTATTCTGAATGATGGCTCTGGTCAGGCCATCCAACCAGTTGAAGGATACCGAACCGGCAATACCCATTGAACTTGAGGAACCATTGGTGTTGATGGCTGCCGACCCGGAAGCAGTTCGTATGGTTGAAGTGTTTTCGGCAATAACATCAATCGTCTTGGCGACGATCAAACCGGCATCCCGGATTATCGCCTGTACCTTGTCCACGCCGACATTCACCGATATATCGCCTGCAACTGCAAATGAATTCTTTGCTCCTTGCTGGGTATCCTTGGTGGATGAATTACCTTGAGTGGGGAAGTTCTGACCGGCCAATTTCATTTTAACCAGCAGTGTTTCCTGCCAGTGTTTTCTTGGCATGCCGGAACCTTTTGTCTGTGATGGTTCGGTACTGGAGGGTTTTTTCTCATCCCGCGTTACAGCCGCAGCCAGCGAAAACGCCCAGTCGAAACCACTGGCAGTCGCGTTTACATCCAGGTCGCCCGACAGATTCATCATCGGAGAAGAGGTGCTTCCGCTGGCAGCCTTCACGGTGAAACTGTTCGCCAGTACTGCATTCAGCGCATCAGCCACCTGAGCGGAACTGGCATCAAACGGTAATAGCCATGTTGAGGTTCCACCTACATTAATAATGAAGGCGCCGTGGTGTGAGCTATGAGAAATTGTGGTCGTGGTGCCGCTGGTATCCACGGAGGCTGTTCCTTCAAAACCGGAAAGCGCATCAAAGTAGATCATATCCACATCTGCGTATTCGCTGAAAGTAATATCGAATTCGCCATCAGATCCGGTAACGGTAACGGATGCAGTTCCAGCCTCGTTCAAGTCCTTGATCGACTGTAAACTATTCAAAGCATTTTGAATTTCAAGTGCAGAAGCATTCCATCGGAGCGGCAAAGTCCGATCGTTGATAAAGTAAAGCTCAAAGGCGCCTTGGTTTGCGTCGCTCAGGGAAAGATGCTGCTGCTCATGTGTGTTGTAAGCACCTTCATCATAAATAGCAGAAACAACTTCTGCATCAAATGTGGCAACAATGGTGGACATATTACCTGTGTTGTTAAAGGTAATCTGCCAGGTATCTATACTTGTTTTTGTTACAGATACCCCGCCAGAAATAATTGCATCCAATGCCGCATCCAAGACCGCTGCACTGGCATCAGAAGCAATGGGACCGGTAGTGGAACCGTTATACGCAAAGTACAAATCATTCCCGGTGGAATCATTCTGAATGGTCTGTATTTCTTTTGTGGTTGAATTACCATCGGTGGAATTTGTCGTTAGACTGCCGGTAAATGATGTCCCTCCACCAGTATATGCGTCTCCAGTAATATAATCTCGTTTGCCGAATTCATTAAATGTAACTTCCCACGCGGCGCCATCGCCACCGGTCACAGTGACTCCCCCGGCTGCCTGAATGGTGGAAAGCGCATTGAGCGCTGTTTCTATCTGAGCTGCGCTGGCATTGTAATTCAAGGGTCCGGTGGTGACTTCGTTGTAGGTAAGTGTAAATTGCCCCTGCGAGGCATTCGTTTCAATCAACTGTACTTCTTGGGTATTAACCGCGCCATCTTCAACAGTGGTCATCAATCCGGAGCCATTGAAAACTGGAACCAGCGTGACAGAGATTGTCGGTTGAGCACCTGAACCAGTGTAGTCGATTTGCCACGGCCCGGCTGAACCGCCATCGAAATTACCCAATATGGCATTTACATTTCGAATCAGTGTATTTACCGCAATTGAAACGCCAACGCCAACATTTCCGCCAACTGCCACTGACCCAACCACGTTGATATTCAGAGTTTCATCTTTGGCAGAGATTGCAACGCTCCCGCCAACCACACTGGTTGTCGCACCAATTCTGGCAAGAGTATCACTGAAAACGCCTACATAAGAGATCGCGCCGGCAATACCAAAACCTTCCTTCGCTTTTGAACCAGCCTGAGCGAGTGAAAAGATCACATAATCCGTCAGAGCATCTACGATCAGCTTGCCTGAACTGCCTATATGGATCTTCACATTGTTCCCGATCTCGGCAATCGTATTACTAATAAAGATGGGAATCTGCACGCTGCCACCGGCGCCATTCTTTCCGCCGCTTGCTCCAAAGGGGGAGAATACGCTGGTCGGCAGATCTTTAAAGAACTGTTTTACTTTTTCCAGTTTTTTATTGCGATCCAGTGACGGCTGTAGGGCAACCGAGAAGTTGCCAGCCACCAGAATGTAGCGCCCATAGACGCTGCTCTTCACAGTCACATTCTGCGTGCTGTTCTGATAGTTGACGTGAGCAGGTGAACCATCATCAGTTGTCTGATTGATGCGAACATTATCCTCCACCCGGGAAATGACCTCGCTCATCTGTAAAATGAAGCTAATGGCGCCGGCAATAGTTGTGGATGTTTCGTTTTCATCCCCACCGGTAGCACTGCTGCGAACCCAGGTATTGAATAAATGTGAAGAGAAGCAGAAATCACTGGAAAGAGAGTCTGTATAAAGAGTGCCTAAAAGTGAACCGATCGAACTCTGAATTACATCCGAAATGAAGGTCTTTACTCTGAAGGGGTATACCAGTTCAGAATTAACCAGTATGTCTCCCATTGCATCAAGGCTTGCGCCATTTCCAACAATTGCATTCACCTTATTCAATAGTACCAATATGCTCAATGCACCGCCAATGGCAGCCTTGCTTCCGCCAGAGTCTTCGGTGACGGCAACGTCACCCTCAACACCACTCTGCCAGGTATCTTCCTGAGTAGCTTCAACCACAATATCGTGCATGGATCTTAATACCGCGTTCGAGCCTATCTCGGCGCGCACAGAAGCCAAGCTGACAATAACACCGAGCGAGCCAGACATATTGATGGAAGAAGGATCCGATGCCTTGTCTGTTTGTTCCTTGGCTGTGTCATCATCAACCTTGCCGGAAATCTTTGAGTATGCCCACTTTAAGAATGACCAAATGCCTTTCGGGACTGCAAGAACCGCCGTTTTCACACCGTTAGAAATAGTATTGGTCAGCACATCAGTCGCTGTACGGGAGCCGCCGGTGCCGGTGCCAACATAGTTTTCTTCTGCGGAAATCAAACTGGCTTTTACGCCAATGCCATTTACCAGACCGGTATCCAGGTTGTGTCCACTGCCGGTCGCCAGACCTTTGTCTATTTCGATGCCATTCTCTAATTCAACTGCCTGGTCGTAACTGGCAGCCAGCCTGAAATGATCATCATCAATCTTCACCACATAATAGAAAGTACTGTCATGCAGCCCGTAAATGGGCGCGTCGGCTCCGGTTGTAGTGACGGTCTTGACAAAACTTTGCACCGGCGTATAGATCATTTCGCCATTGTCATCGTTTACGCTATCCTTAACAATGGAGGTGAAAGTTACATCATGCCCGTCTGTGTCTTCAAACGACACATAAGCGCAGTCTGTGTCTTCACTTTCACAATCGCTTTCCTTATGAATAGCCTTTACTACCAGCGTAATCCCATTTGTTAGTTCACTGGTAACGCCATTGATCGTCACTGTGATTACCGTGTGATCGTTGGGTGAATAAGCCACCTGGTCGCCGGCGACAAGCCCATCTACAAATTCGAGCTTTAGCTGTGTCTGCGCAGTGGTTGTGGGGTTGGCGATAAACCCATATGACTTGGAATAAGTGCGATCATAGTCACCATCCGCAACCGTATAGAACACCATGTCGCCGGTCTCAAAACCATGATCAACAATTGTGATAATATCACTGTCGCTATCCACCCCACTGGTAACATTAACTGTGACGGCAGCACTGCTGTCGTAATACATGAAACCCTGCTCACCGGTCGTTGGGATGGAAGTAATATCCACCGGCAGTCCGGTGAGAACATCGATTAACGAGAATGAATCGGCATCGATAAGCACAACTTGATATTCGGCAGTGTCAGCCATTCCGCCGATAACAGTCTCTTCCATGCTCGAATAATAAATATGCTGTCCATTGACAAAACCATGTGCAGTGATGGTGATAACGTCAGTATCCACATCAAGGTTGCTGGTGGAAGGAGTGAATGTTTTTGCCACAAATGGGGTAAAGGTGTGAATAGCACCGGGGCGAACACCGGAAGTGGAGATATCCAATGGCTGGGTGGAAACCAATTTAATGTGGTTGGCATCCACAACAACTACATAATACGAACTCCCATTTTCCAATCCGTCAATGGGCCTGCTCATGCTGTCGGCATTGTAGGTCACTACCTGACCGGTGGTAAAACCGTGATTGGGTATTTCAATGGTATTTGTCGCCGCATTGATATTTGCCAGGTCGATGCTGGTGGTGGTTTTGATATCGGCTTGCGAAGCTGCTTTAATGGTTCCATTGGCTTGAGCTAAAATATCGGAGATTCCTACATAAATGCCAAATCCACCGGCAGCCTGTCCGCCTTCGAAAATAAGCGCCATGGCGATTGCCCCGCCAACATTTTCACCATGAGCCTGTAGATTCACAGAGCCAAAAGCATCAATGAGCGAATCAGCTGAGGTGATCACCTTGGAGGTCACAACTGAAACGCCAATGGCTACTGCCAGTGGCAAGATATTATCTTCGGCGTAATCTTTGGAAACCGCAGTGATGTAGGTGTCATTGGTACACTCTGACCTGACTAAAATATTACCGCCTGAACTGATCAAATTGGATGTGCCGTTGACCAACACTTTTGCCGTGCCAACACCCACCCCGACGGCAAAAGCAAAATACCCGGATTTTATGGTAATGGCACCATTAGCAATTGCAGTAGCCAGCACATTAATATCATGCGCCGCCTGAATGACAGTATTGGTCATATCAATTACCGCATAACCGATACGTACATTTACCCCGATGGGGATGGGAAGAATCCCTTTCTGGAGCAGACCTAATTCAGAAACCATCTCCAGATAGTCACTGATGGAACTGCCGGTGAGGCTCTCAATAAATTCCCCAATTGCCGATCCGTTTAGCAATTCGCTGACTTCTTCCAACAGCGTGTAATCAATTACATAACCACCAGTCGCCGTCAGCGTAACTGCCTCACCTGTTATCTTGGCATTGTTCAGAATAATATCGGTGGAATTTACATACACACCCTGGGCGGTCCCGATCAACGGGAAAAGATGCTCTCGAATCCAATCCAGTGCCCCAACATTCCAGCCCGAGGTGTTTTCGGATTCGATGCTGACTTCACCACCCACATAGGAACTGGTTGCGTGCGCCAGAATCTTTGATCCATCTTCCATCCGGAAATAAACCGGGGTGATGGAAATATCTCCAGAATCGCCAATGGAAACAGCATTTTCATAATCAGTTCCACTGATATCCCTGGTGGAAAGAACCACCCCATCATCGAGGGTTACATTCCATCCTTCGATCTCCAGATTATGCCCCGGAAGGATGATGTTGGATTTGATCAACACATCATCAAACGTTGACCCCGCCAGGATGGAAAGATCGCCGGCGAAAGGATTGTCAAATGAATCTATCTCCAAGTCCGTATTGATCGAGTTCGAGAGAATAGTTAATGAGTTCGTCGGATTATTGAAGATGATATTCCCGTAATCACTGCTCTCCAGAGTCATCCTTCCACTTGCTCCGGCATCTGCATCCTTCAAGTGATAAGTTCGGGTATAGGCAATATTGGCATCACGTTCGAACGTGTAGGAAAGGTCTTCCGTATTAATATAGCTATTGAATTCTTCTACGCTGTCGAAGATCAACTCAAGCTGATCGGTGTCTGAGTTTGTATATTTTGCAGTAAGATCACCCGATGAAGTGCCCGCTGTCAATTCGCCTGTAATATATGAAGAAGCACCGGATAATTGCAGCGAATCAGTTCCGCTACCGCCATCGAGTTTGATCTTTACCTTATTGGTTCCATTGATGACTACTTCATAAGTATCATCCGATGAAGTTCCCGGAAGATTGATTTCCACCTTGCGCACATCATCCAAAGTAATTGCACCGGTAACAATCAGATTATTGAAAACCATGGCAAGCGAGCTATTGGAAATGGTAAGCGTTCCATTCAGGGTGGAAGTACCTACACAAGCTATGGGATTCGAGTTACCCAACGTGCATCCGGCATAGAAATTTAATGAATTCGAACCGCCAAAATTAAAGCCATCAATCACTACATTTTCCGAGAAAACGCCCGTCTCAATAAATATATTGCCGCCGTTCGGGACGAGGCTGTTTGTTTTTAAGTAATCCACTGCAGCCTGTATGGTGCTGAAGTTGTAAGTATTTGAGCCAGAAGAGAACCAGGGATCCAGCGCAGCCTCATCGGATGTGTTATCGACCGCATCGTCTTCCGCGACAATCCCACCATCAGACTCGCCCGCCAACGGTTGGGGATCTGATAGTGTACTACTTGAAAGTAACAACTCCGGGCTTCGTGGTTCGGTAGAAACATCGTCCCTGGTGCCGCCATCTTGATCGGATCCGGAAGAGGGGGAGGACTCTTCGGTATCTGTCGTCAGCGCCGGGGCTTCCTGCCCCGGTTCGGGAGTTACTTCAGGTGAGGTGGTTTCTTCCACTATTGTTGTAGGGTCGGCCTGAAGTTCATCAGTCGCAACAATATCCTGCGGCTCTTCCTCCTGCGCCGGTACAGGCGTAGAAGATACTTCGGGCACATTTTCCGCAGGTGAACCCGTGTCAAGTGTAGGTGTTGTCTCAACAACTGTTGGTTCTCCATCATCCGCAGAAACATTGGATATGGGAGAAAAACAAACGAGCAGGAATGCAATTCCTGCAGCCATTAAGGAAGCAACAATGATTCGTTTCAAACCAGACCTCCCCGTCTTGTGTGAAAACCGGTTGTTAATCTATTTAATTGTTAGTCTTGATATCGTTATTAGTATGAATAATTCAGTTTAGTATTGATAACAGTATAGCGATTTTGATTACTCGCCACAAGAGTTTTGCGATGCAATTTATGTGCAAATTATGAGTTTTTTTACTCTTACTACTTAACAATCTGCTTACAGTTTTTAAATCAATGCTTCGACGTATTTGTATTCTAAGGCTATAATCTAATATACACCAGCAATGACAGACCTTGTAATTATTCCAATTCATTCATATATCGTAGCGGACAATGGTGCAGAATATGCCTGGTAACGAGCGTAGAAATCAAATCGTCAAAAGAGTCGGCTCGGTTATCTTGATAGCGGCTTTTTTTCTGAGTTCTCTTGGGGGGGGAGTTCTTCAAATTTCGTCCGGGCAGGGTGAAGAGTTCTGGCTCGCAAAAGGAAATGATTATCGGGATCAGGGAAACCCTCAGCTCGCATATGACGCTTACTCGCAGGCCTTAGTGTTGAATCCGAATTATTTACCTGCAAACATCGAAAGAGCAAAACTGTCATATTCACTGAATTCCTACCAGGATGCTCTTCGGGATCTCAACATCATTATCGATCATTCACCGGACGATGTGGACATGTTGTTTCTACGGGCAAAGACTTATAACGAATTAGCCCTGACATCCAAAGCCTATGAGGATCTAAACCACCTCCTTGATCTCAAACCGGATTTCGTTGACGCATATATGCTGCGCGCAGAAGTTAAAACAAAAGCCGGGATATTTGCTTCCGCATTGATGGATTACGCAAAAGTGCTCGAGCTAAACTCCAAATCCGTTGAGGCCCTGACCGGTAGAGCCTATATTCACATGGCACTTCAGGAGTGGGCAGCCGCACAAGACGAGCTGGATCAGGTTTTAAATCTGGACCCTACAAATACCCGGGCTCTTACTCTCCGCGGACAGAATCAATATAACCAGGGGAATTATCGCCTGGCTTTGTCAGACTGGGATAAGGTGGTGGAGTTGGAAGGCACATCCCTTGAAATATATGCCAACCGTGGTAATGCATATTTCAACCTGGCAGATTATCAGAACGCGGTGGAACAATGGTCCGAAGCCATCAAATTGGATCCGACCCGGGCAGCATTATTTGTTTATCGAGCCAAAGCTTATATCCAACTAAAAGAGCCTGAACTGGCAAAAGCTGATCTCACCAAAGCCGGTGAATTGGACCCCAAAAATGCAGAGGTGTTTGGCGATCTTGGGCTGCTTCAAATGCAGGATGGTCTGGTGGATGACGCCATCCATAGTTATTCAAAAGCTATTGAACTGAACCCAGAAAACGCTCTTTACCTGTATCGACGGGGAAATGCGTATCGCCAAAAGGAAGACCTGACATCAGCCATTCAGGATTTTTCCAAATCCATCGAATTGGACCCGACCAATCCGGACGCATTTAACAATCGTGGAATTTCCTATCTGGATCAGGGCGATCTGGAACAGGCCCTTGCCGATTTTAAAACTGCCCTTAATCTCAATCCAGATTACATTCTGGCATTGGTTAACAGTGCCTTGGTATATGTGCAAACAAATCAACCAGAGATAGCCTTGGAACAGATTAATCACGTATTGGAACTAACAGATCAGTTACCCTCGGCATACGACTATCGGGCGCAGGCGTATTTCCTGTTGAAAGAATACCAGAAAGCCATCGATGATTGGCAGACATATCTGGAAAGCAATCCGAACTCAATCATTGTGTTGGATGAGGTCGGGCGCAGTTATCTTGCGCTGGGTAAATATTCGCAAGCAATTGAATGGTTTGAAAAAGCAATCTCCGTAAACCCGGAGTTTGGTGACCCATATTATCAGATCGGGGCGACCTTCTCTCAGCAAAGGAAATACAAGGAAGCCATCCCCATGTATACACGGGCAATCGAATTAAACGCCAGCCTGGATATGGCATATTTTGACCGGGCAGTCGCTTATTACAATACGCAACAATATGAACTTTCGAAAGCGGATTTCTTAATTGTGCTACAGCTTGATACATCTGAGGCGCTAAAAGCACCCGCGCGTGAAGTCCTCACTGAAATGGGCGTGGACGTCCCGCAAACAACAAACTGAGGTGTTGCCAAGTACACTTTATGTCTGGATGGCAAATGTAAAGAATTATCCTGATCGACTTAATAAAAATTCCTTATTAAAGACATTCATGGGAGGTCGATCTTCCAGCCAGGCAATTACATCGTCTGCAAGCATACGAGAGTGCCTCTCAGGTACTTCATGAGCAGATCCTGCCAAATGAGGTGTAAGGGTCACATTTTCGAAAGCTAATAATGGATGGTTAGATGGTAAAGGTTCATACCAGAATACATCCAATGCCGCGCCGGCAATTCTTTTTTGTTTCAGCGCCTCTACCAGTGCAGCTTGATCGATGATGCTCGCCCGAGCTGTATTAATAATGTAAGCGGAAGGCTTGATTTGCGAAAAAGCCCAGGCATCAATCACTGAATGGGTATCCGAATTCACATTACAATGTACTGAGATGAAATCTGCTTCATTTAATAACTGTTGCAATGGCACAATTGGTATACTTAATTCCTTTGCTCTTTCCAAATCTCGCAAAGGTGTATGTGTGATTACTTTCATGCCGAACGCTTGGGCAAGTTTTGCCACACGCGATGCAACATTTCCCAACCCGATCAAACCGAGTGTGCGGCCAGCCAATTCCACTCCGCGCAGCTGCATATAAGGTGATACTCCGTCCAAATCCCAGACAACATCATTGCTTGGATTTTCTACATACAAATCTGCCATTGGTGTGCCAAGATACTCCCCCGTGCGCAGACATCTATCACCCAGGTCGATATGGCGAGCTTGGCAAATCATCAATCCTATAGTAAATTCCGCCGCCGCAATGGCATTCCTGCCAGGTGCATGTAGTACCGGGATGTTTTGCTCATTTGCAGCTTCAATGTCGACATTAACAGGATTGGATCGCGATACCCCTATCAAACCCAAACGCACAGCACTTTGAATTACTTTGCGTGTGACATTTTCATATCCAACCAAAAAAACATCTGTGTCTCTGATAAGTCTGCATAATTCGTCCTCACCCAGACGTACTCCGGTCAAACCCCATCCGGCTTGGCGCACTTTACCATACCCCTTCAAACGTTCAATCTGGGACTGCGACATAGACATGGTGATGAGAATCTCAGGCTTGTGTGGTTCAACTGTCATGGCTGAATTGTATTATAAAAACAAACGTTTAGGGAATATGACAAAATAACTACAATTGCCAATTTTGCGGTATCTCATATTTCAATCTACACATGCAGATCAAATTCATTTTCCAATAATCTATGCGCGGTTTTTATATCGGTAATCAGGGTGTTGATTAATCCTCCGTGAATGGCGCCTAAGATTGCCTGGACTTTTTCTTCACCTCCAGCCACCCCGACTACCCTATTGATTCCTTTAAGTTCAGTCAGATCAATCCCGATCACCCGATCATTTAGGCTTGAGTTGATTAATTTCCCCTGAATATCATAATAACGTAAGCTAATATCACCAATTGCGCCCTGCCTAATCAATTCCTCCATCTCTTGCCATGAAATAATATACTCATCCCGCATAAGTAGCGAACTCCGCGTTGGATGACCTATACCTACAAAAGCAATATTGGCTTTTCCTCCCCTCTCCAAAGCCTGCGCTATCGCTCGATCTGATCGTAATAATTTGGCCGATTCGACAGAATCCACAACTCCTGGCGCCGGCATTAACCACATGCTCCCGCCAATAGCCATGGCTGCCCGACTGACAATTCCGGTGGCATGAGATTCTGCCTTGGGTTCTCCCAACCCGCCCACCATTTGCATTACCACACAATTTGGCTTCTTTTCCGGCTCCAGATTTTCCACCATGGAAGCCAGCGTTGCGCCCCAGGTAAAACCGATAATATCTCCATCCAGAACAATACGGCTAAAATAATTTGCGGCAACATTCCCCAATTCCCGGGCGACACTCTCAAAAGTTGATGGCTCGGAAATATCTGAAACAACTACCTCAAGCAAATTATATTTATTCTCTAATTGTCGCTCAACTTCAGCATAGCTGCCGGGTTCCTGCATGATTGTGATTTTGACAATGCCATTATCAATAGCTTCCTGCATCAACCGGGATACCCGCGGTCTGGAGAGCCGCAAACGCCGTGAAATTACATCCTGTGTCAGACCGCCTTCATAGTAAAGTTTGGCAATTTTGATCATTAACCTTTGTTTATCATTCATCACATTATCCTTGAGGCAGGAAACCAAGTTTCAGATATGTTATTTACTTAAGTCTACCCCGATACATAAAAACATGTTATTTATTCTTTGTTCATTTCCTTTAAAGAGAACGCAAGGAGCCTTTGGTATCGCTGATA
This sequence comes from Anaerolineaceae bacterium, assembly GCA_036746315.1. Lineage (GTDB taxonomy): Bacteria > Chloroflexota > Anaerolineae > Anaerolineales > Anaerolineaceae > DAIOEK01. Next base: position 41,962 of record DAIOEK010000001.1, on the reverse strand, counting down.
ACCTTCATCCCATATTGTCAAAGGTCTCGGTTGAAACTGAATCAGTCGAAATGATCGACGAACAACCTCACGGATATCTTTCATGGATGACAGATGACCAAGTCCCATCATTTGCACCAAGATATTACCAGCCGCGGTAGCCTCCACCGGTCCGGCAATTACTACGCGCAAAGTTATATCTGCCGTTAACTGATTCAATAATATATTCTTGGATCCACCACCGATGATGTGAATCACCTTCATGGATTTTTGCAAAACGCTTTCAAAATCCTCCAATAATGATCGATACAGGTATGCCATACTTTCCAGTATGCACCTGATTATTTCTCCCACAGATTGAGGTATGGATTGTCCTGATTGATGGCAATACATCTGAATACGCTGCACCATGTCTCCCGGATCCAAAAATTCCGGCGCAGTAACATCGATGATTGATCCGCATTCCTTTGCTTCAGTCGCCAGTCTGGTTAAATCATCATATGAATAGTCTCTACCCTTTTTTTGCCATTCGGTTTTGCACTGTTGCAGGATCCACATGCCGGGGACAATCTTTAAAAATCTTGTCTTTCCACAAGGATTTCCTTCATTTGTTAAATTCTTCTGCAAACTCTCATCCGTAATAAACGGCTTGTCCAGTTCAGTTCCAACAAGCGACCAGGTGCCTGAACTGATATAAAGAAAATCTTGTTGTTCCACGGGAACAGCGGCAATCGCACTCCCGGTGTCATGACTGGCAGGTAAGACAATGGGAACAGAGCCAGGTTTTCCATCAGGTAGTAGCCAGGAATGCAAAGTTCCGATAATGGTCCCAGGGTTGGATATAGGAGGGAAAATGACCTCGGGTATTTGCAATTCTTTCAACAAATTAACCGCCCATTCCCCGGACATCTGATCGTAACATTGCGTTGTTGTGGCAATGCAATATTCTGTGGTTTTTTCACCACAGAGCCAGAAATGAATCAGATCAGGAAGCATCAACAGAGTACCCGCCCGGTCAAGATTTTGGGATTCCTGAATCCGCATGGCATACAGCTGTACTAGTGTGTTGAATTGCATAAATTGGTTGCCGGTTTGTTGATAGATGCTTTTGCGTGAAACCCGCGAGAATATCTGTTCGAGGAGACCATCCGTTCGACGATCACGGTAATGATAAGGATTAGCCATCAATTGGTTGTTTTTATCTAAAAGAGCATAATCCACGCCCCAAGTATCTACGCCAAGACTGTCCACTAAGCGGCCGGATTTTTGAATTGATTTATGCAAGCCAACCTGAATTTGATTCCATATATTCAAAATATCTGTGAACAAATGCTCTCTAACTCTGACGGGGCTATTCGAGAATCTGTGAATTTCTTCTAGATGAAGGGAGTCACCATTGAAAGCCCCCTGAATGGCACGACCGCTTTCGGCGCCAATATCAAATGCCAGGCACTGGATATTTGTTTGATCAGTCCTCATCATAAACATTTAATCCATTGAATAGATAAAATCTATACCCGGTAAAGTGGTTTTATCTTTTCATATAAATCTAAAAATACCGGATACCGTTTTTCATAAACTTCAGAGCTTTGTGGAAAATTAACCTTTTGGTCCACTGAGACCATCTTTTCTACGGCTTCACTATATGTGGGATATAGCCCCAAAGCATGTCCGCATAACAAAATATTTCCCAGATTGGCGGTATCCCTGACCGAAACAGTGGAGATTGGTTTGCGTAATATCTTGCCAAGAATTTCGAGCCACACCTGGCTCTTCAGCCCACCACCGACGGCTCTTACTTCATTAATCGTAATTCCCAATGACTCGACAGTTTCAATGTTATTCCGCAGGGCATAGGACACACCCTCCATGATGGAGCGGATAAAATGCGACTTGCCCGTTTTTAAATTGATGCCAAAAAATACTCCTTTTGCATCGGAGTCCCAATAGGGTGTTCTTTCGCCATTTAAGTATGGGAGAAATATTAAACCATCCGAGCCTTCCGGTACGGTTTGGACAGCTGCATTGTATTGATTGAAGATATCCCCGGGAGATGTTCCCTCTCCCTGCCGATCAAAGGTGTTCTTGAACCACTCAAGTGATTCACCGGCAGTTTGCATTATGCCAAGGGTAGCCCAATGTTTTTGCAAACAATAATGCCAGCATAGAGTACGATTCTTTTCATCTACCAGCGGATAATCGGAACAAACCGTAATAACACCGGCAGTTCCGATAATCAAGGTCACCTGTCCCGGGCTTGCCATTCCGGCGCCCAATGCAGATGCCGAGTTATCTGAGCTTCCATTAACTACAGGAATACCTGGCTTTAGGCCCGTCAGAATACTGGCTGCATCAGATATTTTTCCAATGATCACATCAGAGGGTTGCACTTCAGGAAAGACTTCTTTTGGTATCCCAAAATATCGAAAGGCATCATCAGACCAGGTCTCATTCTGTACATCAAAAACCAATGTTCCACTTGCTTCTGCGAAATCGGTCACCATTTTATCGGTGAGTTTGAATTTGATGTAATCTTTGGCGACCAAAACATAACGGACATTCTTCCAAATTTCCGGCTGGTTTTCCTGCACCCATTTGATATGCAATGCGGTATAGGTAGTCGAAGCAGCATTTGATGTCTCACGAAAGATTAAAGCACAAGCATCCGCATCCTTTTTAATTTGATCAACGATTCCTGACGAACGTTGATCCATCCAAGTGATCGCCGGGCGTAATACGTTGTAATCTGCGTCAAGATATACCTGGGTATGCATTTGACCGCATAGACCTATGCCAATAACAGCCTCGAATTCTTTGGCACGCTTTACTTTTAAAGCTTGGCATGCATTTACCAATTTTGCCCACCACACAATTGGATCTTGCTCAGCAAATCCAGGCTCAGGAATCTGAATAGGATAATCACGAACCTCCGAGGCAATTAATTCACCAGTTTCCTTGAAGATACTTACCTTAAGGCTGGTTGTTCCCAGATCGATTCCCATTAACGTATTCATGCTGACCACCTCTTTTGTGCTCTGTTTTCAATGATGTATTTAATAACCATCACCAGAATAAGGACAATCCCCCAAAGTGCCAGTGTGAGGAAGTTGCTGATTCCCATAAGATTCAATCCACTGGAAATAATCTGCAAGATAACCAGCGAAAGGACCAAACCCGAAACCTTTCCAAATCCCCCAGCTGCACTTACTCCCCCCAGAACAGCCGCCAAGACCGTCAAAAGGAGATATGATTCACCATAATCCGCTTTAGCAGAATTAAAGCGGGAGATCATGATGATAGCAGCAATACCAGAGTAAATACCTGAAATTATATACGTCCTAAACAGCACGGCTTTATTGTTTACACCCGAATAAAAACATGCCACCGGGTTGGAGCCCAGCAGGTAAATTTGGGTCCCAAGTGGGGTTTTATTCAAAATAACGGACATTGCTCCGGCACATGCCAAGAAGATCAACATAGGCACCGGGATACCAAAAATATCTTTATTTCCAATCGATAACAAAGCTGGCGAGAAACCGGAAATCACATATCCTTCTGTAAGCACTAGAGACACACCACCAAGCATAATCATCATGCCCAGTGTTGCCAAAATAGGAGAGATATCCAGCACCGCAATTAGGAAACCATTGATTAACCCTACCAGGGCTGCCACCAATAAACCTGCCAGGATCGCAAGCACTACCAGCCAGGGGCTGTTGATAAGCGCGCTTTCAGGTGGTACGGATTTGGTAAGCACCATAGCCATGACAATCCCCGAAAGGTTGGCGGTTGCAATGATCGAAAGGTTGATTCCCGAAGTCAGCATGGCAATCATCATCGCCAATGTAAGAATACCTAACTCCGGCAGTTGATATGCCATGGATTGAAAGTTCTCCGCGTTCATAAAATTATTACCGATTAATCCCCACATCAGGAGAGTAACCAATAATGTGACTGCCAGCAGAATGGTAAAATGGGAAAGTTTACGAAACACAGTAATCCTCCAAACCTAATTGCCTTCAACGATCACACGCTTGCGTGTGGATGTTTTACGACGATAAGCACTAACACCGACACTTACAAGAATAACAAATCCGATCACAACCTTGTACCACAATGCAGGTACATGCATTAGAGTGAGGCCATTTCCCATAATGGCGATTAATGTAACCCCCAAAATAGTACCGATAATTGTCCCCGTGCCACCTGTTAAACTTGCTCCTCCTAACACTACAGCAGCAATTACATCCATTTCTTTTCCCACCAGAGAATTCGGGGCAACTGTCTGAACCAACAAAGCCTGAATCACGCTGCCAATACCCGCCATAAGTCCCATAAAAGAGTAGACAAAAGCTGTAATTCCAAAAATGTTAAAGCCTGCACGTTGCGCTGAATTTATATTTCCGCCCATGGCATAAATGGATCTGCCCAGTAAAGTGCAACGCAAGACAAACCAACTGATGATTATCAGGGCAATCCAGATCAAAGTGATTACGGAAAGCCCATATGGTATGCCTTCGGGGGTATATAAAGTGAACACCCGAATGGTAGCGAAATCACCAAACCAATTCGGAAATCCATACAACCATTTTCCTTTGGAAATAACCGTCAACAAACCATAAAAAACATTCAAGGTTGCAATCGTGGTAATAATACTGGGTATTTTAAAGAAGTGAATGATCACTGCATTCAACATCCCAAGGGCTATTCCGATTACACCGGCAATTATAAAGACAAGGAATATATTTAACTTGTCGCCCATATTTAGCAGGAGCACCGCAATAGTATAGCCGGATACAGTTGCTATCGCAGTAAATGAAATATCGATGCCGCCTGAGATCAATACAAATAACATCCCAATGGCAAATGTGCCCATCAAGGAATAACTTTTTAGCAGGTCGAACAAATTTTCAAGAGTGAAAAAGCTCGGATTAATGATCGTAATAATGATCGAAAAGATCACAATTGCAATGAAGACGTATGTTTCGTGACGAGATAGTAGTTTCTTCATGCCAGTTGTCCTTAATTTGTACCGTTCACATAATTCTGAATTTCTTCCTGGATCGTAGCATTTGTGTCAAATTCTTTCACAATACGTCCTTTTCGCATAACAAGAATTCGATTGCAATTGTTATAAACCTCAGGAATTTCCTCAGAGATGAGGATGATCGCGATTCCCTTTCGGGCAAGATCGCGGATGATTTCATGAATGGAAAACTTTGCAGCCACATCAATCCCAATTGTCGGACCATCCAAGATCAACACTTTGGGGTTAGTTGCAATCCATTTTGCAAGCACAACGCGTTGTTGGTTCCCACCAGATAGGGTTTGCGCAGGAGAATCTGTACTCGGAACTTTGATGGATAAATCTTTTACCCATCTCTGAATGCTTCCCATTACTTTGTTTTTTTCGAGCAGTTTAAATCTGTTTACAAGAGAGTCAATTGTAGTAATGATAATATTGTCACCAACCGACTGGGTATTCACCAAACCCTGAGTCAAACGATCTTCGGGAACATAGGCAATTCCCAATTTCATAGCATCTTGAATACTCGTTATCTTGACCGGTTTTCCATTAAAAATAATTTTTCCATCATCAGGCTGGTGAACACCAAATAATGAAAGTGCCATTTCTGTTCTTCCAGATCCCAATAATCCGGTAATTCCCAGTATTTCTCCTGGCGCAACTGTGAAACTAATGTCTTGAAATTCGCCTTCGCGTGTAAGATTTTCGCACTCCAAAATCGGTTCCTGGTGGTTTGCATCAGCCGTAAATCGTTGGTATTCCACCTTTTTCCCGGTCATTAGCACAGTCAGTTTCTCATCATTGAGTTCATTGCTGTTATAAACACCAACTAACCGTCCATCACGAATTACACTTACTCGATCTGCGATTCGTAATACTTCATCCAATTTATGGCTTACGAACATGGTGGCAATTCCTTTTGCTTTCATGTCCAAGACAACACCCAGCAAAGAATCCACTTCCTTTTTGGTTAAGGAAGCAGTCGGCTCATCCATGATGATTAATTTCACATCATGGGTAAGTGCCCGACAGATTGCAACTAACTGTTGGTCTGCAATGGATATTTCACTTACCAGTACATCCAACGATAATTTTACATTGATGCGCGCCATCGCTTTTTCTGCAACTTGGCGTAATTCTTTCCAATCTACAACCTTACGGTGCTTTGCAATATATTGACCCAAAGCAATATTTTCAGCAACAGTTAAATTAGGAAACAAGGATAAGTCTTGATAAATCACCTGTATTCCACAATTGATTGCATCAATGGCTTTGTGGCTATGAACTGGTACCCCCTCAATTTCGATCAGCGAACCTGGATCAGCGTCCACTGTACCGGAAATGATCTTGATCATTGTAGATTTACCGGAACCGTTCTCACCGGCAAGACAGTGTATCTCCCCTTGGTTGATTTCAAAATCAACGTTATCCAGTGCGGTAACACCAACATAGTGTTTACTGACTTTTGTCAGGGTTAAGAAAGATTCCGCCATACAACAAACCTCACCACAAAGATTCTTTTTATGTTTATATAACTCTATCATGGAAATTGCTATTAAAAAATGAGAGCTTCTTCATCTGATATCAAAGAAGCTCCCATCTTCATAAGAACAGTTTAGAACCCTAAGGATTCTGCATTGTCAGCTGTAATGTCCATGATGGCATCCAATTTTACCACTGTGCCATCTACTGTTACCGCGCCCAAACCGGGGATTTCAGTACCAGTTTCAATCTTGTTTCCTTCCAAGAGGTATTTCGCCAGCCACACCATGCCGTAACCGGCATCGGCAGGATTCCAAAGCAATCCTTCTTTCATCGAGCCTTCCTTAAGGTACGGAGCTGCCTGTGAGGGAATTACTGTTCCAACTACAGCCACCTTATCCGTGAGACCCTTTTCCTTCAAAGCCTGCGCAGCACCAATCGGGCCAAGGCTGCCAAAACCAACAATACCTTTCAGGTTGGGGTAAGCCTTAATCAATTCCAGGGTTTTCTGTCGTGCTAATTCCTGATCTTCTCCGCAGGGGATGCGCTCAGTTACCAGTGTGAGATTGGGGTATTTTTCTTTAGCATATTCAATGCCAGTATCAGCCCAGAAGTTGTGCAGGGGAACTGTCAGACCACCAACAAAAATGGCATATTCGCCGGAATCACCCATATATTTTACCAACTGATCCCAGGCATGCTGTCCAAATTTCACATTGTCGATCAGTTCGAAATCATAGTCGGTCCCAACCTGGTCGGGGGATTCGTGGGTGATGACTATGATACCCTTTTCCTTGGCTTTCTGGAAAACGGGTTCGAGTGCTTTTGCATCATTGGGTACCACTGCAATTGCATCCACACCCTTGGCTACCAAATCCTCAACGATCTTCACCTGTTGAGCTGGGTCAGCCTGAGCAGGACCGGTTTGATAGGCATTGACACCTAATTCAGTAGCCGCGCGATCTACACCAGTTTCGACAACATTAAACCAAGGGATACCGGTGATTTTAACCACGACTGCAATTTCAAATGGCTTTTCTGCTGCGGGCTCGGCGGGGGCAGCTGGTTCGGCCGGGGCAGCCGTTGCAGCCGGTTCCGCTGGGGCAGCGGGCTCAGCGGTCGGTGCAGGCGCAGGGGCACAAGCGGCCAACAGGCTTAACACCGCAATGAAGGAAATAATTCGAACCCAAAACATTTGCTTTTTCATTATTCTCTCCTCATTACTTTTTAGTTTTAGATCACGCGCTTTTCAGCGTTGACCACAATGATTTATCCCCGATGCTATGGGATAACATCCAAGAAAAAAAAGGGTTGACTCGGATAACAAAAATAATCAGAAATTGCGCTTATTTCCTCTGACCATATGTTTTGAATTTTTCGCCGATAGTTATCATCTCCTCATCTGACAGGATAGCTGGTTCTCCGATGCACTTGGTTTGATAATAAAGTCTGGAGACTAATTCCAGCTCCTCAGCTGTCGCAAATGCGGAATCGATATTCGTCCCAACGGTGACGATTCCATGGTTTGACATCAGGCAGGCATTGTAATTGCCAATGGCAGCCAGAATGTTATCAGATAATTCTTGAGAGCCGAACGTAGCATACTTCGCTAATGGAACTTTATTGCCCGAAAAGCCAACCAGGTAATGCACTGCCGGTAATTCCCAATTCATGCAGGCTATCGTCGTCGCATACACCTGATGGGTGTGCACAACCGCGTTAATATCTTTTCGGCTGTGCAATAGAGCCAGGTGGAAACGAATTTCACTGGAAGGTTCCAAATCCCCATCCACAATCTGACCTTCGGGTGAAACGACCACCACATCTGCCGGTTTCATGATCATGTAATCCACACCGGTGGGCTTAATAGCAATCAGGTTTTCTTCCCGGTTGAAAATACTCAGATTGCCGCCAGACCCAGTGGTTAAATTTGAGGTGATTAACTTTCTACCGTATTCAACAATTAGTTCCCGCTCATTCTTCAGCCGCATCGTTCACTCCTCTTCGCTTGATCCAATAAAACGATTATACAATGATTGTTTCATTATTTCAATAGTGAAATTTTGTAACGATTATCAAATACTATAATTAAATATCAAAAGCGGCGGCCATAATTATGGTCGCCGCTTCGTGGCTACAACTCAACATGCGAATGTGCGCCTGACTTACCTTACAGCTTATCCTCCCGGTCTGCATTCCCCTGTAGCCCATCTTTAAAAGAACGAATCCCTTTTCCCAGTTCTTTCATCACTCCGGATATCCGTCCTACCCCAAAAAGCAGCAGAACAATCACCAGGATAATCAATAATTCAGGAATTCCAAAGTGGAACATGCCATCTCCTTTCTCAGCTGACCAAAGGAACAATTGCCTTCGCGATATCGATTGGATTCACACCGGGAGCTTCAATATTTTTATCCAGATAAAACGATTCCACCTTCTGTTGGATCATCGCTTCATCATATGGAATCCCATCCAGAGCCTTCTCCAGATCGGTAAGTTTTTCAGAAGGATAAAAGAAGAAGTCCCCGGAAATATGCACATCCCTGAGTATCCCATTGTCATTTACCAACGTCACGCGAACCAGACCGCCGGGTGTTTTGATCAAATTTTGAATAACATTTACGCCATCCCGAATTTTTACACTTCTGGCGGTGGGTCTGCGACGATCATTGAAATACAACCAATCGTCTGCAAACCTTTCCTTGTGTAATTCATCGGCTTTTTGGAGCAGATCATCTTCTACTTCCGTCTTCCATTCCATCTTGCCGAAAATTTTCTCATAACGCTTTGCCAGGGAATCACCCAACGATCTGGTATCGGGTTTTTGACCTGTCTCGCGTAAAAATGTGCTCAGATTTTCCTGTAGAGTTTTAAATACCTTGTCCCGGAACTTTTCATCAGGCACGCGCAGGCATTTGCTCATTGTGTCATAGTCAAAGTCGAGAATAAAGTTCCCCACTAGAACCACCATGTTATTGATCTCTGCTGCTCCGTTCCCAGAAACTTTTTTGCCATTGGCAATAATGTCGTTTACGGGTTTATAAGCGGCATCCACGCCAAACTCGCGATAAGTCTCTACAACGGGATTTAATAATTGTCGATAAATCTCTTCCTTAGCTTGGGGGATGTGCGGATTGTTGGTATTTATAATCAACTGATAAAAAAGTTGTTGACCATCCAAATAAACCGCACCGCCGCCAACTTCACGCCGATAAACGGGGATATTGTTTTGCGCGGTGAAATTCAAATCAATTTCCTGTTCCGCGTCTTGATGAAAGCCGATGCAAACATAGGGTGATTCCGGGCGCAAAATAAACAGACTTTCATGCTGCAAGTACGCTGCTGCATGGTAAAGCGCTTGACTTAATGGCCAGGAAATCTTGTCAAGGAAGTAATAGTTCATGAAATTCTCCTGATGATCAAATTAAGTCCCAGCTCTCAAGTTGGGATATTGCTCTTCGTACAATTTGCGGGATCGCATTTTGAACCTCAACGCTGAGATCAACACCAATCGAAATATCAGCTGGTTGTGCGCCAATCAGATGCAGATTTTGCGGCAATCGATTCCGAAATTGTGCTATGCCCAATACTTCTTGAAAAGTAACCTGATGGTCAGACATTTTAATCCCGGAATAGAGTGGTATTTCCTGTTTGGATAATTCCACAATGGCGCCCGGAGCTTTGTTCGCACTGACCGCATCCAATATCAATAAATGACTGGATTCTTCGACCCAGGGTAAAAGATTTAATCCCAACACACCACCATCCAATAATTCGATATCTTGGCTGGAAGCTTGGCCATCGGTTTTTAGGGCCGCTAACGCAGTCTCCAGCACTTTCAATGCGTACACCCCCAGACCTTCATCCCGATTCAGGGTATTACCCAACCCAAATACAATTTTTCGGCTTTTGTTCAATGCCCTACTCCCATACCCATTGTTGATTTCGGCAAAATGTAGCAATTTTTTGCTACGCAATATGTTGGCATTGCCTGCCCCGGGCAAACTTCTCTCTGATTACGTTTCAAAGCCAACAACAGCTCAAGTTATACAAACGGATTTACTGAAGAAAGGGTACCCACCATCGGGTTAATTTCCAGGTGGATACCCTTTTATAGCAACTAACTTACACAAACATTCAACCCAATTCCTGTCTCGCCAAGGTCATTCCCATTGGCATCGACCATGTGGATCGCGCAAGCCATGCAGGGATCGAACGAGTGAATGGTACGCAGAATTTCCAATGGCCACTCTGGTTTGGCTAACGGTGTGCCAATCAGGGATGCTTCGTAGGCGCCAGCCTGATCCAGGTGGTCACGCGGTGAGCCATTCCAGGTTGTGGGTACTACCATTTGATAATTCGCTATCTTGCCATTATCGATAACAATCCAATGTCCCAGAGCCCCGCGCGGAGCCTCCATAAATCCAAAGCCCTCGGCATGCGCTGGCCACTTTGTTGGTTCCCACATGGTATCGTTAAATGTCCGTGTGTCGCCAGATTTGATTGTATCCACCAGCTCATTGAATGTTTGCAGCATATGATCTGCAAAAACTTTTGTTTCAATTGCTCGAGCAGCAGTTCGGCCAAGTGTGGAAAATACAGCCGTTATGGGGGCGCCCAATGCTTTCAACACCATATCGGTCAATTCTTGTGTTTGTTTATGCCCGGATGCATACATTGCCAGCACCCTTGCTAACGGACCTACTTCCATTGGCTTGCCTGCCCAGCGGGGTGCCTTTAGCCAGGAATACTTCTGATCGACATTCAGGTACTCGTAAGGCGGATTGGGACCGGTGAAGTTAAACTTGGTTTCGCCCTTCCACGGATGTAAACCTGCTTTCTCCCCTTCAGCATATTCATACCACGAATGCGCAATGAACTCTTGCATATTCTTGAAGTCGCGCGGATCAGGTTCCTGGATTGACCCCAGATCTCTGCCGGTAATCACTGCACGGGGAACAACATATTTGGAAACATCGCTGTTATCGGTGCCAGGCAGTTCGCCCCAAGTCAGGAAATTACCCAATCCTTCACCGATTCCTGCATACTCGAGGTAATACGGAGCAATAGCCAAAAGATCAGGCAGATACACTTGATCAACAAACGCCAGCATACGATCGATGCTATCTTTAATGATCGATAGTCTCTCGGCATTTAGCGCGGTACCCGAGTTGAGGTCAATCGGCATGGGAACTCCGCCCACCACGAAATTCGGGTGCGGATTCTTGCCGCCGAAGATCGTATGGATTTTTGTGAATGTACGTTGCGCATCCAATGCCTCGAGATAATGCGCTACCGCCAGCAGGTTTATCTCAGGAGGAAGTTTATAGGCCGGGTGTCCCCAGTAGGCATTTGCAAAAATCGATAACTGTCCGCTTTCTACAATGCCCAGCACCTTCTTGCGCACATCCTCAAAGTACGCTGGGGAAGAGTTTGCCCACGGGGAGATGCTTTGCTGGATGCGGGAAGTTTCTGCTGGATCAGCCTTGATTGCTGACACAACATCCACCCAGTCCAATGCATGCAAGTGATAAAAATGCATCACATGGTCATGAACGTATTGCTGGGTTATCATCAAATTTCGAATCAGGTTAGCTGCTTTTGGTATTTGTATTTTTAAAGCATCTTCAACTGATCGAATGGATGCAAATGAATGAACAGTTGTACAAACACCACATGCTCGCTGTGCAAATGCCCATGCCTCCCGAGGGTCTCTACCTTTCAATATTACTTCTATCCCCCGAACCATGGTTCCAGAGGAATATGATTTGGTAATTGTATTGGCAGCATCCAGCTCTGCTTCAATTCGCAGATGCCCCTCAATTCTTGTGATGGGATCGATCACGATTCTTTCAGCCATTTATTCCTCCTATTGATCGTGAAGCCATTGCAAAGCTTCCTCTTCGGTTTCAAACCATCGCACATCATGTGCGAAATTACTAAAATAACTTTGAGGAAGTTCAAGGATGGAAGGATCGATTTTTGCCCCAAAAATTGCCGCCGTTGGCATAATCGGTCGAAAATTCTTAATATTCGATTGGCATTCTTCCCCTGTTGAACCAGTCAAATCAATCAAGAGTTTCCCGTGATAGTCACGAAAAAACATCGCCAATGTTTGAATTTCGTCATGAGTGAAATGGCCAGTGTGTTTGCAACGCATGATGCCTTTCGAAACAGGCGTCAAACTGAATGATGTTGTCATTCTAAGCCTCCTCTTCTATCAGAGCATCCGCTACCATTTGTGCCAGACCAGTTATTTTCCAATCAAGGTTGAAATGCTCAACACAGTTGGTGTATTGCAACCGGCAATTCGAACACGTCATGGTCACAGTTTTCGCACCGACTTTGTTTACCTGATCGATCTTCAACTCAAATGCAGCATAGCGAATGGGGTCAGCTTCTTTGATCGCAATAACACCGCCGCCACCTCCACAACAAATGGCTTCTTCACGATTAGGAGACATCTCTTTAAACGATTCCGGCGCAATAATTTTGAGGATGTCTCTGGGCTCCTGAATGTGCCCGCCCTTACGTTGGATTTTGCAGGCATCATGAAAAGTTATCACACCATTCCCATCAAAAAATCCGGATTTGAGTTTGATCCTTCCACTTTCTACCAATTCTCCCAAAACTCCAGTGATGTGAATAATCTCAAAATTATTGGTTTCTGGAAGCCAGTTGGCTCCATGCCATCGCAACGCATCATAAGCATGACCACATTCCGTCACTACAATACGTTTAACCCCAAGCTCTGTGGCGCCCTGTAAAATTCTCTGGATAAATAGCTTGGTATGCTCTTCGCTGCCTTCGTAAAAACCAAAATTTACCACCTCGCGGGCTGTACTGCTGACCGTCCACTTCTCTCCGGCGGTATTCAAGACCTTTGCGATTGCTGCTACATTAGTGGGGAATTTCATAACTTCAATCGATGAGAAAACGACCAGCGTATCTGCCCCTTTCACGTCGCGGGGAATATCAACTTCCCATTCATCCGCCACCCATTCCAGGCGTTGATCCCACACATCATCCGTCATACCCAATGGGCTGCCTTCGCTGACCTGTTTGTTCACAGCAGCCATGAGATCATCAGGAACAGCGCCCGCAGCGGAAAGACCTGCGCGCACACCGTGAAGAATGGAACCGATGTCGATTCCCATCGGGCAGACCATTGAACATTTATTGCACACTGTACAAGCCTGATAGTTCAGCTCGCTCCAATGCGAAAGGTCTTCATTGGTTACCTTCTTGTCCAAACCAACCAGGAGTTTTAGCTTGCCAACCCAGGTAAATCTTTGCTCATATGCGCGGCGTAAAAGTTCCATCTTCCAGACCGGAGCGTATTCAGGATTTAGCGTTGCCTGATAGAAATGGCACGCTTCAGCGCACATACCGCATCGTGTACAGGCTTCCAGTTGAGATGCTACCCAACCGCCCGTTTCATGCACAAAGGCATCCATTGCTTTACTAGTATCGATCATGATATGCCTCCTATACTCTCACACCGCGCTTACCAAATTGGCTGCCATGAATCGCTCTGGAGAAGAAATAGAACATGAAGTGGGAAATGCGGCTCAATGGGATCCAAATCAATAAGAGATCAACCGATATCATATGGAAACTGTAAAGAACTTCATACCGGAACCACAGGTGATGGGTCATCATGTACCCGGTTACCATGGGAACAAATACAAACAACCAGGAAAGGTACTCCGCCGGTCCGGAAATAAGCTTCAGCACAGGATTCATCCGCCTGTTGATTAGGAGTATGAGCATCGCAATGATGCCGCCTACTGCCAGCCAATCTACAATGGGCAAGGGCAGTGTTTTCCAACCAACCCCGACCAGGCTTTTCCAAACAAGCATATGCGGAGTGCCCAAAATGATCACAGCAAACAATGCCAGATGGAACAACCCGCCGCCAATGTAAATAAGTGGGTTCTTGGTAAACGTGTTTTTCACCCAGGGGATAAATGGCCAGATGATCACACCTTTCAGGAAAGAGCGGATACCCCCCCAGAATTTACTTCCCTTGGAAGGTACATTATCCTTACTCCAGCCCAACCCCAATACATTGACCAGACGATAAATCATGCCGGCAATAAAGAACAACAGGGCGCCATGAAAAAATGGTCCACGTGCAAATTCAAGCACAGATTGCCAGGTCATTTCTCACCTCCGTGTGCTTTTTTCTTGGATTGATTGAGCACGGTTGCGCCTACTCCCGCTGCAGCACCTACAGCAGCCGCTGTTAATACAGCAGTAGTTGTCGGCTTTTCCAATGGAGCAGACTGACCCTGGTAGAACCCTCCTCCATCCCAGAAATTCGGTTCAGAGCAACCCAGGCAAGGATGGCCGGACTGCACCGGGAAAGATAAACCCTGGTCCCATTTAATCGAAGCACAGGCATTATAGGTTGTCGGTCCCTTGCATCCCAGTTTGTAAAGGCACCAACCCTGGCGGGCGCCTTCATCATCATAGGAAAGTGCAAATTTACCCGCTTCATAAAAAGGTCGGCGTAAACAGCGATCATGCACTGTATTGCCATAGAATGTTTTCGGTCGATTGAGATTATCCAATTCGGGAAGTGAGCCGAAGAGAACAAAATGCGCAATGGTCCCGGTTGTGGCTTCCGGGATGGCAGGGCAACCCGGAATGTTTACAATGGGTTTGTCCTTGATAATCTCCCATACGCCCCTGGCATCTGTGAGGTTGGGTTTTGCTCGTGGCAAACCGCCAAAAGCTGCACAATTCCCCGTAGCAATAATTGCTGCTGCACCGGCGGCTGCCTCGCGCAAAATATCCAGGGCTGTCCTCCCTCCGACTGTGCAGTAAATACCATTATCGGCAACGGGTATGGACCCTTCCACCACGAGTATATATTGACCGGCATAAGTTTTCATGGCATCAAGTTTTGCCTGTTCAGCCTGAAAGCCGGCGGCGGCGGAAAGTGTTTCATGATACTCAATGGTTAACGTGTTGAGAACCAGATTTCCCAGAGTGGGTGAAACGGATCTGGTAATCGCTTCGCTGCATCCGGCACAATCCTGAAATTCAAGCCAGATGACAGGCAGCCTGGGCTTTGTTTCCATGGCTTTTTGAATCTGATTGCGAAGCGTGTATCCCCTGGCATGTTTAGTGGAGAGGCTTCTCTCCAATGCAGAAGCATCTACATTGAACCCCATTGCTGCAGCCATGAGCCCGCTGATTTTTATGAAATCGCGTCTGGATACGCCATTTTTTTGTAACTCTGTGGCAATAGTATCCTTTGGCATGTTTTCCTCCTTTTTCAATTGACCAATAAAAGACCATTAACATTGCCACAGGCAATTTAGTTACAACTTATATTTTCTTCCTCCAATTTTTTCTGGTATGCAGCCACACCTGCGCTGCCGGAAAGCAGACTCCCCTTTTCGGCATCCCAGTTTGAAGGCTGTATTTCTGCAATCCACCCTTCTCCGTATGGGTCGGAAATGGCGATATTCGGATCAGATGCAAGTTTGTCATTCCCACGCAACAAAACACCCGTCACTGGCGCCGGCACCGGACCCACAAATTTGCTGCTTTCAACTGTTGCCACACTTTTTCCCTGGGCAACTTCTTGTCCAATGGCTTTTGTCTTTACAGTCACCGCCGCAAGTTTTCCCCCGGAGAGCTTGCCCGCAACTGACGTCATCCCCACGCGAATGACACCGCCTTCCATTTCTTTTGCCCAAACGTGTTTTTCAATCAGGTAAGATACATCTTCAGGTAAATTACAACCGTTGATGGTAGCCATCATTCCTCCCGTTTAATTAAAAAGTAAGGGTTTTGCTATCTTCTGCCATCTGCCACATGGCAGCGCCACCGACCATTTTTACGCCATCGAGTAGATCTTCTGGCTGCAAGTCATGCAATTCTGTAGATGCTGTACAGGCAGTAAACTTTACCCCTGCATCGAGTGCGTCGGCGATAAAATCACTCACCGGTTTGCCGCCAGCTTTGGGATACACAGTCTCCGCCATTCCCTTCTTTAAAAGAAGTGTTCCATCAATGGTGAAAAACATGGTCACTTCATAATCCATTGCCGCCGCAAGTGTGGCGAAAAAGAACGGAGTTGCACATCTTCTGGGTGTATCAGGACCACTCGTCATAATGATTAAAATTTTGTCTTCCATTTTTTCTCTCCCTGTAATCACTAGAATGAAAGGGCAATCGCATCATCGCTGGCATATTCCAGGAATGTGGCTGCTCCTCCAACTTCGATGCCATCAATCAGATCTTCTTTTTTGATTCCCATAACATCCATAGACATCTGGCAGGCAATCATCCGCACATCCATTTCCACCGCCATGTCCAATAGCTCGCTCAATTTAGCGACGTTGCTTTTCTTCATCCAGGAATTCATCATTCCCGTTGCAACTGCGGTCATACCAGGCAGCACACCGAAAATATTCGGTACGGAAATGCCTGGTACTGGTTGAGGCATTGCCGGATTCGCCAGTGGCGCCACCTGAAGTTTATCTGCATTGCCTTTTTTGATAATTTGCAGACCATAGAACGTAAAGAAGATTGCCGCCTCCATATCCATAGCAACAGCAGCGGTTGCTAAAATCAACGGCGGATAAGCCATATCCATGCTGCCATGAACAGCAATAATTGCCAGCTTTTTTGCCATTGGTTCTCTCCCTATTTGACTTTCTTAATATAGAAGGTGAATTTACCGCCATCCTGTTCATGCGCAACCAGTTCCTGCCCGGTCTTTGCAGTCCAGGCATTTAGATCCGGCAGCGAGCCGGGATCGGTCGCAATCATCTTTAACACCTGCCCAACCTGCATACCATCGACCGCTTTTTTCGTTTTTAGGATCGGCATCGGGCACGACAAATTACTGCAATCCAATTCCACATCAAAATTTCCTGCCATTTTTTCCTCCTTCAAGGTTTTAAATTTCCGACAAACTCGAAATTTGTTTCAAACGACCCATTAAAGTCGCTCTTTCAGAACTAATTTGTTCAAAAGTGGCTGATACACGTTGCAGCCAACTGGCAATTTGAATCACATTCTTTTCATCCAGCACAGTGATATGTTTGGCTGCTTGCTTTAATAAGTCGGGGTTGATGCCGAACTTCTTAGCCAACGATTCGATCCGCCTGGTTTCTTCCTCAGAATCCGGCTCATTCAGATAGAACTGCCCTGCCACTAAGATTGCGATCAATTCATCATCCACCTCAATCTTTGCCCTCGCATATTCGAGACCGGCATGGCATTTCACAAAATCAGGCTTGTCTTCGCGTTGTGATGCCAAATTTTTCCATGAACGGATACATTCAGCTCGTCCTGCATCTGTTCCCAGGATTAGTTTACAGAAATCGCAGGAGTTGCTAATTTTGGTTAATGGCTGTCCTTCCTTGTCCGTTGTAACTGCACCCACCTCGGCGATCTCAGCAAATACGCCTTGAATGGGTTGCATACAATGTATGGGAAGTACATCTGAAGAGATAACGGAGGCAGATACTTTTCCAGTGGAATTTCCCCTTAACAATGCCTCCACACTTGAAAGATCGAACCGCCAATGTTGTCCGATTTTCACACCCGAGAGACGCCCGTCTTTCAACATCCGATATATGGTGGTCCGATCAATGTTTAGAATTTCTTCAACTTGTTTTGCAGTCAGCAAAGTAGCCATATACCCTCATTGTTTTTTTGCTATATATACAACTTGTTTGCAATAGTTTGCAATAGCAGAGTGATTCAAACGTTCATCATTATTATAACGATATTATACACATGTCAATAGTGTATTTTGTCATATTGGGCGATTTTATTTTTAAATCAATGAAAAAAGAGCAACTTGCAGCCATAGGCTTACTCTGTGCCTTCATCGAGTAATGGAAAACCAAAGTTTATCCATAATTGAGTTCTTGTGGTTTAGGTCATAGCTACTGCTTTCTGACGGAAACACTCTGCCGGGCAAACGATCTTGATGCTGGAGTAAGGTATAATTTCGTCCCGTCAATTGCCCAGGGTAAATGCAAAAACACTCTTTCAAGAAATCCATAGGTGGAAAAGGCAGCGTAGGGTAAATGAAAAACTTCGCTAGAGAAAACAACGAGACACAGTCTACAAACGGATCGCTCACCCAAAAACTGAAAGCTGTAATTGCCGAATTACCGTCTGGAAGTGTGACCTTAAAACAGATAATGGATATGATCGGCAATGACAGCCTGCTCTTTGTTTCGATATTCCTTTCGCTCGTATTCCTGGTTCCTGTATCGATTCCCGGAGTGAGTACAGTGTTTGGGAGTGCAATCTTGCTGATTGGTCTTTCCCAATTGTTTAGCGGGAAGTTGTGGCTGCCAGATCGAATTGCGCACCGTACAATTTCTTCAGAAAAACTAACGCCTGTCCTCACCAGGGCTTTGACCTGGTTCCACCGGCTGGAGAAATTCAGCAGCCAGGAACGACTTCATCAGTTCACCACAGATGCCAGAATTGGTATATTGAATAAGCTGGCTTTCATTTTGGCGGCAATGCTCTTGATGGTCCCATTTGGGTTTATTCCTTTCAGCAATACACTTCCAGCAATCTCATTGATCTTCCTTGCAATTGGCGCAATTCAAAAGGATGGGCGCAGCATAATGCTTGGGCATGCTTCTAACCTGGTTACCATTCTTTATTTCATGGCACTCATCACGGGTGGAGGAATGACGATTTTCGAGGTTTGGCAACATTTTATTGAGTAAATAAGTTTTCGATCACCCTCATCTGTTTATTTCAAGTCCTGGCGTGTGCATTTCACAAATGGAAATGTACACTTTTCGAATTTCAGCGTGAATATCCGAAAACCGTTGAATGATTCATGTTAGTTTCATATTCGCGCGCTATAACTTGTGATGATAAAGAGATATCCTGATTGGGATGGGTTGAATATGAAATCGAAAAACTGGATCATCATTGTAGTCATTGTTGTATTAATGTGTCTCTCGGCTGTTGTCGGAGGGATAAGTGGTGGCTTGGTCGTTTATTCGCTGGGTCAGAAGCAAACTGCAACTGTCAATGAAATCTTGCCCACGCCTACGAAAGAGTCTCCCACCCCCACCACTGAGACAAGTCCACAGGGGATTCTGGTCGATAATACTGATATCCAAACAACAATATCGGGTGTAGTCCAGGACGTTGGCCCCGCAGTAGTTACGGTGGTTGGTACTTCGCAAGTCCAATTTACCCCATTTGGGGGTTTATCCTCTGGTGAGGTCAGCGGGAGCGGTGTATTTATTTCCCCGCAGGGATATATCATCACCAATCATCATGTTATCGAAAATACAACCGATCTCTGGGTGATACTATCTGATGGGACCAAACAACAAGCCCAGCTGGTAGGTACCGATATCTACGCCGACCTGGCAGTTCTTAAAACGGATGGAAGGGTACCGGCTGTGGCAGTTCTGGGAAATTCAGATGTCATGGATCCCGGAGAGACTGTGATAGCCATTGGCTCACCCCTGGGGCAATTTACCAATTCCGTGACCGTTGGGGTGGTAAGTGCAACCGGCAGATCCATCGATACCGGAGAGGGATATCAAATTCAGGACCTTCTTCAAACGGATGCGGCGATCAACCAGGGCAATTCAGGCGGTCCGCTGGTAAATCTTGCCGGAGAAGTGATCGGCATCAATACCCTGGTCGTTCGTTCCGGTGAATCTGGTACTGTGGCAGAAGGATTGGGGTTTGCCATCCCTTCCAACGCAGTGGCAGCCATTGCAGAGCAAATCATTGCAACCGGACATTTCAATCGCCCCTATATTGGGATAGAGTTTCAAAACAACACCGCGTACATAGCCCGTCGTTATAGCTTGAATACAGATTCGGGTGTGATTGTCATTGCTGTAGCCAGCAACAGCCCGGCTGAGCAGGCAGGCTTGAAGATTGGAGATATCATTCTTCAAATTGGAGAAACCGCCCTGGATGAGCAGCATTCGTACATCAACACGCTCTTCCAATACGAGCCGGGTGATCAGGTGATTTTTAAAATCCTCCGCGATGGCGAAACGCTCGAAGAAAGTATCGTCCTTGGAACATCAGGCAGTTAACTGTCGTATTTATACCGTAACGCAACCGGCTTATGTTTAATGATGGCAATTTTCGGCATCATTGACCATTAACCATCTCGTAAAGTAAAATAACTGTCGGGAAGCAGGGATGTTTTTCAAATTCTTCAGATCGAAGCTGCCCGAAACAACACGAAACGGATATCCAAATCAAAGTATCGCCCAAAATCAGCGAGGAATAATGGCAATACAAGACCAAATCAAGCAAAAAGTTACCGAAAACAGAGAACAGATCATTCAGTTTATGCGGGATATTTGTGCAATCCCATCCACAGATTCCTTGATTGGGCCGGTGGGCGAACGCATTCAGGCTGAAATGCGCAAACTCGGATACGATGAAGTTCGTTTTGATAAGATGGGCAACACCATTGGTCGTATTGGGACCGGGCCGAAAGTTCTGCTTTATGACTCACACATTGATACCGTCGGTGTCGGTGACCGGGAAGCCTGGCAGTGGGATCCATTCGCCGGAAAGGTCGAAAATGGTTTTCTCTATGCCCGCGGTGCATGCGATGAAAAAGGCAGCACCCCTGGCATGGTGTACGGCTTGGCAATCGCCCGTGACCTTGGTCTGCTGGATGATTACACTGTTTACTACTTTGGCAACATGGAAGAGTGGTGCGATGGCATCGGTCCCAATTCCTTCGCCGAAGCCGACCCCATTGTAAAGCCGGATTTTGTCGTCATCGGTGAACCCACGAAAATGCGGATTTATCGCGGTCACAAAGGGCGTATCGAACTGAAGATCACCGCTTCCGGTCGTTCGGCTCATGCCGCTTTCCATTACCTGGGCGACAATGCAGTTTATAAAATGGTCTCCGTCATCAACCTGATCCGCGAACTCGATCGCCGTATGCGCTTTGGGCAGGGCGGTCACCCCATATTAGGCAACCCGTCCATTGCCGTGACCGACGTGGTAGCCCGCACCAATTCCATTAACGCCGTTCCAAACCAATTCTCCATTTACATCGACCGCCGCATCACGCTCAGTGAGCCTCACGATGAAGTCATCAGCCTGATCAAAGGGCTTATCCCCGATTATCTCCAGAGTGAAATTCTTGTGGAAGAGTTAACATACGATACCCCATCGTATACCGGCTTCGTTTTCCCGCTTACCAAGTACTTCCCCGCCTGGCTACAGGATGAAATGCACCCATTGGTTCAGGCGGGTTTGAAATCCATTCATGACCTGTGGGGAGAGGATCGACCATTGGGCACGTGGGACTTCTCCACCAATGGGACTTATTGGGCGGGTAAAGCCGGCATTCCTTCCATTGGCTTTGGGCCTGGGGATGAAGTGGACGCGCACACTATTCACGAGAAGGTTCTGCTGGATGATGTGGTCGACGCAACCGAATTCTACGCATATTTACCCAAGATGCTCTCCGACAAGCAATAACAACTGACTACAGCCTTCACAGAATACCACCCGCTAGGGTGGTATTTTTGTATTTATTATTAACTTGGGAAAATTCCAACATTATGACCAAGTATTCTGAATTAATTAGGAATTAATTTACTTTTTATTACTATTTTGTTCTTTTGACACTAACCTCCCCTTAAGACAATAAAGGAGGAAAAATGTCCGATTGTCCGTGTTTACCAGGCTGTGCATTTTTTAACAACAAAATGGCTGATATGCCGGTAATGGCTGAAAGCACGAAGAAGCGCTATTGCAAGGGTGACAACTCGCTCTGTGCACGTTTCATGGTTTTTCAGGCAAAAGGTCGCGAGAATGTTCCATCAGATCTCTTCCCGAACAACGTGGAAAGAGCCCGCTCAATTATTGGAAAATAAATGAACCGCACCACGCTCATCGCTCCTTTTCATTCGAATTAGCCAACATCCCTTATTTCTTGTACTTAACATTTGCGATAAATGTTGTCGCTTCATGCATCACTGCTGCTTCCAGCGATGTATTTCCTCTGGAGGAGTACCCCGCTATGCAAAAATTCAGACGGCGGCATTTCAGCATTTTTCCAAATGCTACACCCTCCGTGAATCGTCTAAACGGATTTGATCCACAAAAAGAGAGAACGAGGGAACAAAAAGAAACAAATGCAGCGGGGAAAAATGAATTACACTGATACTTCCCATTTCAGTATAGCGAAATCCAAGGTGATGCGAAACCTGTCATATGTAACAAGAACAGTCTCGCAACACGGGAAAGACAGCTTTAATTGTCTTTTTTTAATTTAGGCGCAACTATGGAAAAATACTGGGTGGTGGTGGACCGGCTATTTCCTCCACTGTAATATCATAGCTTATGATGCAGGACCCTCCATATACATCATAAGGTTCCGTATCCCAATTAATATCGCTGAAAGTTTCATCAAAATGAGCTGTTGTACCTGCCATCCCGGATAGGTCAGTTGGAGTGTATTCAATAGAATCCCAACAGAATGGGTCACTATCGGACCAAATATCATAATCCCACATGGTTGAAGAAATAGTTAATGATTCCTCCGGGGAAAGCAACAATTCCCGCACCGGAATGTAATCACTCCCATGTAACGGGAATGAATAGAATAAACTGGAGTAAACCGGATAAAAGATATCAAAGGTTCTAACTCCGTTTACATTTACACCGCCATATACACCAGGCCCATAATCCTGGGGGCTCGTTGAACAAGAACCGCCAACACTCAACCCAGGTTCGTCTGAATAATCTACATCAATGCAATCAAACAAGATGGAATTAAACCTTACAGTAACCAGCTTGTATACGGCCGGACAGTAACCAGATACGAGTATCGGGTTACTGATAATGGTGGCATCGGGTGACTCCGGGTCTCCTATATAACCGATAACATAGAATTCCGTTTGTTCAAGGCATGACCCGGCTTCCCATAAGTTATCCCAAACAACATATCGTTCAGTCATCGGGCCAGTAGTCCGCCAGAGTGTGCCATTTCGATAAATTAGAAAACCATCCAGAGCAGGAGGTGAAATGTGTCTTCCCTCATCGTAAATCCTAAATTCCAATATCATATGCGGATTGGGAACCAGCGGAATCTCATTTACTCCATACCGTGAGGAATCAAGGTATAAATAATCAAATCCTGTACCTCCAGCCCCTCTTCCATCATCCAAAGGTTGCGCCCTGAAGCGCAACCTGAACCATCCATCCGGTCCACTGGCATACTCGTCCAGCCATCCGGTTGTGTATTCTGCAGGTGAACGAGTCATATCCAATATTCCCAGATTATAGGCATCTCCACCTGCTGTACCGTAGGTGTATCCCATACAATTTATTCGTAAACGCAGCTCACCAGAGGTGGAAACAAAAGCCAGAGAGCTTTCGCCTGAAAACCATTCAGCAATATTCCAAAAATTGCCTTCTAAATGTTCATATGATCCTGTGGATGGTGTTCGGATAACAGGTGAGTCGCCGGCACTGATGTAGCAATACACGCCATCGTAAGGTCGATCCACCTCAAGGGAAGCGGGGGCAAGAAAACCAACCGGAGTAATATCCGGTCGGAGAAAGCCGGGCAAATAGGTCATCCAGCCGGGCGTAACTTCCAGAGGACGAGGTAAATAGCTAGGGATATATTCATCCGGTATTTCAATGTTTTCACCTGCGGGCGGTTCACCACTGTCTGCTTCTGGAGCAGGCGGAAGTGTAATCTCCTCCCCAACGGGAGGCAAATCCGTACTACCAGCGGGTAATGCTGAAATGACATCGTCTTCTGCCAACCCGTGTGTTTCCGCGATACCTATCAGCGTATCACCCTCCTTTATTTCATATGTAATCGGATCGGATGGATCCGGACCTGGGGAAACAATAATAGATAATGAGCTTTGTCCCTGACGCCCTTTTACATCAAAAGCTCTGACGATAATTTCATGCACACCGACATTATTTTCTCGAAAGGAATACGCTAATGGAAGGGGTGTGATCCCTTCTTCCCAAGGGCTATCTTCAAATGTTAGCAGTTTCTGATCCAGCCAGAACTCGATTCGTGTTACGCCATCTGGGTCTTTTGCCCGCGCCTGCAACATGACAGGTTGACCGGTCAGAATATCATCCTGCTGAGTTGGGGAAAGTACATCAACGACCGGATCGGATATTGTGACTGGTGTATTTTTCAGGTAGAAAAACCCCAGAACTGCAACAACTAGGATGCATAAACAGACAGCTATTACCACCAAAAGTGTTACTATCCATTTCTTCATCTCTATCCCCTCCTACAAGATACAAACCTGAGTGTTGAAGGTGAATGTCTTGCTGGTGGTCTTATTCCCCATGTTATCTTCAGCAACCAAATAAAATCTGACCACCCCTCCACCGTAAAGAGCAAGGCTTCTCGTAAGTTCTTCCGGTCCGAGAGAAATGGTGTACCCCGTGTTTTCGTTGCCGTTCATCCTGGCTGAAATAAGTGACCCTGATTCACTGGCGACAACCTGATAGTAAATATCCACTTTTTTCACGCCAGAACTATCATCAGAAACCTTGGTTTTGATTTGAGAACGACTATCTCCACAAGATGGGTTATCAAATATATTACTTGGATTGATCTGCACATTCGAAATTGAAGGTCCTGCAGTATCTTTGATTACCTCGATCCGTATTGTTTTTGAAGCTTTTCCGCCCGCAGACTGAGCTTCGATGGTATAACTCGTGGACTGTTCGAGGCAGACCTGACGTGCATCAATCCAATTGACTTCTGCATCATCCAGTTTTGTGATTTCAGAGTTTTCAACCTGCCAACGCAAATAAGTACATTCTCCAACCATAATCGAATCAGCATCAGAAGTGAAAACAATCACAGGCGCTGGTGCAGGCGTAAAGGTCAGTGTAGGGACAATCGGAGTAAGGGTTATCGTGGGAGTCGGGGTGTCTTGAAGAGTTGCGGTTTGAACGGGTTCTGGCTGTGTAGCAGTTGGTAAACCCATCACTTCAATTGCCACCATTCGGGGATTGCTCTTTGTGCCCGCACTGTTATACGCTATAAGTTGAAGGCTGTGCACTCCGGGCAAGGCAGCAATCCACTTCTGTTCCAGCGTGACCAGTTCCGCTCCCGCTTGGTCAGGGGAATTACGAGTGTAAGGTTCGCCGTCGACGATCAATTCAATTCCAACAACGCCGATGCTGGAGTAAGCATGTGATTGAATGGTGACCTCCTCACCCTGCATTACCCTGCCCCCGGGAAGGGGTGCATCAATCCATATATCAACTTCATTGTGGGAAATTGCTCCGCACCCTGAAAGTAAAAAGGAGATTATCGTAAAAGACAATTTTATCCGATAGAGAATTACAGTTCGCATCTTAACCTCCAGGACAGACAAGACAAAATAAAAAAAGACCACTTTCATGAACCAGAGTGATCTTCAAATAAATAAATTCCCGGCTACAACGCGTGCTGTGTAGCTACTGGTAAATTTATATTATATTTTCATGCTTTATTTGTCAATATATATTTTTTTACAAAAACACTAACAGATTCAATAAAAAGGGCACTCAGAAGAGCAGGCCAGCCCGCCGATTTGCATCAGGCAAGGTCATTTCCTCATGGATTTTTTACTCCTTCTATTTTCGCACTATTTTTCCTTGGAAACCAGGGGATAAAGGCGCTGGTCCTCTCAATATAGTCTTTATATCCGGGCCGTGTTTCCAAAGTCTTTTCTAACAGGGCGACGCCAGATACCCGCAGCAGGAACAAAGTCATCAGGATCGGGCTGAAGATCGTCCACCAGCCCCCGGCAAAAGCCGAGATCAGATAAAAGCCCCACCACTGGGCTGCATCACCGAAGTAGTTTGGGTGGCGGGTGAAATGCCAAACGCCTCGATCCATAACCTTGCCCTTATTGGCGGGGTTGGCTTTGAAGCGGGCTAGTTGGAAGTCACCGATCGCTTCAAAGAAGAATCCGATTGCCCAAACTACAACGCCAATTACATCAAATAGGCTCAAGTGAGCAGGAAGCACACCCCGCTGGGCAGCCAGCAAGGGTGTCGAGATGGTCCACATCAAAACACCCTGCAGCAAGAAAACGCGAAAGAAACTTTGCCACCACCAATTGCTTCCGGCTGCCTTGCGCCAGACTTGGTAACGAAAATCCTCTGGTTTTCGCCAGTTGCGCCAGAGAATATACAACGATAAGCGCAGTCCCCAAATGGTAACCAGGATACCGATCAGCCACTTACGCAGCGGGAAATCATCCGGGGTAAGCGCAAAATACACCCAATTGGAGATGACAAATCCCGCTCCCCAAAAGATATCTACGATGCTGGAATTCTTCAGTGCCAGGCTGACCAGCCAGAGCAAAATCATCAGGCTAATAATAACCAGACCTGTAATGAGATAAATTGATAAGAAACTCATTTTATACTCCTTGAATGACCTATTGATTAGAGGCTTGCACTACCGCAAAACCCACGGCGCCAGGTCCAATATGCGCCCCAATAACCGGGGTGATATCTACAGTGAGAATTGACCTCTGAGGGAGCAGGTTCGCTGACATAGAGCTTAATCGGGCCAGAATGTCTTCCGAAGCGTGAGTATGTACCATTGCGACACGCTCCAAGGTGCCCGCTACAGCCAGCATTTCTACCACGCGCTTCAAGGCACGATCCTGGGTGCGCACCCGTTCCGAGCCCGGTTTACCATCGTGCATGGTCATTATTGGCTTGATCTGAAGCAAAGCAGCTACCCCGGCGACATATTTGTTCATTCGCCCACTACGTTTCAGATACTCCAGCGTGTCCAGGGCTGCAAAAACGCGGGTGCGCTGAACCTGGTTATCGAGTGCGCGCAAAATTTCATCAACCGAGCTTCCCACCTCAGCCATTTTCGCAGCAGTTTCAACCAAGAAACCAGTCCCCAGGCTTAACTGGCGTGAATCAATCACCGTCACATGTGTGGACGTGGTTTCTCGCGCCGCGACATGGGCTACATCCACTATGCCGCTCAGCGCTGTTGAAATGTGGATGGATAACACTTCGCTGGCTCCCTCGTCCGCCAGGGCGTTATATGCCGCACCGAACCGTTCCGTGGATGGGACCGCGGTGGTGGGGTGGGTCGAGAAAAACGGCAGGCGCGTGTAGAATTCTTCCCGTGAGATATCAATTCCGTCCAGATACCCCTGACTCCCGACGTTGATATAGAGCGGGACAATATGAATTCCGTACCGTGAAATAGTTTCAGCAGGTAGGTCACAGGTGCTATCGGTGACAATGCGTACACTCATCATGCACCTCTTCCTTAGATGACCAAAATTACGCCCAATACAATTTCAATACCCAGGCTGATCCAATTTGACTGCGCGTAGGACTTGTCGAACACGATCGAAAACATCCGCGCCGCTGCAATTGCCAGGTATGCAATACCCAGCATCGTATAAGCAGCCACTCCCAGGAAAAACGGTGCCAGTCCGAGGCCGATGAACAGACCGCCAAAGATTGCCCGAATTTCCGATACGCCGCGTGGGCCTGCGGCGTTTAGCCCGGTGAACCCAAAGGCTGCGCTGGGTTTGATCAACGCCAGCAAGCCGGTTGCCACGGTAGCCAGAGCTGCGATGATTTTTACTATCAATAGAATATTCATGTGTTGTCCTTACCTTCTTTATTAATCATATCCAATAATTCAAAAACTTCCGAGTTCTCGGGAATATCAGCCATGGAGTGGCCATAGTGCACAAAGCGGGCCACACCATCTTTGTCCACGACCACCTGAGCAGGCATCCGTCCCAATTTGAATAGGTTGACTTCCTGCCCATACAGCTTCAATACGCTGGAGGTTGGGTCAGGAAGCCCAATAAAGGGCAAATCATGCTCGCGGAAATATGCTTCAAAAGCCCTGGCGTTCTCCGGACCGACCACCACCACACGGGTCTGCCGTTTTTCAAATTCAGCGAAGTCCTGGCGCAACTGCGCCATATGCCGTTGGCAGAATGGTCAGGTAAAGGTCCGGTTGAATACCAGGAGAACATTGTATTTCACCCGCAGATCGGAAAGGCGGAATGATCCGCCTTCATAATCCGGCAGGACGAAATCAGGAGACGGGGTGTTGATAGAAACTCTAGACATTGCATGCCTCCATTGATTTTTTGCCTAAAAATGTTGTTTGTGCAGGGCTTGTATTCTCGAAGCCGGGGGGTCAGGCCTGGACTTTCTTAACCTGCCTTGATTTGCCGACGAGAAGAGCGGCCGCCAGCGTCAATGCGACCAGACCGAAGGTGATCCAGGTGGAGACAACGACAGCCGGTACGGCAGCTTGCTTCACCGAAATACCAGCCAGCGCCCAGAGGAGGACAGTTGCATAGGCCACATCCCGGCGGGTGAAGTTCATTAACGCTGCAATGGCCAGCACTGCCGCCAGCACGATGCCCATCCAGATTTCCGGAGCAATCCCAAAGCGATCCCATTTTAGAAAATCAAGCACATCGGTTATGTTGGCCACCGTCGCCACCGTGATCCAACTCAGGTAAATGCTGAAAGGCAGGTGTACCGCCCACTTTTCACCTGAGGTGACCGCCGTTTGCCCGACCCGCAGCCGCAGGTAGGTCACGATCAACGTCGCCAGCAATAGCAGCATAGCGACCAGGGTGAGGGGAAACTGGTTATAGTGCCAGAGGAAGATCCAGGCGCTGTTGGCGAGTCCGCCCAGCACAATCCACCAGCCAGTGGCGCGCAAACGGGGGTTTTCACGTTGGGAGGGCAGGGCCTGGTAAACGGCGTAGACAATCAGGCCAATATAAATCAACCCCCAGATAGAAAACACGTACCCAGCGGGGACAAAATATACATTGAAACGATCTGAAATCTGCCCGGTGTTTTGCCCGTTCAACGGCAAGGCATTGGCCAGAATGTTGACGACCAGAGTCACCAACACAGATAAGATTACCAAGATTTGTCGGGGGATATCTTTCATTTTTCTTCCGCTTTTATTTCAATAATTGCGTTTTTCCGGCCTTGTACGGAGGATGCCAAGCCAAACAAGAATTTCGTCAGACCGTATTTCTTACTGAGCAAACGGTCAACTTTGCGGTCAATTTCTGGGTCATTGACCAGACGGGCTGAGGTTTCAACCCAGTTGCCCAGCGGCGCCCCATCCATCTTACAAGGGACAATCCGAACCTGGGGCTGGTTGCGGATCCGCTTGACCTTGCCTGAATTGGCAATTGTGCGAACGAATAAGGTGTCTCCATCCTGGACGAACCAGACCGGGGTTTTCACTCCCAAGCCATTCTTTCGAAAGGTTTCGAGGTTTAGATATTGTTGGCGATCAAATGTTTTGTTCAAGCTCATTATCGAGTGTTTCCTATTTTGGTAACTTTATGGCTGCTCTACCATGTTTTGCAAAGCTGCGCGCTTGCGGCGGTATTCGATGATCGGCAGATCGCCCTGGATGAGGATTTCGCCGATCTTTAATCCGCTGGCTTTGGGCTGCTGAGTGACCACCACCCGGCGGTCTTCGTGAGCGATATAGACATTGCCCGGCATGGCCAGGCGCGCAAACAGCTTGCCTAAAACAGGCAGGCGCATGAAATTCTGGTAGAAACGCAGATAGAGAATGGTATGCTCCTCGTCCACCGGGACAAAAGCCGCCAGGATGCGCACGCTTTCGCTGATGTAGTTTTGCCACAGGTTGGGGAAGATAAATTCCAAGTGGACGCTGGAAGCGGCCTTGGGCGAGAGTTCACTGGGTTTGCTCGGCGGGGTTCCATCATCCAACCTGTTGAAAACATAGGTATAGAGCATCTTATCCCCCTTCCATTCCACAACTGGGCCGTCGACCAGGGTGCGGTTGCCGCGCCCGATGGTGTTGCGGTGGATGAAAGGCAGGTGGATGACGTCCAATTGATTTTCTATGACGCGCGAATAATGTGCATTCCAAGAATCATGGGCGGATCCATAGATGAACGGTTCATCCAGGTTATCAAAGAATTCTGGGGAGGTTAAATCTGCAGGAGGTTGATTTCCCCACCACAGCCAGATGAAACCATGCGCTTCATAAGTCGGGTATGTGTTCAGGCGCATGGCAGCCGGGATCACCCCATTGTGCCCGTTGGCAGGGATCAGAACACATTTTCCGGCTGTATCGAATTCAAAACCATGAAATGGGCATTGTAGATGGTCATGTTCGATCATCCCGGCGCTCAGCGCCACCCCGCGGTGCGGGCAGCGGTCCACCGCCGCGCTGATCTTGCCAGCAGGATCGCGCCAGAAAACGAATTTTTCACCCAGGCGGGTAACCCCGATGGGACGGTTTCCAACTTCATTAGATTCCAAAACCACGTACCATTGATTGCGAATCATTGCAGTATTCTCCTTGTCTTACTGGCTCGAAAAGCGAACAAAAAGGGCAGCCCGGCCCACATTCCCATACCGACCAGCCACCACCACGGATGGGAGCGGAGGTGTAGTGTAATCTCATCCACCACCTCAGTAGACTCGTTATTCAGCGCGATAAAGCTGTGCTGGTGAACCCATTCGGCGAACGGTCCTTTGATCTGGCGGTCGGTAAAACCGGTGGTTGAGACACGCTCGATCCGCGCCACCCAGCGGATTGAAAGCGGTCCTGCTCCCAGGCTGAAATCCATTTCATCGCCTTCCCCCAGCACCTCCGGGGCATGGTGTAACCTTATGCTTAGAGGTGGAGGGGTGATCAAGGCCATGCTGGCAGCATGGCTGTGAAAATCGTTGACGCGATCCAGAGGGGCGCGAACCTGAAAACGGTGACGGTAGTTCATTTCAGGCTCTCCAACATCCCCAATGTCGCCGCAACGATCTGAGCCTGCTGGTCGGATCGGGAGATGGAAGCCGGGTTGTCTCCGGCTTGATCGCCGTACCAGCCAAACTGAGCATGGTCCCCTC
The DNA here is from genome assembly GCA_036746315.1 of Anaerolineaceae bacterium. GTDB lineage: Bacteria > Chloroflexota > Anaerolineae > Anaerolineales > Anaerolineaceae > DAIOEK01. The sequence continues at coordinate 10,568 of DAIOEK010000001.1, read as the reverse complement.
CGTCAATCTGTACCCAGGTGGTGCCAGTTGGCAGCAGCGGGCGCGAGGCATCAATCTTATCGCCCGTTGCCAGGCCGTCCCGAGACCCATAAATTGAGACCACTTTCAGCCCCGAATTGGATAAATTGTCGCCAGAGGCCGGATAGGACGCCCATAATGCCAGACCTTGAACCGAGCCCAGATGGTTTTTTGCAAACGTGGCTGCCATCGATCCGCCTAACGAGTGCCCACCGATCGCCCAATGTTTAATCTGTGGATAGGCCGCCAGCACATCCTGGGCAGTGTTTATACCAAACACCGCCAGGTTAAGCGGCATCCGAACAATGACCACCAGATAGCCTTGAGCGGCGATTTGATGGGCGGCGGGCGCATAGGCGCGGTAGTCCACTCGCCCACCTGGATAAAAAATGAAACCGGTCGTTGGTTGTGAAGCTGTTGGGCTGAAGACCAGCCACTGTCCCGAGTTAACCGCCACCTGCGAGTCCGAGTTTAAGACAACCAGAGCTTCTGGCATGGGCTGGGAAGGTGTTTCGCCCCAAACCACAAACCCCGCGGCAAATAGGACCAGGATCAGGCCGAATAGGACCAGGAAGATGCGTAATGCTTTACACACGGCTGCCCCCAGTTTCAGTTTCCATTCGGATACGGCGAGCCGGGAAAATAATTCGCCGGTAAGCAAAGCTAACCGACCAGGCCATCAAGAAAGCGGTGAAGACTCCTGGTGCCCACTTTCCAAAGTAACCTAGCAGGAATCCACCGACCGAGGGTGCAATCACCCGGGTGAGAGCATCGATAGAGGTGGTAATACCCAGGATGCCACCAATCTCATCTCGATCGACCGACTTGGTGATGCTGCTCTGCATAACGGTGTTCAAAACGCCACCGGAAAGCGATAACGGGAGGATGACGATCAGCAATACCCAGAGTTGCGACGTGAATGCCCATGTCAGGAGGGAGATGCCCATGATCCACAAGCTGGAAATGATCAACCAGGTCTCGCGAAAACGGCGGGTCAGCGGGCCGATCAGCCCGGCTTGAGTGATCACCGATAACACGCCCACATAAGCCAGCACAAAGCCGGTGGTCTGAGCGCTCAACCCAATCGCCTGGGCGTAGAGTGAAAAAATGCTTTGGAAAGTGGCGAAGGCCAGCCCGTAAAAGAGACGCACATGCAGGAACGGACCCACGATGGGGCGGTTTAGCACAGTCAGGAGGGCTTTGAGTGTAAAAGGCGGGCGTTGGTGGGTGGCCAGGTTCTCGCGCCGCTCAGAGGTGAGCGATTCGGGCAGGAAGAAGAAGATAGCCATTAGATTCAAGCTCGATATCAGCGCAGCGGCAAAGGCGGGAATGTCGTATCCCCATTGGCTGAGCACGCCACCGGCAGCTGGACCGAGGATGAATCCCAGGCCAAAAGCTGCTCCAACCAGTCCCAAGCTTTTCGCTCGATTGGCCTCATCGGTAACATCGGTAATATATGCCTGTGCTACGGTCAGGTTGCCTCCGGTCAATCCATCCAGGACGCGACTCACAAACAATACCGCGAGGATGACCACATTCGGTGATTGGGAAGATACCAATCCGGCCAGCATCCTTCCCAGTGGTTCAGCCAGGCCTAACAGGAGAAAGCCCACAAGCGTGCCGGCGACCGAGAGCAGCAGCACGGGACGGCGGCCAATGCGATCCGAAAGGCGTCCCAGCAGCGGCGCACCGACCAGTTGTGCGGCAGCATAGGATGCGACCAGCAGCCCTACGATCAGCGGAGTAGCTCCGAAGGATTCGGCGTAGTAGGGCAGCAGTGGTAAGATCAGGCTGAAGCCCAGCAAATCAATAAAAACGATCAGGAAAATAGTCAACAAGCGTGAGTTTTTCATACCGATACCTTAATCTATGGATTACGATTGTCACCGGATATCCGAATTGTCTTCAAACCTGGATAGCCATCCAAGGAACGGCTCGGATTGGAAATTAGATTCCTCCAGCACAGCCTGGCGAAAAGCCTGGTAGTATTGAATGGCTAAGGATGGAGACAGGCCATAATTTTCTAAAAGTCCGTTCAACCACTCGATCGAATAATCGAGATAATTAATTTCTCCTAGAACCAGTGCAGCAGTGATAGCCTGGGTAAAATGGGTGTTCGCCACTTCCACTTGTCGGGGATCAATCGGGCTGGTTCGTAAAATCTGGCGCACCCTGCTAACGATCAGCGCTTCTTTGTCATTGAATTCCTTCAAGGCAACAGCGTAGACGCTCGTCAAAGGTCGCAAGACCGGTAATGGCGGCCGACTGACGAGCAGGTGTTCCAACGCTAGAGGAGCTTCGTCGACTTGCCGGCCGAGAAAATGGCCCGGGATGCGCTCCGCCAGACCTGGAATATGGTTAAAAATACCGCCTCCATAGGCCAGGGAAATTGAACGGGCATTGGTAAACCCGGCTAATTCACTTAGAGAGGCCGCGCCGGGCAGCGTCTGGGCTACCGAGAGCACCAGATCGGGCGTAATTGCACGCAAGGTAGCATCCAACTGATCCAGGGAGACATCCGCGCCCAGGTAAATGACTTCCCATCCTCGCCAGCGTAAGATGAAAGACAGCATGAGCAGCGCCAGATCATGATTTTCTCTGGGGGGGCATGCTGCCAACAACCGGGCCGGACGAGTGGGCATGGGCGCCACCGCAAATAGCGCATTCAGGCGGCGCGCAACCAGGGTTGCAGCAAAATGTTCTTGTTGAATGCTCACAGTTCCCTCATACCAACCCTTGCCTAGCTCTGCCAACCCTTTTCGCAACACATGCGTGCAAACCACTTCAGGTGTCGCCATAGCCAGGGCTTTGGCTATGACCAGCTCAGCCTTGGGTTCGTTGAAACCCAGGCAAGCCTCGCGCCAATTTTGGCACATCTGTTCCAGCATACCCTCGCCAATTACAGGGTTCCTCTGTGACTCGGTTGTAATCTGCATCTGCATCGAAGATGGATTGAGCTGATTAAGCCACAAATCAACCGCATGGCGGATGCTCAAGCCTTCTTTCTGCCTGTCCACCAGCCATTTGAGTTGATTGATCTCGTCCTGGCTGTAAAGGCGATGCCCACCAGTGGTTCTTTTTGGTTCAAAGAGTTTGTAGCGGCGCTCCCAAGCATGTATAGTCGCGGCGGTTAGCCCAGTTAAATTTACGACAACTTTCAAGTTATACGCTGGCTTACTTGAATTCATCAACGCTCCAGTGCTTTTGACTTAAAATCAATCTGTTTTGTTTAATTTACTCATTATGAGTAAGTTTACTTGATCTCTAAATTTTTGTTCATATTTTGTATAAGTTTTATTATTGTATTGTATATATTTATTTTTTGAATTTAGTATTCGCCATTGTATCTCCATGCACTGGGGCGCTTGCATGAAGCCAACGAAACAGCCCGCCAGGCACTGCGGAAAATGAAGGACAAGGGGGTGTTGCCCTTTGGCTCACTTGCCAAATTGGAGGTTGCGCTGTGCGATGTGCTGCGCGAACAAAATGAACTCGACGAAGCTTACCAGCGGGTGACCGATGTAATCCAACGAATGAACACATGGGATATGCCGACTGACCGGTTGTTTGCCTACCTGACTCTGACCCGCATTCGAGAGGCACAGGGCAATTTTGCTGGCGCATTCGAGACACTAAAGATTGCCAAAGACATCAGATCAGCGCATCCTGTCCTTGCCGCGCTGGCGCGCGCAGTGGATATCTATGAAATCCGTTTATTGATGGCAAATCACGACATTGCGGCCGCAGATCTACTGATGGATAAACTCCATCCCAGTGCGAGTCAAATGGTGAATTTGCGTGACCAGGAACTGATCACGCTTTGCCGAGTGCGGCTGGCGCAAGGGAAGTACACCGAAACAACTGCAATCCTGGCACCTCTGTCAGCCAACGCTGAGGCTGGCGGTAGAAGATCCGTGTATCTGGAAACTCTTGCGCTGCAATCCCTTGTTCTAGATGCGCAAGGCGAAAGGCAGATGGCAGCAGCAATTTTGATTAAAACATTGACCCTGACAGAACCCGAGGGGCTGGCGCGACTCTTTGTGGAAGAGGGAGAAGGAATGCGTTCTCTGCTGGCTGAGGTTGTGCGTCAATTGGGATCAGCCATTGCCCCGGCAATGATCCGTTTGAAGGACTATGCATCTGAAATTCTCGAAGCTTTTCCCACCGCTCAAAAGGCTGGCGAGATCCATTCCGTTCAAGCAACACCAACCGGGCTGATCGAGGCATTAACCTCAAGAGAATTGGAAGTGCTGCAACTGATCGCAGCCGGCGATTCAAACCAGCTGATTGCAGAGAAACTGGTTATCACGGTGAGCGCAGTGAAAAAGCATACAAGCAATATCTTTGGCAAACTTAATGTCAACAGCCGAACTCAGGCAGTTGCCCGTGCGCGTCAACTTGGAATATTTCCCTCGGGTTGAAAATTCAGAAAAATAGGCAACGGGCAGGAGGTGTACTAAAGTACACCTCCTGTTTTTTACACTCTGGCAGGAAACACCACTTTCGTCCAGTGACTTCTCCATTCAGGCGCCTTATATTAAGCACAACCTAAAAGGAGTAGAAGATGCACGAAAATAAAGAAACCATAAATCAATTACCAGGCAAAAGCGTTGATGGAAAGTGGAACAGCCTGTATAAAATCGGAGGGATGGCAGCCCTGGGTACCGTGCTTGTCGGTGTGATCGAGATTGCCATTACCTTTCTTCCAGGGGGAAATACCCACGAAAAAACTGTTCTTGATTGGATCGCGCTCTTTCAGAATAACGCGTTTATGGGGCTGCGCAACCTGGGCCTGCTGAACCTCTTTTTCAATGCACTGGATATCCCGATCTTTTTTGCGCTCTTTAGCGCCCACCGGAAATCCAACCAAACCCTGTCTGCACTGGCAATGATCGTCTCCTTTATCGGAGTGGCGGTCTTTTACGCGACCAATCGGGCATTTGCCATGCTGGATATCAGTAACCAATATGCACTTGCAACAACAGAAGCGCAGAAATCAATATTGGCTGCTGCCGGTCAGGCGTTGCTATCGGTGGGACAAAGCCACACCCCCGGCACATTTATCGCCTTTTTCCTTTCAGAGTCTGCCAGCCTGCTGATCTCCATCGCCATGTTGCGGGGCAATATTTTCAGCAAAGCCAATGCCTACGTGGGCTTTTGGGGCTTTACATTCATGCTCGTCTTTGAAGTCTGTTCTTCATTTATCCCCTCCATTCAAAGCATGGCAATGATCTTCGCGATGCTGGGTGGAGTTTTAAGCATTGTGTGGGAAATTCTGATCGCGCTGAAACTATTCCGACTGGCACAAGAAGTAAAAGGATAATGAAGATGAATACACAAACAACCCATAACCTGGCAACCGATATCAAATGGAAAAGCCTTTACAAAGCAGGTGGAGTAAGCGCTGTAATTATCGGAGCGATCCTGCTGATTGAGATGATCTTTTATATCGTCACTTCTGCGCCTGATATGGCAGATGCTACCGGTTGGTTCAACCTGTTACATAACAACAGGTTCATCGGACTTGTCGACTTCGGCATCTTGGAACTTTATGCCCTGGTTCTTTTTGTACCGGTGTTCCTCGGGCTATATATTGTCTTGAAGAGTGCCAGCGAAAGTTATATGTCGATCGCTGCAATTCTTGCTTTCACCGGTATTGCGGTCAACTTTGCTACCAGCAAACTCTTTTCGTTACTCACCCTCAGCGATTTGTATGCGGCTGCAACAATCATGGAAATAAAATCCCACTTTCTGGCAATGGGGCAGGCTACGCTTGCGCTTGGTGCATTGGGAGGCATCGGAGGAAGCGTGGAAGGCGGCATTCCACTTGCAGTCGCAGGCCTGATCATCTCAATTGTTATGCTGCGTAGCGGAATATTGGGCAGAACAGTGGGTTACTTTGGGTTGTTGGCAAACGGAGTCGGCATGATGATGTACTTTAATGCAGCTCTGGCTCCGGCGATGTCAGGCTCTCCATTTTTTGCTGTATTCTTTCTCCTGACTGTGATCTGGTTTTTCCTAATCGGGCGAAAACTCTTACAGGAGAAATAATGCAATCAAAATCCTGTTCACGACGTAATTTCCTGAAAACATCAGGACTGATCCTTGGTAGTGCAGTCGTTTTCGGTACAGGCCTGTCAATGTTGGATTCATTGGATGTACCCCATGCCTTGCCAGAATTTAAATTCGGAGAAAAGAATATGTCAAACAAGATATTAATTACTTATGCCAGTGTCTCCGGTTCCACCGCCGGAGTAGCAGAGAAAATCGGCAAAACCATTGCTGAGGATGGCGCCCAGGTGGATGTGCTGCCGATGAGAAATGTAAAAGATCTCTCCCCTTACCGGGCAGTGGTGGCTGGCAGCGCCATTCATGGGCAAAAATGGTTACCTGAAGCCATGCAATTTATGCGGGCACACAGGTCTGAACTCGCCGGCATCCCATTCGCTGCCTTCATGGTATGCATCACACTTTCGATGGCGAACTCGAATCAATACCGCGAAGGGCTTAAAGATTGGATGAGTCCGGTGCGAAACCTGGCAACCCCGGTCAGTGAAGGTTACTTTGCCGGTGCTTTGGATTTCTCCAAAGTTCCATTTTCGTTCAATGTCCTGGCGATGCGGCTGGTTGTTTTGGCCGGGATATGGGAGGAAGGCGATCATCGGGATTGGCAAGCGATCCGCATGTGGGCAAAAAATCTTTCCCCTTTGTTGAAATCATGAGAGCCGAGTCTGATTACGAGATACAGGTTGAAGGGCAACTTCCAGATCAGTGGTCCGATTGGTTTGACGGAATGGTCATTCACTATTACTTGGAAAAGAAAACGACCTTGATCAGAAAGATTGCTGACCAAGCTGCCCTTATCGGTGTCCTCAATAAGATTCAGGCGCTCAATTTGAAGGTTATCTTGGTAAAAAGATCAAATTCCAAGGAATGAAAATTACACTGGCTTTGTAATCACGCTCAGATCTTTTTTGCTATGCGCAGTTCGCAACTGTCTCATGATATGCCTGGTACCATCAGACACCCAACATGATATAATCAATACAGAATTTTCTTCCGACTCTCCAAATTACCTACAAACTAATTCATGTTGGTGATTGTTTTTGCAATTGCTATTTGTGTTTTAACCTGCAAATGAAAGGCTAAAATCATGATTGACGATTCATATTACGACAAGTTTATTAATCCAACTCCGGATTTTCAACCAGCAAATTACTGGTTCTGGCAGCGGATCCCTACCCACGAAGAAATCGACACCCAGTTGCAGCAAATGCTGGATGCCGGTTTTCATACCTTTTATATCCAGGCGCGCCTGGCATTTCCGATTGAGCAATATTTAAGTAAGGAATATCTGGCTGCCTATCGTTATGCAATCCAACAGGCTGACAGGCTTGGCTTGAAAGCAGGCATTTATGATGACTACAACTGGAACAGTGGACATGCAGGCGGGTTGACGGTTAATGGTCACGATGAATTCCGCGACCGTCAACTGTTTTGGACCTCTGCCGTTATCAAAGGCAAAGATACAGTGCTGGAAGTCTCAAACATCAAAACACTGATGGGTGACACCCTGGGCGGCCCGCAGGGGCGCTGGACATACGAAGGCGGTACCCCGAAATGGGGAGACTGGAAGGTGGTGTCGGTGGTGGCTTACCCGTCATCCGATCCGCTTTCTCCGCAGGACAATTTTGAGGATTTGAGTAAATATTGCGAAATTCAATCCGATGGAATTGATGCATGCAGAATCACAATTAAATTACCCAATGATGATCTAAAAGGAAAACAAATCACCGCATTTGTGGCCGGCAGATGTTTGACTTCGCGGCACATCAATTACCTGAACAGGGATGCCACCAGCCGGTTTATTGAAGTGGGGTATGAACCGTATAAAGAAGCAGCTGGAGAATTTTTTGGCAAAACCGTTTTCTGCATGTTCATGGACCATCCTCATGCCGGGTTTTACACCTGGAAACAAAAAGAAGGAAATATCAAAAACAGCCTGATGTATGACGAAGGGCTGCACGAAGTATTCCTCAAGGAGCATAATTATCCGATTGAACTGGCGTGGCTCTCCTTCATCCTGCCGGAATCTTCTTTTACTGCCAAAATGCGGGGGGATTTCTTCAACACATATGGTAGATTGGCTAGAGAGTATTTCCTTGGTCAAATCTCGGATTGGTCTCATAAAAACGGTCTGCTCTTCGCGGGGCACGAACTGTTCAGCTTCCTGGGAGTGTGGGGAGTCTACGGCGGGTATCATGTGGTTGACCAGCGGACGGATTTCGGCGGCGACTATTTTGCAATCGGGCATTACAAAGACATCTCCACGGTGGATGCCTACAATTCCAACCCGCAAATCGATGCCAAGTTCGGAGATTCCGTTGCACGTTCAGACGGCAAACATGGCTGCTACCTTGAGCAATACTATTTTTATCCTTCCAAAGAATTCCCCGGTGCCATTGGTCATTGGAACCTGACCTATGAGGAAATGCGAGCACAGGCTCTGCGGCATACATTCTTTGGCACCAAGCAATTCATCTTCCACGGGTTTTATTTAACAGACCAGGCAGGTAAGTATGAATTGTTGTCCAGTTCCAGGTTTGATTTCGCACCGGCGGTCAACTACGAGCCATGGTTTAAACATCACCAAAACTTTGCCCGTGAGATCTCGCATTTGAGTTCCTTTATTTACCGCGCCAAACCAATTGCTGATATCGCCGTGCTTTATCCAATTTCCACCTTTCAGGTTGAAGAAACGGATGGGGTGCTTGGAAAAGAAAGCGGAGTCTGGCACCAGAAACTGCTTGAGTTTGGTATGGGGTTTGACATTGTTGAAGAACAACGCCTCGGCTTCGAACAATCAAAACCGGGCATGATAACAACAGGCAGCAATTCTTACCGAATCCTGGTTCTTCCAGGGGTGAAATTCCTGAAAGACATGGCAAAAGTCAACGCCATCATTAATTTTGTAAAATCCGGCGGAAAGCTGATCCTCAGTGGAGCAATACCATCCGGAACGATCGAAGACCCCGAACCCGGAATCGTCAGCAAACGATTTGCCGAACTTGTTGATAAAAACAAGAATGTGATCTATTGTCCTAACGCAGAAACAGACGTGGAAAAAATCATCGCTTTCATCCGGTCTGCCGAGCAGGACAGACCAATGGTTATGATGGATCCAAAGCAGGCTGGTCAAATCTGGTCGTGGATGGGACAGAGCGGCACTTCGTCGCTGGCGGCAATGTTCAACGATGGAAAGCAACGGAATAGGATCGAAATAAAAGTCCCGCAACCCAACATAAATATCGAAAAGTGGGATGTTACGACCGGTCAACGAAAGGAATGGCTTTGGTATGTGGAAGGGGATAAATCCACAACTGTATGGGTGGACCTGGAGCCCGGTGAAATAGCCTGCCTGGTGTTTGATGGCCCGTCCAAAGAACGCAAGACAACACACCTTGCATCATCCCCCTTTAAGGTTCTGGATGCCACAACCAAAGACGGTCAGGCGACGATAAAAATAGAAGGCGATCAGCCTGGGGAATTTGAGTTCATCCTACACGCGGAAGATAACACACTTCAAAAAGAAAAGCTGGTCATTCCGACACTGCCGGAGAAAATTCTTTTGAATTCCACCTGGGATTTTAAGACGCCCTCCATGAGCAAACCGACCAGTATCAGTATGCAACAAGGCTGGGAAACCCAGGGCTTCGAGGATTATGCCGGCGAGGGTATTTATACGACGCACTTCGACATGGAACCGGGCGCGATCAATCGGGCGGAGTGGGATTGGAAAATCATCTTTCCCAATATCGTATCCTCGGCCGAGATCACCCTGAATGGTCAGTCACTTGGCTGCCTGTCATGGTCTCCTTATGAAATGATCCTCCCTGCGGACCTGCTCAAGGCAAAGTCCAACCACCTGGTGCTGAAAATCTATAACACCGGGGGCAACTACTATTACGCGGGGAGTCCTTACCCCGTCAAGAAATTCTCCGCCGGGATAATTGGCATCCCATACCTTGCGCCGATAAAAATACTCAGATTCAAATAGTAACAAACAAAAACCACTGAGATTTCATCATTCTCAGTGGTTTTTTATTTAATTTGCTTCGATATTACAGTGCCATGAAAAATGCACCAATCAAATAGAAAGCAAACCCGGCGAACACAAAAAAGTACACTTTTTTCGGAAAGCCTTTAAACTCTCCATAAACGAATCCCCAAACCTGCGTCCACAAATTCGAGGTGACCCCAAGTGGCCAGGATACGACAGAACTGAGGAAGGCTGTGGCAAAGGTATGGATGATATTGCCGCCATAATGGAACAGCCCTGACATAATCCCCCACTTGTGTATTGAAAACGGTGCCTCCCAAATCACGTGCCATTGCTTTCTTATGGAAAGCGTAATGCCATTGTCCAAGCCGGCAAACTTTTGGATGTGTCAGTCCTAGACCATTTGGTCATTGGATTATCACGATGGGTGTCTCTAAAGGAAAAAGGGTTGGGATTTTCATAATCCACAGGAGATAAAAATGGATCAACT